>JANLZB010000023.1:0-15180 GCA_031366005.1 Bacteroidota bacterium | reverse complement strand
GGCGACGGCCCGGTGACACCGATCGTGGTCGGGCCGGGGACCACGACGACGATCACGACGACGGTGCTTCCCGATCCGCAGCCCGGCGACAGCAACGCGCAGCGCGCCAGGAGCCAGCCGCTCAACAACGCGCCGTTCTGGCGCGGCGTGCACGAGTCGGGCAGGGCGCCCGGCACCGTGAACAACATGCAGATCGGCGAGCGCGGCGTGCTGGTCCAGCCGATCACGAGCTATCCCGGCACGCGCACGACGACGGCGGGCGAAGCGTGGCGGCAGATCCGCAACTGGTGGATCATTCCCTACGGCGGCGCGCTCGTCCTCATCGTCGTGTTCGCACTGGCGCTCTTTTACTGGGCCAAGGGGCCGATCGGCGGCCACGAGCCGAATACCGGCCGCGTCATCGAGCGCTTCACGTATTTCGAGCGCGCCGCGCACTGGGTCAACGCACATTGTTAAGAAGCCGGTCAAAGATTATTGACCGGCTTTACTTTGTGGGCCCACTTGGGCTCGAACCAAGGACCAACTGATTATGAGTCAGCTACTCTAACCAACTGAGCTATGGGCCCGAAAACAGTTTAAAGTTTGTTGTTTAAAGTTTAAAGTTGGCTTGCGCACAATGTTTTTTAACTATAAACTATAAATTGTAAACCGTAAACCGGAACGCGAAAATATATATTTGCCTACAATTACAGAGTAAATGTTTAAACCAAAGGCAATAATTTTTGATTTAGGAGGAGTAATTATCAATCTGAACTATGATGCAACAGCATTGGCATTTAAAAATACAGGAATAAAAAACTTTGATGAGGTGTATTCAAAACAAAAACAAGAACGTCTTTTTGATGATTTTGAAAAAGGAATTATCTCTCCTGCTGCTTTTCGTGATGTATTACGCACACACATTCCTGAACCTGTTACTGATCAGGAAATTGACAATGCATGGGATGCTATGTTGCTGGATATTCCTCCTTCCCGAATTAAATGGCTTCAGGAACTTTCAAAAAATCACCGTATTTTTTTATTGAGTAATACCAATGAAATCCACATCAAAGCTTTCACTCAAATTTTAATTGATACTTACGGAGAAAATATTTTTGAAAAAATTTTTGAAAAAATTTACTACTCATGCAGGATGAAAATGCGCAAACCTGATGCAGAGATTTTTGAATTTGTTTTGAAAGAAAATAATTTATTCCCACATGAAACGCTCTTTGTTGATGATAGCGAACAGCATATTAAAGGAGCTGAAAAACTGGGACTAAATGTTTATCAATTGAAAACCAATGAAGAGATAGTTACTTCGTTAAACTATCTTTCCTGACAGAGTTCAATCAATACACCATTGGTTCCTTTGGGATGTAAGAAACAAACCAATTTGTTGTCAGCTCCATGTTTTGGCTCTGTGTTTAACAATGTAAATCCTTCAGATTGTAATCGTTTCATTTCAGCGTAAATATCTTTTACATCAAAAGCAATGTGATGAATTCCTTCACCACGTTTTTCAATAAATTTTGCAATGGCGCTCGTTTCGTTAGTTGCTTCAAGTAATTCAATTTTGTTTTCGCCCACTTTAAAAAAGGAAGTAATTACATTTTCCGATTCAACGGTTTCAGTTTTATAAGGTAATGCTTTCAGTAGTTTGCTGAATAACTGATTCGATTGCTCAATATTTTTTACAGCTATTCCAATATGTTCAATCTTCAACATTATGTGTTTGGTTTTGTTTGTTCGATGTCTTCAGGATCGTTAGTGGGTTTATAATCGTAATTAATGTTCACTGATTGTGATGGAGGTTCAGATTCTGCTGGAGGTTCTCCTTCAATAAGAATTATCTCTTCGTCATTATCTTCTTCTGTTTCCCAATCGTATTGTTTTCGCTGAGGCCCCTCTTTCCGATAGACAAATGCACAGAGCAATCCTGCTACAGCACCGTATAAATGCGCTTCCCAGGATATTGAAGGACCCATAAAATCAGGAAACATTCCCCAGATTAATCCTCCATAAAGAAATACAACCAACAAAGAAATTGCTATCAACCGTGTATCTCTTCTGAATATTCCGCTGAAAAATAAAAAGCTTGATAAGCCATACACTATTCCACTTGCACCGATGTGATAATTTTCTCTTCCACCTAACCAAAGCCATGTGCCATGCAGAAAATAAATGAGTAAAAAAACGCGTAGCGCTAATTCTTTATAAAAATAAATAAGTACCGCTCCAAGTATAAGCAAGGGAACAGAATTGGAAAACAAATGTTTAATATCCGCATGAATAAAAGGCATGGTGATGATACCTTTCAGACTTTCAATATGTCGTGGATAAACGCCAAGAAAAGAAAGATCCAAACGATAATAGATTTCAATTCCTTTTACTAACCACATCAATGCAATGAAAAAAAGAGGAGGTAAAAAACTTTTCAGAATTTGCTTTTGCTCAGCCAGCACGCATCAAAAGTAAATGCTTAATGCATATTAAAGAAAAACGGCACTCATCTGATGATTGATAAGTGCCGCATTATTTATTAAGCATTTTATTGAACGACTATTTTTCCTGAATAAATAGATTTGTTCTCTGACTGCAAATTATATAAATAAATTCCGCTGTGTAATTCGTTTTTCTCAAACTTGAATGAATTGCCTGTGGTTGCATTTAAGTTTCTTACCAATCTTCCTTTGAGATCATAAACATGCAGTGTAATATTATGATGATCAGGATTATTGAAGCTGATAGTGGTTTGTTCACTAAAAGGATTTGGCGAACAAGTAACATTGGTGACTGAGAAATTTTCCTTAATGCCAACAGGAGTAAAACAATTATTAAACAGCGATTGCGCATTATCATCTGCCGCAAGCAATGCTGAAACCGAGGATAACGGACCTGCACTATCACGTGCCCAAACAACAGCTACAGTTACATAATTTACTGCGCCAGGAGGTAAAGAAAATGTACCTGCAGATTGTAAGTAACGCATATCGCCTCCTGAAAAGCCTGCAGAGGCCATCGTCCAATCATCTGTAAAAAGCGGATCGGTGGTTCCAGGAAACATATAATTACATGGAGGATCACCCGCTGTACGGCCTCCATTACCATGAGTAATTAATATTCCATCCAGCCATTTACCCGCTAAATACTGGTAATAATCATCTGCTACTGATGGATTCCCATCTGGAGTATTATTGGTGTTGTTATAATAAACAAACTTTGTCATCGCACATTGTTCTCCAGGTTCATCATACAGACTGTCTAAATCATTATCAATGCCATCAGAAAAATCCGCTAATGGACCCTGCAAAAAATCCGTTCCTATTGCAGGTGGATTTAAACCATAACCTCCAGCACTTGCGTCATCATCTGCATCGCTATTGTAACAAAACCCCAAACCTCGTCCTACATCAGAGCCAACATAATCATCCGTGGCATCACCTAAATCGGGATCAACCCATTGACCAATGTAACATTGATTTAAACCATCTGAAGAACGGTTAATGATTTGATATTTATAAAAGGTTGTATTATTTACGCTTGAATTAGGAGCATTAAATGCAAGAGCTTGTGCGCGTATTTCCAACCCTATCGGATAACTGTTGGTTTCCGTTTTAGTGTTTCCTATATCATTAAAAACCCACCAATAACCCTGGTCGCCAAATAAATAATCGTTGCATATATAAGAGTTAGTTGTTGAATCGAATGGATAATTACCCGAAAAGTTATAGGCAGGATAATCCCCTTGAGTGTAATCATAAACACCGTCATTATTTATATCTATAAAAGGAGCGAGTAAGGGTAATTCCCCATTTGCAACATTCCCATTGCCAGGATAATCAATAATCTCTTGGGTAGGGGAACCACCGTTAACAAAATTCTGAATGTCTTGTTTTGAAACTCCGTAAAAACGATCAAACTGTAAACAACGAGAATTAGTTATTGAAAGCGAATCAGTAACAGGGTCTTTGCTGATTGGTCCGGGCCAAAAATCATTTGCACCTTGCTGGCGATATGTTTGTGCTGCTACTTTGAGTGAACCTGACGCATCAAATCCTCCGATCCATATTGCTCCGGCAAAAAGACTGTTTATTCCAGAGCCAATTGGTACTTCATAAGTATTGACTTGCGAAACAGGATCCCACCACAGATCACCACCATTAAGAATATGCGCTCTGACATTATTCACTGCCAAATCTACTTGAGCAGTTGAGTTAGGACAACCCACAAATTGAGTGGAAGTATTACTTCGGATTTTAGTTGTTTCATGGATTTCTTTTGCATTGGATGCAACCGAAAAAGCAAAATTGAATAATAAGATAAGTTGTAATTTATTTTTCATGGATATCATGTTGTTATTGTTGAAGGCGTAATATTACAATGGAATAATACACAATTACAAACCATATTTTTTCATAACTATACAAGTCTGACATTAATTTACATACTGTGATTATGAGTTTCTTTGTGGTTGATTAATGATAAAAGATTCTGTCAATATAAATTTAATAAGACGTTTAACCGGTCATAAAAGCGGAGTGTATGCTTTAGAAAAAAAAACGGGGACAAATATTTTCTGGACTGGCAGTGGCGATCAGATTGTTGCCCAATGGAACACAGAAGAAGCAGGTGATGGTGTGATGATTGCAAAATCAACAGGAATCATTTATTCACTGCGTTACATCTCTGAACTTGATCATTTACTCATCGGGCAAAGCAGTGGCGGAGTGCATGTTATTAATTTAAATACAAATGCAGAAGAGCGATTGCTTCAATATCATACTTCACCTGTATTCAATATTGCGTATCATAAGCAACATGAATTAATTTTCACTTTAGCAGGTGATGGAACGCTATCGGTTCTTTCTTCCGGTGATTATCTTTTGATCAAAACTCTGAAAGTGAGCGAAGGCAAATTACGATGTCTTGCTTTTCATCCTGTTAAAGCTGAAGCGGCTGTTACATGCGCTGATGGCAGCGTTGTTATTTTATCTATTCCTGATATTGAAATCATCTATCGTTTCCAGGCTCATACAAGAGATTTTTCAGTGAATACTGTTGTTTACGCTGATGATGGTAAATTCCTGTTGAGCGGATCGCGTGATGCACATCTTAATATTTTTTCCGGAAACGATTACTCTCTCCTACAATCAATTCCTGCACATAATTATGCGATATATGATATTGCTTTTCATTCATCACAAAAAATATTTGCAACCGCAAGCCGCGACAAAACAATTAAGTTATGGGATGCAAAAACATTTGATGTGATTGCAAAACTCGATAAACCGCATAATGACGGTCACACACATTCAGTAAATAAATTATTGTGGATAGATAATTTATTAATTTCTACCGGTGATGATCGCTCAATAATAATTTGGGAATTAAACTTTCCATCTACGAATACGAATTGAAGTACGAATATACGAATGGCTGTCGCACAGATTCGTAGATTCGTATTGATTCGTAATTCGTAGATAAAATTTAAACGCTTAATTTTGTTTCATGCGTAATGCAAACATTAATCCTGATGACGAAAATCTTTCTTCGGTTGAAAAGGAGATAGAAAAAGTTTTACGTCCGCTTGATTTTGAAGATTTCACAGGTCAGAAAAAAGTGGTGGAAAACCTGCGGGTTTTTGTGCAGGCTGCAAAGCAACGCGGTGAAGCTTTGGATCATGTGCTTTTACACGGACCACCCGGATTAGGTAAAACTACGCTGGCAAATATTATTGCTAATGAACTGAACAGTAAAATGAAAGTCACATCAGGACCGGTTTTAGACAAGCCTGGTGATCTGGCGGGATTACTTACAAACTTAGAACCACACGATGTTTTGTTTATTGATGAAATACATCGACTGAGTCCGGTTGTAGAGGAATATCTCTATTCTGCGATGGAAGATTATAAGATTGACATTATGATCGAGAGCGGACCCAACGCAAGAAGTGTTCAGATAAAATTAAATCCGTTTACCTTAATTGGTGCAACTACCCGATCAGGTTTACTTACTTCACCATTACGTGCACGGTTTGGAATCACATCACGTTTGGAGTATTATGATGCAAAGCTTTTGCAGTTAATAGTTTTTCGATCTGCTGATATTTTAAAAATAGAAATTACTGATGAAGCCGCTTTTGAAATTGCGCGCAGAAGCCGAGGAACTCCACGTATAGCAAATGCATTGCTGCGCAGAGTAAGAGATTTTGCACAGATAAAAGGAAATGGAAAAGTAGATATACCTATTGCACAGTTTGCATTAGAGGCGCTCAATGTTGATGTGCATGGTTTAGATGAAATGGACAATAGAATTTTGTCTGTGATAATTGATAAATTTAAGGGTGGTCCTGTTGGATTAAATACCATTGCCACTGCAGTGAGTGAGGAAGCAGGAACAATTGAAGAAGTTTATGAACCATTTTTAATTATGGAAGGTTTTTTACATCGTACACCCCGCGGACGTGAAGTAACTGAGAAAGCATACAAGCATCTTGGTAAAATAGTAAAGCGAAATACCGGGGAGTTGTTTGATTAAATAAAAGATTGTTAAATTGTTAAATTGCTGAATTGTTGCATTTTACCAATTGAGCAATTCAACAATTCAGCAATGAAGCAATGAATCAATTTAGCAATCCCTCAAAATATACTGAGCTTATCAAACAAGAAGCACTGCGTCTTGGCTTTATGCATTGTGGTATTTCCAAAGCGGATTTTTTAGAAGAAGAAGCACCACGGTTAGAGCAATGGCTTGCACAGAATTATAATGGTAAGATGAGTTATATGGAGCGCTGGTTTGATAAACGGTTAGATCCACGCAAATTAGTAGATGGTGCAAAGTCGGTTGTCTCATTGCTGCTTAATTATTATCCTGAATCAAATCAAAATCCATCAGCACCAAAGATTTCTAAATATGCTTACGGCAGAGATTACCATTCAGTCATTAAAGAAAAACTAAAGTGCTTATCACAATTTATTCTGGATGAGATAGGAGAAGTAAGCGGACGTGCATTTGTTGATTCAGCTCCTGTGCTCGACCGTGCATGGGCACAGCGAAGTGGATTAGGATGGATAGGAAAAAACTCCAACCTGATTCATCCCAAAACAGGATCCTTCTTTTTTATTGCTGAATTAATTATTGATCTTGACCTGGAATACGATGCGCCAATGAAAGATTATTGCGGTACTTGTACACGCTGCATAGATGCGTGTCCAACATCAGCCATCGTAGCACCGCAAGTAGTGGATGGAAGCAAATGCATTTCTTATTTTACCATTGAATTAAAAGACAATATACCTGCTGACTATAAAGGTAAATTTGATGACTGGATGTTTGGTTGTGATGTATGTCAGGATGTTTGTCCCTGGAATCGTTTTTCAAAACCGCATCATGATCACGCGTTAAAAGCAAATGATCACTTGATTGAAATGAATCAAAAAGACTGGGAAGAAATTACTGAAGAAGTATTTGAAAAAGTATTCAGCGATTCACCGATGAAGCGTGCAGGATTTAATGGAATTAAAAAAAATCTTGAATTTATTTTACCACGTGCCTGAAAGCCTGGCTTATAACATCACTGTATTTATTACCAAAAGTGGCAATACACCATAACATTAATAATTTTCGTTCATCTGACTTTAACCACTTAATTGCTTTCCTTAATTCTTTTTTAAACAGGGTCCTATCGAAGCTCACTTTGGTGAGAATTTCTTTAGAGTATTCGAACATATTTTAGTGATGTTTTGTATAGGTAACGCAAATATATGGAGCATGTTATATGAAATGCAATAGGCCAGGGTTAAATCTTACACAAATCAGTGTGTAAAAATTTTAACTCTCGCTCCATCTGTATGTTACGTTTTCAAAGCCAGAGAGATCAAGCACCCTGTCAATGACTGTTGCCGCTAAAGCTTCAAAATTTTCAGGTTTGCTGTAAAAGGAAGGCGAAGCAGGCATGATGACTCCTCCGGCTTCTGTTATCGCTTTCATATTATTAATATGTATGAGGCTTAAAGGTGTATCGCGTGTCACAAGGATGAGTTTTCTTCTTTCTTTAAGAATCACATCAGCTGCACGTGTCAATAAGTCGCCTGAAATGCCGTTGGCAATTCTCGCTAAAGTGCCCATTGAACAAGGACAAACAATCATCACCTCATACTTAGCGGAGCCACTCGCAAAAGGCGCCATAAAATTATTTTTCTCATACACGATAAATGGCAGGTTTTCAAAATCCCGGTTACCTAACTCATGCTCCCAAACCGTGCGTGCATTATCCGACAATATTACTCCTAACGAATCCACCTGATCTTTCAATTGCTGTAATTTATCAAACAGCACCTTGGCATAGATAGCTCCGCTGGCACCTGTAACTGCAACAATAATTTTATGTTTATTCATCAATTTCTTCTTTTTCCAAACTGGTAAAACAATGCAAATAATAAAACAGAATTGTATTGGCCTCTGTTTAATCTGTAAACACTTCCTCCACTATGTTCGCGCACTGGTGCAACAGACTGTCCTCCTCTGAAATGCAAACCCCAGTTTCCACCAAAACGATAAGCCAATCCTCCACCAAAACTTATTTCATATTTAATAAATGGTGGCTGGCCAATAAGCTCTCCATCCTGATTTTCTTCACTGGAGCTAATTAGTGTTCCTATTGAGGGTCCTAGTTCCAAACCTAATTTATCCGACATGTGATACTGAAGCAATAATGGGATCTCCAGATAATTTAAACGCAGCCGGTAATATTCAAAATCACCTTTATCAATATTACTTTGTTTAAGGCTTCCTTTCTGGATATAATAAATTTCAAAACCCAGATCTATTTTTTTTGAAAGCATTGCATTAACTCCAGCTCCTGCAATTACTCCTGCCTTATTAAATCCCGATAATTGATCTCCACTCACCTGTGATGTGGCTGCACCTGCTAAAATATGAGCAGTAAAAGTTTGTGCTTTAAGAAATCCGTTTATACAAATACACAACAATACAATCAAAAAACTTTTTCGCATCACACAAATATGATAATTAATTGTAAGTGGATTAATTGCATTATTCCCTGAGGTAAACGATACTAAATGGAATATAAATAACCTCGTAAAAAATTTATTTTTTTTTAAACAGTCTTATTCAATCAGTTTTTTCTCCGCCACCTGAATTACTTCATTGGTTGTAGTGTTATACAAAATAGCTACTACTGAAATATGCTCAGGAACTGCATCTGCGGAAATCGGAGCACCGGTATAGGTTTTATCCAATGACTGACCTGAAATAAAAGAACTGCCAATGGTTTCACCCCAGCTTCCGTTTAAAGAACCTCTCAATACGTGACGGTGAGTATATGCAGGAAGGCTCACTGTTCCGTTTTTTTGAGGTTTAACAATACTGTCCTCAGTATATAAAACACTTAAGGATAAAGAAGATGAAATATCTTTCAAAAAATTATTAGTAACGGTGCAGGTGATGGTTCTGGTAGCAGCATTGTAAGAATTAACCATGTCAATCTTTGCAGATGGCTTTGCGCTGATTAAAGTTGCAATATTTGTTCCCCACGAACTCCAAGGAATCGGATAATTTCCCTGACTGTTTTTCTTACGTTGAATAACGCCTGTAGGAAATGATTGTCCCGTTGGTAAAAAGGCAGCAAATAAATCATTTCCAACCTGTGTACGAAAGTCATAACTGTAAGTGCCGCTTTGCGTTTGTGCATAATAACCGGCATGAACGGAAACAACAATTAATTGTTTTCCATAAGTATTTAATAATGTTTGCGCTTCATCGTGAGCTGCCGGGCAATTAGGGCAGGTATGGCCGGTGTATTCTTCGAGCAATACTCTTTGTGGAACTATTGAGGTATCAACTGAACCGCTGTTTGCTGACGTACTAAAGGGAGAATCTATCTTATCGCAGCTTTGCAATAGCATATAGAAAGGTAAGGTATAAATCAATAAATTTTTAATCCGCATCATATATCAAAGTTAATAATAATTGTAAACACGTAAATCAAAACCTGCTTGTGATGCTTATGTTCCATCCATTGGAAGCAGGTACAAAGCGACATACTCCACCAACGCATAAAAGTCCTGCACGTTGCCTTACATAACCTAAGCTTATGCGTGTAGCATTTTTTGTGTAAGCCATCGAAGCATTGTAGTAATGAAGCCGCAGGTCTTTATTATCATTACCATAATTATATTCATCAAAAAGAGTAAACGACCAATTGGGAGAAATACTGTATTCAATCAAACCCATTGCCCAGTTTTTTCTATCCTGTTTTGTATAGAGATGCTGTATCTCTGCACGAATACTGTGTTTGTTATTTATTTTATAAGTTAAATCAATGATTCCAATATTTGCATGCACGATATCAAAACCTATCTCTCCTTCCACCACATTCTTATTGTAAACCTGGTAAATATAACTTGCAACTAGTTTAAGTTTTTTACTCAGCTTCTTGGTAAGTTCCACATTAATGTCCTGGTAATAAATATCATCACCAATATTAAAAAAACCGCTTTTGTATCCGAGTGTATCATTGCTTACCGAATCACGTTGAATATTATTTACTGCAGAAGCACCAATGCTGAGTTTGGTTCCATACTTTCCTCCTAACGGAGTTTTAGCCGCAAAGTTGTAAAAGGTTTCTCCTGCTACTCCCATCTCACCATTGGGTTGTGTTGAGTATGGATAGAGTGTACTCAAACGATAACTGTATTGCTTGCTGATGGCAGGGAGATAATTTATCATTAAGCTGTTTAGTGTTGCATTACGGTCAGAGCGGAAACTCATGTTATCAATTCTTTTTCCAGTAATAGTTGTTCCAAAACCTTTTGTTGAATAGGACAGGTTAAGGTATAATGCTTCTCCGTTTTTATAAATGAAACTATTTACTACAGAAGGGTCATTTATTTTATAAGCGTACTCGGTATTCATACTGAACTTACCGGCATTCAAATTAAAACGTGCGGCATATGCTCCCACGTTTTGCGGAAGATTACGAATCGGATCATTGTCTTTCTGATACTTACTCACAAAACTCCCTCCTATTCCGAGCCTCACTTTTGCATCTTTCATTTTTGTAATCAAATCATTCAATTGCACATCAGCATCTACTCCCCGCACTATCCCTTCACCAAGACTGAAAAAATCACGTTGTCTTCCAACTATTCCTTTTAAATAAATTCCATTGAGTGGTTTAAAACCAACGCGTATTCCATCCACTGAATTATCAATTCCAATGGCACGTTCTTCATAGCTTCGAAAAATTAAACCGTTGCCAAACTGCTCATAAAAATTTCCTACGGTTACATCAATCTGGTCAACAGAATATTGTGCATAACGGTAAGTAATTCCGCTTCCGCGATAACGTTCATCAAATCCTAACAGTGGACCTAAGTATTCCTCGTATCGTAATCCTGCTTTAAAATTGCCATTCACATAATTCAAATTCAGAAATGCATTGTTCAAAAATTTCTCAGGCACTTCAGGGGCTTCAATAGATGAGTCAGCTTTATAGATTTGACCGTCTACTTCAAAGTTGCCTGATATATTTGATATCACCGGGATTTGTGCCTGAGAAAATTTAACACAAAATACAAGTACGATAAATGTTATAAAAGTGAGATGTTGCTTCATAGATAATAACAGATTTTGAATGAGGAGGAGAACAAAAATAAAAAGGGAGCATTAACTACTCCCTTTTTTTAAAAATAATATTCAGCCTTCGTTTATTTGGTTCCTGAAAGTTTTACAATTTCTTCGTAGAGCTTATCTTCATCACCCGGTGCAAAAGTGTTGTGTTGTGCTACAATTTTCCCATTGCCATCCAGCAAAAAAGTATGCGGAACATTGTTAACATTCATTGCTCTGCGAAAATCGCTGTTGTTATCAATATAAACTTCATAATCCCATCCTTTGCCGCTTACAAAGGGAGAAACGGTTGCCATAGTACGTGCATCATCAATAGAAATTGCCACCAGCTTCACTCCGGTTTCTGCTTTCCAGTCAGCATAATTTTCTGAGATTGCATTCAGTTCTGTCACGCATGGTTTGCACCAGGTTGCCCAGAAATCAATGATCATGGGCTTGCCGTTATTATTTAATTGCGAAGTATTAAAAACTTTTCCATCAAGCGTTTTGATATTTACAGATGGAATTTCACTTTTCTTCTCCTGTGCTAAAGAGGATAGCACCACCATGCAACAAGAAACTAACAGGAATATTTTTTTCATTTGATTTTATTTTAACAGAAAAGGACTTGGCAAATGCCAAGCCCTTTTTCTATAATTTGATGAAGATTAAATTATTTTTGAATGACTGCTCTTTTTAAAATTGTCTCACTGGCAGTAACAATTTTAACAAGGTAATTTCCATTGGCTTCATTGCTTAAATCAATTGACATTACATTGCCTTCTGATTTATCAAAGCTCATTTGCTTTACAACTTTACCAACCACATTAGTAACTGAAACATCCATCATAGGAGAAGTAACTTTTTCAACATTCACGCTTACTATACCACTCGAAGGAGAAGGATAAATATTTACCATTACATCATTGCTATTATCAGTAATTCCTAAAACATTCCATGGGCTGAAATAAACCTGATCTATGAATGCGTTATTGCCATAATCAGAAGTAGCTTTGAATGCAAACAACACATTGGTTTGTCCGATGTATGATGATAAATCAATGGTTTCACTTCTCCACTGAGTAACAGTTGGTGTAAATGCAGCAGTTGCAAAACCAGCAACAGTAGAAAGGTTAGCACCGCTTTTGCTCCATACAGGAGTCCATGTTACACCACAATCCGTAGAAATTATAACTTCCAGAAGATCAGAATAAGCCGCTGAATATTGTCTGTGAGCTACTTTAAAGCTAAGTGTGGGTGCAATACCTGTAGTTATATCAAGTGGTGTTAAAGGATAAAGCACATCAACCTGTCCCTGAGGACTGTTATAAAAATCAATTTTAGCAGATCCTGTACCCGGAGATGTTGAATTAGCAGCAGAACGCGACCAGCCAGTAACATAATCATTATCTTCATTGATCCAGTTTGCTGGAGGAAAAGAAACTGGAGTAAATGTTTCGCTGAATGCCATTGAAGCAGCTAACGGTTGTCCTACTGCAAGCAGACGTGAATTATTTGATAGCACCACATCAGGTGATCCATTAACATTGGTAATGTTTACATAAATGTTATGAGCTCCCTGAGACATAGCAATTGTACCCAAAGTAATAATAGCAGTTGCTCCCTGATTGATGGTTCCTGTCCAGGAATAAACAATTGGTGACTGGCTGTCCAGATAATATTCAATATCAAGACTGCTTACAGGAGTAGCTTCATTGTTAGTTACAGTAACTGAAGGAGTAACAGAAGAACAGGTAACGGAAGGAACTCCGGAGATAGAAACAATTGCAGGGTCCAGATTTACTACAGCAGGACTAAGCCCTGTTTGCATGATTTGTTTAGTCGCATCATCCTGCACCCAAACAATAGCTTCTAACATTGCCCAGATTGGCAAATCAACCACAGCAGGATTTGTAGGAATAGTTATAGTCCACTGCTGATCTGATACTGATGAATCTCCAGCTGCCCATGTTGTAGGGAGTGTAGTGCCTGTACCTGTAGGCAGCAGTTTACGCATCACATGAGAAAATACATCTTCTCCGTTAGGCGAAGTATATCCATACACATTACGCTCTGAAACTGCTGTGCGCAAATGTAAATTGGCATTGCTCACAGTTTGGGAAGCACGAACGACTGTATGAATATAAATAATATCATGGTTAGGAGAAAAAGAATGGCTGACTTCAATGGTGAAAGGAGAGGTAACACTACCACGAGCGGTAAGTTGTGCTCCTGTAACACTTGCAGCATTTCCGTTCCAGTAATTACCATCAATCCATGCATGAGGAGAATAATTATTTGCATAAAAAGCTGTTCTATTGCTGATATCAGCTGAATTATAAGCATAAAAATTAGGGCCAGCAGAAGGAATATTATTCTGATACTTTAAGGAAATAACATTGGAGGCATGCGCATCCAGTATTGTATTAAAACCAGGATTTGCACCAGCGCAAGGTCCGCAGGTTTCACCGGTAAATTCTTCTACCAGCACTAAGCGTGGACTTTGACCAAAACTTAAACTGGTCAATAATACCGCAGTTAATAGAGTGTACAGTTTCTTCATGAGATTTTTAATTTTTTTAGAGATAAATTTAAGGGATTGAAGCCGTAAAGCTAAAAATTATTTGAAGAGTAACAATAGCTTAAAGGAAACTTTTACAAAATTTTATTTAATTCATGTATAATAGTGAAATATTCACAATTTGATAAATGCATTACCAGAATTTGATTTCGGATTAATTCGCTCAGATAGCAAACATTCCTTGATAATGAGGAGAAAATTTTGTTTCTTTACAGTCTCAAAACATAAAAAATATGAAAAGAAGAGTACTTTATACACTGATAGTAATAGCATTATTTTTTGGTGGTCGCATTAGTGCCCAAATGGTACCAAGTAATTTCTCAAATGTTAATACCGCACCCGATACTGTTAATCCGATTGAATTTTATATTACCATACAGAATCAGGGTGCTGATACATTGTATGCAATGGTATCAAGAACTTTAGTGAATGTGCTTCCTGCTCATGAGGAATCATTTTGCTTCGGCCCTAATTGTTATCCACCTAACACTCCCGTTTCTTCTGATCCGGCAATCATTCCTCCTGGTGCTTATGATAACACTTTTAAAACAGATATGTTTTCTCATGGTGTTTGCGGAACTTCTTATGTACGTTATCATTTCTTTAATCAAAACAATCCTATTGACACGCTTAATATAGATTTATCTTATGGCTTTTGCACTGCAGTTGGAGTTAATGAGTTAAGCGAATCTTTTGGGGTTAGCCGTCCTTCTATAAACCCTGCAAATACTTATACTTCTTTTAATTATCACTTAAGTGATAATTCCGGCAAAGCAAGTATTGTAGTTTATAATATGCTCGGATCATTGGTAAAAACAGTGCCTATACCACAAAAAAATGGTGTTGTTATTATGACTACTTCTGAATTACAACCAGGAGTTTATTTATGTTCTGTAATTAATAGCGGTACCGTTACCAAAACTTACAAGCTGGTGGTAGAACATAAATAACAAAAAAAATTTATTTGCTTATTAGCAATTGAGAAG
>JANLZB010000020.1:0-41715 GCA_031366005.1 Bacteroidota bacterium | reverse complement strand
CGCGTCTACCAATTCCGCCACCCGGGCATAAAAAAGTTTGTATGTTTAAATCTCATGTATAAAATGTGAACATTGAACTTTTACAGTGGCTGCGAAAATATGTAAAAAATGCTCATTGAAATTGTCTGGCAATAATGAATGCAGCAAAGGCTGCAATAGCACCGATAGCAGCAGTGCTTAATGAACCCTGTAAAGCCGGCTGTCCCGTTACTCTGCTTTTAAAATATCCGAATACCAATAATGCGATAAGAGTAATACTGGAAGAAATAATTAATCCATTATAAGGTGTATCAGTAAAAAAATATGCGCTAAGCGGAATAAAACCTCCTGCAATATAGGAAAGAGAAATATTTCGGGCACTTTGAGCAGCACGGATTTTTTTTGGTTCTTCAAGACCAAGCTCAAACTTCATCATAAAGTCCACCCATTTATCTTTGTTTTGTGAAAGCTCTTGAGTCACTAATTCCTGTGTGGTGGGAGTAATTCCATAACTGGCCATTATTTCCCTTATCTCTGCTTTTTCGCGCTCAGGCAGATGTTCTACCTCATCATATTCACGCTGTAATTCTGAAAAATAATGATCACGTTCAGTTTTGCCGGCCAGATAACCCCCTAATCCCATGGCAATGGATCCTGCAATAATTTCTGCAATTCCCGCAGTGATAATAATTCCGTTACTAAGTGCCACACCACTCAATCCCGCTGCTAAAGCAAAGGGAACAGTAAGCCCATCAGCCATTCCGATAACTACATCTTTTACAATATCAGGACTTTCAAAATGCTTTTCATCGTGCATGTGTGCAATGATAAATAAATAGTAATAAATGTGTATTTTAAAGATGAATTTTATTTTGTTTCCACGGTTAAATTCAATTACTTTGCACCCCTTTAAAAAATGGCACGACAGGTTAAGATATTTTCAGGCACAGCATCACGGTATTTGGCGGAAGAAATTGCTGAATGTTATGGTGCTCCTTTAGGAGAAGTGGAAGTAGCCCGTTTCAGTGATGGTGAGTTTTCTCCTTCTTTTAATGAAAGTGTCAGGGGTTGTGATGTGTTTATTATCCAGAGCACTTTTTCTCCTACTGATAACCTGTTTGAACTTTTATTGCTTATTGATGCTGCAAAGCGTGCTTCTGCACATTATATCACAGCAGTAATTCCTTATTTCGGTTTTGCCAGATCTGACAGGAAGGACAAGCCAAGAGTAGCTATTGCATCCAAATTGGTAGCAAATCTTTTGACTGCTGCAGGTGTTACGCGTGTGATGACTATGGATTTACATGCACCACAGATTCAGGGATTTTTTGATGTACCGGTAGATCATCTGGATGCATCAACCATTTTTGTTCCATATATTAAAAGTCTGGAATTGCCCAACATAATTGTTTGCGCACCTGATATGGGTGGTGTGCATCGTGCACGCACTTTTGCACAATTCTTTAATGCTGACATGGCAATTATTGATAAGCACCGTAAACGTGCAAATGAAGTGGAAAGCATGCAGCTGATTGGAGATGTAAAAGGGAAAGATGTATTGTTGGTGGATGATATTGTTGACACTGCAGGAACACTAACCAAAGCGGCTTCTTTACTGACTGAAAACGGAGCTACCAGCGTTCGTGCCTTTTGTACTCATGCTGTATTATCCGGTCAGGCTTATGAGCGTATTGAAAAAAGTAATCTTAATGAAGTGATTGTTTGCGATACCATTCCTCTTCGCAAGAAATCCAATAAAATAATACAGCTCTCTACAGGAGCTTTATTTGCAAAGTGCATACAGCGTGTGTATGCTTACGAATCCATTAGTTCATTATTTGTTAAAGCATAAAAACATTACATTCATCATGAAATCAATTGAAATAAAAGGTACCAAGAGAACTACACTGAGCAAGCAGGAAGTTAAATCATTGCGCAACGAAGAAAAAGTTCCTTGTGTGCTTTATGGCGGAAAAGATCAACTGCATTTTTCTGCTGATGCAAGCGAGTTTAAGCCGCTAATCTATACACCTGCTGTGCATACAGTTAGTATTGATGTGGATGGGAGCAATTACCAGGCAATAGTGCAGGAGGTACAATTCCACCCGATAAATGACCGCATTATGCATATTGATTTTTTAGCTATTGCAGATGACAAACCTGTGGTAATGGATATTCCCGTTAAATTAACAGGAACTTCAGAAGGTGTGCGAGCAGGAGGAAGACTGGTAGCCAAGGTACGTAAGTTAAAAGTGCGTGCTATGCCAAATGCACTGCCTGATTTTATTGAAATCAGCATCAGCAATCTTAATATTGGTGACAGCATTCGTGTACGTGACCTTCAACGTAAGGATATTACTTTCTTAGATTCCCCTAACAATGTTGTAGTAGGTGTTCGTGTAACACGTGCTGTGGTAGAAGCAACACCTGTAGCTGCTGCAACTGCTGCTCCTGCAGCCGCAGCTCCTGCTGCTGCAACTCCTGCCAAGGGTAAAGAGAAATAATTTAAAATCTTATAATTTGAAATTGTAAAGAGGAATCTGGAAACAGGTTCCTCATTTTATTTAAACATATTGAAATATTTAATTGCAGGATTAGGAAACATTGGTGCTGAGTATGAAAATACCCGTCATAATATTGGCTTTAATATAGTTGATACAATGGCTGCATCTGCTGAAGTATCCTTCGTTACTGAGCGAAAAGCATCTGTAGCAGAATTACGCTTTCGCGGAAGAACAGTAATTCTTATTAAGCCAACAACTTATATGAACCTTAGCGGTGATGCTGTTAATTACTGGATGCAACAGGAAAAAATAAAAACAGAAAATCTTTTGGTAATTACAGATGATCTTGCATTGCCTTTTGGATCATTACGACTGCGGCAAAAAGGTGGTAGTGCAGGTCATAATGGTCTTACAAACATTATTGAGATTTTAAATACTGAATCCTTTGCACGGTTACGTTTTGGAATTGGCAATAATTTTGGAAAAGGTCAACAGGTTAATTATGTGTTAAGCCAATGGAATGCGGAAGAGAAAAAATTATTACCTGAAAGAACTAATGCTGCTGTAGAAATAGTGAAGAGTTTTGTTGCAGTTGGCATAAATCTTACTATGAATCAGTTTAACAATAAATAAACAATTAACGGTTATGTTTTTACTTACATTTGCAACGATATTAAAAAGAATAATATGAAAAAACTCTACATTCTATTAACATTCATAATTTTTACAGCTTATTACGGAAAAGCACAAACTGTTGTTCTTAGTGATAACTTCAATAATTACGATAGTCTTTCAGGAGCGAATTATAACGGCTGGTATTTGTCCTACACAGGTCCATTCAGTTATTATACCAGCACAACCAGCAGCGGTCCCAGTGGTCCGCATTCATATAAATTTGGAAGAGATAGTACAACAGCAATTACCCCAATGTTTGCCGGAGCTGACAGTGTACATTTCTGGATGAAAGGAAATGCTGCTACAGGTGGTACTCTTGCACTAAGCACCTTTTATGTATATGAAAGTTCTGATAGCACTACGTGGGCACCGGTTCATGTTTTTAACCCTCCTATTTCCACAACAGGAGCTATGCAACATTTACCGTTAACCAATGGTACAAAATGGATTAAATTCTTTTATGATAAGGATACAGGTAATGTTGCTTTTGATGATTTCAGTGTTACTTCAAGTGTTATCGGGATAAACTCACATAATTATGATGAAGCGATAAATCTTTATCCAACTCCTACAGAAGGCGTGGTGAATATTACTTTTAATGAGACAATTAACGCTTCTCCAGTTATTAATGTTTACAATTTATTAGGAAGCAAAATTGCTGATATTAACCTCGAACGTATAAATGCAAATCGTTATACTATTGATCTTGGTAACCAGCATCCCGGTTTGTATTTGATAAAAATTCAAACATTGAAGGGAACTGTTACAAGGAGAATTACGGTAAAATAATAATCAAAGTTTAATTCAAACAGCAAAAGCCTCGTGAAAACGAGGCTTTTGCTGTTTAGGGTGGGTATTGTAAAATTTGTTTTATCAGAACCTTGAAATTGCAGACTCTCTAATAAAAATATAATTGCTGACTTCTTTACAATAAAAAAGAGGCTGTCCATAATGCTGAACAGCCTCTTTTTTAACTAGTAATATCTTAGTATTTCTCTCTTACAGCAGGCTCATCGCTTACAGTGAGTTTATGACGACCTTTGGCTCTTCGTGCAGCAAGAACCCTGCGTCCATTAGCAGTACTCATACGTTCACGAAAACCGTGTTTACTTTTTCTTTTTCTATTCGAAGGTTGATATGTCCTTTTCATTTTCTTTCAGCTTTATTTTTTTATGGAGCGCAAATGTAGAAAAAAAGTTTAATGATTAGAACTAATGTTTAGCGAAATCCACTTTTTACCAGCAATTTTATTATTCATTTGTAAGGCAGGTACACAATTTTCTTTGTCTCAAAAAAAGATTCAGAAAAATAACTGCTAATCAGTTCTATCACCACTTGTTTTTCGAAAGGTTTTAACTCTTCGCTAAGATCGCCACCTTTTAAAGTGATCCAGCCATTTGGCATGGAGCCAACCTGATTGTTTTGTAAAGTGTGATTTGTCCAATTAATAAGTTCGTTTAATGGTGCAGTGGCACGGCTAATAATGTAATCCGCTTTTAATTTAATATTCTCAGCACGCATATTAAGCGTTTTCACATTTTGTAATCCAAGCTTTTGAATAATGTCTTCTACCACTTTAATTTTTTTTGTAATGGAATCAACCAATGTAAAATTTACCTGAGGAAAAATTATTGCCAATGGTATGCCGGGAAAACCTCCTCCGGTACCAACATCTATCACATTCGCTCCTTCTTTAAACTGAATAAACTTAGCTATGGATAGTGAATGAAGCACATGATGCTCATAAAAATGTTCAATATCCTTTCTGGAAATAAGATTTATTTTGTTGTTCCATTCTGCAAAAAGCGGCATCAGCATTTCAAACTGATGTGATTGCTCTATTGTTAGCTCAGGAAAATATTTTTGTATTAAAATAATTTGCCCCATGTTTCTTATTTCATGGGGCAAATAAAATCAATATAAGAGTAGGGTGGAAGCTCCAATCCTGAATTATGATTCCTTAGTGCGAAATGTATTCCGTATTTTTCATTACCTGGTATAAAAATTCTCTTGCACGGTAAAGCTGGGCTTTTACTGTACCCAATGGAAGGCTCATTTCCAGTGCAATCTCTTCATAAGATAATTCCTGGTAATATCTCATTTCTATTAAAGTACGATAGCGGGGTTTAAGTTTTTCTATTATATCACGCAAGTCTCCCTTCTTTTGTTTTTTTATCAGGACTTCCTCTGGACCTATACCATCAGATTTAACGTCAAGCGTGATGGTTTCGCCTTCATCATTCACCATTGTGTTATCAAATGCCATCAGCATTTTACGTTTTTTGCGGATAAAATCAATGCAATTGTTGGTCGCGATCTTAAAGAGCCAGGTGCTGAATGCATAGTCAGGTGTATATTGCCTTATGTTTTTAAATGCCTTGCCAAAGGCTTCGATGGTCAGATCGTCTGCGTCATCACGGTTATTCACCATTTTGAGCAACATGTAATAAATCGAGTCTTTGTATAATGCCATCATTTCAGCAAATGACTTTTGATCTCCTTCTTCGATTGCTTTTCGCACTAACTTATAATCGCGGATAGCTTTATCAGACAAATGTTGTAGTGCTTCTGGTTCTAATGTCCTCGATTTTTCCATAGATATTTTTGGTTGTCTTTGATAATATTGAGTGTCTTCTTTAACTTTAGTTTTTATGCGTGGTTGACTAAGAGTGATAGTGTTCATTATTATTTCCATGATTTAGTTTTGATAAACAAATTCGAACCGGAAAGCAACGGATATACAAAAGCAAGCACCAAATCAAAAACTGGAGTTAACCAGATAAGGTCGTTTTCTCCAAGTTTTTTGGTGCCTTTATGGAAGATAATCATTTGTGCTGCAAGCCGGATTATGAACATGCTTACGACTAATTCAGGAAACAGTTTCAGAATTATTAAAATAATTGAACTGACATAGAATAAACTAAGTGATAAGAAGTAAGTGCCGAGAAAAATTTTATCTCGTAACTTGTATAAGCTACCTGTACTCATGTGCCGTTTCTTTTGTTTCAACCATGCATTAAATGAAGCTACCGGTTTAGAATAAGTAAACGAAGCCTGATCAAGCTCAACACTTGTATTATCTTTTGATGCCGTTTCATTTACAAAAAGATCATCATCGCCCGACATGATATGATAATGACTGGCAAAACCTTTATTGCGAAAATAAAGTGATTTGCGATAAGCAAGATTACGTCCCACTCCCATATAAGCTTTGTTTTGTAAAGCTCGTGAAAAATAAAATAATGCATTATACACAGTATCAAAACGAATCCATTTATTCAATAACCCATCTTCCTTCATATATGCTCCATAACCTAATACAATTTCTGTATTACCGCTAAAGTTTCGAGCCATGGTTTTAATCCAATCTTTGCCGGCTGGTTTACAATCAGCATCAGTCAATAGTAGCCAGTCATGCTCAGCACCTTTTATTCCTAAAGTAAGCGCAAGTTTTTTTGCATGAGGATATTTTTCCTGTTCTTTAATGGTTATTACTTTAAGATGAGGATATGCATCTTCCATTTCTTCAAGGTACTTATTTGATTCATCCCATGAACAATCATTTACTACCACCACCTGATATTTTGGATAATCCTGCTCCACGATAGATGGTAAAAATGTCCGAAGATTTTTAAGCTCATTCTTTGCACATATAATCACTGAAACGGGTGGAGTGGTATTGGTTATATTATTTATTTTGGCAAAACCGGTTCTGCTCAGATGCATGATTTGATAATACAATTGTACCAGCCATGTGACCGCACAAATTCCTGATAATATAAACCCCACCAACTCATAATTCACGTTCATAACTCTTAGTCAGATAAAGACACAAATGTAAAGGGATGCTTGCGAGCAATACTTTTAATGTCAGCATAAGATATTAACATCAAAGTATTGGTAAGTTAAGTAATGAAAAATAAAAAAAGTAATTCCCTGTAGATTTTACAATGTAATTCCTATTGCGAGACAAAGATATTGCAGCGAAAAATTATCCGGATGAACATTCTGATTAACTCCATTGTAATTATAGTAATTGTCATTTTGCTTGTAATGAAGTTGTTGAACCTTATAAGTCAGGCTTAAATTTAAAGCCAGTCTTCTGGTAAAGTTAAGCTTAGTGCCAACACCAGCATTAAGCAAAAATCCTCCGGTTATATAATTACTGAAAACACCAGCGGAGTAACCATAATCTAAAATAATCATGGGTGAGATTTTAGATTTTATCGGAAAAGCCCTGGCATCAATAAAATAAGTCATTACAAGATATTCATGATTGTAGTTATAATAGTCAGGATAATTTTTATAATAACTACGGTTTTCATTAATGATATCAAAGCCAATGCCGACACCCAGTGAATACGCACTATTAATTGTAATCCCATTAATCACATGCATACCGATGGTGGTTTCGTTCAATGCATTTTTACTTGTTCCTTCTCCTAAATGACTTTCGAGTGTAAGTGAATATCCGGTGTAAGGATCTTTTTTAATATCATTTGATTCAGGTGCTTTTTCTGCTTTAACAGATAGTTTCTCTTTAGTTATCTTTTCAATTTCATCCATCTTAAAAACAAAAACATCTTTTCCTTTTGTTTGAATTTTTACTGATTCATTGGGTACCTGTTCTACAATCATTCCGTGTACAACGCTGCCGTTTTTCAGATATACAACATCTTCATAACCTGCTTGTGCTGATACTTTACCTGTGAGAACGAATAATAACAATATTAACAGTGCACTTATTTTTTTGTTCATGTGATAAATGGTGATTTGGATATATTTTTATTTAGAAATAAAATGCAGCATTCAGGCAAATTGCCTGTAGCCAAAATGATTTTGTTTGTTCTGTATTGAGGTTAGTATAATAATTATATACATTACTATTTAAAGTAATTCGCTGCATTTTGTAACACACAGAAAGCCCAATCCCGCGTTTTTGCGTTAGATTTATTCTGCCTCCCACACCTGTATTAATAATAAGTCCTCCGGTTGCATTAAAATTATCATTCACTATTCCGTATCCTGCGTCAGCCAGAAGCATTGGGGAGAAACGGTTGAGCAAAGGATGAACTCTCACTGCAACGCTAAGCTCCACTGTAGTTACAGGTGTATTATCTGTATGTTTATTAATATCCCAATTGCTGAAACCAGTCCTTGCACCCACAGTAAACTTGCTTTTATGCATATATCCAAATAATGCATGTGCAGCAATAGTACTCCGGTTGGTATTATAATTTGATATACCGGAACCAATACTGGTTTCAATTCCAAATGTAAAACCTGAATAGGGATGTGCAATCATCTCTGAAACTTCTTCATATCGTTTTTTTGAACCCGTATATTCTTTGGCTATTTTTTGCACTTCATCCATTTTATAAACGAAAATGTTCCGGTCGCGTGTTTGAATTTTTAGCGATTGTCCCGGCACTTGTTCTATAATCATTCCATGGATGATACTTCCGTTTTTAAGATAAACCACATCATCATATCCAACTTGTGAATAAAGTTTACCGATGCAAAGAAAACATATCAATAAGGTGAAAGTAATTTGTGTTGGAAGTTTCATTGTTTGAGATAAAAATATGCTTATTTGCAATACCTCGCGAAAAATTTATTTTGTTGAACCATAAAAAAGCGGAAAGCCCGGTAGCCTCTTCTCTACGGGCTTTCCAAAAAAACTTAAAGCACTGGTTTTGGACCTGTGTAATTATCATAACGGATTTTGATTGAAATTAGTTGCATGCGTTTTTATTTTTTTTTAAAATAAATAAAATGGAGAGTAAACGTGAACTCTTATACACTTTTCCAATAACTTCTACATTTGCCGCGTGCAGCAATTCTGGGAGCCATATAAAGTTTTAATTAAGCGTTTATTATTGTTGCTGCTACTTTATTCAGTTTGTCGTTTTTGTTTTTTGATTTTCAATTACAGTTCGTTCAACACTTCTGGAATAAAAGTAATTATTCCTTTGTTTTTTTATGGATTGCGTTTTGATCTGTATGCTATATTAATTACAAATGCATTGTTTATTCTTTTACACATTTTGCCAATTCCCTGGGTTAACAGGAAATGGTATCAACGAATAATTAAGATTGTTTTCTATTCGATAAACATTCCTGCAGTTTTATTTAATGCGATTGATTTTATTTATTACCGTTTTGCGCAGAAACGAACCACTGCAGATTTTTTTCATCTTTTCACAATGGGCGATGACATGAAAAATAATATCGGGCAATATGTTTTGGATTTTTGGTACATATTGCTCCTCGTATTAGTACTACTCGTTTTTACAGAAATACTTTACAGAAAAACTTTTAACAGCGATTTAGCTTCCTGGAAAGTAAGTTATTGGAAACAGACATTATTAATAATTCCTTTAATTGGGTTGTTTATTATTGGTGCGAGGGGCGGGATTCAATACAAACCAATTAACATGCAGACTGCAGCACGTTATGCAACTCCACAGTTAATTCCGCTGGTGCTAAATACTCCTTTTACTATCATTAAAACTTTGGGTAAAGATGAATTGAATGATAACAAATACATGAGTGATGCTGAAGCAAAATCGCTTTTTAATATTCATCAGCAATTAAATCCAACAGCAGCATTTAAACCAATGAATGTGGTTGTGATAATTTTAGAAAGCTTTTCAAAAGAGTACATTGGTTATTTTAATCATGGTGAAGGATACACTCCATTTTTAGATTCATTAATCTCACAAAGTTTTGTTTGCACCAATGCTTTTGCCAATGCGAAACGATCAGTGGAAGGCATTCCTGCTACAGTTGCTTCACTTCCTGCATTGATGAATGAACCTTTTATTACCTCAGCATATAATGCAAATAAAATAAACAGTATCGCATCTGTTTTAAAAACCAAAGGTTATCAGAGTGCATTTTTTCATGGAGGAAATAATGGAACAATGGGGTTTGATAATTTTTGCAGGCTTGCCGGTTACGATCGCTACTACGGACGAAATGAATACACTGGCGATAAAAATAATTACGATGGAAACTGGGGTATTTATGATGAGCCTTATTATCATTATTGTGTTGAGAAATTTTCACAGATGCATTCGCCATTTGTGACAACTATATTTTCTCTTTCATCACATCATCCATACACCATACCTGAAAAATATAAAAACCATTTTCCGAAAGGAACATTACCCATTGAAGAAAGTATAGCTTACGCTGATTACGCATTGAAAACTTTTTTTACTGAAGCATCATCAAAGCCGTGGTTTAAAAATACTTTGTTTGTGATAACAGCGGATCATACAGGTCCGGCGGGGCAATTTCAATATCAGACACGAACAGGAATTTATAAAATCCCTATCATTTATTATTCTCCTGCTGATTATTTAAAAGGCAGTACCAATGTTGTTACACAACAATCCGATATTTTACCCGGAATACTTTCTTATCTTCATTACGCTGGAAATTTTTCTGCTTTTGGAACAAATGTATTTTCAGATAAGGATGAGCATTTTGCCATTAATTATATGAACAATTCTTATCAATATATAAGTAATGAATATGTGCTTCAGTTTGATGGTGAGCATTCGACAGGATTATATGATTATCATAATGATGTTAACCTTGAACATAATTTATTAGCAGAAAAAACCAATGAGGCATTACCTTTTGAAAAAAAATTAAAAGCAATTATTCAGCAGTATCAACAGGGAATGTTGCACAATAAACTGGTAAGGAGATGAGGCAGTCACTTCGTTTTATTATTAATCCGATTTCAGGAAGTGGTAAGGGCGAAAAAATTACATCGCTTATAAAACAATCTGATTTATCAAATAAATTTGAAATTGAAATATGCAAAACACAATGTCGAGGTCATGCTGTTGAACTTGCAAAGGAAGCGGTAGAAAATAATTTTTATGGAGTGATTGCAGTAGGAGGGGACGGAACGGTAAACGAAGTTGCATCTTCACTTGTACACACTCAAACAGTTTTGGGTATCATTCCTGTTGGCTCAGGAAACGGACTGGCAAAGCATCTTAAAATTCCACGAAATCCATTACAGGCAATTCAATATTTATTGATTTCAAAAACGAAATCTATTGATACTTTAAAAATAAACGAATGGTTTGCAGTGAATGTTTCAGGTTTAGGTTTTGATGGATATGTTGCATGGCTTTTTGATAAAGAAGGCAAACGCGGATTGAGTTCATACACCAAAATTGGAATGCGTGAATATTTTTCATACCAGATTGCAGATTTTAATATTGAAGCTGATGATAAGTCAATTACTGCAAATGCTCACATGGTTGTAATTGCCAATGCATCTCAATTTGGTAATGCTGCAATCATATCTCCGAAATCAGATTTACAGGATGGATTAATGGATGTTATCATTGTTAAGCGTCCTTCACTTCTCAATATTCCTTTAACTTTTTTCCGACTGTTTAATGGTTCATTAAAACCAGATTCAAATATTCAAATGCTGCAATGTAAAAAGCTAAATGTAAAATCATTAAGACCGCTGCATTTGCATGTGGATGGAGAACCACGTGAACCCTTGAATGAATTAACTGTGCAAATGCATCCTTCGTCATTAAAAGTTTTTGCGAGATAATTACAATCATTTTGCTTTTCAACCGGTAACTGTTGATGAAATTTCTTTGAAGAAGAATTAAATAATTATTTAAGGCGTCTTCATTGCTTATTTTCGCAACATGTCGAATAAAGAAAGTAGCATCGTCCTGTTTTTTTTATTTATTTCTATCAGCTTTAATGTATGTGGTCAAGGTGAAGATACACTGGTGAATTCTTATAAAAAATCCTATTATGAACAGGATTTTGGATTTACTTTACCACAACATTTCAATTGCACATTATATGATACTGTTGAAAACTGGATTGGTACACCTTATCGCTTTTCAGGAAATAATGCACAGGGAATTGATTGCTCAGGTTTTGTGAATGCGTTGTATTCAAAAGTATATTTGAAAAATATTGGTGCACGTAATTCTGCTGATATTTACAAAGCAATCCGTAAAGTAGATAAAGATGATTTGAAAGAAGGTGATCTGGTGTTCTTTCGTATTCACAAACATCGCATTTCTCATGTGGGTTTATATCTTGGAGATGGTAAATTTGTGCATGCCAGCACCAGCAATGGTGTAATCATCAGTGACCTGAAGGACACTTATTATAAAAAATATTATGCAGGAGGAGGTCCGTTGAAAATGGATGCAATAATAGAGTCTGAAGAAAGATAAATATGAACTACCCTTCAAGGGTTTAAACCTTTGAAGGGGTGATGAAATTAAATATGCAACAAACAAAAACGCTTTTATTAAATGCACGGCAGATTGAACAACGCATCAATCGCATTGCCTATGAAATTTATGAAGATAATTTTGATGAGAAGGATATTATTATTGCAGGTATTGCCAATGCAGGATTTGTATTTGCTAAGCAGTTACAGAAAGTAATCAACAATATATGTGACGTGAAAACACAATTAATAAAACTTACACTTGACAAAGAAAACCCTGTTTTAAATTCGCTTGAACCTGCTTTATCAAATGAATTTTTAAAAAATAAAGTAATCATTGTGGTGGATGATGTTTTAAATTCAGGTAAGACACTTATGTATAGCTTACGTCCGTTTCTTGAAGCTGACATTAAAAAAATCAGAACTGTATTATTAGTTAACCGTGATCACAAACGTTATCCTGTAGAAGCTGATTTTGTTGGCATAACTTTAAGCACCACTTTGCAGGAACATGTAACCGTTAACCTGGAACAAGGCAACGAAGTTGTTTATCTTAGTTAAGCATAGTTTTATAGCGTTAATGATTTGTTAATTTTAGCTGATCTTCATCCAAATGAATTTTCTTTGCATATTGCTAAACACTTAGAAAAAACATTGTAGTTTTTATGCGACTGATAATTAAATTCAATATTGTATTTGCAGCTTTTCTTTTAGGGTTAACATTAATTTGCGTTAGCAATGCGCTTTATGCGGATGCTGTTTTATCAGCCACTGTTAATAAAAGTACAGTAGCGGTAGGTGAGCAATTTCAATTAACCTATTCGCTTAACACCAGCGGCAACCGCTTCCAGGGCCCTGATTTAAAAGATTTTTATGTGTTAGGTGGTCCCAATCAAAGCACATCAATGCAATTTATTAATGGCAGTGTCTCTCAATCTATCAGCTTTAGTTACATACTTCAGCCAAAAGCAGAAGGAACCTTTAAAATTGGTTTTGCAAGCATTGAAGCAGAAGGCAAACGCATTCAGTCCAATGGAATTATTATGACTGTTGTTAAAGCGAATGCTCAGGCACAGCAACAGCAGGGAGGAAATAAACAACAAGGTCAGCAACAGGATGCCAATGCAGCATCAGGATTATCAGATAAAAATATTTTTTTGAAAGCTGAATTAAATAAAACAAATGTGTATCGTGGTGAAGCGTTGGTGGTTACTTTTAAATTATATACCAATGTGAATATTGTAAATTATACTGTGAGCAAGATGCCATCAATGAATGGATTCTGGAGCCAGGATTTTGAAATGCCGCAACAATTAGAATTGCATAATGAAACAGTGAATGGAGTTAATTACAAAGTAGGCGAGTTGAAAAAAATTGTTTTATTTCCTCAGCAAAGCGGCACGCTATCAATTGATCCGATGGAATTAGAATGTATTGCGCGTGTACAGGTAAAACAAAAAAGAAACATGAATGATCCATTTGGAATGTTTCAGGATCCCTTTTTTAATGATCCTTTTTTTGGAGGAGTTCGTGATTTAAAATATGCTTTCAGAAGCAATAAAATTATAGTAAATGTAAAGGAGCTTCCCGGCAATGCTCCTCCCGGTTATACAGGTAGTGTAGGTAAATTTAGTTTTGATGCATCGCTGGATAAAACAGAAACAAAAGCAAATGAACCTGTATCATTAAAAATTAAAATTAGTGGTGCGGGAAACTTAAAATTAATTGAAGCTCCTGAAATAAAGTTTCCACCTGATTTAGAAACTTACGATCCTAAGATTATTGACAACTCCAAACCAACAATGAATGGTGTGAGTGGAAACAAAATAATTGAATATTTATTAATTCCCAGACGTGAAGGAAGCTATTCACTTGAACCCATCACATTCAGTTATTTTGATCTGGAGAAAAAACAATATGTAAGCAAATCAACTGGTCCGTTTCATTTAAAAGTAGGACGTGGTTCAGGATCAACAGCAGCATTCAGCAGCGGAATGAGTAAGAGTGATTTCCAGATGATTGGTAAAGACATTCGTTATATAAAAGTGGGCGAGACAAAATTTAATACCGGTTACAACTCATTTTATGGATCACTTCCTTTTTATGTGATGACTATTTCACCATTTCTTTTGTTTGGAGGATTATTATTCTACCGCAGAAGAACAGAAGAATTAAATAGTGATATAAGATCATTAAAGAGACGCAAAGCAACTGCCCTTGCTCAAAAAAGATTAGCAGCCTCCAAGAAGTTATTGGATGCAGATAAACATCATCCTTTTTATGAAGAAGTTTTTAAAGCACTGTGGGGATATTTAAGTGATAAACTTTCAATACCGGTTGCAGATTTAACTAAAGAATCAGTGAGTGCTGCATTATTAAGCAGGGGAGTTGCGAGCGAAACTGTTGATGCACTTTTGAAATCTATTAATGATTGTGAAATGGCACGGTTTGGCGGAATGGATCAAAGCCAAATCAGTACACAAGTTTATAATGAGGCATTGCAGGTGATAACACGTTTAGAAGGAGAAATCAAATGAGAAAACAACTGCTGCTGTTATTCGTTATTTGCATTTCAGCAATAAAATCTTTTGGTGCTGATCCTAAAATTCTGTTTGAACAGGCAAATAAAACTTACCGGTCAGGCGACTACAATAAAGCCCGTGAATTATATCAGGAAATTCTTAAAGATGGACATCGTTCACCTGAATTATATTTCAATTTAGGCAATGCTTATTATAAGCAGGAGAACTATGCAAAAGCTATTTTGAATTATGAGCGTGCTCGTAAAATGAATCCGCAGGACGATGACATTCTTTTTAATTTAAAGATGGCAGGTATGAATACTGTGGATAAAATAGAACCTGTACCTCAATTATTTTATGAACAATGGTGGGAGAATTTTGTAAACATATTTGATGCTGATCATTGGGCGCAGTGGGCAATAGGATTCTTATGGCTTGCATTAATTTTTGCAGTGCTTTATTTATTTGCCAGTTCCGTTTCATTGAGAAAAGCATGGTTTATGAGTGCAGCATTCACTTTATTTGGATTTATATTATTGCTTTTTGTCTCTGACGCATCCAATAAACAGCTTAACAGTAACCATGAAGCCATCATTATGAATCCGAGCGCTTATATAAAAAGTTCACCGGATGAAAAAAGTACTAACCTGTTTATGCTTCATGCCGGAACCCGCATCGAAATTTTAGATCAGTTGCAGGATTGGAAGAAAATCAAAATAGCCAATGGCAACGTGGGTTGGGTTAGCAAGACTGATGTTGAAATTATCTGAAGAAAAAAATCATTTTGTTTACTTAATAATTATTTTTTGAATAGGTCTTATTGTTTACATTTGCCGCCCACGAAAATAACGGTGAGGTGCCTGAGAGGCCGAAAGGAACAGTTTGCTAAACTGTCGTACGGAGAAATCTGTACCGTGGGTTCGAATCCCACCCTCACCGCTGAAAAGCGGTGAAAGGATTGAGGAGACAAGAGTTAGGTTATTAAGTAGTTCTTTATATTATTTTGATACCGAATAAATTCGGGGTGTAGCGTAGCCCGGTATCGCGCCTGCTTTGGGAGCAGGAGGTCGTAGGTTCGAATCCTGCCACCCCGACATTTTTTTTAATTTTAGATTATTAATTTTAGATTATTAATTATTACAATACTTTTTTCTTTAATTAAATAATCTTTAATCTAAAATTTCACTCAACAATTTAACAGCTCAGGTCCCGTAGCTCAGCTGGATAGAGCAACTGCCTTCTAAGCAGTAGGTAAGGCGTTCGAATCGCCTCGGGATCACTCTTTAAACCAACCTATTACGGATGTTTTTAGTGCTACATTAAAAAGAATGGTACTCACAATAGTACCCACAGCGAAGAATTTTAATGGTGGTTTCTCGAATAAATCAACTATTGAAGATATAACTCCTTCCAAAGTATGTAGTGTAAATGCCTTATATCTCTTACTCAACTGACACAACTCCGAGAGAATTGTAGTAAAATAAAAAAAGTGGAGGTACGGGTGCGCGTAAAATGAATTTGGTTTAATCCTCCACCGGGGGTGTATTATACCCGTAAGCCAAACGATACAACGTAAGAATATAAATCTCTATAAATAAATTCACCTTCACACATTGAAATTAAAAAGGGTAGTTCACTTTTTATTTCAATTTGGCTTTGAATGCTTTTACTGCAACCTCCATTTCTGGTTGTTTTAATTTATTAGAGACTCCATCAAAAGTATAAGCATAGCTTTTACCTGAAAAATTATGATTGTAAGAAACATGGTCCTGTGTTATGTCAACCATAATGCTTGCCTTTAATTTTGATTCATATTGAACCGTTATTGTTATTTCTGGGTACCTGGTTCTACCAGCAGCAATATCTTCTTTACTTAAATTATTTGCAGGATTATAATATTCGATATAAACCTCTCTTGTATTTGCGCTACCTATAACATCTTTAAATTTTGTATTTGGAATAACAATCTTTTTTCCTTTAAGATCGGCAAGCCCTATTACTGAATAATCTTTATTGAAATAAACATAAGCCCATCCGCCTCGTTTACTATCTTCTTCTTTTGATGAAGATCCATCGTATAATCGTGTGCTACTACCATATAAATAATCGAATACTTGGGCGTCCAGCCATAAGGGGAATAAAATTGCAGCAATTACAATTATCTTAAATATTTTCATTTTGTTAAGATTTAAGTTTGTCAACTGGATGAAAGTGGGTTATGTTGATACAATAATACAACAATTCACATAAGCCGATTATTGCTTTCATAAATCTCATCTTCCAAATCCCTTCCAACTTTTATAGGCGCCACACTAACTTCATGTTTATCGCGCCATTTATCCCGTTGCCTGTTTTTAAGCCAGAAAATAGCAGCTACGGTATCGGGTGGGTATATCTTACGGACCTTTACCCGTTCGATTGAAGAGCCGCCATTACTGCCATTGGAAACAACTTTTATTTCTTCAGTATCATGCTCAAAACCCATTGCCCGCTGATAAAGACGAGCAGCAACATTTGAATCTGCAACGGTTTTACCCTTTTTAAGGGCTTCAAAAAACTCAATGTGAACATTCTTCCAATTATTAATTGTGGTTTCAGCAACGCCAAATACATCTGCTAAATCTTTATCCGTTGCTCCGAGTAAAGCAATGTTATAAGCCATATTGATGTATTCAGGTTTAAAAGAAGTGGTACGTCCTCCACCCTTATTACCAATTGCGTTTTTATTTTTCATTGGAGCCGGCATATTATCGTTCTATATTATTCATGTGGAGGACTAATCTCATAATGCTCATACCCTACAAAGACAGTAGAGATTGACTTTTTCTTAGCATAAATGTATTCCGCTTTAGTTAAGTCAGAATATGATACTTTGAATTTTACCTCTTCAGGGATTATTTCTGTAATGCTTCTTTCGCCTTTGAGTATGCCGTGCAAGAAATTGAGTTTTTGTCTTCGTGTCATTGCTTAGATGCCTTTTTTAATTTTTCGATTATCTCGTCCAGCTGTTGATCTGACAGATTTTCAAATTGAATATCCATTGTCATTGACTGTAATTTACTAATGCTGTATGGAAGCAGATCAACATATAATTTTGCCCGGTCCTTTGGATCGAGCTTTTTAAAGTCCTCCACAATCACCTTAAAATTGTTATCGAGAAAATTTGTAATTGTTTCGCGTAGTTTTAATGTTTTTTTGTTCTTGGCGCCTTTTGGTTTGCCCGGATTCCCTTTCTGAAATTTAGGTTTCATTTTGCGTATTTATGTGTATTTAACGGAAATTGTCAATCGTTCCAATGTGTACCGTATTAAAAAGCTTTTTCATAATCAGGAACACTAATAACGTTAAATCTATTCATTGCAAGGTCAACTTTACTCCAAACCGATCCGGTCCTTCCATGCCTGTTTTTTGCAACTATCAATTCTATTGCTCCGCGCGCTTGATCCCCGGTGTATGTATTACCATCTATTTCAACTTCTGTTATTCCGTAGTATTCCGGACGGAAAAGAAATATTACAGCATCGGCATCAGCTTCTATTGCACCACTATCTTTCAAATCTGACAGAATAGGGCGCTTGCTTGGTCGTTTCTCGACTTCACGATTTAACTGCGAAAGAAGTACAATTGCAATATTTAGTGATTTGGCAAGCGCTTTACATTTTTTTGTGAAATATGCAATCCTTGTAGCAGTGTTATCATTGCTATCCGATTCGCCCGTGATGTCCGCCAAACCCAAATAATCAATAAAAAGAACTTTGATACCATGCTCCTGCACCATCTTAGTAGCTTTAGATTTAAGAGTAGATGCATTGAGAAAAGGATCCGTGTCAATATAAATTTTGCTCTTTTTTATTTGGTTTGCAGCCTCCACAATTTTATCCGTTTGATCGGGGGTAAATTTTTCTGCTTTAAATTCTTCAACAGTTAAGCCACTGAGAGAGGACAATAATTTATAAGCTATCTCGGTTCGGCTTTGTTCTAATTGAATCATGCCTGCGGATGCTTTTTCCTGAAGTTCTGCATGCATGATTAAATAACAAATCAGTGTTGTTTTTGCCATTCCCGGACGCGCTGCAATCACAGTTAAGTTGCCTGGACACAACCCACCAAGTAAAATGTCTAATCCTTCAATACCTGTCTTAATTGGTTTACTTTTTGGATCAGGATTGAACATTTGTTTCATCGCATCGTCCATTAAACTTACCGGATCAATTTTGTTAGAAGTGAAAATTGGTGAAAGAGATGCAATCTTTTTTTCACATTGTGAATAGAGTTCTAACTCATCAATAGAATTGTCATAAGCATCTCGAATGGTTTCATAAGAAATTCTAATCAGCTCCCGACTAATAAATTTTTGAAGCATGACGTATGCGTGGCGTTCCACATTTGCAGCAGAAGCGACACGACTTGTTATTTTATTAATATAAAATTGCCCTCCTGCTATTTCTAAATTTTCATCAGATCTCATTTGCTCAATCACTGTAATAATATCAACAGGATGATTGAGAGAATGCAGTTTTTTAATTGCTGTATAAATTTTTTGATGTTCGTCTCTATAAAATGCTTCAATAGGTAATAGCGAAATAATTGTTGGTAGTACTTTATTATCCAAAAGGAGTGCTCCCAATACGCATTCTTCAGCGTCAATTGCCTGTGGAGGAAGTTTACCGTTATTCAAATCAATATCTGTATTACGGATTTTAGATTTTCTCATGGGTTTGCGAATGCTTGTGATTTAAGTACTACTCCTGTTTTTCTTTGTTGGGGAAGATGAAATACTTTATGTTCTTCTTCCCATGAACGATTATTAATCCATGTCTGAAGGTTTTTCCAGTTTGGAATGAAATTTCCTTCCGGTTGTGTTGTTCTCCATTTTATTTGTGAAAGTAAAGCAGGTAATAGCAGTGGTAATGATAAATGCCAATCCTTATGCTTTTGAAAATTTCTAAATTCCGTTTCTAAACCTCTTTTAGTACCGGGGTATCCTTTTCTGAAATTTTCAAAAATCAAAATATCATTATCGTTTATTTGTTTATTTGTTTTATTGTTTATATGTTTTATTATGGGTGCAGTGCCTGTACCAGTGCTGAGGTCAGTGCCGGGGGCAATGCTGTTGCAGTGCTGTTGCGATAATGCTACGGCATCGCCACAGCATATTTTAATAATACAGGACTGATATTGGTTTTGAGATTCCTTTATGATATCTATAAACCCCCAGGCTTTTAAATCTCGTAATGCAGTTAAATACGTTTTCTTGTTTCCTATCGAAAGCGCCTGCATTGTTGCATGAGTCGGCAAACCGAATTGTTCAATCCATCGCAACTCATTGTTGAGATAAACGATAAACATGAATAACGCTGAATGTATCGGTTTGCATTCATGTTTCTGAATAGAATATTCAAACCATGTGCGAGTTAATGTATAACCGTCCATTGTGATTATTTTGTTAAAAGTTTGTTTCTCTTACCCATTAACAGCATTATCTGCCTCAGAATGCTATCTGTTGTTTGATCTGTGAGCTTTCCTTTCAATTTATTCTGAAGTGTCAGAATTTCTTCATTAAGAATTGCAATAGATGCAGAAACATCAATGCCTTTTTGTCCTCCACTACGATAATTCTGAATTTCCGCTTTAAGATGGTTTATAGAAATATTAAACCGTCTGGAAATATTTTCAAGTCCTTTGTCCGAAAATTCTAAATGTGGGACAGCTTTGAAAAAATGTAAAAGTTGTTTAGTTTTGCTCTGTTGTCCGTCCAAGACATTCGAGCTGTGCAGTGTATTCATTGTGCAGCTTTTTTTATGTTACTATGAAATCATTCTATGATATAACTTCCTCCAATGTAAATTTCACATATTCCTAATGCCCATGCCTTATTGATGATTTTAAAATCATTTGATTGCTCCTCTATCCTGTAATAGAGACTTGAAAGCTTGCCATCATTTAAGGTGTAGCAGTTGCCTGTATGATTATAGAGTGGTGGAGGTATATTTGGTAATGAAATGCTTATCCCTTCAACCATAACCAGCCTCGAATTACCATTCCCACTTGAGCTGTCTATGCTGCATATTAATTCGATTTCGTAGTGCAATATTCCACCGCTTGTCCTCCAGGCTACTGATCCGTTGTCGAAGTAAAAAGCATCTCCGTTGCGAAAACCGAGCGGTTTAATATTAGCAGTATCGAGCGATACAATCCCTCTGGTAGTTTGCTTAGATGATTCATTCAAATTAGCAGGGTTTTCTTTTTTGGGCTGCCCACCAAATAAATTAATGTTTCTCATTTTTTTTAGTTTTATTTATTTATTTTAATAGTGTGTTACTGAGAACAAAGTACCTGTGCATCATTTGTAGCTGCAACCAGCTCCTTAATAATTATCTCTCTGATTTTTCCAGTAGATTCTGTAAGATTGGTAGTGTTAATATTGAAATGTTCAACCAGCGTTTTAATGCTAATGTTAATTGTGGTAGATTTTTGTCCGGTAACCTTATCAAGTCCTAAACTTGAATCAGCGGAGGGATTAGCCGCTCCTCCTTTTAGCTTCATTTCATCCCTTTTTTTTCTGAGCTTATCAATTGGGTTTTCAGAAAGGAACTTATATTTCGCTTCTAATAAATTAGCTGCATCCGTAGTGAGATTGTCATTCAACATAAGCTTTTCAATTCTCTGCTTCTCATCTTGAATCAACTTGAACATGTCCTTATATTTTTTTCCTCTCTCCACAAGTTCATTCAACTCTTCGTTTTCGGCACGGGATTCAACACTGGAATGATAAGCATTCATTGCAGGATTATTCTTCTGAGTACCCCCTATTAATTGCTTGTTTTTTTCTATTATTTCATTGATGTAATAAACAATCCCTGCAAGTGTTACTCCTAACAAAATCCACGGGTTTGTAAGCATCGCTGCTTTGGATATCTCCATTATGGAATTGAATCCTTTTATTGCCTCAGTTATTGCAATATAAGATCCTGCTGCAAGCAATACGGCCTTAGCAAATTCTTGATGGTCTTTTATCCATCGCATTACCTCAGCTGTATAATGTCCCCACTGTTTTAAAACAGGTAATACGTCTCGTTTCACATATTCAAATGTTTGCACTATGTATGGGTACAACTTCAAAAAGCCCTGTGCTACTAATTGACCAACCGATAACTTCAAATCAATAACCTTGTTATCAAAGTCAGTCATTTGAGCCTGCAATGACTTTATAGAATCCGGTATAGCACCTTGAAACGTTTCTTTCATCTGCTGGGCAAACTTTGGAAGGAAATCAGATGCCATAATTTTACCTTCCTGCATCATTTTGCCAAACTTTGCTTGTGTCATCCCCATTGCATCAGCAGCAATTTTAAATGAACCTGGCAACGCATCTCCTAATTGACCTTTTAGTTCTTCTGCATTCACAGTTCCCTTGCTCATCATTTGATTGAGCGCATAAAATGCTTTTGAGGCTTTTTCAGGACCAAGTTGGAGAGCCGTCAACCCAACGGATACCCCTTCAAAAATCCTTCTTGCCTGTTCTCCCTGTAACTTTGAGCCAAGCATGGAGGCGTTGAATTGCGAAAATCCTTCGGTAGTTTCAATCAACGGTAGCTTTAAATCACTAACCATCTTATGCAAAAACTCTTGGTTTTTGGCAGCATCAGCGGCATCAATAGAGGTATATTTTATTACGTTCCCTAATGATTGCATTTTAGCTGCAACATTTAGTGAATCTCTACCAAACTGTACAAATTCATGTGCAGCAAAAAAACCTAAGAAGGTATTTCTGAGTCCACTAACTACATTCTGAGATTCGCGCATTGAGCTATTCATTCTCTCTGCATTTTTTTGAACTTGGCGTAGGGGTTCGCTTAACTCATCTCTGAGTTGAAGCATGTAGCGAACAGTATCTTGACTCATAGATTAAATTTCTTGTTGTTTAATTTTTCCGTCCTCGGTAACCAATGATGGAAGTGGGGGTAATCCGAGAACCATTTTGCTGATTGCTTTTCCAGTTCCCATTAATTTAACCTTCGCAAAAAAGGATAGTTTAGGGTTTTTTAGTTTTTCATTGATAGATGCAAGTTCAGCAGTAGCCGAACTCACAAACCGTAGTCTATTCTCTAATGCTCTCGCTTCTCTGCTAAGTGCTTGCTGTTGTACCTCAGTGAGGTTTATTTGCTCCATGTATATTAGGCTGATTTAAGAATATGTTCGTTAGTACGATTAACAAGATCCTCCACGGTTGGTTTTTCACCTTCAGAAATCCACTGTAACAATTTCTTTCTTGAAAAATAGAGTTTGTTGCCTCGTTTACTGCAAGGCAACCCACCTGTGGAGGACAAGCGGTAAAGGGTAGAAATGCTTTTGCCTGTTATCTTATGAGCAAACTCTATATCCCCAATATCCTCAGAGTCGGAATCCAAATTGGAGTTAAGTTTATTCGCGTTTAAAACTTTTCTTACTGTGTTTTCAAGAAGAGTTTCAAACTCAGGAGCGCTAATTTGTGTGATGGTGACTGCTTGCATAATATTTGTGTTTGAACGATGTCACAAATATTGCGTGCAAATTGCCGTTGTATGTTTTTCTGTACGTACAACTAACCGTACAACTTTGTTATGCTTTGCAAATAGATTTCAATTTTCTCCTTATCTTCTTTGGGTATAGTAGGAAGGATAGTCTCAATTACTTGATTAAGATGTTTGTCAGATAAGTTTAATCTTTTGGTGTCATTAAAAGTAAAATTTTGTCGAACCCTATCCGCATGTTTTAATCCATATTTTTCACACACTCTTTTAGTATAAGCAGTTGCATTAATATTATTTTCCATCGGAACAATTCCACTATCATGAACCAACCTGCAAAAAAGTTTAATAACCGCAGGTTGCAGCTGGTTTAATAAGTTCGTTTCGCGTGGAGGATTGTTGTTTAAATTAAAATGTTCTTCTATTTCATTCTGTATTAGCTCCAAACTTTTTGAATATAACTCATGTCTATTAGTAAGTCCTCCACGCTTCCCATTTCGTTTAATATTTTCTAAAGCTAATGTTAATATATCCTTTTCAGTTTTTAAATATTTAACAAAGTCAACCGTATTACTACTAAATTTTTCTAATCGTAAGCGTTCAGAAAATTTATCAATAGTATTATTATGTTCACGATTAACAAGGCTGTATTCTTTACCCCTCTCAGCAGCCTGGTTAAACTTTTCAATATTCATTTGTTCTACCAGTAGCTGAACACCTTCCACCGTTTCCAAATTAATTCCGGATAATTCTTTTAATTCCTTGTCTTTAATTTGTGTGAGGTCCGTTGGCTGATAGTCATGCATGTCATTAATTAACCACTCATATATTGCTTTACAACCGTTTGCTCTTCTAACTAATACATTATGTATGGATGCTTTTTCTTTTTTTTCAGTTAAGTTTCCTTTAAGTTCTTGGTACTCCAACCAGCTTTTTAATGCAAATTTTAATCTTACCATGAACTGTCTCCTATAGCCTGAATAATCCTTTAATAAACTTTCTATTCTGTCCATCAACACAGCTTTTTCTTGCGGAGACCATGAATGATATTTGGCTTTATAATATACCTCATTAAATTTTATATTTAAATCAGGATTATCAGAGTCCAATTCTATTTTAGGAGGTAACTCATTGGAGTTGTTTTGTTGATTTCTTATTGTTCGCAATTCTGTATATTCCAAAAATTCTAAAACAGTAGTTTCGGATATGAGTTTCAGATATTCGTACTTGTCTTTTCCGTCCCACCTCTGAGTATCAAATAGCCAAGAGTTAAAATCAAATTCAAACAGACTTTCATCTGCTTTCCTTTCTTTTGCGTTTTTGGAAACTAAACAACCGGCAACCTCAGCAAGTTCCTTTAACTCTTCACTCTTGTATTCTTGAATGACCGCAAAAACGGATTTTGCTATTCTGAACTTAATAGTTCCGTCAAGAGCCGTGAAAAGTTCCTTCTTTTTGAAACCAAGCAATCGCAAATCCTGACTCTCTAATATTGCTGATTTTAATTCCAAGATAAATTCGCGGAAGCTGAGGGTTTTAAGTTTACTAACCCACACATTTATTATTTCTTTTCCTAAATTTATATGATAGACGAAATCACTCGAAGAATCATCAGCATGAATAAACTTGCTTTTAACTTCGGTTAAAGCTGTATTTATTGAATCGCTGGCATCATTGATAATACGATCGAAAAGTTTATCTTTGCTCATAACTCTATTAAAATTTAGTTTCCGTCAAAAGCTAAATTAAAGAAAAGCCCGGTCGCGAGTCCGGGCTTTCTGTTTTTTATTCAACACCTTAGATGATCGCTGAATGGAACTTGGCATAGAATGGTTCCTTTCTAATTTGTGCTGCTATCCATCCTTTTTGTTGAATATGATTATTGTGATGGACTTTCATACATTCAATTTGCTCTTTAACATACCTTTTATCTTCTTCTTTAACCTGAGGATAAAGTTTTTCCATGCTTTCAATTGCTGGGGGTGCCTTTTTACAAGTAACGGAGTAACTCGCTAAGAGTTGGCGCCATTCAATCTCACTCTTACTAAATATTTTTGTAGTTGCTTTCATTTCTTTAAGGATTACATTTCGTTGCAAACTTCATTTAAAGGCTTCCAAAGGGAGGTAGTAAAATCAAAGTTGCTTCCTAATAATAGCACCATCTCGTTAATAAATTGCAACATGTTTAAATACTCATCTGCCCTTTCAGGGTTAGTTTTAATTTTTTCAGATAGCAGTTGATGAAATTGGAACTGCTTGTCCTCTATTCTTTGACCTGAGAGGTCATTGACACCGTGAATTAATTCCATCAATTGTACTGTCTCACTATCGTTTAGTGTAATTTGATTTTCGTCTTTACCAATCCTTTTAATTTGTTGTGATACTTCTAATGTTTCCATGTTTGATTTTTTAAATGGTTAAATTAAATTGTGAATTATAGAATATTTCTTTCTTCGCTGTCAATTGCCTCCTGTTCAAAATCGTCAAGATAAACCTGAGTGATTTTTTCGGTTCCGTGCCCAAGTGCCTGGCTGATCTTTGATGTTGATACATTCGCTTTCTTCAATACCGTGGCGTAACTGTGACGACCTACATAAGTTGTAATCTTTACTCCTTCCATTCCTATCAGCTTTGCAATTTCTTTCAGGCTTTTATTAACGTCACGCAATACGGTTTTAACGCGCGTGTGTTTCTGCCTGTCTGTTGTATGGATTGAATCGTCAAGTATGCCGAAAACATAATCAGAATGATTTGAATCATCATTTCTAAACTGGTCAAGTATCTTTTTTGTTTGTGGAAGTATCGGAATACTGAAAGGCTGTTTCGTTTTGCGCCTCACATAATCAATTCTTTCATTTCCGATCTGATTCCATTTGAGGAAGGAGATATCTATGAAGTTCATTCCGCGTGTATAGTAACTAAACAGGAACATTAATTGACCAAACCGGATTTTGCTATCCTTAGAGGTTTTAAGTAATTTGATTTCATCAATAACATCTTTGGAAAGTGCGCGCTTTGCTGTTTTGGTTTTGAGTGCGCTGACCTGGTACTTGAATTTTTCGCTACGGTTCCGGGAGAATGGATAGTTCTCAGCCTTAAATAAACCGTCTGCAATGGCTTTATTGAGTAGTGCCCGTAATGTTCGCATGTAAACACTTATTGAGGTGTCCTTTAGCTTTGTTTTAGCTTTGTTTTTGGTGGAGGCGGACTTATCGGTACGCAACCATGTTTCAAACCTTTTTAACATCATTACATTAACGTCCTTTAGCTTCATGCGTGGGTTAAACCGGTTTAAGGCGCTCAATGTGTTGGAGTAGGTAGTAGCGTTCCCTATTTTACCCTCCTGTTCATATTTTACAATCCATTTTTTGAAATATGCATCCAGCGGCAAAAGTTGAATTTCTTTTTTATACTCAATGGCAAATTCAGCGAACGTAAAAGGCTTTCCACTCCTGTTGATTTCCTGAATAGTTTCTTTCGCCTCTTCCAGCTTTACCGATAAGGTCCGGTTGTGGCTTTCAGCATCAGGATATTTTACATACTTAATCCCGTCCTTGATCTTGTTTAATTCTTTGGCATCCTTTGAATCGTTAAATCTTCCGGCAGTATGGTTCCAATATTCAGGAGTACATGAGTAGCCTAAAAAAAAAATATAGTTCCGGGTCCGGTTGTGAGTAATCACTAATGCAACGGAGTGGCTACCATCCTTTTTTACCTTCTTTTTATACAGAATAATGTTTGCTGTTGCCATTGTTTCAATCTTTGGTACTCACAAAGGTACACACAAAAACAACAACCGCAAACAATCGTTAACAAACGTTTGTAAACTTATTAACGAATTTACTCAGGTAATATGAAGTTTTTAGGCTTCAATGACAAAAAAAGAAAAACAGTAATTATTGTTCTGAGTGTGCCTTCTAAGCAGTAGGTCAGGCGTTCGAATCGCCTCGGGATCACTTTTGCATCCATTTACATTATTTACTTATTTTCAATTCAATGTCCATAATAAATCTTCAAAAATAGTTTGTGGTGCTTTCAAATTACTATACCTGATAATCCAAGGTAACAATTACAATTTCAGTATTGATAAATTATTTTTCTTTTGAATTTTCTTGTCAGGCACTCCCTTAAAAATATCTCCCTTCTTATTTAACCGTTTCAAAATTGTATGCATACTGAACGCATTCATGAATAAACAAGGTCTGATTTCCTTCCATTCCAAAGGTATTGATACGGTTGGTTGAGATGACGGTCTTACTGAATAGTATAAAAAAATACATTACACTTTAATCGGGTCCTTTTATTTGATCTTAATTTTTCATGTAATTCTTTTGAAATTTTTATTATCTCCTTATCTGTTTTTATTTTCAAAAGAAGGAGAAAAAAGTATTAGGTACAATGTACTTACAAAGAGATTTTTCATTGGCCATTCTGTGAAAAACTATTTAATGGTGCCTGCGCACTTTTCAAAATCTACACTGCATTGGCGTCTCAGTTTCTTCACTTCTTCTTTGCGGATACCACGCAAGCGGGTGCAATTTGCAAGGCAATCATTATGCTGGAAAGTTATTTTCGATATGCATTTCAATCTGGCATCCAATTGTCGGATAGTATCACATGCATCAAGTGCATATTGAAATGCTTCATCACAGTGTCTTTTGCAGTCCTGGAGTTCTTCAAAATAACTTTGTTCTATATTATCACAATTTTGCATCGTATGCATGTAATCATTAATACATGATATTAGCTTATCAAACTTTGCATCAGTAGCCGAATGGCATCCACTGCTAAATAAAAATAATATTATAATAAATATAAGTGGCTGGTTAAAAATATTTTTCATTCTTTTTAATTTTACTGTGCCCAAATATAATTAATAATATTTCTGCCGTTTTTTTTCCTTCATCATAAACTTGTATGGCTTCAGTGCTTAGTGGGGCTAACCCTTCAAGGGTTTTAAACCCTTGAAGGGTTAATTTTTTTCCTTCATCATAAACTTGTATGGCTTCAGTGCTTAGCGCGGTTAACCCTGTCAGGGTTTTAAACCCTGACAGGGTTATTAAATAGCGAGTGCAAGCGAATGCCTGAACCATCTATACTTTAAGAATTACTTAATATAGTTTGGAGATTCACATTCCTGCCAATACTCAATTATCTTTTTAATAAGGACAGTTAATTTTTCTAAGCTGTTTGGTTTAACAAAAAAACCTTGAACTGACTTTGAATATGCCTCCATAACATGGTTCTGATTAGCACTCGTTGTAAAGAACAAATAAGGAATACACTTTAATCTTAAATTTTCATTGTTTTGAATTTTTTCCTTTAGTTCCATTCCATTTAATTTAGGCATATTTATATCTGAAAGAATAAGGAAGGGCTCGATGGGTTCTTTAATTAAGTGAGCAAGCGCACTTTCGCCATCCGGAAAGTAATGGGTTTCGTTTTCAAAATTAAGTTCTTTAAAAACTTCCTTCAGGAAATTTCTATCATCCTCATCATCTTCAATTATTATTATTGGTCCACTTTTATTCATAAGAGTTTACTTAAAAACAAGATTTAATTTATTTTTCAAAATTACAATTATTATTAGCCGTTGTTGGAGTTTTCTCCAACAACAAAACCTACTCGAAAATGTTTTTTTAGCCGTTGTTGAAGTTTTTTAGCCATTGGACAGTGGTTAAGCTGGCATACATTTTTAATTCACGGGTTTGTAATCATAAACCCAGGTTATCTATGAAAAAATCTTATTCTTACCTCACTGTGCTTCGGTCTTGCTGCAACTTATTTGCACCAATCCTGTTATTCTTTGTTTTAAATATGACTGTTTCTTTAACCTCAAACGGACAAGCATGTAACATTACGTGGTATAATAGTGCATATTGTCCGGGAGCTAATAACTCCCTTTGCGGACCATCCCTTGTGTCTCACTATCTATGGAGTACAGGTGAAACTACTCAGTGCATTGTTATGCCTCAGGCTTGAACTTATACCTTAACGGTGACACATCTTAATGGTATCGTTAATTCATGCAGTAAAACAATGCCTGCGGGTTTGCCTGTCAGCAGTACTATAACTACGGATAATCCTAATTGCTCACAGAGTGTGTCACAGCTATGCGCTCCTGCTAATTTACAGAGCTATTTATGGAACACAGGGGCAACTACACAGTGTATCACCACTTCTGTTAGCGGAGGATATTATGTGATTGTTACCAATGCAAGCGGTTGCCAGCAATCAAGTCCTTTTATTGTAAATTGTTCACAAGAATTAAGGTGCGGTAACAACGGAAAAAAAATATTAGTTTGCCATGCTACAGGAAGTGCTTCCAATCAATACAACCAATTGTGTCTTTCCGTATCTGGTGCTGAAAATCATATCTTACATCACCCGAATGATTATATTGGAACCTGCAGGCCTCAGCAAGCAAAGGAATTGCTTAATACGCATGCGCTTCAGCTTTCGGCATACCCTAATCCGGTAAGTGATAAGTTAAATTTAGCATTTGAAAGTGAAGCAGGCAGCAACTATAAAATTACACTCACTGATGTTACAGGTCGCACCATATTAGATATTAAAGATAAAGCTGAAGTTGAATTTACAGAACTCACATTACCTATGCCTGAACTTTCGCCTGGTATTTATTACCTGAAAATAGTATCCGGAGATAAAACTGCAGGATTAACTATTAGAAAATAATTTCAAGCCATTGCAGTTCTTTCTTTGACCTGCAATGGCTACTGCGTTGTGGTTTTAGCTGCTGACTGAAAGTGGCATATGTTTTTAAAAATTTTAATGTTTCATTAATTTAACTTCAAAATGTGATGCAAGCAAAAACACAACCGTTTGCCATTCCCCTGAAACAACAATAGTTTACAATATTTATAAGATGGTTATTTATTCTGACACAATCACAACCAAATTTTCCTTTGCAGTAAATTTTCCGATTGGTTGCATAGCTTTATTGTCTAAATTAAATTGCTGCATGATAGATTTGAATTCATCCAAATCATTTGGATCAACGGCAACTAACAATCCACCGCTCGTTTGCGGATCACATAAAATATTAATGCTGCGTTCGGATATAGCACTTACTTTATGTCCATAACTTTTCCAGTTGCGTTTAGTTCCACCGGGCACACAGTTTTGTTTAAGATAGTCTTCAATGTTTTGCAGCAATGGAATCTGAGATAAATTAATTTCTGCAGTGAGATTACTTCCTTCTGCCATCTCAATTAAATGTCCTAACAATCCGAAACCTGTAACATCTGTTAAAGCATGCACACTTTTTAGTTTGCCCAATGCTGCACCCACTTTATTTAATGTGGTCATGCTATCAATTGCGCGTTGCAGATCATCTTCTTTAGCAATACCTTTTTTCTGTGCTGTGGTAATAATTCCAACACCAATATTTTTTGTGAGGAAAAGTAAATCACCTTCTTTGGCTGTATTGTTTTGCTTGATGTTTTTTGTTTCCACCAAACCATTTACCGCTAAACCAAAAACAGGTTCAGGACAATCAATGCTGTGTCCTCCTGCAAGCGGAATACCGGCATCAATGCAAGCCTGTCTTCCACCTGCAATTACTTGTCCTGCAATTTCAGGTGCAAGCTTGTCAACAGGCCATCCTAATATTGCAATGGCCAATGTGGGAGTTCCACCCATTGCATACACATCACTGATAGCATTGGTAGCTGCAATACGTCCGAATTGAAAAGGATCATCTACAATGGGCATAAAAAAATCAGTGGTGCTTATCAAAGCCATTCCGTTTCCCAGATCATAAACCGCTGCATCATCACGGCTGCTGTTGCCAACTAATAGATTGGGATAATGTTCTTTCGTTTCGTTGTTCTTTAATATCACATCTAAAACTGTGGGAGCAATCTTGCATCCGCAACCAGCACCGTGACTGTAGTGTGTGAGTTTTATTTTTTCTGTTATTTCCATAATAAAAGGTTTTGCCGCAAAGGCATTAAGATGCTAAGAGTGAATTAAAAAATCTCACTTCACAATTTAAATCCTTTACTAAAACATCAAGTGAGAGTGATTGAGGAGGATTGGATAAGCAAAAATCAAAGCAGGTTTTTTTTGGCAAGTACTGTTTCGACTTTACGCAGCCTTTTATCGTAATCTGAAAATTTAGTCATTTGTTGCGCTAATTTCATATTGCTTAATCGCAATTCTCCAATAGCTTTATTGATTAGCACTAATCTGTTTTCAACTTTACCAAGCCGCTCATTGCTCTCTTTCCTGAACAATGCAAGCTCCTGATGCATATCAATAATTGCATTCACAAGTTTATCATTATCCCTCATTAATTTATAATTTAATTCAAATATAAATAAAAATGTCATTGCGCCTTTGAAACAAGACTACATATCGCTTTAGCTGCGTTAATCACTCTTTGCAAATCTAACTGTGGATCTTCCCAGGTTACTTTAGTCTGATAAATATTTTCTTTGTCACGTTGTTCATTAGAATGTGTGTATGTTTTATCATAATAATCCAAAACAATTTCAACCCATGCATCTTTATTGTTTTCTTCCAAATGATTCAATGCTTCTTTCAAAAGTTGCCCTCCAAGGCGTTTAGCAATACGATTTGTTTTCTCTGCTAATTCTTCATTGGTGAAACAACCATACTCAATTAAAATTCTTTTCTTGCGTATGTCTCTTTCAACTTGTATTTCCACTACCGGTGCAACGCGCATCATTTCAAATAATGCATCAGGTATTTTATTAAAGCCAATTGTTCTGCTCTCATTTTCCAACCAAAGTTGCTCATTCGGATTTGTCTGATGTAATTCAAATGCTAAAAGATTTTCAAAATGCTCTGTGCTGAATTGCTCTTTCTGTCCAAGGCTTCCAAAAGCAGAACCCTTATGATGTGCCAATGTTTCCAGGCAAACAACCTGTTCACCTTTTTGTTTTAACAATTCAAGAAATTCTGTTTTGCCGCTTCCGGTTTTACCTCCGAGTATTAAAATTTTTCTCGGCAGATTAAATTGTTCTAAAGCCCAATTACGATATGTTTTGTAACCACCTTTCAACAAATGAACTTTAAAACCTGCCATCGTTAAAATCCATGCTGTTATATTGCTTCTCATTCCGCCACGCCAGCAATACAACATCACTTTATTTCCATCACAATATTTTTTAGTTTTTTTTATGATCTCATGAAAATGAGGACCTGCTAATTCAAAACCTTTTTCAACTGCAGTTTGTCTTCCTTCTTTTTTATAGGTAGTGCCCACAATTTTACGGTGTTCATCATCAAGTAACGGGATATTTACAGCACCTGGAATATGTCCTTGCTTAAATTCTGAACTGCTTCGTGCATCAATCAGCGGAAGCTTTTGTTTAATAAAAGTCTCAATAAAGTTTGAAATGTCGTGAATCACTCTGCAAAGGTAGGTTTAAGATGTAAAAACAGAAAAGCCGCTTACGGGCGGCTTTCTGTATATAGAATAAATTATTAAATCAATTCAAATTCGGGTCTTCAGGAAAATTAGCAAGTATGGCATATTCATTTCCCATACTGCGTAATACCTGGCTCCATAATATTTTTGGATTATCAAAGAAAGTGAAGCGTTTATCTGCAGAAGATACCAACCACGCTTTTTCTTTTAATTCAGTATCCAATTGTTTTGGTTCCCAACCTGAATAGCCCGCATAAAATCGGATTTGATCTGGCTGAATTTGTTTGGTGTCAATCATAAATTTAAGCTGCTCATAATCTCCACCCCACCAAATGCCGGGTACTATTTCCTTGGCACCTTTTAATTTCTCTCCAAGCGTATGAATGTAGAATAACGTGTCAGTTTCAACAGGGCCTCCAAAGTAAAGTGGAACATCAAAGGAAGGAAAATCTTCCACTGCATCATTCAGCTTTACATCTGTTGGTTTATTCAGGATAAATCCTAATGTTCCGGATGAATCATGTTCACTCAATAAAACCACAGCACGTTTAAAGTACGAATCCAGCAAGAAGGGTTCTGAGATCAGCAGACTGCCTTGTGTGGGTTTTGATGTCTTTTTCATCGCTTTTGTTTTTAGTAGTTTAACACAGAAACGGGATTATATGTTTTACTCATTTTGGCAATTTTATTACACTTTCTTCAAAGATGCAAGTTCTAAAAACGTGCCACTCATTTAACATACGAAGTTAATTTTTGATTGGTTTCGGCATGATTTTACGAAGTGTAAACATACAGGGCAATTCATCTTTGCAGCGAATTTGTAATGAATAGATTATGCTACTTTTACTCCGTTTTTCAACATGAGTGATATCCGGAAATTCTTACAAAATCAGCGTACACATTATGACATGGGTCAGCTTGACAGAGGGAACTTATCCTCTGATCCCATAGAACAATTTAAAACATGGCTTGCTGATGCCATTACTGCCAATGCGATGGAAGCAAATGCAATGAATCTTGCAACAGTTGGTAACAATGGACAACCATCAAGCCGTGTTGTTTTGTTAAAGGATGTGGATGAAAATGGTTTTGTTTTTTTTACCAATTATAATAGTCGTAAAGCAAAAGAGATTGAACAAAATCCTCATGCTGCAATAAATTTCTTTTGGGCTGAACTGGCAAGGCAGGTAAGGGTGGAAGGAACACTTCAAAAAATTTCAGAGAAAGAATCGGATGCCTATTTTTTATCGCGGCCTCGCCTGTCACAATTGGGAGCGTTGGCATCAGCGCAAAGCGATATAATAGAAAGCCGTGAAATACTGGAAGAAAAACTAACAGCGCTTGATAAAAAATATTTGAATGCTCCTATACCAAGGCCCATGAATTGGGGAGGTTATGCATTATCACCTCACAGGATTGAATTCTGGCAGGGACGGCCTAATCGACTGCACGATCGTTTTCAATACAGTTTGCAAAAAAACAAAGAATGGCAAATTGCACGTTTATCACCATAGGCATAAATTTTATCACATCATAAAAAAATTATTCAACATATACGTCATATAAACTTATGCGCATCTTACTTCTCATTGGTGTTATCCTTCTCATTGATTTTTATGTTTTTCAGGCAGTTCGTTTTAGTTTCCGATCCTCATCCGAAACTTTACGCGGTTGGGTGTATGGAATTTACTGGAGCATCACTGCCTTCTCCGTTATTATTCTGCTGGCTACATTATTCAGCGACTGGCAAACATGGAACAAAGCATTTCGTACTTATTCTTTCTCATTTATTTTTATAGCCACCTTCTCAAAATTATTTGCAATCGTTTTTTTACTTGCTGATGATTTAATTCGATTGATTCGTTGGTTGTTTGCAAAAGTAAGCAGCAGTTTTCCAAGCAATGAACAATTAGAAATGGGAAAAGAAAATCGTATAACGCGTCATGATTTTCTTGTTAAAACAGGATTAGTGGTGGCTGCCATTCCATTTATTTCTCTTCTATGGGGAATGGTGAAAGGGGCTTATGATTATCACCTGAGAAAAATAAAAGTTGCGTTGCCCAATCTTCCTAAAGCATTTGAAGGATTCAGGATTGTGCAGATTAGTGATATACATAGTGGCAGCTTTATGAGCGGTGAGCCATTGCAGGAAGCTGTGCGGATTATTAATGAACAAAAAGCTGACCTTGTTTTATTCACGGGAGATTTAGTTAACAACCGCCATGATGAAGCGATTCCCTATAAACATATACTGGAACAAATTAAATCTCCAAATGGTGTTTTCTCCACCCTTGGCAATCATGATTATGGTGATTATGTGCAGTGGGATAGTAAAGAAGCAAAACAAAAAAATTTAAATGATCTCATACAGTTTCATCGTTTATTGGGTTGGAATATTTTAATGGATGAACACCATCATATTGAAAAAGATGGAGAACGATTAACATTAATAGGTGTGCAGAACTGGAGTTCACATTTGCGATTTCCAAAATATGGAAGCATGGAAAAAGCTACCACCAATCTTGAATACAGCAATGTAAATATTTTACTCTCGCATGATCCTTCGCACTGGCGTGCAGAGATTTTAAAAAAATATCCCAAGGTTGATCTGATGCTTGCAGGACATACACATGGTTTTCAGTTTGGTGTTGAGATTAAATCTTTAAAATGGAGCCCGGTACAATACATATATAAAGAGTGGGCTGGATTGTATAAAGAAGGACAACAATATTTATATGTAAACCGTGGATTGGGTTTCCTCGGCTATCCGGGACGTGTAGGAATACTTCCGGAGATTACTGTTTTGGAATTAACTAGTAAGGCTTAGGAGAGTGCCGTCATTGCGAGGAACGAAGCAATCTGTTGCTATGAAACACAAAAGCACGATTAACCGTCATTGCGAGGAACGAAGCAATCTGCCTCTGAAACAACAAAACAACAATCACTGTCATTGCGATCCCGATATTTATCGGGAGAAGCAATCTGTTGCTATGAAACACAAAAGCACGATTAACCGTCATTGCGAGGAACGAAGCAATCTGCCTCTGAAACAACAAAACAACAATCACTGTCATTGCGATCCCGATATTTATCGGGAGAAGCAATCTACCGCTATGAAACAATAAAACAATTAAGCATGGAACGAGGTGGCTACATTTATATTTTAACAAATAAAAACAACACAACTCTTTACGTTGGTGTTACCGCAAATTTATATGCACGCATTTGGCAACATAATAATCCCAGTGATAAAAATAGTTTTACTGCCCGTTATAATCTAACTAAATTGGTTTATTATGAATTGTTATCATCAATAGAAGAAGCAATTGCAAGAGAAAAACAATTGAAAGGGGGTTCGAGAAAAATGAAAGAAGAATTGATTAATGCTATGAATCCTTGTTGGGAGAGTTTAAATGAACGAATTGAAGAATTCAATTAAACACTTTACATCTATTGAACGGATTACTACTCCCGATAAATATCGGGATCGCAGTGACGGTTAAACAAACTAATTACTTCTATAAAACAGATTGCTTCGTATCTCGCAATGACGATAAAACAAACTAAACTATATCTTATTCCATCTTCTCTTGGCAGTGATGATGTTAATTTATTTCTCCCGCAAGGAACATTGGACATCATTCACCAATTAAAATATTTTATTGTTGAGAATGAAAAAACAGCACGCCATTTTTTAAAGACCTGCAATATCCCAACTCCACAATCTGAATTAATGATTTCAGTTTTGGATAAACATAACACACCTGATTTTAATGCATTGCTTACACCTGCATTAAAAGGAAATGACATAGGTTTATTAAGCGAAGCCGGTTGCCCGGGAGTTGCTGATCCCGGAGCTGGTGTGGTGAAAGCTGCTTACGCAAATAATATTACTGTGATGCCATTGGTAGGCCCATCATCATTATTGCTTGCATTGATGGCAAGCGGAATGAACGGACAGAGCTTTTGCTTTCATGGTTATCTGCCTATTGATGCAGAAGAGCGTGTGCGTAAAATAAAACTGTTAGAGAAAGACAGCATCACGCGCAAACAAACACAACTGTTTATTGAAACACCTTATCGCAATAATAATCTATTAAAAGACTTGATTACTCATTGCGATGCATCCACACGCTTGTGCATTGCATGCAATCTTACTTTGCCTGATCAGTTTATCTCCACCAAAAAAATTGCTGCATGGAAAAAAGATTTACCTGAATTGAATAAGAAGCTAGCGGTGTTTTTGATAGGGGTGTAATAGGGTTTAAAAAAGTTTCAAGTTTAAAGTTTAAAGTTTTTCTCCCTGAGAAATCCTTGACACAACAGAGAGAGAAAAGTTTAAAGTTTGAAGTTTAAATTTTTTCTTACCGAGAAATCCTTAATACCAACGGAGAGAGAGAAAATTACAGGAGTAAAGAAAACTATTCAGTTTCTGAAGGGGGTTGTGCAACGGTCACTTTATGTTATGTGCAGTTCTACTTCTTCCATTCAATGTGTCCGTTCACATTATTACTCTCAAACACTTCTAAAATGTCTGCACAAAATTTTTGCGTTTCAGTATCACCGATTGCTTTTGAAAGTTCGTAAAGTCGGATGAACATTTTCTTTCCGGTTTCTGTCTGCTTGTAATTTTTCTTTCGGAAGTTATGTTGAGCACAAAGTGTTTGTCCGTTTTCTATCGTTGCCTCACCTCCTAAATCTTTTGGCTTAATGTGGTCAACTTGCAACTCAACACCGTCTGCAATTCCTCTACCGCACACAACACACCGGTAGTTATCTCTTTTTAATATCTCTGCTTTTTGTGCATTAGTAAAATCTTCTACCTCCCTTACAGAAACAAAGTCCGGGTCATAATGATAAACGCCTTTTGCTTTTTTAATGAGATGTCCCTTCTGTGCAAGTTGTCTGATTTGCCGGTCTGGGTCTCTGAAAACTTCTCCGTTTCTTTTTAGGAATTCAGCAGTTACCCAATCAACAATTTCGGGATGCTTAATATCTCTATTTGGATTTTTTTTGAAGAACTCCATTATGAGTTCAAATAAAATTGTTTTGTCTTATTATAAATCATTTCATCAAAATTACTTGATACTTTACCTAACAGCACTTGTAAGAATAAAAGTAATTCTCTCTTTGAAAGATTTTTTTTATTCGGTTTTTCATTGTGAATTTCATTGGCAATAAAATTCCATTCTTTGTTTAAATTTAAGTTTTCCATTTGTTATTTATTTAGAGATAAACTTTCAATCATTTCAATACTCTTGTGAAGTTGCAACATTAAAATAAATCTAAAGCCAGCAGGAGTAATTACAATTTGTTTTCCGATTTTTCCTAACAACTCCAAGTCAATAGCAAAGTTTAAGAAAGTATATGTTGCAGTTGTTAATGCTCTTGAAGATTGCCATTCAGTTACTTTACCACCAACTGTCAAAAACATTTTTTGCAAATCATTTAATTCAATAGGATACTTATTTCTTGCAAGAATAAATGCACTTTCCACAATACAATAAATTCCGAAAACAGATGAAGAAGAAAAGGGGTCTTCCGCAATATGTTTTTTTAAAAGTTCAATTTGTTTAATAGACAACTTTTCTTTCAAAGCATCATTCTTAAAACCCAAAATATATTCATCACCTAAATCAGTAAGGAAATAATTTGTTTTTCTTTTTCTTAACAAACCAAATTCATTACCTAATTTCAAATGATGATTGACACTTCCTTTTGCAAGTTTTAATTTTAATGCAATTTCATTCTCAGTGCTTGAACCAATACTTAATTCATATAGTGCTGAATTTATTTTACCAATATTCATTACACCATAATCATTTGGTTTGATATTTAAAAAAGGTGCAACGGAAGCAAGGTTATTATAGTAATCAATTAAGACATCTATAGGATTATAAACTATAAGTTGAACATCATTTTTCTTTGATAACTCAATTTGCTTTTGAGTTGCTCCTGTTACAAGTAAGTAAGAATTTATTTTACCTGCAATAAGTTCTGCTTTTTGTTGAAGCAAAATTAATTCCTCTTTATACTCTACTGTTTGCAACAAAAAATCATCAGAATATTTTACAACTTTCAACTCAACTAAACATAAATCCTTTCCACTTGAAACAAGTAAATCAATTCTCTGTTCTCTATTTTTTATTCTTAATTGTCGTGCAATTAATTTTAAATCATTATTAAGATTTAAAATCTTTTTCAAATAAAATAAATTCGCTACAAGAGCATCTTCTACTTGGCTTTCACTAATATTATTATGCTGCTTTTGCTTCATACTTATTCGTAACGGCAACTTCAAGATAGTTTTTATCAATGTCAAGTCCGATGCCTATTCTGTTGTTGTTGCAAGCGGCAATCAATGTTGTTCCACTACCGGCAAATGGGTCAAAGACAACATCACGAACATAACTGAAAAGTTTTACTGCTCTATGTGGTAACTGAATTGGAAATGGTGCTGGATGTCCAATTCGTTTTTTACTCTCTCCGTTGAAAGTCCAAAGTCCGTTTGTCCAATCCATAAAATCTTGTTTTGAAATGTCGGACTGTCTTGTGCCTCCTGTTTTTTTCCATTCGCCTTTGTAGAGAACAACGATGAGTTCAACCGGTGCAATTACAAAAGGTGCTGATGCAGAAAGCCACGAACCCCAAGCAGTCCGTCTGGAAATATTTCCCTCATTCCAAATAATTGTTGAATGATATTTCCACCCACATTTTTGAGCAATGGTTGTCAAGTCAGCACCGACACTTTTTTGTCCGCCTTTGTTTTTGTCAAGCGGAATGTTGAGTAGAAATCTTGCTTGTGGCTTGCTCCAATTGAAACAGTTTGTCATCCACTTTTCAGAGAACTCTAAATATTGTTGGTAGTTCAGCGTGTCGTCATTTGAATTGTAGTCAATGCCGACATTGTATGGTGGTGATGTTACAATGAGGTCAATGAACTCTTTGTCAAAAGTGTTTTTGTTTAACGCACTGCCCTGAAAAAGAATTGTGCTTTTGTGTCGGAAGTATTCATCCCGTGGGTTTGCACATGTGTCGTGAACTACATTAAAGTTGTCCTCCGGAATTTGATATTCTTTCGGTTTCTTTTTCAGTTTCGTTTTCGGTAAAATGTCTGTCGCTATTGTCAAAATTTTTTTCATCAAAGGTAGAATTTCAAGTCGTCAAGTATGTCAGAAGTTTTTAAAAAGTTGTCTTCAATTTTTTCGCCTTTGCAGGTGTTCCTTCCACCTGCAAAAAATAGTGAGTTATGTTGATAGTTTCATGTTAATTTTATACCGTGCAAGATAATGAAGAAATACAATTTTTCACTGCAACCAATTTTTCACTGCAACCAATTTAGAATGGAAACATTTGCTGAAACCTGATAAATACAAAGATATTATCGTAGAGAGTTTAAAATTTTTATCAGTTGCTAATCGTGCTTCTGTTTTTGGATTTACTATAATGCCTAACCATTTTCATTTGATATGGAAAATAAAAGCACCGCATAAATTATCGAATGTACAACGTGATTTTCTCAAATATACTTCGCAACAAATACTTAAGGATTTGGAACAGCATCATCCGCAAGTTCTTGCAAAGTTCAGAGTGGACGCTGTGGATAGGAAGTACCAGGTTTGGGAGCGTAATCCGTTGACGATCCCGATTTATTCGAGAGAGGTGTTGGAACAGAAACTGGATTACATTCATCATAATCCTGTGCAGGAGAAATGGAAATTGGCTTACGCTGCTGTGGATTATAAATATTCTACGATGAGTTTGTATGAACGGGGAGATTGTATCTTTGATTTTGTAAAACATTACATGGATGAAATAGGAGAACGAAATGTATGGTGTGCTTGCGTGGCTGTTGCTTGCCGGTGGAAGGAACACCTGCAAGGGCGAAATCGTGTCGTTTGAGTTCGCTGTCATACTTTGGTAATTGCAAATGCGCTGTTGTTCTTTCATGCAACACGCTAATCGCTTTTTAAATGATATTCTTTGATAATAAAATCTTTTAATCTCTCAGCTTTTTGTTTATATTCTAATTCATTTCTTTTATAGGCTCTTATGGCTGAGTTTAAATTTCTTATCCACGAGTACAGGTGTTCAAGTTTTTGAGGTTCGTACGATGTAAAGATTTCGATATTCTTCGGATACTTTTCAGCCAACGTATCACCATAATTAATAAGCGGCAACATTTTCATAACCTCGGTTCCGATGTCAACAACTCTCTTTCCGTAATCATAATAATAGATTTCGTTAACCTTTACATATCGCTCATAGTACAAATTGAGGAGTGCTAACGAATCCAAAACAAGGTTGTTTTTAATGAGGGAATAGCCGCCTGAATTTTTCAACTGTATTAAAGTGTTGTCATGACGTATAAATTGGTCATCGAAGGTATAGAAGTAAACAAACTCGCTGTAAAATTTGTGTTGAAAGGGAATGCTTTTAAGGCTATCTATTGGAACCAGTAATGCCCCGCTCATCTTGTCAGCAAACAAACTCTGGCGTGGAATCATGTCATCTAACTCGGATATGTCGCTTTGCAGGTCTTTTACATAATGTTCCATAGATTCCAATTCTTTTTTACGTTCTCCGAAATATTCCCTAATGTTTTCCGCAAAAAAACCAAGTGTTACAGCAAGAAATATCATCAGGAACTCAAGGAAATATTCTTTCCAGTATTTCTTTTTATGATGCAGGTCAGGGTGATGATGTACTTCCATATTTGTGTTTATTTTTTGCAATTAGTTTTCGCCTTTGCAGGTGTTCCTTCCACCTGCAAAAAATAGTGAGTTATGTTGATAGTTTCATGTTAATTTTATACCGTGCAAGATAATGAAGAAATACAATTTTTCACTGCAACCAATTTAGAATG
>JANLZB010000009.1:0-12684 GCA_031366005.1 Bacteroidota bacterium | reverse complement strand
GAATCTCCCTGACAAATTGTTGCGCTCACACTATCAATAATTGAAGTGATGGAAAGTTGAGTGATGATTATTTTTTTACACCCCCCTGCAAGTGTGATGGTATCGGAATACGTTCCAGAACTGAAATAAAAATTAGTTCCGACACCTACACTATCACCCTTACAAATTGTTAATGCATTTGAATCAATTGTGAGTTGAGTAAAACTTATTGTTGCAATAACAATACTATCACAACCGGAAACAGAAGCGAGTGTATCATTAAAAACTCCTTGTTGTTGATGAATGATTGTTCCAACCATAAATGAATCTCCCTGACAAATTGCAGCACTCACACTATCAATAATTGAAGTGATGGAAAGTTGAGTGATGATTATTTTTTTACAACCACCTGCAAGTGTGATGGTATCGGAATAAATTCCTGAACTGGAATAAAAATTATTTCCGACACCTACACTATCACCCTTACAAATGGTTAGATCGTTTGAATCAATTGCAAGTGGAGTAAAACTTATTGTTGCAACAACAATACTATCACAACCGGAAACAGAAGTGAGTGTGTCATTAAATATTCCTTGCTGTTGATGAATGATTGTTCCAATAATAAAAGAATCTCCTTGACAAATTGTTGCACTCACACTATCTCGAAAAGTAAAAACAGTGAGCTGTGTAATAACTAATTTTTTGCAACCACCTGCAAGTGTAATTGTATCTGTGTAAGTTCCTGACGTGTGATAAATATTTGTTCCAACTGCAACGCTGTCACCGTTGCAAATTGAAAGTGAATTGGAATCTGTTGTGAGTATAGCATAACTAATTGTGGTTATCAAAACACTATCACAACCAAAAACAGTTGACAGTGTATCGCGATAAATTCCCGGAAGGTGATATACATTGTTACCCACCGTTACCGAATCTCCTGCACAAATTGAAAAACTTTGTGGCACACTATCACCACCTGATAAATAATAATCGCTTTGCAAAGTATCATTACAACCGTTGATGTTTACAATTTTTATCACATGATACCATCCTGTATCAGCAGCAGTAAACGGATGAAACGAAATGGAATCACCCATCACCGAAGTACCGTTTGGATATTGCCAGATGTAAGTAAAGTAGGATGATGAAATAGCTGTAAGTGAAGCATTGTTTCCTTCACATATAAAACCATTTTTTACAATCGGTGGAAACGAATCAGATGTGATGGAAATTTGTTGAGTGTAATTATTTCCGCAAGCATCTTCCATGCTGATTACATAATTTCCAAACTGTTGAATTTGAAAAACACCACTATCCTGTAACGGAAATATTTGCGGTCCGCTGATAATTGCAAATTTATATGGAGGAACTCCTCTTGAAGTATCGGGAATCAATTCAACATAATTAGTGCCGCTGCAAAAGATGGTGTTGTTGGTGAGGAAAGAATTGTTAGTGTAAGGCACAATAGAAAGTGTATCATGCAATTCCCAACAAGTATTTCCATCACTAATTAAACTGCCGTCATAGGCAGTACCACTGCCAGCATGATTTCCATAATAAATAACGAGCGCATATTGTCCGATAGGCAAAGTAGTAATAGAATCCAACCCATATAACATAGGCGGCACAGCTACTAAAATGTTAGTTGCCACATCTGTAATGCCAGCCCAATAAACATTGCCGGTTCCTCCGTCTAACAAATTATAATACAACGTATTATTGTTTAAACAACTCGGCTTTATATACCAGGTATAATGTAAATTAGCTACATTGCCGGGATCAATATAAAAACTTCCCAGCACTGAATTTCCACAAGAGTCAGTTGCTTCGAAAGTATAATTACCGGCAGGGAAATCTTTAATCCAAATCGCGTAAGGGGAATAAACTCCCAAGAAACTGCGGGGATAAATAAGCGTGTCAGTGTATTGATACTGCGGCTTGGTGCTTTGGGCGTTTGCAGGGCCCGAAAGTATTTGCACTGTAAACGGTGATTGAAAATTATAACCATAAAAACCAATTGCCGCAGTAGAATCAATGCAACCACTATTAGAAAGAGAAATATCTACATAAGGTGCGCCAAGGCCTGCGGGCCATTGTATATTCTGTTGCCATGTTTGACCACATCCATCTGTAACCACAAGGCTATAATTGATACCCAAAGTTTCAGGCTTTAAATAAATGGAATACAGCGGCACATTAATCATCGAGTCCACAACAGTATTTGTTGAAATATCGGTTAATGTAAATGACATGGGATCATGAGGAGTGGTCCAATGAAAAGGATAATTATACATCTGCTTTAGCAAAATAGATGCACTAAACGCAGAAATACAATTACTATTTACAGGGCTAAATATTACATCAAAATCAAAAGGGGCAACTTGGTCAACATAGCTGTAAACGGATATGCCGCACACATCCGTTAAAATAACTTGCAGGTAATCGCCATAAGTGATTCCAAAAATAGTATCTATGATTTGATATAAACCAGGATTCATGGTTGAATTATTTATCAGTATAGGATAGACTGTTTTATTAACGGTACCCGTAGCCATGTTTAAGGTAAGTGTGTATGGAAGGTTTGCCTTGTCGTTTAACAAATAAATATAAAACGTCATCACCATCGTGTCACATCCTGTCTTTACTAAACTTGGATAGAGAAAAAAATTATCAATCAATTTTGTACCCGTATTAGCTAAAACCCCAATGCGTGTTTGGTAATTTCCACAAGCATCCGTTACCCTCATCAAGTAAGTGTTGGCATTTAAGTTTGGAAAATAATTTGACACTTGAGGCGCAATTACAGAAGGAGAAATCATACTGTACATACAAGGTTGCAGCCCAAAATTGGTATCGGGAATAATGGTGATACTGCCATCTGTAGATGCAGGACAAGTGGGGTTAATGGTGGTTAAACTAAAGTTTGGCAACTGATAATTTCCATCCAGTTGAAATTGTGTTTCGGTGCTATCAAAATTTGCATCATACACACGCGCTGTGTAATTGCCCGGATACAACGAAGAAAACGTGTTGCTGTTTTGCAATGGCGAAGTAATGGGACCTGCAACAATTGCATACAACAACACACCACTCGGAATTCGTCTTGCATACACCGTTGCCGTTCCGTTATTAGAACAACTGCTCCTGACAGTGCTAACGGAATCAACAGTAATACTTGCAAACGAAATTTGATACATCACCATCAACACAATGAATGTGACAATAATTTTGAGCAGCAGCGATTTCATACATTCTCTTGGCTTGATATACTGTAAGAGCAAGCAAGTGGTGAAAAAGTTGCAGGGGTTGTGAAATAAATTTGTCGGGTCAACTTTGCCAAAGTTTAAAACTTTGGCAAAGTTCAAAGCAAACGCTTCAATTCTCCACAATCACAAATTCAATTCTTCTATTCAGGCTTCTGCCTTTGTCGGTATTGTTATCAGCAGCAGGTTTTGTTTCTCCATAACCTTTGGATGATAATCGTTGTGATGCGATGTTGCGTTTTATTAATTCGTTGTAAACAGCTTCGGCACGTAGGGTTGATAGCAACATGTTTTTATTTTCATCACCCACATTATCGGTGTGTCCCTGAATTTCTATTTTGATTTTTTTATTGGTGTTCATAAAAGAAGCTATGCGTTCAATCTCATTGAGCGAAGTTGGGAGGATGGTTGCTTTGTTCGTTTCAAAAAATATATTGTTTAACCTTGTAATCGTACCTGTCTCAATTTTTTTCAATTTGGTGTGATGAATTACTTCAGCATACGTTGCAGTGTCGCTCACTTCTACATTCTCTGATTCAAAAATATATCCTTCCGCATACACCACTGTTCCATACTTGGTTCCTCCCGGCAACGGTATCACATACTTGCCTGTTTCTTTATCGTTATTGTAGGTTCCCACTTTTTCATTTTTATTCAAATCAACCACATCAATTTTTGCATAGATAGGATTACCTGTTATTTCTTCCACCACTTCGCCTGTAAGCAAAACCATATTGGGCGATTGAATGGCAGAGTCTTGCATCGTGGCAACATAAATATCTTTTTCACCAAAACCTTCTTTGCGAATAGAAGAGAAATAAATATTTCGCCCGTTGCCGGAAACAGAAACAAACACATCATCATCAGGTGTGTTAAGCGGAACACCCAAATTTACAGGCGTTGTCCATTGATTATTTTCCTTCACACTTTTTAAAATATCATAGCCACCAATCGTCATGGGACCATTGGAAGCAAAGAACAACGTCTTACCATCAGGATGCAGAAAAACACCTTCCTCATCATAAGGAGTATTGATGGTTGTGCCCAAATTTTTTGCAACACCCCATTCATTTTTGTTCGCATCATAATTGCTTTGATAAATATCACGACCACCAACACCACCGGGTTTATCACTCACAAAAAATAATTTCTTTCCATCGGATGAGAGACAAGCCGATGATTCATGATACTCGGTATTAATGTTCCGACCAAAATCAATTGGTTTCGACCACAACCCATTTTCATATTTAACATAAAACAAATCGCCATCATTTACTGCACCCTTAAAAATAATCATCGTGTGCCCATCAGGAAAAATTCCGCACACTGCATCATGCACTTTCGTATTGATATTAGCTCCTGCATTTACTGCAGGCATCCATTCACCATTTTGTTTTGTAGAGATGTAAATATCTTCAAAATACATTCCGTCATTTACATCAATGCCACTGCCTGTGGTCGTTGCCCGTCTTGATGTGAAAAATATTTTTGATTCATCTGTTGTAATGTAAGGAGTATATTCAGGATATTTGGTGTTAATGCCTGAACCCAAATTTTTTATCGCAATATTTATTTTTTTCAAATTCAACTGCATTCCGTTTTTACATTCTTGCTTTCTCTTCTCTGTTAAATTCCATTCGTCAACGTTCACATTTTGAACCAATGTTTTCTCATACAAATCATAATAAACCAAAGCAGTTTCCCAAATAGATTCCAATTGATAAAAGGAAGCGAAATAAAAATTGATTTTCGGATTCACATTCTTATCTAAACTATACGCGCTTTGAAAATAAAATTTTGCCAAAAACTTTTCACTTGTTTTCAAATAACAAATACCAAGATTATAATTGAGCAATGCACACGAAGGGTTAAAACTGTATGCTTTATTGTATTCCAACTTGGCGAGGTAATAGTTCTGTTCGCTTTCGTTGAAATATTTATTGCCGTTTTGATAGGCTTGCAAAGCTTGGTTAAATTCTTTTTCCTTGCCGGGAAAATTTTCTTTTTTAAACGCAATGTCTTGTGCAGATACAATGGAGACACATAAGACACTTGACAATATTATTAGTAATGATTTCATAGAGTAGTAAAATGCTTCGATAGATAAATATTACAACTGCTGATTTTTCTGATACTGAATTTACTCTCTGTAGTCATGCCGAACTTGTTTCGGCATCTCTACAGTACGCTGAATGGACAGATGCCGAAACAAGTTCGGCATGACGTTGACTCCAATTATGCAGGGCGTAAAGTTTAAAATAAACCTGCTTATATTGCAGAAAAATATTTTTTTATTTTGTGCAACTTTTCGCGGAGTTGTTGCTCTTACTGCATAGATGAGTGCTGTTATTATGGATAAAAATGCTACATCGCGTCAAGCGGAATTTATTCAGTTGTATAATTTATTTCATGCAAGGCTTACACGCTATGTGCAGTCGGTTGTGTATAATCGCACTGATGTAAAAGACATTGTGAGCGAAACGGTGTTGCGTGCCTATGAACAGTTTGATAACATTGAAAAAAAGGAATCATTTATTTATTACCTCTTCAAAATTGCCAGCCGCTTAATCACAGACTTACATAAAAAGCAAAACCGTTTTTCAGAATACGATGAGGAGATGGTTTTACAGATGCCGGCAGAGAACATTAATACCGCACAATCGTTAGAAGTAAAGGAACTCTACACCGCATTAAGCCAGTTACCTTTAACAACACGCGAAGCAGTAGTGTTGTTTGAGATAGATGGATTCTCGCAAGAAGAAATTTGCAATATCCAAGGCGGAACATTGAGCGGAGTTAAATCACGCATCACACGTGGGCGTGAAGCATTAAAGAAAATAATAACAGAACGCGAATCAGTAAAAATTTCTAAATAAGATTTAGTAATGATGAAAAAAGAAAACGAAAATCAGGAACGAATGCTCAACAATTTTTTTGCAAAAGCGAAAGAAGAGCAACCGATAGTTGAGTTGGATGATGTAAAAAAATTGGTGTTTGCACAAACTACTGCAATGGTTGGACAAAGCATTCTTAGCCTGTATAAATATTGGTGGATGGGAGGCTTCGGTGTGTTTATCGGAGCGGTGTTTTATCTGATGTACAACCACAATCTGAAACCACAAAATGAAATACATGCTGCTGCCACAACAATTGTTCAGCAAAAGGAAGAGTTTCAATATGCTTCGCAAACAGATGCCATCATTAAAACACCATCCGAAAGCAATACAACTGAAAGCGAATCGAACTCAGCTAACGAAACACTAACCAATCAAATACAAGTTGCATCAGCACAAGAAGTAAGTGAAACAAAAAACAAGAAGGAAGATTATTATTTTCAAGGTGATGCAAAAATTAATTTTGAAAACGAAGGTGCAAATGTTAACATGGTTATTGGTGATGAATTAAAACGATTGGAGATAAACGGAACGGTCATCAATAAAAATGAGTATTCAAAATATGAAGCATTGATTCAAAAGGGTAAAGCTTTAAAAGCAGAAGCAGATAAATCATCATCAGGAAAAACAGAAGCAGAAAAAAATCAGCAACAAAAAAATCGTGAAGTGATGAATGAATTAATCAAACAATTGCAAAGCGATAAGATGATTGATGAAGCAGGTCATTTTGAATTTCGCATCACAGGTTCTGAATTATTTATCAATTCAAAAGAGCAAAGCGAAGCGATGTTTGCACAGTATAAAAATTTGTATGAAACGGTTTCGGGCAATCGGTTAAATGCTAAATCGAATGTTAGGATTAAGCATTAATGTTGTTAAAATAATTTCACTATTTTATGAAACGATAAATAATTCTCACACCAACTTAAAATTCTCCAAAAACTTAGTCGTATAATTTCCTTTGCGGAAATCTTCGTTCTGCATCAGTTGCACATGAAAAGGAAGGGTGGTTTTTATGCCTTCAATAACAAACTCACTCAATGCCCGCTCCATGGTTTGAATGGCTTCTTCGCGTGTTTGTGCAATGGTTATCAGTTTTGCAATCAGGCTATCGTAGTAAGGTGGAATTGTGTAGCCCGCATAAATGTGTGAATCCACACGCACACCATGTCCTCCCGGTTGATGCAGTACTGTTATACGGCCCGGTGAAGGACGAAAATCATTATAAGGATCTTCTGCATTAATACGGCACTCAATTGCATGCATCGCAGGAAAATGGTTTTTACCTGAGATTGGAACACCCGAAGCAATTTTAATTTGCTCTTTAATTAAATCGTAGTTGATTACTTCTTCAGTCACCGGATGTTCTACCTGGATACGGGTATTCATTTCCATAAAATAAAAATGACTGTGTTTGTCCACTAAAAATTCAACTGTGCCAACGCCTTCATAGTTTGTTGCAAGTGCAGCTTTGATTGCCGCTTCTCCCATTGCCTTTCGCAATTTATCAGTCATGAAGGGAGATGGCGTTTCTTCCACTAATTTCTGGTGCCTCCGTTGTATAGAGCAATCACGTTCACTGAGGTGACACGCTTTGCCATACTGATCACCTGCAATTTGTATTTCGATATGCCGGGGTTCTTCAATGTATTTTTCAAGATACATTCCATCATTACCAAAAGCAGCCCCTGCTTCAGCACGCGCGGTTTCCCATGCGTTTTCAAATTCTTCTGCTTTCCATACAATACGCATTCCGCGACCACCACCACCAGCAGTTGCTTTTAAAATGATTGGGTAACCAATTTTTTTTGCAATTTTTAATCCTTCTTCTATATTTTCAAGCAAACCCTCAGAGCCGGGAATAGTAGGAACGCCTGCATTTTTCATGGTTGCTTTTGCGCTTGCCTTATCACCCATTGCATCAATCATCTCAGGAGATGCTCCAATAAATTTTACGTTGTGTTCGCGGCAGATGTTGCTGAACTGTGAATTTTCAGAGAGAAAACCGTAACCCGGATGTATTGCATCTGCATTAGTTATTTCTGCAGCAGCCATTATGCGTGGCATATTCAGATAAGAATCCCTGCTTGGCGGAGGACCAATACAAACGGCTTCATCAGCAAAACGAACGTGCAAACTTTCTTTATCAGCAGTGGAATAAACAGCCACAGTCCGGATATTCATCTCTTTGCAGGTACGAATTATCCTGAGTGCAATTTCACCACGGTTAGCAATCAATATTTTTTTGAACATAAAGTGGATTTGATGATTTGGTAATTTGATGATTTGATAATTAAGATAAATTACATCTTCAAATTACCAAATTATCAAATTATCAAATTAAAATTAACTTGGATCTATTAAAAATAATGGCTGATCGTATTCAACGGGAGACGCATTCTCAACCAAAACCTTCACAATTTTGCCGGCATGCTCTGATTCTATTTCATTGAACAATTTCATGGCTTCAATGATGCAGATTGTTTTTCCCGGAGCAATTTCATCACCTACATTTACAAAATTAGGTTTATCAGGTCCCGCTGAGCGATAAAAAGTGCCGATCATCGGGGATTTAATCGTGAGGTATTTTGATTCATCAGCACCGGTTGATTTAGGAGCTTCGCTTTTGGCTGGTGCTGGAGGCGCAACAGGTGCTGCCAGAGTTGACACCGCCACAGGCAATACTGCAGGTGCTGCAACATGACTCACCATCTGATCCAGTCGTTGAGGAGTACTGTTTTTTATTGTGATTTTGATGTCTTTCATTTCAAGGCTCACTTCACTTACACCAGCTTTTGAAACAAATTTTATTAATTCTTCTATTTCTTTCTTATTCATAACAACCTTTTATTAAAGTAAATGTAAATAAAAAACAATGAAGCATTTTTTCATTGCTAAGAATTATATGCCCATTTAATATAAATAGCACCCCAGGTAAATCCTCCACCGAAAGCCGCAAGAATTATATTATCACCTTTTTTCAATTGTTTTTCCCACTCCCACAAACATAGCGGAATTGTGCCATTGGTTGTATTTCCATAACGCTCAATATTAAGCATCACTTTATCGCTGCTTAATCCCATGCGTCTTGCTGTTGCATCAATGATACGCTTATTTGCCTGATGAGGAACAAGCCATGAAACATCATCACCCGATAAATTATTCTTTTCCATTATTTCTGCGGATACGTCTGCCATGTTGGTTACCGCAAACTTAAATACAGGTTGTCCGTCCTGAAAAATGAAATGTTCTTTTGCGTCAACTGAAGCATGTGTTGCAGGTTTCACACTTCCGCCTGCTTTCTGGTGCAGATAAACTCTTCCGGAGCCATCTGTCTTTAATATTGTATCAATTATCCCGAATCCATCTGTGTTTGGTTCAAGCAATACTGCACCACAACCATCACCAAAAATAATGCAGGTAGCACGATCAGTATAATCTACTATGGACGACATTTTATCTCCACCAACCACAATCACTTTTTTATACTGACCGGATTCAATAAATTTTGATCCTGTTGCCAATGCAAAAAGAAATCCTGAACAGGCAGCATTGATATCATAACTGAACGCTTTTTTAATTCCAGCTTTATCACAAATAATATTAGCTGTAGCCGGAAATTGCATGTCAGGGGTGGTGGTAGCACAAATAAGCAACTCAATCTCCTCAGGTTGAATATTTTTTTTACGCAGGAGCGCATTTACAGCATGCACACACATGTCTGATGTGCCGAGTCCTTCGCCTTTTAAAATTCTACGTTCTTTAATGCCGGTACGGCTTTGTATCCACTCATCGTTAGTGTCAACCATCTTCTCCAGTTCCTGGTTGGTCAGCACGTAATCGGGAACCCATCCTTCAACAGCTGTGATAGCTGCTTTTATTCCGGCCATATAGTATCAGTTAGTAATGCTTTCATGCAGTGCGTTTGCAATCTTTTCACAAAGCCCTGCTTCGGTAATTCTTTTAGTAATAAAAATCATATTTTTAATTGCCCGTCCATTCGAAATTCCATGTGCAATTACTACCGGAGCATTTACCCCAAGTATGGGTGTGCCCCCGTAATTTTCATAATTAAACCGTTCAAAGTATTCGTTCTTTATATTACGCTTACGCAAAAGGCTGTAAAATGACTCAGCAAGTTTCAGAATTACATTTCCGGTGAATCCATCACAAACAATTACATCCGCTTTCTCATTGAATAAATCACGACCTTCAATATTTCCAATAAAATTTATTTCTTTGGTTGTCTTTAATAACTGATGTGCTGCCAGACTGAGCATATTTCCTTTCTCCTCCTCTTCACCAATATTCATTAAGCCCACTTTAGGATTTTGTTTTTGGTAAACATGTTCCATAAGCAAACTTCCCAATACAGCAAATTGCTGCAAAGCCTCAGGTTTGCAATCAGCATTAGCTCCTGCATCAAGAAAAATTCCCCACCCACCATCTTCTTTAGGAACCACTGAACAAATTGCAGGACGTAAAATACCGGGGATAGTTTTTACACTAAACATTGCTCCCACCATCATAGCACCACTGTTACCTGCTCCGGCAAAAGCATCTATCATTCCCTTTTTAAGGTATTCAAAACCTTTGCTTATGCTTGAATCAGGTTTTTGAGAGATTGCCCGGGTTGCGTGTGCATCCATTGAAATCACCTCAGTAGTATGAACTACTTCTACTTTATTTATATCAGCCCCGTGTTTTGAAAAAGTTTCAGTTATTGCCTGCTGATCACCAAAAAGCACAAGCTTAACATCAGCAGGTAATTCCTGCAATGCCTGAATGCTGCCGAGAATGATTTCATGAGGGGAATAATCACCGCCCATGATGTCAATACCGATTTTCATTTCTTTAGTTTACGAATTACAGTTTACGGTTTTCAGTTTTTATCTCTGACATTTATTTGTCAAAAATTGATGTACAGTTTATTTTTCGTGAGTGAGAAACTGTAAACTGTAAACATTGAACTGTAAACAGAATTAAGCTTCACGCTCCATTACAACTTTTCCTTTGTAATAAAGTTTGTTCTCATGCCAATGGGCACGATGCCATAAGTGAGCTTCGCCTGTTTGTGAATCAACAGCTACTGTGGGCGCCACCGCTTTATCATGAGTTCTTCTTTTGTCTCTGCGGCTTTTTGAAATTTTGTGTTTAGGATGCGGCATTTTTTAAATGTTGCTAAATATTAATATTCTTTAATTCAATTTTATTTTACGAAGTGCGTCCCAGCGCGGATCATCTTGTGAAGATGGGGGATTAACTGTTACTTTATTTAATAATTCCATTACCTTAGGATCACATTCAGGCTCTCCTTTTGCATCATCAGGATGAATAGGATTGAGTGGAACCTGAAGACTCAGGTAATCATATAAATGCTGGGCAAGATCCAATGTCTGATCCCTGTCAGAGATATTGAGAACTTCCTCATCCACTACTTCTTCCGCCTCACCACTGACCTGCCTCACCAGCAAGTGCTTCTCAACATCCAAAGGTAAATCAAACTCCTCCAGGCATCTTCCGCATTCAACCCTTATGCTGCCTTTAAATTGAAAAGTGAGCTGAAGATTATGTGCGCTTTTTAAGAAAGTAACATGCACTTTCACCTGTGCCCTTTCAAGCAATGGATGTTCATATCCTTTAAAGAACGAATCATTAATCTGGTAATCAAAATGATGCTCGCCCATTGACAAGCCGGCAAATGGTATTACAAAATCAGAACGTTTTTCCATTTTTAATGTATTTAAGCCGACTGTTGCAAATGGTTATTAACAACAGAAGGGGTGCAAATGTATAAAATGTTGATAAGTCAGGAGGTGTAAAACCTGTAGATTTAATTAATGGGACTTTTATCTGGAGGCTTCCTTTAATTTATATCAAATTTCTTTAGGTTTCAAACCTTTTATACTCAGGATAATACAAAAAATGATTAGTGATTATCGCTATTGGAAAGCCCATGCTGAATAATATATTCTGCGATCTGAATTGCATTTGTAGCAGCTCCTTTTCTTAAATTATCACTCACAATCCACATATTTAAAGTTTTAGGCTGGGATTCATCTCTGCGTAAGCGACCTACAAACACATCATCTTTTCCTTCAGCATATAATGGCATGGGGTATTGATTGAGGGCAATATCATCTGTTACAACTACTCCTGAAGTTTGTTGTAAAATATCCCTAACTTCTTTCAGGTCAAAGTCATTTTCAAACTCCACATTCACAGCTTCACTGTGTCCGCCTTTTACAGGAATCCGAACGGTAGTTGCTGTAACACCAATACTTTCATCACCTAAAATCTTTCGTGTTTCATTCACCATTTTCATTTCTTCTTTGGTGTAGCCGCTTTCTAAAAAAACATCTACCTGTGGTATTGCATTCAGATCAATCGGGTATTTATAAGCCATCTCTCCATTAATTCCTTTGCGTTCATTAATCAATTGATCAACCGCTTTTTTTCCTGGGCCTGAAACAGATTGATAAGTGGAAACCACGTTCCGTTTTATTTTATATTTTTTATGTAAAGGATTTAATGCTACCACCATCTGT
>JANLZB010000095.1:0-9349 GCA_031366005.1 Bacteroidota bacterium | reverse complement strand
CGGGATAATTGCCCTGGTTAAAACCGATATTCCCGTTAACGGTAAAAGCCCTCGCTTTTTGTTTCAGAATTTTTGAGCTGTCTCCGGATTTTTGTGAAGAGAGCAATTCGTCATATATCGTAATTGCCGCTATGGTGTTTTTCAGTGCCTCCACATAGTTACCTAAATTTATTTGTGCTGAGCCAATGTTCAGATGGGCATCGGCAGTTCCCATTCTGTCATTTATTTTTGAGGAAAGTGTAAGCGCCTGAGAGGAAAAATAAATGGAGGTATCAGGATTATTATTTCTGAATTCAAAAGCAATAGCATTAAGCGTGTTTACTTCTGCTGCGTTTCCACTTTCTTTTTTTAAAACTGAGAAGAGGGAATCGAGCAGTTCAATCCCCTTCTTTTGGGAAAAGCCAAATGGCGAAATCAAAACCAATGTCGCAGTCAGGAGAATTATTTTTTTCATAAAAGTTTAATGATTTATTGGATGAGTTATACTAATGATTAATACAAAATGCAAACAATGAAATTGAATAAATACAACTCAATAATTTTAGCTACCTCACAATCTATAGGCAGAGTTATGGCGGCAGTGGACCCTTATAGGTTATACAGGGAATATCAGTCTTGACAAAACAACGGTGATGAAAAATAAATTTCAATTCATTAATATTTTTATTTTTTACTACTAATAAATAATAAGGTTTAGCCCACCATTCAACTAAACATTGCCGGTCCACTTGTTCGTTCTCATTTTCATATTTATTTGAGTCAATTGGATAAAGTTGTTCTTCAAGAATTATGGCATACGTTCCGGGCTTAAGCCGGAAGCTGAATTTTCCTGTGCTGTCAGTGGTAAAGCCCGTTACCACTTTCGCCTCTGTACAATTGATATTTCCCCGTTTGATATAAAATTTTTTATAGGGATATGGCGCAGGTGTAGATAACCTGTCAAGCATTGCCTGCGATGGCCTGGCGCCTCCACAATAAGAACTGGTTTGCTTAACCATGCCTGAAACAACAAATGCTTTTAGTTTTTTTTTCGCATTATGAATAGCAGCTGTTTTTGATGTTGCGCCTGATGCTGAATTATCAACTATTGATTGAGCTAATGAAATAGTGACTTGCATACAAATAATAAACAGAAAAATAATTTTATGATGTTTCACTTTGAATTTGATTTTTTCAAAAAACAAAACTAATTAATCAGCCATTCATATATCAAATAATAGAGTAAAACGCCCTCATTATTTTAATGAAAGAAAGAAAACCCGACCATAAAGATTACTACCGGTCACGTGCGGACGCTGGTACCAGATGGGAATAAATGGAATGTTGAGTTATGAATTTTGAGTTATGAATTAAAGCCCGCGGTTACGAGCTTTTTTGATTAGGTTTATAAAAACCACAAACGAAGATGCTTGCGGTAGCAGGGGATCGAACAAGGTTGAATCGGATATAAAAAGATCACGCCCTCGTTATTGTTTCTTTCGAGGCAGACCAAGAATTAACACCTGCAAGTGTTAAAAAAAAATCCGAACACTCAAGGAACGATTTTTTTCCCGACACGAGCGGACGCTCGCGCCAGATGTGAGATTAAGATAAAATAAAACAATCACCTGATTTCAAATCTTCTTCAACTTTTTTATATTTTGTCTCAATCGTAGTTCCATCCTTGTATCTAACTTTTACGATTTCATTTCTTCCGTATGTTTTCCCGGCCTTTATTGGTGAAGTATTTTGGGGTTGTTGAGGTAGTATTATCGATTCCGCATTTTGCTTTATTATATCCAACCCTGTATCCCCTAGCAAGCTACTTTTTTGGGTCTTTAATCTTTCATCGTTTGCAAGCTCAATAATTTGTTGTGCTTTAACAATGGCTTTAACGTTATCTTTCGTGTATAAATACAAATTAAGTTCAAGATGATATATCACTAAATAGTTTATAAGATTGCTCTCGGGAACTGATTCCTTAATTGAATTAATCAGGTCTGCATATTTTAGTGCCTCAGCATAATTTTTCTTTTCTGTGTAAGTAAATATAATATTGATAAAAATCTCCATGTCCAAATAGTCAACAGGAGCTAAGCGTTCCTTTGCAAACAGCTTGAGGTACTCAACTTGTATCTTCTGAGAAGTTTTAATATTTAAGACATATGCCAAAAGTTTAAGTGTATTATATTTAGTTTCCTTATTAATAGGTAAGTCTGAATTATTTATGTTCTCATAAATGTAATTCAACAACTTGATGGCAGTCTCCCAATCGTTATTAGTGTTTATCGAAAAAATAGCTAAGTCATAAATATGTTGAAGTAATGGCTTATCTGCTAAATGAGATAAATTCGGTTTAAGTTTATCGAATAGCGTGTCATTAAAATTCAAGAATGTAATAATTGCAATGTTTCTAAGTTCATCAAAACTAAAGTCCATTGGCCTTTCCGAGTCTTCATCTTTAGGTATAATCTTACCATTTATAATTAACTCAATAAGTTGATTTAAAAGATCAAATTTATCTACTGTACCTTCAGTGATTTTCAGCAAAGCAAGAATTATTTTCGGCTTGGTAATTTCCTTTCCAAAATGAATTGCTTGTTTGTAATTTTTAATTACTTCTTCAGCCTCATCATCAGCTGACGATATTTGAGCTAGATTATAATAAGCAATTGATTTCAGTTCGCTAATAATTGGTTCTTTAATCTTATCCTTTTTAAAAGCTGTTTCATTTATTATTTCTTTAAAGATTTTTATTGCTTCATCTTTATGAATTATTTTATCTGATTTTAACGAAATGCTTCCATAATTTAATAGTGCTTTTGCATAGAGGGAATCCTTTTTTCCTGTATCAATTACCTTTTTCAAGTATTCAAGACTATCTTCAATTCTGTTTAGATAGTAGTAAGTAAGTCCCTTCTGATTTAAAACTTTGTAATACCAGATTGCCTCATCTTCAGAATCAAAGTCTGCCTTACTAAAATATTCAAGTGCCTTTTCATAATTTTTAAGAGAATAGGCACAGTGTCCCATAATATAATAATAGTGAGGCCTGTTGGGAGTATCTCCAAACTTATTTTCCTTCAGAAATTTTTCGAATGTAGATAGAGATTCTGAATATCTTAAATTTTGATATTCTTCCATCGCTACATTTATCAAACCTTTGTCTTCTTCTTCTAAGGCTCTTATCCACTCATAATTTAAACTATTCCTAATAATCTCGTTTTTAATATGAATTTCATCTTCGTCATAATTTATTATTCCTGCTAAATAGAGCTTGCTTTTTACTTTGTCCGAAACTTGCTTACCTTTTTTGTATTCAATTTCTACAATAGAATTTCGAATTTCTCGATCTTGCTTAACAAGCTCCCGAATATTATCAATAGGAGGTTTGTCAAAGGTTGTCAAATAGAGTTCATTTACAATTTTGTCAATTACCTCAGCATTACATTCTTGATGTCGCGCTTTATTCTCAACTTCTGAACAAACATCCCACGTCATTCTTGGATTTCCATTTGTCCAATAAAATATTCTGTCAGTTGTCGCTTTATTTAGTTCAAGTTTCGCACTAACTAAAAATTGTTCAAATTCCTCTTTTGAAAAATCATTTAGATAAATCTTCTGTCCAATATTAAACGGTGAAATTTTAGGATCTTTAATAATTTCGTTTGGCTCAACGACACCGGAAAGTAAGTATGTCAAGTTGTAAAACTCTTTATAGTTTACTCTTGACGCAAAGTAAGTGCTTCGTATTTGAGAAAAGATTTGGTCGGAGTAATCAGTTTTTGTCAAAGCATCAATTTCGTCAAGTATAATAATTATTTTACCTCCAGATAATGCTTTTAGCAATAATCTTAATTCATTTGTGTGTTGCTTGTGGGGGGGAGTATCCTTCAGTTCTTTTCTTCTTTCCGAAATTACTTTTGAGGTCTCATCAAACTTTTCAGGATAAGTATCAATGGCGATATCAATGATATTTTCAAAACAACTTTTTGCATTTTGAAATGCATTAGACAAATCAATGTAAATAAAAACATCGTTAGGAGTTTCCAGTATTCTTTTTGCATTGAGCAAAAGATTTGTCTTTCCCATTTGCCTCGATACAAGCACATATCCTGGTCTTCCCATATCAGTAATGATATTTCTAACTTGCTTGTCTGCATCCCTTTGTACATACAAGTCAGGTGGAATTATGGTATATGGCTTTAAAATTTTAGACATTATTTATTTGGCTTAGTTCTCTTCCTGTTTCCTTTAAAATTACTCTCAAAGTTTTGTCGTCAGATTTACTTAGTGTATAAATACTTCTAAAAAACTTCTTGATGAATCGTGGTGAACCTTTCGCACTTGTTATCAATTCAGTTCTAAATTCTGGCTTCAGAACTATTTGAAATTCTTTTGCAATCATATCAACCAAGGCGATAATCTCTTTTTCATACCAATATTCAAGAGATAAAAAACTTAAATGTTGGTGAATCTTTTGCTGAATGATTGTAATTTGTGTTGTCGGATTTTCAATTGACGAAAGCACAAACTTTATTTTACTTAAGCCTGCAATGAAGTTTTTAGAAATCACTAACGAGAAAATTTTTTCTGCAAATTCCTTTTGACCTTTTATAGAACTAATAGGTATTTCTTCAATGAAAATAATGAGTTCCTTATTTTGATAATGCTTCGTAAGTAAAGCAATTAATGCTTTACTGCACTCAGCAAAACTTTGTGGCTGTATTTGGGAAGAAACTCCTTCTACTTTTGAGGCTATTTCATAAAGTATTTCCTTAAAAAAACTTTCGATATCTTGTCCGATACACGGAGCTAAATTTATTTGAATAAACTCCGTTTTCCCTCTGATTATATTTCGGACAATCAAATTTGATTTTCCACATCCTGAAGGCCCATAAATCCAAATCCCAAATTGTTTTACAATTTGATTAAAGAGTTTGTCACCTTCTCTTTCAATGTAATACTTCTCTTTGCTTTCATCATAAAAGTCAAATAGCACTTCGTTAATATTAGGATTCTCAAAAAGCAAATCTGATTGGGAATTTTCAAAGGGTGGGATGTCTAATTCTTTGAATGCGGTTGTTGAATTAAAGATTTCAGCACAAACACTTAGTGCAGAAACAATTGCTATTTCCTGATTTGCTTTTTTATTTACCCCTTTTTTACCGTCTGCAAAGTCGCAAATGCCTTTCACAAGAATCCAATCAATTTTATTTCCACATGCCGCATACAGCCCGGCACCCTCCATTTCTCCGCCTTTTGAATCCTGAAATTCTTCTATTAGTTTATTCCTGTGATCTAAATTGTCAACGAGTTCTTCGCCCGACAGTATTCTAGTAAATATCAATGCAGCTTTTTTATCTTCACTAATACGATGTTCCCAAGTTCGGATGTTCTTAAACCTATTTAAAAGGATTTGACTTGACTGAGCTTCAATTCCTCTTTGAATAGTCTTTGTTTCCCCAATTCGTTTGGAATTATATGGAATCACCGACTCTGCAATTAATACATCCCCTATGTTTTGTTTTGTCTCATCGACACCAAAAGCAATTCCAATCATTAAAACAACTTTTGATTTCAGCTTTGCTAAAGCAGTTGAAATTGTCATTATTGAACTGTCTCTTGAAATTGAACCGATTGAGCATTGAACATGTGCAATTTTATAGTTACCAAACATTCCTAAATAATAAGTTTGTTTGCCTACATGCACCCTTATAATATCAGAATAGCCTGAAATGGGAGTAAGTTTTTGATGAGTAAAATGCGTTTCTAAGTCGGTAGCAGTAACAAGTAAAATTAAATTCTCATTTAAAAAATGCTCGATTTTTTCACACTCAATTTCTATATAGTTGATGCTACTCATTAACTGTAAAAAATGACTGAAGTATTTTTTTATATTTAGTTATACTATGATTCAGAATTAAACTCTACCAATTTTTTCCAATCAATCATTCCACTATCATCACAAAATTCATTCGCAAACTCCTTAGTAAACTTGTTTATCATTTGTGCGTAAGATTTTATAAAATCATCATTGCGTTCTTTTGCTTGATGTCCTAATGGCTCTATGAGTTGCGTATAGAGTTCACTGTCACCTGAAATAAATTCCCAGAATCGCTGGCCGCAGTATTTAAAGTAATCACCTTTATCAAAAGTGTTTTCCCGGCCATAACAACATCCATTTACAGCAACAACATTAATTTTAGAATTGCTTGTGCGTAATGTTTTCTTTGCTGTTTTAAAATCAGCAACCATTTTATTAAGCTGACCACTGTTACCCCAATTTGGGCCCGATTTGATTGTTACAATATAACGAATTCCATCCTTATCAAATTCCAAATCTATTCCAGAAATACCTGATTTCCGACCTCCATACACCTTTTCATTGATAAAAATTGCAAGTCCTTCTAACCAATTTCCAAAAATTCCTTCTTCCTGAGAAGAAATATACGCATCAGTAATACTTTTGATTATATCCTGCGCAGTTAAAATATATTTCGCCTTAAACAGATAAGGATTTTTCTTACTTAAAACACTTGAAAGTTTAAGATTGTCTAAGGCCGAAATTCGTCTTTGATGGAAATCACCAATATTGGTTTCAACGTACTGCGTAACGTCTTTGAGGTTTAGCTTTTTCATATTTTGGTTTAGGTGGTTCCAACAAATAGAGTTCAACTGGCTTCAGCTGACTCTTTACCATCTGATAATATTCGGGAACAATATCAATACCGACAGAATGGCGTTTCATTCTATTTGCAACCATTAGCGTTGTACCCGATCCCATAAAAGGATCAAGAACTGTATCGCGTTCTTTAGTGAAAAGTTTAATGAACCATTCTGGAAGCTCTTCAGGAAATGCCGCACTGTGCTTTTTATTATTGCACTCAGTTGCAAGGTGAAGAACATTAGTAGGGTATGCTTTGTCGCGCACTAACCAATTTGAAATATTTTTACCAAATCCGCTTCCCACTTTTGAATTATCCCTGATTTTATCTGTATCACTTAAATTTTTCAACCTGCTTTTTGCCCAATCTCCCATGGGCACCATCACTTCTTCCTGATACATATTGAAGTGTTTGTTTTTATTAAACTGTAAAAGCCTTTCCCAGGAGTCGCGAAAACGATTCGGCCATTTTCCCGGATATGAATTCTTTTTATGCCAGATAAATTCTTCTGTCCATAGCCACCCTTGCTTACGCATTTCCAGAATTAATTCCATTACGTAAGTGCTACGCTCACCTTCTACAACTTTTTCTTTGATATTCAGAATAAAAGTTCCTGTTGGTTTTAATACGCGCAAAAGCTGTTCAGATATAGGTAAGAACCATTCTACATATTTATTATGTAAAATACCACCATAAGTATTTTTTCGCTGATCGGCATAAGGCGGTGATGTTACAATTAAATCAACACTGTTATCTTCAAGCTTCTTTAATTGTGTTTTACTATCTCCTAAATACAAGTCTGTTCTCAACTCCATGAGTTGCAAATTTAGTTTTAAAGTTTAACAGCTCATTACAAATTGTTATATTACTATTAACAAAATGGGATTTAATGTTATTAATATTTTAGGAACGATCCCCCCTTTCTTTTAAGCATACTATGACCTTACGCTTTCGGAACTAATTCAAAGTTTCCTACTTTGATTTCACCGGGGTGGATTTTAATTCCTTCTATCATGAATGGCTCATAAGAGGGATGTGTAACTATGATGTTATAGATATCGGGATTTAGATGCTCACGGTATTTTCCGTTTTGATCGGTTAGTGTTTCGACTGTTTTATCTGCATTGATAAATTTTATTTCAGCGTTGCTGATTTGCTGATTGGTTAGTTTGTTAACGGCTTCTCCTTTAAATTGTGTATGGCGATGACCGAGGTTAATTATCCTGCGTGCGAGCTTATATTCAGCTGCAAAGGTGGGGTGTGTACTGCTCATTGATCTTACTCCTCTATCAATGGTGATGGAAAGGAGTTTTTTTGCAGCGGCTATTAATGAATCCACTTCTCTTTTTGCTATGAGGATGGAGGTTGCATTGTCAGTCTGTTTGTTGCATAATGCAACGTAGAGAGCGATGCTGTTTTCCAGTGCCTGTATTTCGGTTGCTGTAATATTCCAGGGTTGAAGGATATTGAGGTTATCTGCAGCAGCCTTTGCTATAGCCTGGCAACGGGTGATAACAAGCGACTGACTTGCACGTGCAATGGACCGGATTGACTGGAAGAAGGTTTGATAAAGTTCATTATTATTTACAGAACCGGCATAGCCGATGGCGCGGTCGGCAATTATCATTGCTAATTGCTGCATCTGGTTGCGCTGCGCATGCTTATCAAGGGTTACTCCTTTGTTAGAGCTATTAACCAATACCATTTTAATATTGATGGATTGCATGATGCCCGTAAAGGTTAAACAAGAAGCCTGTAAGCCGGGCATGGTGTTGATGATTGCATTATAATTGACAAGACATGCCTGTGTTGCATTGAACATATTGATGTTGTTTGCACGAATGATGTTTTTGTCCATGACTATTGAAGTTTGGAGTTATGAATTATGAGTTATGAATTATGAGTTTCTAATAATGGCTTTTACTGAGGTGAGGACAAAAAGGTTACAAGGATTATCAAATTATTTTTTCAGGTTACCAGTTTGTTAAACAGGTTGGGTGAAGGGCTATGCGAAATGGTTCAATGGCATTGCACAGGATACTATTTTAGATTGCAGCGCTACACTAACGGCTTTGCACGCAATACGACTTTGGATTGCAAGGATTACAAAGGGCTTTGTAAGCGATACGACTTTGCTATGCACGATTGTGAAACTGCTTTGCCGGGGTTACGACTTTGCTTTGTATGGATATGCAAGGGCTTTGCCTTTGATATGACTATTGATTGTTGGATTATAAAAGTGGTTTGCAAGGCCATGAAATGGGATTACTTCAATAAAAATTTAAAAAAAATGCAGGCCACTTATAATATATGACCTGCATTTAACTGTTGTGGAGTCGGTGGGATTTGAACTATTCTTTATAATGCTTTGATATTATATTACATAGGGGATCAAAACAAAATTGGTGACGCAATTTGGTGAAACATTGAACACATTTTGCATTTATAATCCCTGATGGAACCGAACCCTTGTGCATTGTATTTAACCCTGCAACCTTGTTATAATTGATAACTCAGCTTGAGTGTCGTGGTTATATACTGTAAAAAAATTCCACTTAGGATACATCCTATTGATATGTCTTTTATATGCCTGGATTGAATACCGGCAGGAAAAATAAAGATATCCATTGTTACCCTGATTACAGTCCCCGGTATTAAGTTTAAAATCGTAAACTATTTTTCCCATTTGATAATTGTTTTTG
>JANLZB010000080.1:0-1928 GCA_031366005.1 Bacteroidota bacterium | reverse complement strand
ACCACTTGAAAAAGCCTGCATGTGTAAATCCCTGGTGTAGTACTGAGAGTTTAGTTTTCCTTCTTCTTTAAATACACACCTGCCCATCATGTCATGTACCTGCATCACATAGTTTTTACCTTTTAATCCCTGTGCATTGATAAAAGCGGTTTGCCAATCAGTGTGGTAATAAATAAAAATGTTTTGAGGTTGTGATGGTATTTCTTCAACTGCTAAACCTAAACTATCACAAAGGCTGCCGCTAATAGCCCGCATATCATAATCAACGTTATTAGGCAATCCCCAATAGGTTCTTTTGCCTCCAAGGTAAAAGCTGAATGGTTGAAAATTACATCCCAACCCAACTACATCAGGGTTATTGATAACACTTAGGTTCTCATTGTACATATTGCGCACACTATCTGCATAGGGATAACCATAAGTATATAAGCACGACCAGTATATTCTTTTATCCGGAGCTAATGCAAGTTTACCACCGCTTGCCGGAACAACAGCATTATAAATAGTGATTTTACTCGCTGCAATATTGGGTGCAAGCAAATCAAACTGGTATAAACGCAAGCTATCTCCAAAATTAAGGTTATGTGTAACAGATACATATAAAACATCGCTATTGGGGGAAAATGCGCAACCAAAATAAATTTTCTGTGCGCTGAAATTGGCTGTTGAAATTAATTGTGGATTGCTGATTAATCCTGTACAGCGATCAAAGTCAAAAAGTTCAATCAGTCCATAATTATTAACAGCTATTATACGTTTTCCATCAGGTGAAAAGGAAATATCCCCTAGCTCAATTTGATGCAAGCTGCCGATCTGTTGAAGGACAGAGGGTCCAATGCCTAAAGGAGTAATCAAATACGTATAAAAATTTTTAGCTCCATTCCCGCTCCAGTCATGACCCAGAACCCACCAATCTCTTCCGTTGGCATGTTTAACTGCTGTTAAACCGTCAACTAAATTATAAGAGTTAATCAACGTATTTTTTTGGATTACTGCTCCTAAGCCGCCATTTTGGGTTAAATCTATCATCGAATAAAAAAAACCCATGCTATTTATCATATCATTATCAAATAGATAATATATATGCGGATTGTTAGGAAATGGAATAATTATAAGTTCTTTATATGCGCCTATACAAATAATAGAATCACCATTTTGCATCCATTGATTGTTTTTATTCCAAATAATGCCATTGTAATGCGAAGTATTTAAATCCTCATGACTTCGTGCATAAAATAATAACTGACCAGTCGAATCACAGACAGAAGTGCTGCTTCCTCTACCGCGTGCATTGCTAAAGATTGGTGTAGGCGGCTGTGTATTAAAATTAATACCAGCACTATCACCAAAACACCAGATATTACCGCGGTTTTGTGAGAAAACCTCACCCCCAGCCCCTCTCCAAAGGAGGGGGGTGAGGAGGAAGAATACTATTATAAAAAATTGTTTCACTCTTTTACAAATTTACCCATTAAATGCTCACTTGAAGTAATTACACTTAAAGTATAAATTCCTTTGCTCAGTTTGCGGATATCAAGAGATAAGTTGCCGTTGCTGTTTCTTTTTATAGCAGAGTGCGCGGAGAAAATTAAAAACACAGGGTAAGTTGCAGTGGTTGGTATGGAAGGAAATATACCAACTACACAGGAAAACTTGCAATGACGGAAAACTTGCAATGACGGGAATTAGTGTGGTTTCAATACGGACTTTGGAGGCACGTTCAGTAGAATTGTTTGTAAAGCGCTGAAAGAGGAAATGTAAGGTTTTTTGTAAAGTTAGCTGTATTTGAAGAGGCGTTACAGGGGAAGAATGTTTTGCTAAAAGGGCTGCACTCTGAAAGGATTTGTAATAAAAGATGTAAGATATTTTAAAAATTGATATATCTATTGTTTTGAAACCCAGTTAAACCTCTAAAACCAATTCAGAAT
>JANLZB010000079.1:0-1611 GCA_031366005.1 Bacteroidota bacterium | reverse complement strand
ACCACTTGAAAAAGCCTGCATGTGTAAATCCCTGGTGTAGTACTGAGAGTTTAGTTTTCCTTCTTCTTTAAATACACACCTGCCCATCATGTCATGTACCTGCATCACATAGTTTTTACCTTTTAATCCCTGTGCATTGATGAAGGCAGTTTGCCAATCAGCGTGGTAATAGATAAAAATGTTTTGTGGTTGGGATGATATTTCTTCAACAGCTAAGCCAAGACTATCACAAAGGCTGCCGCTAATAGCCCGCATATCATAATCAACATTATTAGGCAATCCCCAATAGGTTCTTTTGCCTCCAAGGTAAAAGCTGAATGGCTGAAAATTACATCCTAACCCTACCACATCAGGGTTATTAATAACACTCAGGTTCTCGTTATACATGTTTCGGACACTATCTGCATAGGGATAACCATAAGTATATAAGCACGACCAGTATATTCTTTTATCCGGAGCTAATGCAAGTTTACCACCACTTGCCGGAACAACAGCATTATAAATAGTGATTTTACTCGCTGCAATATTGGGTGCCTGCAAATCAAACTGGTATAAACGCAAGCTATCACCAAACAAAATGTTATCAGTAACCGAAACATATAAAATATTGCTGCCAGGAGAAAATGAACATGCAAAATAAATTTTATTGGCGTTGAAATTAGCAGTTGAAATTAATTGTGGATTACTAATTAATCCGGTGCAACGATCAAAATCAAAAAGTTCAATGAGGCCGTAGTTATTAACTGCTGCAATTCGAGTACCGTCAGGTGAAAAGGTTATATCACCTAAATCAATTTGATGCAAACTACCAATTTGTTGAACTACCGAGGAATTAATGCCTGAAGGAGTAATTAAATATGTATAAAAATTTTTTGTCCCGCTACCACTCCAGTCATGCGCCAAAACCCACCAATCCCTACCATTGGCATGTTTAACTGCCGATATTGCATCTATTAAATTATATGAATCAATTAAAGCGTTTTTTTGAATAACTGCACCTAAACCTCCATTTTGGTTTAAATCAATCATTGAATAAAAAAAACCCATACTGTTTATCATATCATTATCAAATAGATAATAGAGGTTTGAATGATTTGGAAACGGGATAATTAATAGTTCCTTATATGCCCCAATACAAATAATAGAATCACCATTTTGCATCCATTGATTGTTTTTATTCCAAACTATTCCATTATAATCAATCGTATTTAAATCCTCATGGCTTCTTGCATAGAATAATAACTGACCAGTCGAATCACAGATTGAGGTACTGCTTCCTCTGCCTCTCGCATTAGTAAAAATTGGAGAAGCAGGCTGTAAATTAAAATCTATACCAGCACTATCACCAAAACACCAGATATTACCGCGGTTTTGGGAGAAAACCTCACCCCCGGCCCCTCTCCAAAAGAGAGGGATGAGGAGGAAGAATACTATTATTAAAAAATATTTCACTCTTTTACAAATTTACCCGCAAGCTGCTGGCTGTTTGTTATTAAGCTGACAATATAAACACCACTTGAAAAAGCCTGCATGTGTAAATCCCTGGTGTAGTACTGAGAGTTTAGTTTTCCTTCTTCTTTAAATACACACCTGCCCATCATGTCATGTACC
>JANLZB010000070.1:0-58246 GCA_031366005.1 Bacteroidota bacterium | reverse complement strand
TGGGATTCCATACTTTCGATTTTGCAAATGCCGAACGGAGTTCCTGTGGCAACCGTTGCTTTAAATGCTGCTCAAAATGCAGGTATATTAGCCGCACAAATTATTGCGACAGCTGATGCTGAGTTGATGAAACGCATAATTGAATTTAAAGAAGGACTCAAAAAAAAAGTGATGGATTCAAACGCGGAGATGGAGAAATCATCACGCAAAAAGAAAAATTGAGATGAAAAATATTTTTACAATTTCAAAAGTATTGGTTGGTTTGAGGAGGACTGCTTCCCTCTGTTTTGGAGAGGGACAGGAGGGTGAGGCGAATCAGGTTATGAATAAAACTTTTTGTCGCCATTGCTGGAGTTTTCTCCAACAATGTAAAATATTTAAATTGTTGGAGAAAACTTCAACAACGGCTTTGGCGACTGTAATATTTTTTTTCTGTTTATCCAATGTATTTGGAGGTGATCACAATCCGCCTGCAGGAGCACGTGCAGCAGCATTAGGAAACACAGCAGTAACTTATAAAGACATCTGGGCATCTTTTCATAATCAGGCAGGTTTGGCTTTTTTAAAAGAACCCACAGTTGGTATCAGTCATGAACAAAGATTTATGTTGTCAGAGCTTTCATCAAACAGTGCTGCCTTTGCATTACCAACGAAAGAAAGCGGAACATTTGCTTTGAGTGTTTCTTATTTCGGTTACAAATTATACAATGAACAAAAAGTCGGGTTGGCTTATGCCAAAAGTTTTGGTGATAAAGTTTCAGCGGGCATTCAGTTTGATTACCTCGGCACTTCCATTGCCGAAGGATATGGATCAAAAAGTGCATTTACTGTAGAGGCAGGAATACAGGCAATGCTTCTGAAAAATTTATGGCTGGGCGCACATATTTATAATCCTAACAAAGCAAAGTTGTCTGACTTTCCTGATCCAACGGGAGAAAAAATTCCTTCACTGATAAGTTTAGGTTTGAATTATTTTTTTTCTGATAAGGTTAATATCGGTGTAGAAACTGAAAAGGATATGGATGCTGATGCAACTATAAAGGCAGGAATAGAATATCATCCTGTAAAACAATTTTTTTTACGAGGTGGAATTTCAACTGATCCTTTGCTTAGTTCGTTTGGTTTTGGATTGGAGTTGCAAAATTTTGTGATTGATATTGCTGCTTCTTATCACCAGGATTTAGGGTTCTCTCCTAATATTTCATTGGCTTATAGCTTTAAGTAGATGAGAATTTACCCCTCTGTCATTCCGGAAGAAACACGTAATATTACTGTACGCAATTTTGATTTTTTTAAGTGTTTATTCAGTGCAAATTGTTACAAGAATTCCGCTGGTTCACGATCTTTCTTTCACTATTTCACAAGTTTCTTCAAGAATGACAATCATAAGAAGACTTGTCATGCTGAGTTACGAAGCATCTCTACAATCATACGTTTAACAATTTTTCTTTTTTTTATTTCTTCTTCAATAAAAGCTCAGGTAGTACCACCTGAAAATGATGATTTAAATCAGCAGCAATTAGAAAATGCAGCACAGGATGCACCTGACAATGCTGATCTTTCAGAGCTGATTGAAAGGCGAACTTATTTTTTAAGTCATCCTGTAAATCTGAATAACACCAATCGTGAAGAACTTTCACAATTAGAAATATTAAATGATTTACAGATTGAGGCATTGTTAAGACACATCAGTGTAAACGGAAATTTAATTGCTTTGGAAGAGTTGCAAAGCATTGATGGTTTTGATATTGCAACTATCAGAAGTTTGTTACCTTATGTAACGTTAGGAGCAACAACTGACTTTACGCAATGGTCGTTAAATAATATTTTAAAAAACAGGAAGCATGAAATAATTGTGAGAGGTATTCAGGTGCTTGAAAAACAAAAGGGATATAATATTCCTGATGCTGATACAACTTCAACAAGATATCTCGGAAGTCCGTTAAAGTTTTATACGCGCTATAGATTTACTTCAGGCAGAAAAGTAAGTTTCGGTATCACTGGTGAGAAAGATGCAGGCGAAGAATTTTTTAAAGGAACGCAATCAGGTTATGATTTTTACTCAGCCCATCTGATGATTCGCGACTTAGGTATAATTAAATCTATTGTTGTTGGAGACTACCAGCTTGGCTACGGTCAGGGTTTGGTTTTGTGGAGCGGACTTGCTTATGGCAAATCAGCTGATGTGATGAATATTAAAAGAAGTGCTCAGGGAATTCGCGCTTATACTTCAGTAAATGAATTTGGTTTTTTCAGAGGTACTGCCACATCCTTAGGAGTTAAATATTTTACACTTGATCTTTTTTACAGCAAGCAAAAGCTGGATGCAAACTTTACTCCAATTGATTCGGCCAATGATATTCAACTCATCAGCGGAATTGTTATTGACGGATTTCACAGGACGTTGAATGAAATATCCGATATGAATAAAGTTAAACAGGAAATATATGGAGGACATTTTAAATTTGAAAAAGGACCGCTTGAAATAGGAGCAACTTTTTATCATAACAAAATTAATTTGCCTTTAGTAAAAAAAACAGATCCTTACAACCAATATTATTTTTTTGGAACTCAATACAACAATATTGGATTTGATTATAGCTATCACTTACGGAATATGAATTTCTTTGGTGAAGTGGCTCACTCTGATAATGGTGCAGTGTCGTATCTGAATGGTGTGCTTGTGAGTCTTGATCCGCGTGTTTCTATTTCTTTGTTCAACAGAAATTACGTCCGCGATTATCAATGCGCTTCGTGCAATCCATTGCGCGAAAGTTCGGTTCAGAATGAAAGAGGAACTTATGCTGGTGTTGCGTTACAATTATTAACGAGGTTAAAAGCTACTGCTTACATTGATGTATTTAAATTTCCATGGTTGAAATTTGGTGTTAGCGCTCCTTCGCAAGGGTATGAATGGTTAGGACAACTCACTTTTACACCATCAAAAAAAGCAGAGATGTATTTCCGTTACAAGCAAACTGTAAAAGAAGAAAATATACCGGGTGGTGTCACGGCTCTTGATCAGTTACGACACCGTACACAAAACAATTATCGCTTTAATGCAACCTATAAAATTTCAGAAGCTTTCAGGTTGCAGAGCCGTGTTGAGTTTAATCTCGTGCAAACGGAAGGTATTGCCAATGACAATGGCTATGTGTTATTCCAGGATGTTAATTATCATCCGATGAGCAAGCCTTATTCATTTTCTCTCCGGTATGGATTGTTTGATACTGACAGTTATGAATCACGTATATATGCATTTGAAAATGACATTCCCGGTGTGTATGCAATCCCTTCTTATTATTATCGCGGAAGCCGTTTTTATCTCATGATGCGCTACAATATTATGCGCGGAATTTCTTTCTGGCTTCGTTATGGAAGGACTTTGTATTCCAATCAAAAAACTGTGGGTTCAGGATTGGATGAGATTAACGAGAACCATAAATCTGATTTAAAAGTACAGCTGAAGTTTAGTTTTTGATTTAAGATTTTTTGATCTTATATTTATCATGTGGGTTTATTTTTATGCCAGCGATCGTAACTCATTTCCAATTTTATTTCTGTATAATCGGGTAAGGTTGTTAAAGATGGTTGTTTTTGTTCTCTCTTAGTTTCTATCCATCCGGATGATTTATAAAATTTTTCTGCTCTTGTAAAAGCTGCGGTGGTTAACCAAACATTTTCTTTTGTAGAATTAAAATACCAGTTAAGGATTAAACTATGCAATGTTTTACCAATACCCTTTCCTTCGTTTTCAGGTGAAACAAACAAAGCCCAGATACTATGTTCTTTTAGATCGGCAATTGCAAAACCAACAATGGTATTATTAATTTCCGCTATCCATCCTTTGCCGCGAACAGTAATATATTCTTCATTGTCTTTTTGAGTTACTAAAGAAGGGTCTGACAATACGTTTTCCTTAACGGAAAGTCTTACTATCATTATTTGAGGAATATCACTAACAAGTGCTTCCCGGTAACGGATCATTGTAAATTAATTTTATTTTTTTTCCAAAAGTACAACTGCATAGGCAGCTACGCCTTCTTCGCGTCCTACATATCCTAACTTTTCGTTAGTGGTTGCTTTGATTGAAATATCCTCTATACCAATTTGAAGTATTGGAGCTAAAGCTTCTTTCATTTTATCAATATGAGAATTGATTTTTGGTTTTTCCAGGCAAAGTGAAGCATCTACATTACCAACGGTGAATCCTTTTTCGCTGATGAGTTTTATTACGCGTTGCAATAAAATTTTACTGTCAATGCCTTTAAACTCTGAAGAAGTATCAGGAAAATAAAAACCGATGTCACGCAAACCCGCAGCCCCTAATAACGCATCACAAATAGCGTGAATTAAAACATCAGCATCAGAATGTCCAAGAGTTCCTTTATGGTGAGGAATCTGAATTCCACCAATGGTAAGAGGAATATTTTCTTTTAACTGATGAACATCAAAACCAAAACCAACCTTAACTTTCATATTCCTGTTAAGGTGAAAAAATTATTCGGTAGTTGATTCTTTATTCTGATCCTGGAATGCATCAAAATCAAACGTCAAAGTAAAGTGAAGCGTGTTCTCCAACGGATTGCGTTGTTCTGTAGGAATGAGGTAAGCGAGATCAATTCCAAAAACATTTAATCTCAATCCTGCACCAAGCGTAAAATATTTGCGGTTGCCTTTTAATTTATTTTCATTGAAATATCCTGCACGAAAAGCAAATTGTTTGTCATACCAATATTCCATTCCAAAAGCAAGCACAAATTCTTTCAGCTCTTCTTTAAAACCATTTGGTGCATCACCAAAAGATTGAAAAATTCCCTGTGCAACACTCACATTAGGATCTTTTCCGTAAAGGATTAGATCTTTAGTACCTGTGGTGTCCTGTGTATAAATAGGAGGAGTGGGAACGAGCAGCTTATTTATATCGAGATTAAAAGCAATATCATTGTATTCATTCAAATGAATTTTTAAACCCGGACCTAAACGAAGATTAGTAGGAATAAAATTTTTAGTTCCTGTTTCGGTATAAGAAATTTTTGCACCAACATTTGAAATGCTTAAACCGCTTGAGAACACGGCATCTTTACTTCCCACCTTAACATCCTTCTGATAATAAACTGAAACATCAGCAGCAATTGTATTTCCGGCTTTTGAATCAGTGCCTTCTACCTGCGTGCCACCAGTAAGATTTGAATGAATATAACGAAGGGCGATACCGCCTGAAAAATTTTCGCTCAGCTTGCGTGAATAAGCAACATCAAGGGCAAATTCATTGGGTTTAAAATCGCGGATGGTAACACCGTTGTTATCAGTGAAAGTGATATTTCCAAGTGAAAAATAACGGAGCGAACCACCAACTGCCTGATCACCACCTTTTAATTTTACATAACCTGTGAGGTAAGCAAGATAAATATCATTAACCAATGCTTTAAGCCATGGGGTATAGGAAACTGAGAAACCAATATTTTTTTCAATAAATGCAAGCTTTGCAGGATTCCAGTGGATGGAGTTAGCATCAGGTGAAGAAGCCACACCTAAATCACCCATTCCACCGGCACGTGCATCAGGAGATATCATCAGGAAAGGAACAGCTGTAGTAATGGTATTTATCTGTCCAAGCAAATTTGATTTATCAGGTCCGGTAGTGGTTTGCGCATTAAGGATTGATGTGCCTGCCACAAAAGCAATTAAAAGCAAGACCGGTTTTTTAATAGTTTTATTCATGTTTTTAATCATAGTTTCATTGAATATAATCAAAAGGGTGACAAATATACGATAAAAGCATAGTGAAGGTTACCCTGTTATTTGAGTATCACAAGCTTTTCAAACTTATCCGCTACCTCTCCTTCTGCAGTTTTAACTTTAAGCCGGTATACATACACACCTTTACCAATCGGATCACCAAAATCATCACGACCATCCCAACTTACAGAGGTGTTTCTGTATCCATCATTAACCATATAATTATCGAGTGTCTTAATCAGTTTTCCTGAAACAGTAAATACCTGAACCTGTATTGTCATAGAAGTGCAGGGTTTATTGTGCTCAAACATAAAGGTGGTGTGCGTTGTAAATGGGTTTGGATAATTAAGCACATGATCTAAAGCAAGCTTGGCTGATTCCGCCACAATAAATTCGGTGTATGCTTCTGAAGAATTATTATTGATATCCCATGCTTTAAGCTGGATACTATGACGGCCGGTACTTAAATCGTTAAGCGAATAAAGCACACGACCTTTTTGATAGTTATCAAGATCAGATTCGTAATAATCATTCAGCACAAATAACTGGCGTGGATTTTTGTCGAGCGTTGCTGTCATATCATGGCCGATTCCGTTTCCAACAGTATTAATTCCACTGGAGTCAGTGAGCATTGCAAATACTTTAGGACTCTGATCAGTCATTCCACCAAAAACAAATTTGTCATCATTTAAAAACAACTTAATACCCGGACCCTGATTATCATTTAATGCAGTGTTAGAAACACCACCAATGTAAAAATTCTCATCATAGCCATTTGCATCAGTAACACCATTGTGAGCATAATAACTTAAACGCCCTTTGCCATATTGATACGAGATATCTTTTGGAACAATAAAAGTGGTGGAGAACACACCATTCACTACACTTGCTTTACCACGGTAAAGAATATTTTTTCTTAATTTAAAATCGAGGACAGGGCTTGTAGGATTATTTCCAAGTGTGCTTACATTGGCTTCCTTATCATAAATAGTTGGATACACAACACCATTGAAATTAGAAAGTGTTTGCCCATTATTATCAGTTACTGTTCCGGTTATAGTGATTTTACTTAAAGCACTTATTGTATCAGCATCCAGACCTGTTGCAGTTTCTTTGATAGAGGTAGTAGAAACTTTATATTCAGGATAAGCTAATCTCAGAGCAGGGTCACCTAATAATGCAAGGTTATGCAATGAACTGTTTTCTCTTTTTGTTAAACGCATTAAATCTCCAAGGCGGGGCATTTCACCGTTAAGCGGAGTAAACATAAATTTTAATAAAGATGTATTCAGACTTTGATTATCACCTGAGAGCGCAAGCCGTACAGTGGTAAACAAACAAATTCCACCTCCATCTTTATTTAACAGTACTAACTCACCGGCAGAAGTCCTTTGCGGATCATCAAAACGGCTGAATTCACATGTAGCCGTGATAAACGCAGGAAGTTTGTTTGCATTTTTCCAGCTGTTTATCATCGGAATATTTAAAACTCCTTCATCAGCCCAACCTACTTCTCCGCCATGGCCTGTGTAGTTCAAGAGCAATGCACCTTTTTCTATTCTGCGTGTTATACCATCATTTACTTCGGGATAGCGCAGTCCGCCAGGAGTTGAAACTTCTTTATAAGCGTCAAAATATATTTTATCAAGATTATATTCATGATGGTCAATCAAGTTACTATAAACAATAATATCCTCTGACTGACGAAGATGCAATCCATAATTTCCATCATCTGCTATGAAGCATAATAAGTTTCGCCAATCACCTAAACGTGTTTGATTGGTTCCTGCACAATAAGTAAGATCTGTAATGCTGCCCGGAGTAGAGTAGGAGATTACTTTATCAACCATTGATTTGGATTCTTCAAGATTTTTAACCGGAAAACGACCTACACCAACATCCATTAATTCAGATCCGTTTAACAAACCTTCGTTGTCACCTAACATTCCATAAAAATCATCAGACGTTAAGGAGAGCAGTAAAGAAGTGGAGTTATCACTTTGATAAGTTGGGACAAAATTGGTGTTACCACTAATCCTGAATTTAGGATCATAACTTCCATCTCCAAACAATAATAAATACCGTGGAGTATCTAATGCTGCTGAAGCCCATCCGCGATCATAAAACATTTTTGCAAAATCACGAATAGCCGAGATATCCTGAGCACCACTGCCAAATTCATTATAAACCTGTTCAGTGGTTGCTACCACTACTTTTAAATTATCATTGGTCTTATGAAATTCTGCTAATCTCAATGCTTCAGGAAAAAAATCAGGATATGCAACAATGATCATATCTGTTTGTGTAAAAGCATGTAGATTTTGGTTTTCAATTTTGCCTGATAATGAAGGAGTGTAAAAAGAATTTTCATCGAATAAAACATATTCAGCTTGTGCAAAAGCAGCTAACTGTTGCACAAAATTCACTTGAGTGCCCGAAAGAATAAATTGTTGTTCGTTAATGCTTGCAGGGTCGGATGTATTCCATAATGTTAATCCTGTTTTTGCATTATCAATAATATAATTGCGGTTAGTAATTGTGCCTGTCAAATCATGATCTCTGAAAAAAAACTGGTTTGCCGAAAGCACTAACTGGCGGTTAACATTTAATTCAATGTAATTAAGCCATCCGCTTGCTGTTGAATTATATGGAACAAAATTGTAATCAAGATTAATGACAGGTGATGCTGCTGAAAACGAAGTGCTGTCCGTTCTGGGAACTCCATGGTCAGCCAGATAATCTGCTGACACACTTGGTATCGAATGCGTAAGAATAGTTGAACCATCTTTCACAATGCGGAATAAACTATTTCCAGCTCCTGGATTTGCAGTTACTGTGCGTGCTTCAACAGATGATTTTAAATAAGCATTACCCGGAATAAGATTAGGAAAATTAAATGTGAATCGCTGATTTAAATTTACACTGAATATCTCACCATACCACTCACGACCCGACTTAATAAAATTCTGCAGGTCTTCTTCATGATAATCATAATCAGTGAATGAGGTGATATTTAAATCAGGTGTCACAGATAAACTTGCAACAGGTGTAATACGTTTTGCAGTACTTGCAATGGAGGCATCAGTGGTTAGGAAATAATAAGTGGAGTCACTATAAAGATTTTTTTTATGGTGATAGCGTTTGTCAATATCGAACGACCATTGATGTGGATCTTCTCCGTAAAAAAGAAAATAATCATCAGTGTTAAAAGAACCATCATTGTTTACATCCACAATTTTAATTGCATTTTCTTTAAGGTCATCCGCTCTTGGTGTTAAATTATATTGCGGAACCATTCCTCCGCCATTGCCAAACAAGCGCAGATTTTGAAATGAAATTGTAGCTGGGTCTATGCCCAATGAAACTAAAAAACTATAATTGATTTTATAAACACCATTGCGCGTTAAAGCAATCTTATACCAATTGCCCGTGCTGAGTACAGAGTTAGCAGCATATACTCTTGAATTTACATTGGTGGATGTGACAGGTGTGCCTTGTTTTAATTGAAGATCAAAACTTAATAATTTTTCCACTGTATTTGATTGCAGACTTTTTCTTAACGGAAGCAGTGTAATAATTATTTGAGATTGGCGAGGCTCTTTTATTATTTGAGTAGAAACCTGTATGTCATTCGGCAATTCATAACGTATAGCGGATGATTCTTCCTCTTTTAAAGATTCAAAAACTGCTCCGGTAATTTCTGCATTCACATTATAACCGTTAAAAGTATAAGGCAGCGTAATCACCATCCGGGGATAGAGATCATTACTGATGCGATAAACTCCTTTTTCAAATTTCAGAACCTGAACAGTTTCCTTGTCAGTGAGTTTTTCTTTAACCGGTGGCAGCCAGTTAATGTCGTAATGAATAGTGTTATTTGATTGACCATTGGCATGGAAAAACGTTATAACAATTAAAAATATTACGCTGAAGCAAACGTTACGGAATGAGCATTGACGATGATTATGGAACATGTAACCGATAATTATTTCGTAAGAATTAAGTTTTTATCAAACATCCGCGTACGTTAAAAAATTTATATTTGTGGTGATCATTTAACGTGCTTCATGCCAGAATAGTTGGATAAAAACAAGTTGTGAACGGGTGTTATTAAATAATATTGCAATATTGAAACAAATTTAGCATTAATCGTATAACACCTTTAGTAAATCGATTGACAATATGCTTAAAAGAATATTAATCCTCTGCCTGAGTTGTATTAGCATCAGTGCACTGGCACAAGATCCACAGTTCACACAGTTCTATGCTAATCCTTTGTATTTAAATCCTGCTTTTGCAGGTTCTGCACGTTGTCCGCGTGTGGGATTAAACTATAGAAATCAATGGCCTGCTTTAAATAAAGCATATATAACAAGCAGTGCTTCCTATGATCAGCATTTTGATGCCATCAATGGCGGTATCGGAGTTTTGGTTTTTAATGATAAAGCCGGTGAAGGCGTGCTGTCAACTACCAACATCAGCGCTATCTATGCTTACCAGTTAAATATTAACCGTAAGTTTTCTATGCGTTTTGGATTGCAGGCCTCTTATGTACAAAAGAAATTAGAGTGGGATAAACTTACTTTTGGTGACATGATTGATCCGCGTTATGGATTTGTGTATTCCACACAGGAAATAAGGCCGAATGAATCAAAGTCATATCCTGATTTTTCGGCAGGTGTACTGGCTTACAGTTCAAAAGTATATGGTGGAATTGCAGTTAATCATTTAACACAACCTGATGAAGCGTTTGTGGTGCCTGGCAGCAGCCAGTTACCAATGAAAATCACGGCACATCTCGGAGCTTTATTACCCTTAAGCAGTGGCTATTCCGGTTATCGCGGAACAATTGACCGCGAAGAAGGAACTTATATATCACCCAATATTTTATATCAACAGCAGGCAAGTTTCAACCAGATTAATCTTGGAATGTATTTGCTGCACAGCCCAATTATTGGAGGACTTTGGTATCGGGGAAATTTTGGAAAAGATAATTTCTTATCCAGCGATTCATTCATTGCCCTTATCGGATTGCAGAAAGGAATGTTTAAATTCGGTTATAGTTATGACGTAACTGTTTCCAAGCTCAGTAATGCTACGGGTGGTTCGCATGAATTAAGTTTCGGTTTACAGTTTGAATGCCGTCCTAAAAAGAAAAGGTTCAGGGCAATAAGTTGCCCCAGCTTTTAGTTTATAATTATCATATTTGCATAATCAAAACATACACACATGAAAATTAAAAATCATTTGCTTCCTTTCCTGGCGATAGGATTAATGATTTTATCTGCCTGCAATATGGGTGGAAAAAATTCCAACACTACTGGTTGGGAATACAACAACGAAAAGAACGGAGGATTTGAAGTTGTAGATTACGTTGAACAGGAAACCGGTCCGGGACTTATTCTTGTAGAAGGTGGTACATTCACAATGGGACGCACCGAACAGGATATTGTGCAGGATTGGGATAACATTCCTCATAGAGTTACTGTAGCATCCTATTATATGGATGAAACAGAAGTTGCCAACGTTCACTGGCTGGAGTATCTCTACTGGATTAACCGTGTGTTTGGTACTGATTATCCTGAGGTTTACAAAAGAGCATTGCCTGATACACTTGTGTGGAGGGATAAGCTTGCATTTAACGAGCCTTATGTTGAATATTATTTGCGTCACCCTGCATACCAGGAATATCCTGTAGTGGGTGTAAGCTGGCTGCAGGCCAATGATTATTGTGCCTGGAGAACTGACAGAGTGAATGAACGGATTTTGATTCGTGAAGGCATTTTAAGAGAAAATCCGGCTCAGGTTAATGAAGATAATTTTAATACAGAAGCATACCTTTCAGGGCAATACGAAGGGCTGGTAAGAAATCCTTTGAGAGATCTCAATCCTAATAATGATTCTCGAAAAGTAAGAATGGAAGATGGAATTTTTCTTCCTAAATACAGACTTCCTACAGAAGCAGAATGGGAATATGGTGCTCTTGGATTAATTGGTAATACTGTTTTTGAAAGAGTAACTGAACGAAAAATATATCCGTGGAATGGTCATGGAGTACGTAACCCAGAAGATAAATATCAGGGCGAATTGCTTGCGAACTTTAAGCGCGGACGTGGTGATAATATGGGTGTTGCTGGTAAGCTGAATGATAATGCTGACATCACAGCTCCTATTTTTTCCTATGTTCCTAATGATTATGGTTTATATAATATGGCTGGTAATGTTTCAGAATGGGTGAGTGATGTTTACCGCCCATTGTCACCTGAAGATAAAAGTGATTTTAATCCTTACCGTGGTAATGTTTATAAAACACAGGTTACTGATGAAGAAGGTCAGGTGGCTGAAAAAGACAGCTTGGGCAGGATACAATACAGAGACGTTACTGAAACAGAATCTTCAACCCGGAGAAATTACCAGAAAGCAGATAACATTAATTATAAAGATGGTGATGAACCTGAATATGCAACCTATAACAGTGGTACAGCGTCATTGATAAGTGACAGGGCACGCGTTTACAAAGGTGGTTCATGGAGAGACCGTGCGTATTATATGGCTCCCGGTACACGCAGATTCTTGGATGAAGATCAGGCAACAGATTTTATTGGGTTCCGTTGTGCAATGGCACGCGTTGGAAGCCCCGTGGGACTTGCTCAAAAGAAAAAGAAATAATTTTCTAATCCAATATTAATATTCCCCGGTTAACAGCCGGGGATTTTTTTTGGTTAAAGTTTCCGCTTTTCATTTTACTTTGCCATTCAGCAACTATGAACTCAATTGAAATTCTTTACAAGCATTTTTTACAACATCCCGTTGTATGCACTGATACCCGTAAGATAACAGCCAACTGTATATTTTTTGCATTGAAGGGAGAAAACTTTAATGGAAATCTCTTTACATCACAGGCATTAAACAGCGGAGCCGCCTTTGTGGTGGTGGATGAAAAAATAGATGATGAACGAAAAGAAAAAATAATTCTTGTTGAGGATGTACTAACAACTTTGCAGTATTTAGCAACTCATCATCGCAAACAATTAAACATACCTGTAATTGCTTTAACAGGAAGCAATGGTAAAACCACCACCAAAGAATTAATTTTTTCCGTGCTGAAACAGAAGTATAATGTATTAGCCACTCAAGGAAATCTTAACAACCATATCGGTGTACCATTAACTTTATTATTACTGAACAATAAACATGAAATCGCGGTTGTAGAGATGGGAGCTAATCATCAAAAAGAAATTGAACAACTTTGTGAAATTGCTCAACCTGATCAGGGATTGATAACCAATATTGGTAAAGCGCATTTAGAAGGATTTGGTGGAGTAGAAGGAGTGAAAAAAGGAAAGGGAGAATTATACGATTATCTGCGAAAGCATGACGGAACTATTTTTATCAATACGGATAGTGATAAGCTGAAAGAAATTATAAGGAATTATTCTAAAACAATAACTTATGGTTCGGTTAGCGATGCAGATTATAAAGGAGTGACAATAAATAATGGTTCATTTTTAAAAGTAGAGATTACAAAACCTTTTACAATTGAAATAAAAACCCAGCTTACCGGAAATTATAATTTCGAAAACGTGTTAGCCGCTGCTGCAGTTGGAGCTGAGTGGAAAGTTACTCCCGAAAAAATTAAAGAAGCAATTGAAAACTATCAGCCTTCCAATCAACGCTCGCAAATCATCAAAAAAAATAATATTACCATTATATTAGATGCTTATAATGCGAACCCCACAAGCATAGAAGCGGCATTAAAAAACTTTGAATCTTCTTTTACAGGAAAAAAGATAGTGGCACTTGGTGATATGCTTGAATTGGGAAATGAAAGTGAACAGGAGCATCATCATATCGGAGAGCTTTTAAGCGCAATGAAAATTGATAAAGTAATTCTTGTTGGACCCAACTTTAAAAGTGTTGCTTATCAATTTAATTTTATTCATTTCAATGATTCAGTTGCTGCAAGTGATTACTTTTCTAAAATGAAAAACGAAGAGTTTACTTTATTAATTAAAGGATCAAGAGGAGTAAAGATGGAAAAGATACTGAAGGGATTTGAGTGAAAATATTGATCTGAAAAATCATTTTGGCTTTTTACATGGAAGTTGTCGCGTATCAAAAGAGGTTAGCTTAATATGAGAGAATTTAATTTTAATAAATCAAAAAATTATGTGGTGGCACAACTGCTTCTCTAACGTTTATTAATATTAACACAATGTAATTTAAACCGCATAAATGCGGTTCTAAAATGAAGCAGTAAATTACTTTAGATTAAGTGTTGAATTTCCTGCCAGGTTGCCATCCACATATACCTCAATCAAATAAGTGCCTGCAGTAAATACTCTTTCTTTCTCTTCGTGCTTAAGGCACAAATCCTGTTTCTGGTTGTTATAATTAATCGTTTGAGTGGAAGTGTAAAGTATCTCTTCATCGGATCCGGATTTTTTAAAAGTGCTGCTGCCATTCAAGCGATCACCAAGCACTTTTCCGCCTGGTTCAATAATGCGCAGGTAAATTGTTCTTTCTCCACCTTTTGCAATTACATTATCCATTATTGAAAAACATGCTTCAATTTTATTAGTTCGTTTTGCTGTTGTGGTTTCAGCATATTTAGCGGAACCTCTGCGTTTAAAAGCTTTTACTTTAATATATTCTGCTTTAAGAACGGAAGCGGTATTAAAAGTTGCCTTTAAATTTTTTGAAAGACTATCAACTGTAATTGTAAGATTTGTTTTTTCTTTTTTTAAGGTAACATTCTCCGCCATTAAGCTGTCAATACGCAACAGATATTCATTGCGGAGTTGCTTGATTGACTCAAGTTCTTCATGCAGACTTTTATTTATCGCTGCAGTATTACTACCTGAACGGATTAAGCTTTCAATTCTTGCCTTCTGCTCATCTACTTTTGCATTTGCTTCCTGAAGCAAACTATCCAGTTTTGAATTTATGCCTTTATATTGATTGAGCTCTGTATATGTATCATTCAGTTCTTTGTCCACTTCCTGCCGCTCTACCGCCATCACTTCTACTTTTGTGGTGTAGTTTTTAATTATTGTGTTTTTGTTTATCCATAAATAAATATTGAAACCCAATGATGAGAGCAGTAAAATTGCCAGTGTGATATTTATTCCCTTGTTTGATTGTGCAGCCATAACAGATAAAAATTTCGATGCTAAATTAAATTAAATGTGAATTGACAATCGGAAGGTTATTAATTAAAATAAAAAAACAGTTTACGGTTGATGGCGCGCCTTATCGTTTTCGTGCAGAGCCATTTGTATGCATCCTTACAACCGTAAACTGTTAATTCCTTTTGTTATATAGTGAAACGATGGTTATTGCATTAGGTTACAGAATTAAATTTTTTTTTAATTTCTTTTTTAATTACTAATCGAATCCTAAATCTTTACCTGAATTCCTTATTTAACTAATTAACTAAGCAATCAAAACGGATATCTGGCAACAGGAGCAATATCCTGTCCTGCAAAATCCTTTTTCAAAAATTTATAATAACCGCTTAACGCAATCATTGCAGCATTATCAGTACAATATTCAAATGGAGGAATATGAACTTTCCAGTTGCTCAATGTTTGTTCTTTTAAAACAGCTTCGCGCAAAGCTGAATTTGCTGAAACACCTCCTGCCAAAGCAATATTTTTTATTCCTGTTTGCACAGATGCAATTTTTAATTTGTGCAATAAAATATTTACAATTGTAAATTGAATGGATGCACACAAATCATCCCGATGTTTATCAATAAACTGAGCATCTTTTCTTATTTCTTTTTGCAGAAAATAAAGTATTGCAGTTTTTAATCCACTGAAACTATAATTCAATGCAGGGCTCTCAGGTTTGGGAAAACGAAATGCCAATGGATTTCCATTGCGTGCATGTTTATCAATCAACGGACCTCCTGGATAAGGAAGCCCCAACATTTTTGCTGCTTTATCAAAAGCTTCGCCAGCTGCATCATCGGTGGTTTGCCCTATCACTTCCATTTGATAATGATCTTTAACCAAAACAATTTGTGTATGACCTCCTGAAACTGTCAAACATAAAAGAGGAAATGTAGGCGGAGTGAAATCAGTATTATTCACATCGCTTGCAAAATTAGCCAGCACGTGTGCCTGCATGTGATTCACTTCAATAATTGGAATATCGAGAGCAAGCGCAAATGATTTTGCAAAAGAAGTACCCACCAGCAATGCCCCGATAAGTCCTGGTCCACGCGTGAAAGCGATTGCATTCAACTGATGTTTGGCTACCTTTGCTTTATGCAATGCCTCATTAATTACAGGGATAATATTTTGCTGATGCGCTCTCGATGCAAGCTCGGGAACAACACCTCCATATGCCTCATGCACACGCTGTCCGGCAATGATGTTGGAAAGCAATTTGTCGTTTTGGCTAACCGCTGCAGAAGTCTCATCGCATGAAGATTCAATGCCTAAAATGTAAACAGGATTTATGTTCATAATTCAGTCACAAAAATACGATTAGTTAATCCCCTTCGTTTTTATTTACAATTCATTATTGGTAAAAAAATTAAAGCCATAAAAAAATTTTTAAAAATATCAGGTATTACATTGCTGGTGCTGCTCATTTTAGCATTGGCAGTACGCGCTTTGGTGGTGATTCCTGTTTTTCAAACCTGGCTGGTGGAACGATTAACGCTTTATTTATCGGATGAGTTGCATACACGAATTTCGATAAAGCATGTGGACATAGAATTTTTTCGTAAAATAGTGTTAGAAGATATTTATGTAGAAGACCAACAACATGACACACTCCTTTATGCTCCATTGTTTAAAGTTGATATCACTCAGTTTGATTACAAAAAACAAAAGATCACCATTAACTATGCAGAATTAGAAAATGCACGCATTAAACTCATCCGTTACAAAAACATTAAGGGATTAAACTTTCAGTTTTTTGCTGATTATTTTTCTTCTTCAAAAAAAGATACTTCACAGTCCCCTCCATGGGAGGTTAAACTACAAAACGTGGTGTTGAAAAATGCAACTTTTTCTTATCGCGATTTACGTTGGAATGATACAACCCGGTGTATTGACTGGGAAGACGTGTATGTAACAAGTCTTTATGCTGATCTCCGTGATTTGCGCACCGTAAATGACACCATATTATTTCATGCAAAGGAACTTTCGTTAAAAGAAAAAAGCGGGTTTCAATTAAATCATTTTGCTGCTGATACACGTTTTGCCGAACACTATTTTGATTTTAGAAATTTTACTATTCAAACTCCGCAAAGTGATTTAAGGGGACAAATAAGTTTTGATTTTGACAGCTGGGATGATTTTGATGATTACATCCATAAAGTAAGAATGCGATCATCATTTGCTCAAAGCACAATTTCATCTGAAGACATAAAATATTTTGCAACGGAAGTAATCGGCCTCAATAAAACGCTTAAGTTTTCAGGTGATGTTAAAGGAACTGTGGATCATCTCAAAGGAAAAAACATGCAGATTGTTTATACTCCGCAGGCATCTTATAGAGGTGATATTGTATTAAATGGTTTGCCTGATATTGAAGACTCATACATTGAGCTTAACATTAACGAACTCCGCTTAAACAAAAAAGATATTGAAACAATTCCTGCATATCCCTTTGACAGCGGAGGTAAAATTTCATTGCCTGCTAATCTTGATTATCTCGGAACAATAAAGTTTAAAGGAAAATTCAGTGGTTTTTATAACGATTTTGTTGCGTATGGAAATGCAACAACCGATCTGGGTTTTGTTTCATCAGATTTAAATTTAAAAATAGGCGATGGCAAATCGCCTGCGCAGTATTCAGGTCATCTCAGCACTTTCAATTTTGATATTGGAAAAATGTTAAGGCTGCAGCCTGATGTCGGTTTTATAACTGCACGTGTGGAAGTAAAAGGCAGCGGCCTGGCTGTTGATAGGATCAATACCAAACTCGAAGGTAACATTAACGATTTACAGGTAAAAGGATATACTTATCATAACCTGACAGTGAAGGGCGAAATGGCGAAAAAACTTTTTAATGGTTCGCTGATTGTGCGGGATGAAAATGCAGATTTTGATTTTAACGGCAAGGTTAATTACCAGGATAAATTACCTGTGTTTGATTTTGTTGCTGATGTGCGCAAAGCCAATCTTGCCAAGTTGAATTTAGTAAAACGCGATTCATCAAGCAGTTTGTCAACACATGCCGAACTGCATTGCACCGGAAATAAAATTGATAACCTCGAAGGCTCTCTGCATTTTGTGAATACAAATTATAAGGAATTTCCAAGAGGAATAACATTGAATGATTTAACCATTCATTCTTCTGATGTAAACAGTAAAAAACATATCAAACTTGAATCAGATTTTGCCGATGCATCAATGACAGGGATATTTAAGCTCTCTGAAATATTTCAATCAGCTGCTTATATTCTTAGTCAATACATACCCGCAATCAAAGTTAAAAATGTGAATTCATTGGATGACCAGACTTTTGATTACAAAATTGATTTGAAAGAAACACGAGGTGTGTTGGATGTATTGCTGCCTGAATTAAGTGTGCAGGCCGGAACTCATGCAGAAGGTCATTTTAATACATTGAATAATGATTTTACAGCTTTGCTGAAATCTGATGAAGTAACTTACCAGGGAGTGCGCTTTGATGGAATAAATATTTCGGGCAATACTTCACAAGGTCAGTTAATCGTATCAGCAAAAGAAAATGTTATTCAGTTTAATGACAGTCTTCTACTTCGCAACGTGATGTTAACAGGTAAAGCCAACAATGATTCAGCCTTTTTAAATTTACTTATTTCAAATACTGACACCAGCCTTTCGAAATTGAATGCAGGATTTATTTTTCATTTTACTGATAACGGTGTTACCACAATAAAAATTGATCCTGCTGATATTCTTGTCAAGCATCATATCTGGAAAATTGACCCTGCCAATTTTTTATCCTTTGATAGTTCAGGCATTACAATCAGCAATTATAATTTTCAATCCGAAAATCAAACCGTTAATATTGGCGGAAAAATTTCGCGAAGCATAAATGATAAATTGTTTTTTTCGTTTTCAAAATTTGATATTGCTGTTGTAAATGACATGCTCAAAATTTACAATGTACAGATAGGAGGTATTGCAAACGGAAATGCTGATATCTCTGACTTGTATCATAAGCCATCATTAAACAGCAATTTAAATATTGATTATCTGAGTTTCTATAACGATACACTTGGTAATGCTAACATCGTGAGTGACTGGAACACCGGAAATGGAGTAATCAATGTCACTGCAGCCGTTACACGTGGTGGTGAACAAAATATTTCCGTAGAAGGTAAATATATTATCAAGGAAAAAAATGATGAGATAGATCTCGCCATTAATCTGAAAAAAACAAATGTTAAAACGTTTAGTAATTATTTAAAAGGAATTGTTTCTGATCTCAGTGGTAATGCTAGCGGAGAGTTTCGTTTGCATGGTTTAGCTTCCAAACCTTTGTTGACAGGAGAGGCTCATCTGCAAAAAGTAAATTTCAGGATTGATTACCTCAATACGCGTTATAGTCTTTCCACTGATGTGAAGCTGAAAGAAGAATACATTGAGTTTAATCACGTAATGATTAATGATGCCAAAGGAAATAAAGCGATTGCAAACGGTAAAGTGTATCATAAAAATTTAAAAGATTTTTATTTTGATGTGGATATTGCTACCAGTAAAACTCAGGTTTTAAACACCAGTGTTCACGACAATGAATTGTTTTATGGAGAAGCTTATGCATCAGGCAGGATAAATATTTCAGGATATCTTGATTACATAAAAATGGATATCGGATTGAAATCTGAAAAAGGAACAGAGATAAATATCCCCTTGAGCAATCCTGAAGAAGTAAGCCATAACAGCTTTATCACATTTGTAAAAAGCGAAGAATTAAAAGATTCTATTCTTAAAGCACAAACAATAGATTTAAGCGGCATTGAGATGAACTTTGATCTGGAAGTTACTCCTGATGCAACCATCCGCCTGGAGTTTGATCCTAAGATTGGTGATGTGATTAAAGGTACCGGTCATGGCAACATCATCATGAACATAAGTCCTTCAGACGGATTTAAAATGTATGGTGATTATATTATTGAACATGGTCAGTATCTGTTTACACTGCAAAATGTATTGAGCAAAGAATTTACAATAGAAAATGGGGGTTATGTGAGATGGAGCGGAGATCCCTATGACGCTTACATAAACATTGATGCACATTATAAAAATCTTAATGCAAGCCTTTATGATTTGTTGCAGGATTCAACAATTGGTTACACAAAAGCAGTTCCGGTAGTTCTTACACTCAACCTATCAGACAAGCTTTTTAATCCTGTTATTAAATTTGATATTGATGTAAAAAATATTGATGCAACTACTGAGAGCCGCGTAAGGCGTGCAATCAATACCGAAGAAGCAAAATACAAACAAGCTGTTTCACTTTTAGTTATCCGTAGATTTTCACCAGCTGAAGAATTAAGTAACCGCGCACAGCTCACCACCGGAGATGTAGTGGGTGCTAATGCATACGAGTTTCTATCAGCTCAATTGAGTAACTGGGCTTCGCAGATAAATGAAAATGTTAATGTTGGATTAAATTATCAACCCGGAAGTAATTTAACACAGGAAGAGTGGGAGCTTGCGTTAGGCACCAGTTTATTTAATGATGTGGTAAGAGTGGAAGGAAACGTGGGTGTTGCAAACAGCAATTCAACTACAACAACTAATCAAAATACATCCAGTCTTGTAGGTGATATTAACGTAGAGGTAAAAGCAAATAAGGATGGGAGGGTAAAATTAAAAGCATTTACAAGGTCTAATAACAATTCGCTTATCAACAATCTCAATTCACAATATACACAGGGAATAGGAATTTTTTACCGGGAAGAATTTAATTCAGTGGGTGAATTATTTCAACGCTTTAAAGATCGTTTTAAAAAGAAAAAACCTGTGGTGGAAACAACAGGTTTTGTGAATTGAATTTTTTGAGTTGAACACTAACAACTAATCTGCTAGTTAATTTCGGATAAAAAAAGCTAAAGCTATTCTACAATAATTTTCTGTACAGCACTTTTTTTGCCCTTTGTAACTTCCACAAAATAAAGACCACTCGCTATTGTTGACAGATCAATAACAAAATTATTTTTACCTGCTGATGAATAATTGTCTTGTTTAAATACGTTAATACCTAAAATATTAAAAATACGAATTGAATTTGTTTGTTCTTCATTTGAGTAAAAGGAGATATTCAATTCATTTTTTGCAGGTACCGGATAAATATTGATATTAAAATAATCGTTTACTTCAAACTTACTTTCGCGACAGGTCATTGTAACAGTAACCGATTTTGTAGATCCTGTACCACATGCATTATTGCCTCTCACTTTTACTGATCCTGCATTTGCACCATAGTTTATAGTAATGGAAGTAGCAGTAGTAGTAAGTGTATTACCGCTTGAAGTTGTATTACCATCCGAGAGATGTGATCCGGAAGGTCCGGTCCAGGTGTAAGTATTTGCTGTGGGAATGGCTGCAATTGAATAAGAAACTCCTTGTTGGTTAGTACAAACTGAAGTGGGGCCGTTAATGGAAGTAGCAGCTACCGGACTTGCTTTTAAATGCAAATGATGCTCACCACTTACTCCACATGCATTGGAGGTGCTCACACCAAGAATACCCATATTGAACGAGGTAGTAAAATTTGCTGTAATTGCGTGCGTTCCTTGTCCGCTGGTTATAGTAGCGCCTGGCACATCAAACGACCAGTTAAATGTGACACCTGAAATATTGGGAACTGAATAATTCACCCCACTCATACCACAAAATCCTGTTGCCGGACCTGTAAAGGCGCCCGTAGTTGGTGGATTATTTCTGGAAATTAAAATCGCCCTTTGCAAACCTGTTCCACAACTGTTTACTGCTGCCACTTTTAATGAATCATTCCCAACAAAACCACTGGTATAATTAATAGTCACCGTTAAAGACCCTTGACCACTTACAATATTTCCACCGGCTGGTGCAGTCCAATTATAAGAAGTTGCGCCTGCAACAGAAGCACTTGTATAAGTTTTTGTACTGCCAGGGCAAACTTTTGTATTTCCACCGGTTGCTGTTATTGATGCAGGTTTTGCAGGAAGTATGCATTGCGCATTAGCGTTCAGCGTTATCAGCACCACAGCAATAATCAGAAAACCTGCATAAAATATAGTCCTTTGTAATTTATTTGTCATATCTCTTAGTAAATGGAATTTCTGTATTTGCAATTATATGGCTTTTTTAGTGAGCTTGTCAAATTTTTGTGTTGAGAATTGAAAAGGAATGGGTTAAAATAGCATTATATCCATTTTGTATCTGTTTCTGACTTAATCATTAGAGTAAGAATGATTACTCTAAAACATACCACTTGCTGTCATCATCAATTGAATAAGAATTTCCATTACTCATTTCGTACACCTGCTTGCCATTATCGGGATTTGTAAAACTTTTTTTCTCATAAACTCTTATGCCGTTATTTTCCCTCGTTAAATATAATATCAATGCATTAAGGGTAGGAGGGATGTCGTGCAACCATTGATCATCAGATTCTCTTACAAAGGCTCCGCTCATGATTTTGGTTTTTAAAAATGTATTAAAAAATTATGCCTTGATTTAAATGCACTTAAAACTTTGATTGTCTCTATTATTAATCCAAGTCACTGTAGCACAAAATTCTTTATCGGTGTCTGTATCCCATTAAAAATACTTAGCACTCTTTCATCATTGGTATCGGTAATAAATAATTGTCCGAAAGTGTGATGACTTACTAAACTCATCAGCTTGCTTACACGCTTATCATCCAGCTTATCAAAAATATCATCCAGTAATAAAACAGGTTTCAAACCTCGTGCATTTTTCAGCAATTCAAATTGTGCAAGCTTTAGTGCGACCACTACTGATTTCTGTTGCCCTTGTGATCCAAAACGTTTTGCAGGATGTTCATCAATCAGCATGATCAAATCATCTTTATGAGTACCAGTTGTTGTGTATTGTAACAAACGGTCACGAGTATATGCGCGCTTGAGTTGCTCCGCAAAATCACCTTCATGTAAATGACTGTCATAAGTTATGCTCACTGTTTCGGAGTCTCCGCTTATGGTTTTATAAAAATCAGTAAACAAAGGAGCAAACTCATTTACAAAACGATTACGTGTCGAATAAATTTTAATTGCATAGCTCACCAATTGTTCGTCCCAGATTTGCAGTGAGCTTTCATCAGCATTATTTGATTTGCTGATTTGCTTTAATAATGCATTACGATGCTGAAGAATTTTTTGATAGGTTGTTAAATCATCCAGATAAACTTTATCATACTGGCAAATGATGCTGTCCATAAATTTTCTGCGTTCTTCACTTCCACCGGTAATTAACTCCTGGTCAACGGGAGCCACCATCACTACCGGTAACAAACCAATATGTTCTGCCAGCCGGTTATACTCTTTCTGATTTCTTTTAAAAATTTTTTTCTGTCCTTGCTTCAGCCCGCAAAAAATATCTTCTGTATTATTATTCAAAGAAAATATTCCATGAATAGTAAAGAATGATTCCTCATGTTTAATATTTAAACTATCAGTTGCATTAAAAAAACTTTTACACATGCAGAGATAATAAATCGCATCCAGCACATTTGTTTTTCCCTTACCGTTAGAACCTGTAAAGCAATTTGCCTGCGGGGCAAACTCAAATGTTGCTTCACTATAATTTTTAAAATTAAAAAGAGAAAGTTTCTGGATGTGCATCAGCGCTTAATTAATCCTTCATATAAAATGGAGGACAAATTTATGGAATTAGAATGCGGGTGCATCTTATACGTATGAACAAACTAAATTTGAAAACAATGAACCCACTTATGAAATACAATGCTCTTATGAAAAACATCTATTGTTTGTTGCTGACTTTATTTTTTACAAATTTTATTTCAGCACAGGAACTAAAGGTTATCAGCAATACGGAAATTAAAGAAGTAAAGCTTTACCAAAACGGAGCAATGCTTAACCGAACTGCTAAGGTTAGTTTGAATCCTGGTAATTATGAACTCGTTTTTGATGGACTTTCTCCTTACATTAATCCACAAAGCATCAATGTAAAAGGTATGGGTGATGCTGTGATGTTGAATGTTGCTTTTAAGCAAAACTATCTTAAAGATAAAATTAAATCCAAAGAAGTTGTTGAATTGGAATCGTTGCTTGATACATTTAATTATAAATATCAACAAATATTAAATACTACTACTGTTTTACAGGAACAGCAAAATGTTTTGCTTGCAAATAAATCAATTGGAGGAGCCAATGTGGGAGTTACTGCTGCACAATTACAAGCGATGATTGATTATTTCAGTCGTAAGCTGGCAGAGGTAAAAGACAAATTATTAGATAACAGTATCAAAGAGAAAAAGCAAAAAGAACAAATTGATAAAGTAAAGAACCAGTTATCAGAATTAAACACTAGAAAAAATCAACCATCAGGAAGTATAGTGGTAAATGTTGCTGTAAAAACAAAAACAAATGCAAGTTTTGATTTGAGTTACCTGATTGCTTCCAATGCAACTTGGTATCCGTTTTATGATATACGTGCAAAGGATATTAACAGTCCTGTGGAATTGGTTTATAAAGCAAAAGCAAGTCAGAATACAGGTGAAGACTGGAAAAATGTAAAATTGATACTTTCCACCGGCAATCCGCAGGAGGGAGGTGTGAAGCCGGAATTAACAACATGGTTCCTGAATTTTTATGAACCACGTCCAGTATATATACTTCAAAGAGCTAATCGTCCTGCAGCAGCTGAAAGCAGAGCAGTGCCATCAACATCTCCAGGTGTTTATGAAGCCGCTAAACAAATGGAATCAATTCCCGTTCAGCTAAATCAAAATCAGCTGAGCAGTGATTTTGCAATTGGTATTCCTTATTCTATTCTTTCAGATGGAGAAGAATACCAGGTGGATATTCAATCATTCCAGTTGCCGGCAATTTATAGTTATGAAGCAACTCCTAAAATGGATGGTGATGCATTTCTTACTGCAAGGCTTACCGGTTGGGAAAACCTGAGTCTTACTCCCGGCTCAGCCAATATTTATTTTGATGGTTCTTACATTGGTGAATCGTATATCAATCCGGGAGAAACGGAGGATACACTTACGCTTTCGCTTGGCCGTGATAAGCGGATTAATATAAAACGTGAAAAGCTGAAAGAGTTCAGCAGCACGAAATTATTTGGCAGTAATAAGGAACGTTCATTCATGTATGAGATAACAGTTCGTAATACAAAAAATACTTTAGCAGAAATTTTATTGCAGGATCAGATACCTGTTACTCAGAATAAAGAAATTGAAGTGAAGGTGGATGAACTGAGTGGCGGTGATTACAATACGGAAAACGGAACTGTGAAATGGAAATTAAAGTTGCAACCAAATGAAACTAAAAAACTGAGATTAGGATTCACTGTAAAATACCCGAAAGGAAAACAGGTGGCAGGATTATAAAATTCTTCAAAAAAAAATAACGGTGTTACAGCACCGTTATTTTTTTACTTAAACTGTGAGTTATTATTGACGCACTATTTCATGTTTTTGCAATGTTCCTGGCAAGTGATTGCATGATCCAGATGATTGCGCAGTGCGGGAAGTGTAGCGGCAGCCCATGCTTTGATGTCAGGATCGTTTGCATCATTGGATGCTTTTTCAAATTTGTCAATGGCATCTTTATGTCCACTAACCATTTCATCACAATAATCTTTATCAAAATCATGCCCTGATTTATCAGCAAATTTTTTCATTTTATCCTGGCCATCTTCAGTAGCAGAAGTAGGAATGGTAATGGTTTTTTTAGCAGCAAGTTCTTTTAATTCATTCATTGCTTTGGTGTGCTCATCCACCATCATCTTACCTAAATCTTTAGTTTCCTGCATCATTGCTTTTTTCTGCGCAAGATTGCCAAGATCAATTTCCATCAGGTTTATTTCAGCAGCATCCACCAGAAATTGCGCGTCCTTCTTCTGGTCGTGGTTATCCATTTTGGATTCATTGTGTTCTTCAGCCATATCTTTTGTGTCTTCCTGCTTATTGTTATTGCACGCAGTTAATCCAAAAAAGAGTGAAGTAATAAATGCAGCATTTAAAAAATGTCTGTTCAAACAGTTTGTAGTTTTCATGTTGATTAATTTAAAGTTTAATTCCACATTTTAAAAAACGTGCCAATTAAAACGGATAGCCAATTGCAATGTTTAAAATTAAATTATCACTTCTCCATGCAGAATTTGCCCAGTCCATCTGGTTAAGTACCCAACGGTCTTTCTTATCAAGCCATGGTTTCTTTAATGGTGTTGCAAGATCAAAACGCAGTACAAAAAATGTTGCATCAAATCTTAATCCTACACCAGCACCCACAGCCATTTCATCGGCAAATCGCGAAATAGAAAACGGTGTTGCAGTGGTGTCAGGATTGCCTTTGAGCAACCAGACATTACCTGCATCAATAAATGCTGCACCCTTTAACATACCAAAAAGATTACATCGGTATTCTGCATTTGTTTCCACTTTAATATCTCCACCACGTTCAAGAAATGCGGTTTTGTTATCATTACGCTGGTGATAAGTGCCGGGACCGAGTGAATTAATTTTAAATGCACGAACGCTGTTAGGTCCGCCACTGAAAAATTGTTTTATATAGGGAAGTGTAGAAGAATTTCCATAAGGTTTACCGATGCCTGTGTAAAGTCTTATTGCGATTTTATTTTTGTTTTTAAAATTGAAATAATTTCTTGCATCAATTGTAAGCCTTGCGAATTGCGAATAAGCAACCCCTGCAATTTCATGCGGATTTTGAGCAGATGCTTTTCTTCCTGTTTGGATTTGTTTTGCAAGAGAAATAAAATTTCCTGCTGTTTCAGCAGTAGTATTAAAATAAAACTGGTTTTGTTGTTCAGGAATTACCTGTTCATTAAATGTAAATGAATAAGTAGCGCCTGCAATAAATTGTTCGTCATAACTTTTTTTGAGAAAAGGATTTTTTTCAAGTAATGCTAAAAATTCGGGTGACTCCTTTGCAATGGAAGTAAGATTAATATTTACCGGATTTAGCTCATGATCCTTCTTAATATTTTCTTTCCATTTATAGCCATACTGAAACTGGAAAGATCGCAGATTAAAATAATTTACACGGCTTAAATAATTATATCCTAATGCAAATTTTGTTTTAGGAAGATAATACCCATCCTGCTTTTTTAACCTGAATGGAACAATGAAACCCGGAACATATAACTCAGCTTTAGGATTGATTTCAAAAGAATATAAACCTTTATACTTACCTGTAAATTGGGTTTCAACAGAACCTCCGAGCGTGAGATTAAAAAGTTCTGCACCATTAAAAGTATTTCTGTTTCTGTAATTTACATTTAAGCGTGGACCAATAAAATCATTCGACTTTGAAACCAAATCAATTTCTGATCTGAATGTACGTTTAGGCATTGGTGTAAGTAATACACGCGCATTTAAAAATCCGGGATTGGCAGTGTCGCTCTCAAAAAATTTAACATTCACGAATTTATAATTACCCATCGTCATCAGCCGGTTCAGTGTTTGATTGTGTCTTCTGCGGGAGTAAATATCATTTCTCCTGAAAAAAACCGACCTGGCAATTACACTAAAACGGATTTTTTTTTCTTTATATTTAAAGAGAAGATCATCTACCGTCATTGTATCTTTTATGACTTTCTGTCTTTCTTCTTCAAGTGAATAATCTGCATCAACAGTAATATCATTTATTCGGTAGATCAGCAATGCCTGGTAAGGAGTTTCTTCTTTTATGGATAATTCAAGCACAACCGTTTTATCCGCATCCGAACTGTCAGCTTTAAATAATAAATAATCAGGATTAAAATAAAAATATCCATTTTCCTTTAACACGATATCAATTCGTTCACGCTCTTGTTTCAATATATCGAGATTGTAATTATCACCCACTTTAACCAGTGATTTCTTTTGTGAATCGCGGATTAATTCACTCATCATATCATCCTCTGCAGGAAAGATGATCTGCATTATTTTATATGGTTGATGCACATGACAGGTATATTGAACCCGTGCAGTTTTCTTTTTTTCTACGACCTTAAACTCAGTGGCGCTTTTAAAAATACCGATATTAAAAAGTTTTGCATCAACAAACTTTGCTGTTTCACCAGGCTTTACAGTGCTTAGATAAACGGGAGGTTCTCCTTGCTTCTTAAGCCAGCTTCTGAATCCTTTTTTCTTTGTCGGATTTCCTGCCACATAATACATCCATAATTTTGGACGGCTTGCCAAAAACTTTTTATTTGGAGTTGGACGTATAGCTTTATTTGCTGCTTCAATGATTGGTTTTTTCTTTTTTATTTTTGAATATGATTCCAGTTTGATATCAGCACCGGTATATAATTTTTCATTTTCAGGAACATATTTCAATCCTGTGCATGAAGCTGCGAACAGACATAACACGAAGAATAAAATTTTAATTCGGACCGGCTTCATTACTTCCTGGATCTTTTAATTTCTCTTTTTTGTTTACAGCTTTTTTAGGCCGTGTGAAAAAATCTTTCCATTTTTCAAAATCACGGGTATAGAGTACGCCTCCTCCTGTTTCCGTTATCTGTCCTTCCATTGCGCCTTCATATTGATTATGCCGGAAACCCTTTAGCCGGTATCTTCCATCTTCCGTTAACTTATATTCCACTACCACATCACCTGTTATGTCACTTGCGTTATTTTGTTTTGCACGATCCCCTTCCACGTCAATGCTTCCACCAACTTGTACTTCAACTCTTTCATTTAGTAATTGTTTTCTCAAACCAATCTCTACTTCTGTTCTTCCCTGGGCTGATCCTGTTGAATAATCTTCATAGGATTGAACATCAAAATTTAATTCAACACCAGGGATAAATTTAGAACCCAGCTGATTTAATTCTGCTGAAAGAAATTTACTTACACTATTGCGGGCAACTGTGGCAGCCCCACTTCCGCCAGCCGTTTCAAGTGGGTTTTCCTGTATAAACCTGTTGAGCACTAACAAAGCAAAAACCTGTTTGTTAAGTGCTGATGGATCTTCATTCAGTTGAATTAATTTGGCATTTACTGTTCCACCCATTGCACCTTTTTCCTCTTGCGGAAGTTCGATTGCAAAATTTATTTCAGGTTTCATTAATGCACCTGTCATCTTTAACAAAACATTAAAAGGTAAGCGCTGACGATAAACATTTCTTTCTGCATCACTCAATCCTCCCACCTGATCAGCTACCAAATCAGCAGGTGAAGTACGTATGCTGTAAATGGCAGTAATATTTAAATCTGCATCCATCACATCACCATTCCATGTAATGGTACTTCCGGGCTGAATTTTAAATTGTTTTTTAATGATTGATTGCAATGTAACAAGATAACTTCCATCAGTAAGTTCATAGCTACCGGTTAGGCTTATCTTACCACTGGGATCCAACGCAAATGTGAGTGCCGCATTTCCTCTTACAACCAATGAGTCTGATGTGGAGGGATCAATAAGTAATCTTAAAGTTGCTTTATCATCCACTTCAATATTGGATGAAATGTCATAACCTCTCAGCGGACTTTTTTCTTTTTCTACTTCTTCATTGCGTGTAATGATGCGATGGAATTCAAGCGAATCAATAAACAAAACAACATCTTCTCCTTTATCTGTTGTTAACTTTTGCTCAGGCACAGCAAATGTAAAATTGGAGCCCTCTTTTAATTTAACATTGGAGGTTACAACCGGTAAATCTATAGTGCCGCCAATTTTAATGCGGCTGTCAATAATCATTCTTCCAAAGTAAAGTTTATTGTCTTCTTGTGTTGTGTTAAACACCAGGAAATCATTCGTATTTAACTCCAGGTCAAATCTGTAATTGGAGAAATGCGTCATGTTTACAGCTCCGTCAATAACTGCGGAATGCCCATCCTGGTCATAAACAGTAAAAGAAGAAAAATAAACTCCGTCTGATTTTATCTTCAGCGTTTCATTGGTAAAATGCAACCTGTTATTTAATGCAACAGGATTTGCATATACATTGTCAAATGTTAATGAGCCATTAATATCAGGATCGCTCACAGTACCCTTAATAATAAACTGACCACGCATATTTCCATCAGCATCTTTCACCTGACCAAAAGAAAAAGCTTCAACGGTTTTCATTGAGAGCGATTGAATGTCAGTATTGATATTAAGCGTATTGGTTGAATCCTTTGTTATCATATATCCATCAAGATTCAATTCATTTCCCGCTCCGCTAAGCTTTGCATTGACATCAAATTTTTCACCTGAAGAATTGCTTGCTTTAAGTGCAAGATTACCGACATTGATTTGCCTTACTGCAAGATTATTAACAGACGCATCAGCAATTATTCCGTAAGTTTTATTTATCCTTTTCAATAACACATCTGCATTTACTATACCTGCAATTAAGTTAGTGTCCTTATCAATGATGTGCGAAACATCAGCAAGCTGAAAACTCTTTATCTTAATACTTAAATCATCATTGAACCTGTTGTTTACAGAAGTTACCGTCACATTCTGATCCGCACGTGAGAGAGAAAAGTTATGAATCAACAAACCTTCATTACCAACAAGCACATAATTATCATTTGCAATATTCCATTGCTGATTGGCGAGATAAAATTCGCTTCCCACTATAATTTTATAGTTTGGTGCTTCTTTGGTTACACTTGTTTGCACAAGTAGTTTTTTATTCTTGTCATCATCAATTGAAGAAACATTTATAGTAACTGCTTTATCTTTTACAGCACCTTCCACAGTAAAGTTTTCGAGGCGAACCTGTGCTGCAGAAACTTGTTTACATGTTAACATATAACTTAATTTCTGATCATCACCATTGACATCAAGATTCAGATTACGCACTGCTGTGGAAGCATATACAAGATTGTTAATGTTTGCTTTTACACGAAGAATTTTTTTTTCGCTGTCAAAATTTCCTGTTATCACGCCAGGTTCAAATTCAGTAAGCAATGGAAAAAAAGCGGAGATCACAGGATGGTTATGTAATTGAATTTCGAAATTTAATTTTTGTGGCTGAGCCGGTCCACCTTCGGTGGTTTCTAAAACAGGAAAATACTGATTGAAATAATTTTTTATTTCTTTCACTAATTGTCCCGGTGCAAAAGTGCCGTTGTACTTAATACCTATCAATGCACTGTTAATGGTGTATTGACTTCGTCTGCTCTCATTTATGGAAGCAAACATTACTGAATCCAAAACATATTTCTCACCATTCTTTGCAACAATAATTTTTGTTATGCCAGCATTGCCATTGATAGTATTCATGTCGCTGCCTTTTAAATCAGTTACAGCAATCAGACCTATGCGGATATCTTCATTGGTTAATTTGAGATTTTTTAGATCAGCTCCTTTCAAATCAAGTGTGAATTTATATTGCTCTTCTCCTTTATTTAAATTAAGCAAGCCGGAAAAATCAAAAGCTATATTGGAATCATTCAGACTTATCTTTCCATCAAACTCTTGTCCTCTCACTTTTCCATCAATAGTTAATGCGTGATAATTATATTGATTCAAATAAATCTGCGATGCATTGGCTTTAATGTTTGCAGTCATAGTTTTTTTATCCAAACCATGTCCTGCCACATTTGCAGATAATGTTACAGGTCCAAACAAGGTATCGTTTTTTAAAAGTTTACCTAAATCGAAATGATCCACATTCACATCGCTTTTAAAATTTTCCTGTTTATCAATCACTGCAAAACCGGAAACGGTTCCATACTCACTACCTAAACTAAAACTGGATTCAAATGCTTTTAGCTGGCCGTTAAATTTTGCATTTAGATTTATATTAGCAGGAAGTTGTATGTTGGCAGGAATAATTTTATTTCCAAGTATTGCAACGAGATCACTTCTGCCGGAGATAAATTTTAAATTTGGAAAACTGAAATATGCTTTTTCTGCATCGGGTAAACCTGTTATAACAAAATCTGTGGTGAGTAAAGTTTTAGATGTTGTATGTAAAACAATTTTATCACCATGTAAATTTTTAATCTTGCCCTTTACTTTGCCTGAAACACTTGCATAATTATATCCTCCTTTAAAAAAAGGTTGAGCTGCAAGTTGAGGCGCGAAGTACAATATATCTTTGGTATGCACTTTCACCTTCTGCATATCCGCTGTGATGAATAATTCACCAATTGAATCCTTCAAAGATTCAAAAGAGGAGAATTCCATCTTTGCATTTGCATTAATGTCTGAATTTGCAGTTTTAATTTTTAAATGATCAGCTGTTACATTATGCAAATCCATATAAAAATCGGTACTGAATTCTTTGATTGAAATTCCTTTTGGATCATTTGCAGTAAAGCTTTGGATGGCAGCAGTTATTTTTGAGGAAGAATAAAAAATATCTTTTGCCTCAGCAAAAATCTGTTGATAATTTACATGGGCAGGATCAAACGCATTCCGTACAGCAGGTAAATTAACCACATTATAAGCAAACGTATTGTTGTCAAGTTTTAAATTCTTTAATGCAAGCTGCCATTTGTTTTCCGCAACTACTTTAGTGTTTGTTGGCAAAACCGAATCAACATTGGGTTTCGATGCTTCTGGAAAATTTAACTGCAAATTACTATGTGAAAGTGTCAACTCATCCGCTGAAATATTTTCACTTGACAGATTAATATTCGCTTTGGTAATCCTAAATTCTCCGATAACAGTTTTTACTGATTGTTTATTAACCTGGTCAGCGTAAGCGTAGTTTACATTTTTAATTTCAATTGATTTTGCTGTAATAATTGGTAAAGCAGTTGAACTGGTATCTGTATTACTTGATTGTTTAAGGATTGCAAGATTGCCTGTAAATCCGTCAACAAACAATTTATTGATTTCATAAGTTTGTGTTTCAAGATCAAGTTTATCCACATTCAAGTCAATGGTATTTAGACGAAGATCACTTACTATTCCTGCATAGCGATCATCATAAATGAAACGGATGTTTTCAAGATTAACTACGTTAACATTAAAATCAAGTTTACTTTGTGTTGTATCTTTTTCAGCCGGTTTGCTATCTGGATTTGTTAAAGCAGTTATCAGAAAATTAAAATTAAACAAGCTGTCATTTTCTGTTCTTGTTATTCTTCCATTGACATCTTTTAATAAGAGTGAATTGATATACACTTTACTTTTAAGCAAGCCCATCATATCAATGTCCACTTTTATTTTACCTGCATAAATTAAAGTGTCATGATGCTGATCTTCAAGAAAAACTCCATTCAGAAAAATTGATTTAGGAAAAGTAATACCTACTCTTTCAATCTCAACGCGTGTATGTGTTTTATTGCTTACATAATTTGTAGCATAAGAAATAATTTTATTTTGTACAGCAGGAAGTTGTATTAATAAAACAATAGAAACAAATAATACGATCACTACTCCTATGATCCATAAGAGCAATTTGAAAAAATGATTTACAAATTTCTTTGCGCTAACCCTCATTTGATTAAACATGAATACCCCGTTAAACCAACGGGGTATTCAATATGAATAAAACATTTTTATTTAAACTCTGTCTCCTCTGATTAATCGAAGGATTACAGCAATAATCGCGATTACAAGCAGGATGTGAATAATACCACCTGCATGATAACCAACAAATCCTATCAGCCATCCTATTACGAGGATCACAGCAATGATATAAAGTAAGTTTCCCATGATATAAAGTTTTTAATTTGTTTAATGGAACAGAGAAATTACCTTGCCATTAATTTTAATTCGAAGAACGCTTGTAATAAAAGAAAATTTATGTAGAACCAATTCTACAAGGAGATTAATCTTCTACAACAACTCTCGGTTCTATTTCCTGAATATGTTTATCAATCTTAACAGCATACGAGTTAGGAATTATTTTATCTCCATGTGTTGTTGCATAAGCCTTGGTAAACTCAGCACCGAAGTATAAGATGATTGCAGAATAATAAACCCAGACAAGAATAAGAATAACCGATCCGGCCGCACCATAAGTTGTTGAAATTTTAGAATTACCAAGATAAAATCCGATGGCAAATTTTCCGATCATAAAAAACAATGCAGTGAACGATGCTCCTATAATAGCATCCTTGGTTACAACTTTTCCATCCGGTAATGTTTTAAAGATGACTGTAAATAATAAAGTAATAATTACAAACACCATTATTAAATTCACCACATAAAAGAGTTCAACTGTTAATTGCGGAAAATAATTTTGCAATCGGCTGCTTAATAAATCCATCATGGTATTTACAATTAATCCAACCAGCAACAGAAATCCAACTGAACCTATCATGGAAAAAGACATCAGCCTGTTTTTTAAAAATTTTATTAATCCTCGTTTGGGCTTGGCTTTCAATCCCCATATAAAATTAATTGAATCTTGTATTTCTGAAAAAACTCCTGATGCTCCAATCAGCAAAGTAATAACACCAACGATAGTTGCAAATTTATTCTGACCGGAGAGACTTACATTTTTGATCATTTCCTGTATTTGAATGGCTGACTCTTTACCCACCAAACCGTTAATCTGCCAAAATATTTCGCCACGAACTGCTTCTGCACCAAAGAAAATTCCACAGAGAGAAATGATGATGATGAGCAATGGTGGCAAAGAAAAAATTGTATAGTAAGATAATGCAGCACTTAACTTAATTGCATTGTCTTCAATAAAATAATTAAAAGTCTTCTTTAGAAGATTGCCTGCGTCTTTTAAAACCTTTAGCTTCATAGAAATTTAATGGCACTCTTTTGGGTTATTGGCTATTAATATGCCATTAAAAAAAATCCTGCGATATATCTTATTCGTACTGCTAATTATTGTCGTTATCGTATTAGGGATAAACACATTTGCCAGTTTGTACTTAAATAAAATGATAAAAGCCCGTGTGAAAACGGAAATAGATAAATCAACCGCTGGAGAATACAAACTGTTGTTAGGAAAAATGTGGCTTAACGTTGCTGGCGGATCGCTCACTGTTAACGATGTAAAATTTCTTCCAAACTTTCCGGAGAATGCACGTGAATCAAAGTATAGCGTATCAGCAGATAAAATTATCATTGAAAATTTTTCGCTCTGGAATTTTTTAAGGGGAAAAGATCTCACGTTTTCACGAACTGCATTTATTAATCCTGTGATAAAGATATATCAAAGCGCTGTGGCAAGAGAAAAAGATGAAAAGGATACGATACCACATATTTTTCCTTTGTATAAAATTATTAAGTCGCAGGTGAGTTCGGTTACCATTGATCTTATCGAAATAAAAAAAAGCAAGCTATTTATTTATAGAAGTTATACTGATACTAACGCAGTTTTTTCTGGTACCGAGAATGACATCCGTATTAAAAATTTTAAGGTGAATGAAACCAGTGAAAAAACCAACCATATTTTTATGGCCGAGAAAGTGGAAGTGGTAATAAAAAAATTTTCTTACCAGATAAAAGATTTATATGCACTCGAGGGAACAGGATTGTATGCTTCTTATACGGATTCAATTGTTACAATTGATTCGCTTAAACTGATACCAAAATTTAACAAACAGGATTTTGCAGAAAAAGTAGGACATCAAACAGACAGAATTAAACTTACCACCGGTACCATCAGTTTTGAGAAAATGAATGTCAAGCTTTTCTTTGAACGTAACTGGCTTCTTGCACAAACATTGGAAATAAATAATCTTTTCCTCGGTGCTTATCGTGATAAAAATTATGTTCGCAAGGAGAAACAAGTAAAATCATTGCAACAGATTATCCGTGATATACCAATCTTAATAAAGATTAATGAGATTCATCTGCACAATTCCACTGTGGTGTATGAAGAGTTATCACCCGATGCCGACCTTGCTGGAAAAATTACTTTTAACAGAATCAGCGGAACAGTTACCGGATTCAGCAATGACAGCATTTACTATTCATCCAAAAGTGAATTGCAACTCAATGCAAATGCTTATTTTATGAATAAGGCAAAAATGACTTCCACTTATTCATTTCCATTAAATACAACACAAAGTATTTTTAAAGGATCAGGCAGAATGAATTCAATGCCGTTTTCTGCGTTAAACGAATTGATGCAAAACACTGCACATATACATGCAAAAGATGGAATGCTTGATTCAATGATTTTTACCATACAGGCAAACAACAACAGGTCAGATGGTGAGATGGGTTTCTTTTATCATGATTTGAAAATTGAAGTAGAAAAGAAAGATTCAGAAAAGAGTGGGTTGAAAGAAAAAATGAAATCATTTGTATTAAATAAATTTATTATTGACAGCGACAATCCCTCTAAAGGTAAAAAACCGCGTATTACATCTATGAATTATATCAGAAATCCAAATCGTTTTATCTTTAACAACGTGTATAATACTTTACTAAGCGGAATTAAACCTTCATTGGGTTTGAAGGAAAGGTCTGTGAAAAAATTAAAAAATAAAAAATCATGACATCAGAAGAACCCTTTTATTATAGAGTTACAGTAAAATTATTATTGCTGGTATTAGTGATTGCTATCATGATCTTTGCAAAAGAAATTCTTATTCCTTTAACCATTGCTATGTTTTTTACTTTCCTTCTTTTACCCATTTCACAAAAACTGGAACAATGGAGATTTCCACGACCTGTAGCAATTATAATAAGTATAATTATAGCAATGGCTTTTTTCGGGGGCTTGCTTTATTTTTTTTATTCGCAGGTTTTAGGTTTTGCAGATGACTGGCCTCAGCTACGTGAAAAATTAAATGAGAAGGTGGAAAATATTTACAGGTTTGTGCGTGAAAATTTTAATATCAGTAAGCGCGAACAAAAGCAATGGCTGAATATGAAAGTAAAGGAAACGGCAAACTCAGGGGATGAAATTGTGATGGGAATATTTTCCGCCACCGGCTCATTTCTTGCAAGCCTTGCATTAATACCTATTTATATTTTCTTCCTGACTTATTACCGCAATAAATTCAAACAGTTTGTTGTGTTAATCTTAAATGACAAAAATCCTGAAAAAGCATTGGATGTGATAAAAAAAGTTTCTGTTGTATCTCAGAAATACCTTAAAGGAATTTTTTTAGATGTCCTCATACTTTCCATTTTAGGATCAATAGGTTTCCTTATATTAGGACTTAAGCATGCTATATTGTTTGGCGTATTAGCCGCTTTGTTAAATATCATTCCTTACATAGGAGTACTGATCGGAAGCATTCTTCCAATAGTAATGGCGTTGCTTACTAAAGATGAACTGAGTTACGCTTTTGGTGCAGCTGGTGTATGTATGTTTGTTCAGTTTATTGATAATAACTTCATCACTCCCAACGTGGTTGGAAGCAGCGTAAGTATAAATCCGTTAACTGCTATTGTAGTGTTGGTTGCAAGTGCAATTGTGTGGGGCATTCCTGGAATGGTGTTGTGCATTCCTTTAACAGGTATGATTAAAGTTGTTTGTGATAATGTAGAAGGATTGAAGCCTTATGGATTTTTACTAGGTGAAGAAGTGGATTACACTCAAAGAAATCATTTGCAGAACCGGATCATAAAAAAATTTCGTAAGAAATCAGAAACGGATTAGATAAATTTACTTTGATATTGCCTTCCGGAGAATAGTCCGTTTATTGATGAAAAAAAAATTTCTTTTGTTTGCGTTAATATTTTTTGGTGTGCATATTCATTGTGTGGCACAGCAGGAGCAACAAGACTCAGCGAAGTTTTACCGGGATATTGAAAACCTGGCTAAAAAAAATAAAATTACAAAGTTCATTCATAAAATATTTTTTAAACCAGTGGCAATGCCTCCTAAACCAACTATAAAAAAAGGAAAAAAACCAAAATCTCCTGCGAAAATAAGATCTGTTTATTTTACAAAGGTTGAAGGTAAACCCATTCGTGATGTAATAATTACAACATTAGATCCATTCGGTTATAAGTTAAATGATACTGCTGTTTCACCCCGAAGTTTTGTTCAGAAAGGAGGAAACAGTCTGCATGTAAAAACCCAACGGCTTGCTGTGCGCAATATGTTATTATTCAAAAAATACGAAGCTTTTGATTCATTATTAGTAAGAGATTCCGAGCGTCTTATTCGCTCACAGCGGTATGTTAGGGAAGTAATTATTTACGCTGTTTCATCAGGAAAAAAATCTGACTCAGTAGATGTTTTCATTCGTGTGCTGGATGCATGGAGCATCATTGTAAACGTAGGGGTGTCTCCTCAAAAGTTAGTGGTGGATGTTACAGAAAGAAATTTTTTAGGATTAGGTCACCGTTTTGAAAATGAATATACCTGGAAATATAACAGTGGAAAAAATGCTTATCGAACAAATTATTTAATTCCTAATATTAACAATACTTATATCAGTGCCGATCTTAATTATGTGCGTGATGAAGTAAGAGTACGCACCACAAGTCTTGACATTCAGCGTCCGTTTTATTCAGCATTTACTAAATGGGCATGGGGTGCTACTTTCACAACACAAGCATATCATGATTCAATTTATTTTAATGATACAATTCATTTATCTCAAACTTTTAAATCGCTTGCACAGGATTACTGGGGTGGAAGAGCGTATCAGATTTTTAAGGGAAGGGATGAAGAAAACCGCAGCACGAATTTAATTTTAGCAGCACGTTATAAGCGGCTTCACTTTAATGATAAACCAGCTGCAGCTTTCGATACATTAAATATTTATTCAGATGAAAATACATATCTTGTGAGTGCAGGTATATCCACACGGAAATATAAACAGGATACTTACATTTTTAATTACAACTTAACCGAAGATGTGCCCATCGGAAAAGCATACAGTATTACTACAGGCTTTCGGGATAAAAACAATATCAGACAATGGTATCTGGGTTTAAGACTTGCATGGGGCAACTATTATCATTGGGGATTCATAAGCACGCACATGGAATATGGAACGTTTTTAAACGGACCGAAATTTCAGCAGGGAGAATTTTTAGGCGAGATAAATTACTTCACAGGGTTACTCGAAGTTGGTAAATGGAAATTCCGACAATTTATTAAACCTCAAATTACGCTTGGTTTATCACGGCTGCCAACTGAAAAAATATCACTCACCAATGAATATGGAATCCGTGGCTTTACTGCCGACAGTATTATAGGTACACGTAGAATGTTAATCTTATTACAAACACAATCTTATGCTCCATGGAGTATTCTCGGATTCCGGTTTGGACCTTATTTAATTTGCGCGCTTGGAATGATTGGTGATGAAGCAAACGGATTCAGGAAAAGCAGATTGTATGCACAGTATGGTTTAGGAGTTTTAATAAAAAATGATTACCTGGTATTGAATACTTTTCAATTCTCAATTGCATTTTATCCTTTTATACCCGGAGCAGGAAGTAATATTTTAAAAATTAATCGCTATAGAACTTATTATTATGGCTTCAGGGATTTTGATGTTGGGAGACCTTCAATGATCTCTTATCAGTAAATAATAATTGAAGATTTGTAGTTCAATAAAATTTTTAGCAAAAATTATTTGTTTGTAATCAAACAGTCACACCATCTAAATGCTTTCTTATTGCATTTATTAATTCATCAAGTGTGAAGGGTTTGTTTAACCATTCATCAGCAGCGACTTTGTTTGCAATGGTGTCACGGTTACCTGTTACCACTATTACAGGTATAGAATTAAATTCCTTGTTGTTTTTAACATGATCCACCAGTGCGAATCCGTCCGGTTTCGGAAGGTAAAGGTCAGTGATTAACAGTTTAAAGTTTTCAGTAGCTAATAATTTTTTAGCATCTTCAAGATTATCAGTTCTCATTACTTGAATACCAGCGCTTTCAATAACATTTGCCATTGCTTCCTGCATGAATGGCACATCTTCAACAAGTAGTATTTTCATATTATGGAAGGTTTAATAATATCATCAAACCTACATAATATTATAATACAATGATTATTGAGATGCAGATGTTAAATCAACCTGCGATACATTCATTTAATTACATTTGAAAACATGATATTGAAATTAACGCAGCAATAATATAAAACCAATATTTTTTACAATAAAGAAGAATTGATAAACATGATGAAATATTTTAATTGGATTTCTACATAAATGAAGATCACAGAAATTGAAATTTATAAATCTCCTATTGAACTTAAAGAACCATTTGTTATTTCGCTGGGATCAATTGAATATGCAGAAAATATAATTGTCATTATTCGTACTGACCATGGCATTTCAGGATACGGTGAGTGCAGTCCTTTTATGACGATCAATGGTGAAAGCATGGATACTTGTTTTGTTGTAGCGAACTATATTGCTAAAATTCTGAAAGGAAAAAATCCCCTGGATATTCAGGAATGTTCTAATGCAATGGATCATATTATTTATGGCAATTCGAGTATTAAAAGCGCATTTGATATTGCAATTCATGATATTGCATCTCAATATGCAGGACAACCGCTTTACCAATTTCTTGGAGGCAACAAGAATAAAATCCTGGTAACTGATTATACTGTAAGCATTGGCAATACTGATAAAATGATTTCAGATGCACAAAGAATTATATCAAACGGTTTTCAGGTGATTAAAATAAAAGTTGGAGAATCAGGTGAGAAAGACATTGATCGCATAAAGCAAATAAGATTAGCAATTGGTAATGAAATACCCATAAGGATTGATGCTAATCAAGGATGGAAAACAGACGAGGCAATTCAAACTTTAATTGCATTAGCACCTTACAACATTCAGCATTGCGAAGAGCCCATTGCCCGTTGGAATTATATGGAACTTTCAAAAGTTAGAAAAGCAAGTCCTATTCCAATAATGGCTGATGAATCCTGTTGCGATCATCATGATGCTAAGCGACTAATTGATTTGAAGGCCTGCGATCTTTTTAATATTAAATTAGGAAAGTCATCAGGTATTTTTAAGGCAAATAAAATCATTCAACTTGCTGAGGAGTCGGGAATAAAAATTCAGGTTGGCGGTTTTCTTGAATCACGTTTAGGTTTTTCCGCATCAGCACATCTTGCATTAACCAGTGACAAAATTGTTTATTGCGACTTTGATACTCCAATGATGTTTAAAGAGGATCCCATTATAGGTGGAATAACTTATGATAACAAAGGAGTTGTTACACTGCCTGAAACGCCCGGCATTGGTGCAACAGTTGATGAAAAGTATTTGCAACGGCTTGCAAAAGCTGTGATAAATTGAAGTAACAATTATTAAATCTCTTCACAAACCTTGTTTAACCAATTAATCAGGCGTATTTACTGATTGCTCATTGTTGCTTTTATCTGGAGGCTTGTGAACATAGCTTTGAGCTTATCAAATTCAAAATAACATTAACAGATAAATAACAATCAGATGAAACACATTAATCAACACTTCGCTAATTCAACAGGCTTGCATAAAACTGAAATCCCATTGCTGAGGTTAAGGAGTATTAAGAAAATATAACAAGATATGTGATATTCAGGCCCACCTAATTTCCGCGCAAGAATCCTCTTTTCTTGCGCGTTTTTATTTATATTTAAATCGGTTTTTAAGAAAATAAAAAGAGGCTGCCTCACTTGGAGACAACCTCTTATAAATTTTTAATTAATAAAGATGATATTAATCTTTATTAGAAAAACCGACCTTAAACCTTAATTTCTACTTCAACTCCACTCGGTAACTCAAGTTTCATCAAAGCATCCACTGTTTTTGCAGTTGTGCTGTAGATGTCGAGCAAACGCTTGTATGAGCATAATTGAAATTGCTCACGTGCTTTTTTGTTTGCGTGGGGTGAGCGAAGCACGGTGTAAATCTTTTTCTCAGTAGGAAGTGGAATAGGTCCTGTTACTACTGCGCCTGTCGGCTTTACTGTTTTTACGATTTTCTCAGCTGATTTATCAACGAGATTGTAATCGTAAGATTTTAATTTGATTCTGATGCGTTGGCTCATTGCCTTTGTTTATTTAAGAACGTTAATTTTAATTTGTTCCGATTTATCGGAATTGATGATTTGGGGATTTGATGATTTCATTAACTAATTATCAAATTACTAAATCATCAAATTGTATTTAAACTTTTTCTGCTGCTTTACCTTTCAACTTTGCGATTACCGCATCCGACATTGCTTTGGGTACATCGGCATAATGAGAGAACTCCATCGTAGAGTTAGCACGACCGGATGACATGGTACGCAACTGTGTTACATACCCAAACATTTCTCCCAATGGAACTTTAGCTTTAATAACCTGTGAACCTGCACGGCTATCCATACCCTCCATTTGTCCACGTCTGCGGTTTAAATCACCAACGATATCACCCATGTACTGCTCAGGTGTTAATACCTCAACACTCATGATTGGCTCTAATAAAACGGGTTTAGCTTTTGGAACTGCTTCACGGAATGCGGTGCGTGCACAAATCTCAAAAGATAATGCATCCGAATCTACATCATGGTAAGAACCATCATACAAACGCACTTTCATAGTTTGTACAGGATAACCGGCAAGCACTCCGTTTGCCATAGCTGCCCTGAAACCTTTTTCTACAGCAGGTATAAATTCACGCGGGATATTACCACCCGAAATTTCATTCTCAAACTGAAGTCCACCGTTTTTATCATCTGTAACAAAGTCTTCGTCAACAGGTGATAAGGTGAATTTAATATCTGCGAACTTACCACGACCACCAGTTTGTTTTTTGTAAACCTCGCGGTGTTCAACCGTACCGTTGATAGCTTCTTTATAAGCAACCTGTGGTGCTCCCTGGTTAACTTCCACTTTAAACTCACGTCTTAAGCGGTCAACAATAATCTCAAGATGCAACTCACCCATACCACTGATGATGGTTTGACCTGAATCCTCATCTGTTCTAACACGGAAAGTAGGATCCTCTTCAGCAAGTTTATTTAATCCATTGCCGAGTTTATCAAGATCAGCCTGAGTTTTGGGCTCAATTGCTAAACCAATAACAGGCTCTGGGAATTTCATTGCTTCCAATACAATTGGAAAAGCTTCTGCACACAAAGTATCTCCTGTCTTAATATCTTTAAAACCTACAGCAGCGCCAATATCTCCTGCGCCAATCTCAGGAACCTGGTTTTGCTTATTTGCATGCATCTGGAAGATACGTGAAATACGCTCTTTATTTCCACTGCGTGTATTCAATACATAACTGCCTGACTCTAATTTTCCGGAGTATGCGCGGAAGTAAGCTAAACGGCCAACAAACGGATCAGTAGCAATCTTAAATGCGAGCGCTGCAAAAGGCTCTTTCAAATCTGGCTTGCGGATAACTTCTGCTCCGGTGTCAGGATGGGTACCAATGATGCTCTCTTTATCAAGAGGACTTGGCATCAATGCCATCACATAATCCAACATGGTTTGCACACCTTTATTTTTAAAGGCAGAACCGCAAAACATCGGAACTACTTTATTTGCTACACACGCTTTGCGCAAAGCAGCAAGCATTTCTGCTTCAGTGATGGAAGAAGGATCTTCAAAATACTTCTCCATTAATTTATCATCGAACTCAGCAACCGACTCGAGCAATTTCTCTCTCCACTCTTTTGCTTCTTCCATCATATCGTCAGGAATAGGAACCACTTTGTAAGTCATTCCCTGGTCTGCTTCATTCCACTCAATAGCGCGGAAGTTTACCAGATCAACAACTCCACGGAAAGTTTCCTCATTACCTAATGGTAACTGCAATGGAACTGCATTTCCCCCTAACATTTCACGAACCTGCTTAACTACATTTAAAAAGTCAGCACCGGCACGGTCCATTTTATTTACAAAGCCCAAACGGGTAACATTATAGTTATTTGCTAAACGCCAGTTAGTTTCTGATTGCGGCTCAACACCATCAACAGCAGAAAACAAAAACACCAGTCCATCCAATACACGTAACGAACGATTTACTTCTACAGTAAAATCAACGTGACCGGGAGTATCAATAATATTGATCTTGTATTTCTTAGTCGTTGGTAGTCTCTTGCCATTGTCAGTCGGATAATCCCAGAAAGTGGTGGTAGCTGCTGATGTAATTGTGATACCGCGCTCCTGCTCCTGAACCATCCAGTCCATGGTAGCAGCGCCATCATGAACCTCACCAATCTTGTGGGTTATACCGGTATAAAAAAGAATACGCTCAGTACAAGTGGTTTTACCTGCATCAATATGTGCAGAGATACCAATGTTACGTACGTATTGTAAATCTATTTTCTCGTCAGCCATGTTTTGTTATTGGGGATTGGGGTAATTGGGGTAATTGAGGTAATTAGTCATTTCTGTATTACCCTTAATTACCTTAATTACCCATTTACCTTAATTACCTATTTACCTTAAGCCTTAATTAACTTTAAAATGTGAGAATGCCTTGTTAGCCTCTGCCATTCTGTGTACATCATCTTTCTTTTTCACTGAAGCACCTTCACCTTTTGCAGCAGCTATGATTTCACCGGCTAATTTCTCAGCCATGCTTTTTTCATTGCGCTTGCGCGAATACTGTATCATCCACTTAATACCTACAGAAATTCTGCGGTCGGGGCGAACTTCTGATGGAATCTGGAAAGTAGCACCACCAACTCTGCGGCTGCGTACTTCAACGCTTGGCATTATATTATTCAATGCATTACGCCATTGTTCCAGTCCGTTTTCTTTGGTTTTGGTTTCAACACGCTCTAATGCATTGTAAAAAATTTCAAATGCAACGCCTTTTTTACCCTGCTCCATCATATTGTTCACAAATCGCGTAACTAACGGATCGTTAAATTTTGGATCTGGTAACAGAATTCTCTTTTTTGGTTTTGATTTCCTCATTTATTCTATTGTTGAATTGCTAAATTGTTGCATTGTTGTTGCCAATTGCATATTGCTCATTTACTTTTTCTTTGCCGGAGCTGGTGCGCCTGCTTTTGGTTTTTTAGTACCGTATTTACTTCTGCGCTGGTTACGTCCTTCAACACCTGAAGTATCCAGCGTGCCGCGGATGATGTGATAACGAACTCCCGGTAAATCTTTAACCCTTCCGCCTCGTATCATCACGATGCTGTGCTCCTGCAGGTTATGTCCTTCTCCCGGAATGTATGCCGTAACCTCAAACTTGTTAGTCAAACGTACCCTTGCCACCTTTCTCATTGCTGAATTTGGTTTCTTAGGTGTGGTGGTGTACACACGTGTACAAACCCCTCTTCGTTGTGGACAATTCATAAGAGCAGGTGATTTACTTTTGTCGATCAGAGATTCTCTGCCCTTGCGTACTAACTGTTGTATTGTTGGCATTCGTTAATTTATTATTTTATCTATGATTATTGTTACCTAAACACTATTCCCCTAAAAAGGGACGGCAAAAGTAGGAAAAGTTTTCGTTTAATCAAGCTATGAAGAAAATAATTTCTGAACACACGATAGGGCAGTTTTTAACGCCTAATCAGGTATTTACAAAATGAAATTTGTAGATGATCAATATGCATTTTTCTTTTATTCAAAATGTTCAGGGTTATATAATCATGTTGCTCTTTAGACTTGATAAAAATGTTAGAAATTTGAGCTGTATTTTGTAATGTTAATATCTTTTATTGGTCAAAATTCAATTTGTTTCGACCTTACATTCCTTATTCGCTTTCGCATGAACACACATTTGAAATAGCGGACATTTTTTAGCAGCTTATTGATTTTGTTAATTCTCTACTGGCATTTAAATTTAATTCTATCACCTTATTGAAATCTTTAAAATTCACTCGAGTAATAAAAAATATATTGATTTTATTCGCTGTGTCAGCAGCTACGTCTACCATAGCCCAAATTCAACCCTTTGTATATTATACTTTTGATGGAGGAACTAATGAACGATATAATTCCTGGACGTCCATTTCTACCGGTTACATATCTCCACAATGTTCCTCATTGTGCATTTCTAATTGCTCATTAATTCCACCCGGCAATATTCCCTTGATAGTTAATACGCCTGCAGGAAATGTTGGTAATTATGCTTTATTTAATTCTGCGAACGCACAATTTAAAAATAACAATATTCCTTTAAGCAATAACGGGTTCAGCTTTGAAACTTTGGTAAGGTTTGATGATGGTTTTGGTATTCAGCGCAGAGCTCATCTTTTTACTTTAAACAGGGCTTCAAATCAATCCCAGCCTGGTACATTCCTCACTTTCTATATGAATTTTGATTTAACAGATAATGGAAGTGCTGCTATCATGTTTGTAACAGATTTAAACGGAGGCCAGTCAAGTGATGCCCACACTTTTAAAATAGGACTTAATGGTCTTAACAGAAGATCTATTGAATATTATCTTGATGGTAAATGGCATCATATAGCGTTTAGTTATAATCCTAATACAGGTGTTAAAAAAATATGGGTGGACGGAATAAGTCCGGCAGAATTTTCTACAGTTATTACACCGGGCACTTTCACAGCTTCAACTTGTACCCTTGCAGTTAATTCCACCACCAACTATGATAAAATGGTGGGCGGTATGGATGAAATAGCTTATTATAATGATGTGATTACTGATGAGCAGATAGCTCAGCACATGAAAGATTTCAAAGGAGATAGTCTGTCAGGGCCTAATCATTATACATTTCAATTAACACAGGCTTTGCCAAATAATATAGCGCTTAGCAGCGAGCCTGATCCTAATGAATTTCCTCTCGGTCATATCATTGGAGGTGGAGATTTAAGTTCGTATAAAGTAAATCATACTGCACTTGAGCAGCTTTATTCTTATAGTTTGCCACGTTATAAACCACAGAGTGCATTGCATAAAAACATGAATGTTATCCGTTCCAAATGGATTGGAAATAACAGCTCATCCAATGCCACCGTAAAATTGCAAACAAGCCTTGACGTGCAAATTGAACTGGCAGCAAAATGGAATTATTATTTCAACCTTGCTGAAAATCTATCTACGGAAATAAACCAGGTTAATATTCCGGGTACCCATCCTTATACCTGGATGCAATGGGTTACTAATCCTGCAAATGCTTTGATAGCATCCGGTTTTGAATATGCAGCATTTACAAACAGAGCCCAGCTTCCGGGAGGATCTTTAGTTAAAGATCAAAATTTTGGAAATGCCTCTGATCAGCACAATTATTATTCAGTAAGATATGATTTTATAAATAATCAACATTTTTTACCTTATCAATATTTAAACAGAGCTGGTAATATTTCAACAACCAAAACCTGGCTGCCAATAGCAAACGTTAATAATTATACAGGGGATGGAACTTTAGGCAAAACATTGCTTAATCCCATTCTTGACAAGTTGCAGGCAAACAATTTTCAACTGAAATTTATTGCAGAAAATAATGAAGTGGCACCTGTGTATGATGCAGCCAATGCCTATGATAATAACCTTAATCTTCCCAATGCTTTTAAAGAAAATATTGAAATGCAATCTGCTTGCTCTGGTTGTAATCAACAACAATGGTTAGCGTTTTTAGGTGACCGGAAAATTGCTATTGATAATACAGCTTATAGAGATATTTTATTGAATGATACACGACTTGCCAATACGAATTATTTGAATTTTGGCGCTGATGGTGGTCCGGATGCCCGGTATTATTGGCCAAAGTTGAGAGAAACTCAGTTGTATAATCCGTCAGGCACCAATGGAGTTTTTAAAAATGCATATTCTACAATGGATTTTTATCCTGTTACGCCTTCGCGATGGAAAATACAGGCAACTAATTTATCCATTGATGATAACTCAGCAGTTCCAAAAGGATGGCGGTGGTTGGCAAGAGCACGACAGGCAGAGATCAATCAGGGAGATAAATTGTTTGCTCCTTATGTAGCAGCAGGATGGTATTTTGACGAAGAACGGAATTTTCGTCCCGGACAATGGCTTGGGCTGATGAAAGGTTTAGGTCTTACAGGTGTTGATTTTTATCATGCCTATTATGATGAGATTTCAGGTAACCCTAAAGGATTCATCTGGCAGGTTGTTTCTCCTTCTTACGCCCAGGCTGTATTAAGCAGAATAGATCATATAATGTTGTACGGAAACGTTTTGGAAGGCAATGTAAATGCAACTCCTTTCTCGCCTTCACAAGGTAAAGCTTATGCTTTCAATACAGGAAATCCATTGCAGTTAATCACTATCCGTCAAGATGCTGATGCGGTAACAGGTTTGCCGTTATTAAAATATGCAATAAGCGGTTCCATTCAAAAGTTAATTAATATGATTGGTGATGCACCTCTGCAGGAGGATGTATTAATTGATCTGAACGCTGGTGTTGGCACTCCTGATAATTTGCAATTTAATATCCGAAGGCAAGGAAGCACTTATGTATTGGACAGAACACGTGCTAATACAAACGACTTTGCTTTTTACCAGTTAGATAAATGGCATCAATGGGAACATCCTGAACGATGGAGAAAAGATTTTGATTTTGAGGCGGAAGTATTCGATAATCCATCCAATGCTATAGAAGCATCTATCCATACAGAAAATGCTACACATAATCCTATCACCAATGGAGATTATCGCAATTTCACTTCTTTTGTTTCCGGCTCTGCTAATACTTATGAATACAATTTTGAACCCAGAGTTGCAAGTCAATATTATTTATACATCCGGGCACGACTGAAAAATGGTTTACCTCCTGATTCAAGTATTGCAATTAAATTAAAAGATATGACTAATGGTGTAGATTCAATTATTAATACTATTGGTTGTGTCGCAAGTAATGAATGGTTTTGGTATATCGTTGACCAAACAAGTAATACTTCCATTGTTTATAATTTTAATATACATAAATACAAACTATCAATACATCCACTTGACGATGATATACTTATTGACAGAATTTATCTCGGACTTACTCCTTCAGCTCCTGAAAATGGTGTTGCTGTAGCTTCAGCAAATTGCCCCGGAAATATTTTATTGACAGCTGTATCAACTCCTGTAACATGTTATGGAGCTTCAACAGGATCTATTACTTTAACCGCTGCCGGAGGAAGTAATGCTTTTGATTTTTCATTGAATCATGGAGCCTGGCAAAATGTGCAATTTCCTTTTACCGCATCACATCTACCATCAGGATCTTATTCTTTGCAGGTTCGCGATCATAATGATACTCTGCAAACATCACAGCTTTTAATAGCTACGATTTCACAGCCCTCTACACCGTTTGATGCCACGTTAAGTGTTAGTAATAACTGTAACAATTTAGCTGCTGGTAAGATTACTGCTGTTGTAACAGGTGGAAATATGAATTCTTATTCGTATTTATGGAATAACGGAGCAATCAGCGGAACAATAGATCATTTATCCAACGGAACTTATACAGTTACAGTTACCGATGCAATGGGTTGTACTACTTCGGCAAATGCAACAATTGTTACCAAAGTATTTACTGCCACGGCTACTGTTCCATCTGCTGTTCCAACCTGCGGAACAGGGAATGTGTTGATAAGCATTAACATTCCCACAGGAGGCGTATCTCCTTATTTTTATTCAACTAATGGTGGAACAGATTATGGAAATGCCAATACAAGTTTAGCTGCAACCATGACTAAACAAACTCCCGGAACATTTTTAACGCTGGTAAAAGATTTTGAAGAATGTGAAGCAATAATGTCAGGTAACCCGGTTACAATTCCAGGCACTTTTACTGCAAGTATCGGTTCATCCATCACTCCATCTTTTAAATTAATTTGTAATGGTGATAAAACGAGTTTAACGGCTGCGCCAATGCCTCCCGGTTATAAGTATAGCTGGAGTACAGGACAAGCCACACAATCAATTACTAACATTGCTGCGGGCACTTATCATTTAACAGTTACTGATACATTGTCAGCAAATAATTGCGTTTCACGCGCATTTGTTATCGTTACTGCACCCACCCCTGTTCAGGTGAATTTAATTACTAACAATGTAAAATGCAGTGGAGAAGTAAGCGGTTCATCCAGTGCCTCTGTAACAGGAGGAACAGGATCATTGCAACTTCTTTGGAGCAATGGCTCTACGCAAAATAGTATTCAGGGATTATCAGAAGGTAACTATTCAATTTCAGTTTCTGATACAAATAGTTGTCAGGTAATAAAATATTTTACTATTACTTCACCACATACTTCCTTCACCACCACAATCAGCCAAACACAGGCAGCAACTTGTAATAATTCAACCGGTGCTTTAGTTGTTACAGCCATTAATGGAGTTACTCCCTATCAATTTCTTTGGAGTAATAATCAAACTACACCCGCTATTTCTAATCTTTCAGCAGGAACTTACACGGTTACTGTAACTGATGCATTTGGATGCACAAGGTCAGCAAATGCGACATTGACTGAACCTCCAATAAATTATTACTTAGATGCTGATGGTGATAATTTCGGTAATGAAAATAATATTATTACAAGTGGTTGTAATCCTCCATCGGGTTATGTTGGTATAACCGGTGATTGTAATGATTCCAATGCAGCAATAAATCCCTTGTCACCAGAAATATGCAATGGTGTTGATGATAATTGTGATGGAAGCACAGATGTTATTAATACAACATTCAATATGAAACTTTTTATTGAAGGCTTTTACATTGGCGGAGGCACTATGACAGCTGTAATTGACCCGGTCAACAATCCTACATTAACAGATACTATCACTGTAATCATCCATCAGCCATTGCCTCCTTATGCTATTGTTTATTCTATCTCAGCTGTTATTGATATTTATGGCAACATAAATTTAAATCTTCCACCAATTGCATGTGGAAGCTATTACATAGCAGTTCGACATCGCAACAGCATGGAAGTATGGAGTAAGCAACCGGTACTTTTTAATAATTCAGCTGTTAGTTTTGATTTTACCGGGCAGTAAAAAAATTATGATTACTTATAGCTTAATAATCGCTTGAAGAATTCGACTGGTCTGTTTATTTAAACAAGTCTTCAATCACACTCCCTGTACATCCACTCGGAAAACCGATATGTAAAAAAGTAGAAACAGTGGGAGCAATGTCTGTTATATCAATTTTTCTGGTAGTGGATCCTTGTTTAATATTCCAACCATACCAAAGCAATGGTACTTGTGTATCATAATTATAAGGAGAACCATGCGTGGTTCCGGTATGATCACCATAAATGGATTCAATTACTGCAGGTTCAAATATCAGTGCAATATCACCTGAACGATTGCGATTATATCCGCGTTGAACGAGAGCGCGCGGAGCTTTTGTAAATTCAATTTCATTAAGATTTTCTGCTGTTAATACATCACTTATTTGAAAACGTCCCACTAAGTTTTCTCCAAGTTTTCTTTGTGCTTCTTCAATATTTATTTTCTTACTGTTAAGCTTTATGTGATTAAGATAAACCTGGTCGTTGATGTATTTGCTGAAAAGAGTGCTGTCACCATATTCATCATGAAGAAATTTTTTAATGGTATTGATTATTGAAACATCATCATTCCATCCGGCAGGTATTTTATGATCCAGTAAATATTGCGGATTGGGTAACGCAGCGTGATCAGCAGTTAAAAACACCAGGATATTTTGTTTGCCAAATTCTTTATTTAAAAACTGCAACAGATCAGCCAGGTCACGGTCTAATCTTAAGTAAGTATCTTCTGTTTCCAGTGAGTTTGTTCCGAATTGATGACCGACATAATCAGTGGCAGAAAAACTAAGTGTTAAGAAATCAGGAACATTATCCTTTCCTAATGAATCTCCTTTGATTGCAGCAATGGCAAAATCTTTAGTCATAGTGTTTCCAAACGGAACTCTGCGAATTAATTCGTAGCCGATGGTTTGTTTTAACTTAGGAAGATCATGCGGAAAAACAGGTGATAATTCACCGAAATACGGTCGCTCATAAATCGTATTATCTAAAGTATCATTATACTGATTGAGTGGATAAAGCAATGTCCATGGACGGCTTAAGTATTGATCAGGAAATCTTGCATTATTAAAATCAACAACCCATTGTGGCAATTGATTTTCATAGTAAGTGCTTGTAACAAAATTGCCGCTGATGTTATCAAACCAATAAGCGGCATTTGCAGCATGACCAGCAGGAAAAATTGATGCACGGTCTTTCAACGACACACCAATTACTTTTGATTTCATGCTTGTAAACATTTTTAATTCATCACCCACAGTTGTTGTAAGCAAATTTGCCGGTGACATTTTTCCGTTTGCATTTTCGCAACCAACACAGGTTACTGATTTATCATCTGTACAGTATATGGTATCCTTTCCGCGAACAAACCAAATGTTTCCAATGATGCCATGTATTGCCGGTGTTGTTCCTGTAAAGATGCTCGCATGGCCGGGACCTGTATAAGTAGGCATATAATTGTATTGCGTGTTTCTGCATTCAAAACCATCGCGCAATAAAAGTTTAAAACCATTTTCTCCTAACAAATTCCAGTAACGATAAATATAATCAGCCCGCATCTGGTCAACAACAATTCCAACAACTAAGCGCGGTTGTTTAAATGTTTGTGTGTTTGCAACTGAATTTTTTTGAGCAATGCTTTGCTGTGAAAGAATTAAAAATATTAATAGGAAGAAGAAATTTATTTTCATTGAGCAGGGGAATAATGCGATATTCTTATTTAGAAATATAATTAATGTTGAAAAAAAGATAGCAGATACTATTCTTAATAATTACTTCTATAATTCCTATTGCCATTGCAGAGTAAGAGCTATAGTGGCTCCGAAATTATTTACAGTTGCAATAGAAGGATAGCCGGTTGTTGTTGAGGGATTAAATGAAAATGAAGCGATAAAATCATCCGGATCTAAAGTGTCATAATCATAAACTTTAATATTATAATTGGTATTAAGTGGTGTAATTAAAAAGGATGGAATAATATCCCATGATAATGGCAAGTTACCCGGGACAATGTCATCAAATCTGGTTGAACTATAAACAATATTACCAGCAGCATTTTCAATAGTAAAAAAAACATCAGGTCCATCAGCCACGTCCCAGTCGCCTCCTGTTGCCCCGTTTATGAATGGCATCTGAGTGAGTTTTATATTTGTTATGTTACAAATTGTAGGTGCATTTTGAATAGTTATTGATTTGGTAATACTGCTGGCACCCCCTGCACCGTTGGCTGTGAGCTTTACAGCATAAGTTCCACCTGCATTATATGTATGCTGTGGGTTTTTTACGGTAGATAAATCACCATCTCCGAATTCCCATAAATAACTGGTGCCATTTTGAGAAGTATTAGTGAAAGTAACCATTGCAGGTGCAGGAACATTATCTCCTGCAAATGTAAAACCAGCAACGGCTGCTGGTCCCGGATCAGGAGTTGGAGTAGGGGTGTCTTCTTCCTTTTTTTTACATCCTGTTATTAATATCGCTGCAAAAAGAAAAACTAGAACAAAATTTATTTTATAATACATTTTTTATCTTTTAAATTTAATTGCAAAGTTAGTTACTTGATCAGTGAAAGAATTGTTTTTATTATGAATGAATGATTCTTTATTAAGATTGTTAAAAGTGTTTTCGTGTTACCTGTTTATTATCATCTCAGCTGCCTCGTCACCCACTAAACTTCCAATTGCAATTCCCATTCCTCCCATTCGCACAGCACAAAAAATATTTTTCGAAATAGGTTTTATGATTGTTGTTTTAGAGGAACCTAAACCCATGATACCACTCCAGCGTTGTTCAACTTTGTAATTAACTTTTGGTAACATCATTTCACGCATTAGCGTATCTAATTTTTCTTGTACTTCTTCTGTTAATCCGAATTCAAAAGTTTTTTCTTTTTCGAAATCTAAATTCCTTCCTCCGCCAAATAATAATCTGTTGCCAACATTTCTGAAATAATAATATCCTTTATCATAATGAAATGTTCCTTTGATTTTTAAATTTTCAATTGGTTCGGTGATTAAAACTTGCGCACGTGCAGGAATCACTTCAAGCTCTGGCAGGAGCTGTTGTGCAAAACCATTTGTTGTTATTAATAGTTGTTTCGCTTTAAAATCAAAACCTTGTTTCGTTTGAATAACAACCTTATTTTCTTCTTCACTAAACTTTTCAATTTCAATTCCATTAATAATTTCAATACCTAAATGCCGCGCTTTGTTAACCAGAGATTTCATCATTTTTCCAGTGTCAATCTGTCCTTCAAAACGATTGCAGATTAAATGTTCAACTTTGTTAAAACCAAATTGAGAAATTTTTTCATCTGCATTTTTATAAACCTCGCGATGACCGGTCAGCTTCTGCAGTTTTGAATTAAAAAAACTCATTCGCTCAACACATTCATTATAGTTATTTTTATCATCAGCACTAAATACTTCATAACCACCCATGCCTTCGTAACCAAGATTTGCATCTTTTAACAAACTGCGTAAACGTTTTAACCCATTCCATCTTCGCAAAAGCAAATCAAAGACTTCTTCTTCGCTCATGCGCGATAAATCATCTATCAATTCTGTCAAACTTCCGAAACATGCAAAACCTGCATTGCGAGTACTTGCACCATAAGGAAGAAAACCGCGATCAATAACAAGAATATTTAAACGATGATCTTTTTGTTTCAATGCAATGGCAGCGTTCAAACCAACAATACCACTTCCAACAATAAGTACATCAATACCTGTAAAATAACTTTGCTTTTCCCAGAAGCTGAGGTGAAACATGGGGATGAAAATAATAGAAAGTAAGCAGTAAACGGCAGCAGGTGGAAGTGATTCAAATATGCGACTTTAGATACTGCTTACTGCTCCTGCCAACTGCCACTATATACAGTCAACTGCCACTGCCTACTGCCGCTTTATTTTCTACCTTCTTCTAAAGTCTAAAAACTATCTTTGCCCCTCAAAAAAATAAAATAAGATTATGGGATTGAAGTGTGGCATTGTGGGTTTACCCAATGTAGGAAAATCAACTTTGTTTAATTGTTTATCAAATGCAAAAGCGCAGGCGGCTAATTTTCCGTTTTGTACGATTGAACCGAACCTGGGGGTTATCACAGTGCCTGATGAAAGATTAGAAACCCTTGATAAATTAGTGCACCCGCAACGTGTGGTTCCAACCACTGTTGACATTGTTGACATTGCCGGTTTGGTAAAAGGAGCAAGCAAAGGAGAAGGATTAGGAAATCAATTTCTTGGAAACATCCGCGAGACAGATGCAATACTGCATGTGTTACGTTGTTTTGATGATCCAAACGTGGTGCATGTGGATGGAAGCGTTAACCCTGTTCGTGATAAGGAAGTAATAGATTTTGAATTGCAGCTGAAAGATTTGGAAACGCTTGAGAAAAAAATTCAGAAGGTGGAGAAGATTGCAAAAATCGGTAATGACAAAGAAGCAAAGAAGAGTTATGATGTGATGATGGCCGTTAAGCTACACCTTGAAAAAGGATTATCAGTGCGGTCAGCTCCTATTTCAAAAGAAGATTACCAATATATTGCTGACAGTTATTTACTCACAGCAAAACCGGTGATGTATGTTTGCAATGTGGATGAAGCATCAGTGGTGAAAGGAAATAAATATGTGGATGCTGTGAAAGAAGCAGTTAATCCCAATGGATCGGGAGAAAATGCTGAAGTGCTTGTAATAGCAGCTGCTATTGAAGCCGAAATTACATTGCTTGAAAGCTTTGAAGACCGAAAAGCTTTTCTTGATGATCTCGGTTTGAAAGAGTCTGGCGTTGCTAAGTTGATTCATGCAGCTTACCGTTTACTGCATCTGCAAACTTATTTTACTGCCGGTGAAAAAGAAGTGCGTGCATGGACCATCACACAAGGCATGACAGCACCACAGGCAGCCGGAGTAATCCATACAGATTTTGAAAAAGGTTTTATCCGTGCCGAAGTAATCAAGTATAATAACTTTGTAACACTCGGGTCTGAACAGGCATGCAAGGATGCCGGTAAACTGAGTGTGGAAGGAAAAGAATATGTGGTGGAAGATGGGGATATAATGCACTTTAGATTTAATGTGTAATTCTGATTTGATAATTTGATGATTTGATAATGTAAAACAACTTTATACTTTAGACTTAAAACTTTAAACTTTACATGGGACGAGTATTTGAAAAACGCAAGCATAAGATGTTTGCGCGATTTGATAAGATGGCGAAAACTTTTACGCGCATCGGAAAAGAAATTGCCATAGCCGTAAAATCGAGTGGTCCTCATCCTGAATCGAATCCACGTTTACGCATGGCATTGCAAGCCGGTAAAGCAGCTAACATGCCAAAGGATAGATTGGATGCAGCAATAAAAAGAGCCGTTGCAAAAGATGAATCAAATTATGAAGAAGTAATATATGAAGGTTATGCTCCGCACGGTGTTGCTATTTTAGTAGAAACCGCAACCGATAATCCCACGAGAACAGTTGCCAATGTTCGAATGCATTTCAATCGTGAAAATGGAGCGTTAGGTAAAACAGGATCGCTCGATTTTATTTTTGACCGCAAAGGAATTTTTAAAATCGAAAAAGCAAACCTCAAGATGGAAAACCTGGAACTTGACCTGATTGATTTCGGTGCGGAAGAAGTTGCGGAAGATGAGGACGGTTTTTATATCTATACTTCATTCACCGATTTTGGTGGCATGCAGAAAGCATTGGAAGAAAAAGGCATCACCATTCTAAATGCTGCCTTGCAACGTATTCCCAAAACACTTGTTGATCTGAATGAAGAACAACAAAAAGATGTAATGGCTTTAATCGAACGTATGGAAGAAGATGATGATGTACAGGCGGTTTATCATAATATGAAGGAAGAGTAAGGTTTATTTTTCTTACAACCTTACTCTCACTTACTGAGTAAAATCAAAGCTTGTATTACTGCCAATGGTTACCGGGAACTTACTCCATGTTTCTATTCCATTCCGGCATCGGATAGCAATGTAATAGCTGTTGCCAATTCGATTTTGCGGCAAGTTGAAAACTGCATTACCATCACACGCCATCACTTTCGTGATGAAGGTGTCAACGGCAAAAGGGGTAGTATTATAATGTAATATCATGGTAATTGAATCAGCCACCGTAGTATTAGAAGTTTGCTGCGCGTTGGCAAGCACTGGTGTCATCAATCCACCCCCAATATAAAATCCCTCAACAAACACCTTCACGTTAAGCGTTGCATAGTTTAGAACAGTGAAAGTTGTTGCGCTGTTTACAGTACCACAAGGTGTAGTAATTGAAATTAAGCCGGTGGTTGCATTCGAAGGAACTATTGATGAAATCTGATTATCATTATTGACTGTAAATGATGCTGCTAATCCATTAAAAGTAACAGTTGTAGTCCCTAAAAAACTCATTCCTGAAATGGTAATAGAAGATCCAACAATTGCCGATAAAGGAGAAAAATTTGAAATGGATGGAATTGCATTCACTGTCATAGTAATTGCATTGGAAGTTGCGGGACTTCCGCTTACACATGTTGCATTGCTGGTCATCACACAAGTAATCACATCGTTATTATTTAAAGCAGCATTTGAATAGGTTGTTTGATTTAATCCAACATTACTTCCATTCTTTTTCCATTGATAAACCGGTGTTGTTCCACCGTTGGTTGGTGTTGCTGTAAATGTTACAGTAGTTCCTGCACAAATTGTTGTTGATGGCAATGCAGCAATAGAAACACTTGCTGTAACATTTGCATTCACCGTCATAGTAATTGCATTGGAAGTTGCGGGACTTCCGTTTACACAAGTTGCGTTACTTGTCAATACGCAAGTGATCATATCGTTATTATTTAAAGCATTGTCAGAATAAGTTGTGCTGTTTAATCCAACATTAGTTCCATTCTTTTTCCATTGGTAAGTTGGGGTTGTACCTCCATTGGTTGGAGTAGCAGTAAATGTGACATTGGTTCCTGAACAGATAATATTGGATGGACTGGCTACAATGCTCACACTTGCTGTAACATTTGCATTCACTGTCATGGTGATTGTGTTGGAAGTTGCGGGACTTCCATTTACACAAGTTGCATTGCTTGTTAATACACAAGTGATCACATCGTTATTATTTAAAGCAGCATTTGAATAGGTTGTTTGATTTGTTCCAACAATGATTCCGTTCTTTTTCCATTGATAAACCGGTGTTGTTCCACCATTAGTTGGAGTTGCAGTAAATGTTACATTGGTTCCTGAACAAATAAAATTGGATGGACTTGCAGCAATGCTCACACTTGCTGTAACATTTGCATTCACCGTCATCGAAATTGAATTCGATGTTGCAGGACTTCCATTCACACAAGTTGCATTGCTGGTCATCACACAAGTAATCACATCGTTATTATTTAAAGCATTGTCAGAATAAGTTGTGCTGTTTGTTCCAACATTGGTTGCGTTCTTTTTCCATTGATAAATTGGTGTTGTTCCACCGTTGGTTGGTGTTGCTGTAAATGTTACATTGGTTCCTGCACAAATTGTTGTTGATGGCAATGCACCAATAGAAACACTTGCTGAAACAATTGCATTCACTGTCATAGTAATTGCATTGGAAGTTGCGGG
>JANLZB010000052.1:0-61323 GCA_031366005.1 Bacteroidota bacterium | reverse complement strand
TACAACCAATTTTCTTTCTCGGCATTTCAGGTGGTTGCATTAATTGACGAATGGCTTCAAAAATCTTTTGAATAATAGCATCGTGTTTATCAAGCTTCGTCTCCAATTTTTTCAATTCAACGCTATCACAAGATTTTCAGCTTCAGAAGTAGCAACAGGAATCGGCAAACCTTCTTCAATCATTCCTTCAATATGAAAACGGATTGCTTCAATCATATTTTCCATTGTTTCATTTCGGGTAGCACCCATACCCACACATCCAGGAAGGTCAGGAGCATAAGCACCAAAACCTCCGTCAGGTGCTTGTTCAATGATAACTGCAAATCTGTACATGATGTTTTTAATTTTTCTAAGGAAAGAATCTATAAATTTCTTTTCTATGAAGAACTCTTTCAAGAGTTATTATGTCTTTCTCAAAATGAAACCCTAACCGATAATCACCAAAACGTTTTTTATAGTAATGTGGATACCCTGTCATTGAACCAATGTTTTCCAATTCATTAAACTTTTTAATCAATAAGAGGTCATTAAAAGAAAACTTTTCTACTTCTTTTCGTATTGGTAAAGGAATCCGTGCAAGGTCTTTTAAAAATTTCTTTTGATAAAAAATATTCATTCCGCCTTTTTAAGTTTTCCGTAATAGGCTTTTGCCTCACCAAGCGTTAATGGTTTTTCATTTTTGTTTTCTTTAATGAATTTCATTAAGCCATAATTTTCCAATGCCTCTTCAATTTTATCGAAGGTATCAATGTCAATCATCACCGCTACTTTTCGGTTCTGTTCATCAAGCAGGTATTGCCTTGGTATTGCTGAATGTTTCATAATGTAAAGATAATTTAAACGATGTTATTGCTCAAACTTTTATTTTCTACGACAAATAATTACTAATCCCAATAATCTCTGCAAACACACCTGCTGCTGTTACCTCTGCTCCTGCACCGGGTCCTTTGATAACCAATGGACGTTCTTTGTAACGCTCGGTTGTAAACGAAATAATATTATCACTTCCTGATAAATTATAAAACGGATGCGATTGGTTTACTTCTTGCAAACTGATGGTTGCTTTTGTTCCATCTAAGCTTGCGATGAAGCGCAACACATTTCCTTTCTTCTCCGCTGCATCACGCATCTTTTCAAAATGTGCATCTGCTTTCTGCAACGCACTATAAAAATCAGAAATTGTTTTTGGTTTCATACATTCAGGTGGCAACAGTTTTTGTATCTGAATATCTTTTGCCTCCAAACCAATTCCACATTCACGGGCAAGGATTAAGAGTTTGCGCATAACATCCAATCCGCTTAAATCAGTGCGCGGGTCGGGTTCGGTGTAGCCCTTTGCTTGTGCTTCTTTTACAATGTCGCTGAATTCTTTCGGGTGCTTGTAATTATTGAAAATAAAAGAAAGCGTTCCTGACAACACGGCTTCAATCTTCAAAATTTTATCTCCGCTTGTCATCAAATCATTCAGTGTGGTTATCACAGGCAAACCTGCACCAACATTTGTTTCATATAAAAACTTAACGTTTCTTTTTGCTGCACTGTTTTTTAGTTTCAGATATTGAGCATAAGTTCCAGAGTTGGCAACTTTGTTTGGTGTAACAACAGAGATGCTCGATTCTAAAATTTCATTGTAAAAAGAAGCAACATCTGCATTAGCTGTGTTGTCAACAAAAACACTGTTCGGTAAATTCAACGCGCACATTTCTTTTACAAACGATTTCATGTTCATCGTTTGTTTTGCGCTTTCTAATTGTTGCGAAATGTTTTTTCTTGCAATACCATTTTCATTAAAAAACATTTTTTTACTGTTGGCAACACCTATAAAATTTAATTCGAGCGATTTATTTTGTTTGAGATATGCTGCTTGTTTATTTATCTGTTCAATTAATGTTTTACCAATCAAACCAACTCCCACCATAAAAATGTTAAGCGTTTTAGTTCCTGATAAAAAGAACGATTCGTGAATGGCGTTTAATGCTTTGGAAAGATTCTGGTCGTTGATAACAACAGAGATATTTAACTCTGAAGAACCTTGTGCAGTTGCAACTACATTGATTCCATTCTTGCCCAACGCACCAAACAAACGTCCTGAAATTCCGGGAACGTGTTTCATGTTTTCACCGATGATGGCAATGATGGAAAGATTTTTTTCTACTTTGATTTCATTAATCAACTTGGCTTTCATCTCTAAAGAAAATTCTTCGCGGATGGCGTGTTGTGCGTGTTCTGCATCAGCGGGAACCACCGCAAACGAAATGGAATGTTCGGATGAACCTTGAGTAATTAATATCGCACTGATTTTATTTTTTGCAAGTGCACCAAACAAGCGCGCAGAAATTCCTGCAACACCAATCATACCGCTGCCCATCATCGTGAGCAACGAAATTTTATCAATGGACGAAATTCCTTTGATCATAAATTCCTGTCCCTTGCTTTTTTGTGTGATCAACGTTCCGTCATAATCAGGATTGAAAGTGTTTTTAATACGAAGCGGAATTCCTTTTGCAAGCGCAGGTTGTATCGTTGGCGGATGAATCACCTTCGCACCGAAGTGTGACATCTCCATCGCTTCCTCGTAGGTAAGATGCAACAACGGAAATGCTTTTTTTACTTTGCGTGGATCAGCAGTGAGCACGCCATCCACATCTGTCCAGATATGAATTTCCTTTGCATCCAACGCAGCACCAATAATCGCAGCCGTGTAATCAGAACCACCTCGCCCTAACGTAGTTGTTTCGCCATCTTTTGATGAACCGATAAAACCCGTAACGATGGCTGTTGATTTTAAATCACGAAAATATTTTTTGATGTTTGAATTAGTAGTTGTAAAATCAACACGCGCTGAACCAAAATGTTTATCTGTTTTTATCAGTTCGCGTGTATCCGTGAAAACAACATCCATGCGTTGCTCTTTCAAATACTGGCTAATGATGTAAGCCGAAAGCCGCTCACCGAAACTTGCAATAAAATCTAAGCTTCTGTCGGATAACTCACGCACAAGAAAAACACCGTGAATCATATCCGTGAGCTCTTTCAACGAAAGATTTACCTGCGCTAAAGTTTTATCCAGCAAATTTTTACTGAGCAGTTTTTTTACCGCATCAATATGTCGCTTCTCAATTTCTTTCAATGTGATAAACGCATGTTGATCGTTGGCAGCAGCCATACGGCTGGCTTCAATCAACTGATCGGTAACTCCGCCAAAAGCAGAAAACACCGCAGCAATTTTTATTTTTTTTGCGTGATACGATTTAAGTATGGTGGCAACATGTTTGATTCTGTCCGCATCCAAAACAGAAGTGCCACCGAATTTTAATACAATCATTATGGGCGTGAAATTATAATAAGGTTTGTAATACGAAATAAGGAAGGAAATGTTTTAGCGGTGAAGCAAAACAACTGATAAAGCAATTATGGTTTAGGTATTTCTAAATCTTTACAAATTTTCAACACAAGATTTTCTTTTATTTCATTGTGTCGCGGTACTGCTGAAATTTTATTGTTATGCTGATTAATAAAAATAGAATGATTAGCTCCTTCGCGTTTTAGGTTGCAATTATTCAACTCAAGATGTTTTATTAAAACACGCCTTTTCATCAGGCAACAAGGTCAATGTTTTCGCGAATAACATTTTTGCCTTTTAAGCCCTCCTCGATTAACTGACGATGCGTATCAATCACAAGCACTAATGCTTCCACAAGATTGCTTCTGGCTTCATCCAATGTTTCTCCTTGTGTATTAACACCTGATATTTCTTCCACATAACCAATATATCCACCTTCCTTTTGTTCTTCAAAAACAGCAGTGAGTTTAAGATTTGCTTTCATAGTTCAATTTGTTTGATTGTTATTTAACACAAAGTTAAATCATACTTGTAAATATGCTCCGCATCCAAAACAGAAGTGCCACCGAATTTTATTACAATCATTATGGGTGTGAAATTATAATAAGGAGGTGATACGAAGGATAGAGGGAAATGGTTGGGGCTGGTGAGTGGTTCTTCTAATATTTCTTCCCTTTTCTTTTCTTCAATTAAATAATAAATCCAAAAAGCAGCAGAACAAATAAAAGCAACAAAACCTGTTAAACTTACATGGTAAAACTGTTTTAAGCCACTATAGATAATTGGAATTATAAAAATGATAGAATAACCTCCACAAATAATTAAAAGAACCAAAACAATAATTTGCGCAAAAGTTTCTTTTTTTCGTGATTTATATTCTGTACTGATTGTCATCATCTAGCGAAACTTGTATTAAAAGTACAATTCCAAGAACAACTACTCCTATGAGATAGATTGTGGCAAAAAATTCAATAACTTCTAAATATTTATTTGTTAATCCAATATTACCCCCAATGCATAATATTGTGGTTGGTATCAATAAAATGCCTGAAATTTAAAAAAAATCCTTAACAGATTTATGTATCATTTATTGAAGGAAAAAAACCTAAGAAAGAGTAGAAATTATTATCTTGTCCAAATTATCATACTCTAATTTTGGTAATTTGATAATTTGCTTTTCAAGAGATTCAAATGCTAAAAGATTTCCTTTTACCAATTCAACATATTTTTCGTTGATTGATAAAACAGTATAATCCTCAGATGTCAAATTAAAATTAACTGTCCAATTTGAATTTGCACTACTTTTATTTATGAAATTTACTATTACTTCAATTGATTTAGTATTGACACTTGAATTGAAAAATTTTAAAGAATACAGTTTGTCAAAATCTAACACACATGTTGCTTCAATAAGTTTTTCCAGTTGCGCTACTTCGTTCAATACTTTTTCATCACATTGTTTAATGACGTATTGAAATGTATCTGGCAGGTTTTCATATATCGCTTTACTGATAATTGCTTGCACAGCGTCTCCAGAAATATTCTCTCTAAAAAAAGTTCTTGTCGTTGTAAATTTGCAAACGAACAAATCTTTTGCTTTCATATTTTTCATTTTAGAAATACAAAAATAATTATACTTGGCATAGTTGATTTTTTTCTCCCCGTTAACTCTTCCCTCACATCAAAAAGTTTGCCTGGCACATCCTATAAATCGGAAGAAGCAAGGCAATGAATGCAAAGTTTATACTTTTAAATTTGCTTGGTTGGTTTACAAACTTCTCTTCTACTATCTAACAATTCAGAGATGACTACACGCGCACTTTGTCTTCGCGGTTGATGAGGGCGTTAAGATCACAATTCAGGAATAATTAAATCAAGACTTTTGATTTTAGAAAAATCTTTGTCGTAAGTAAGTAATGGAACATTCAGGTAAATGGAAGTGGCGGCAATGATTGCATCAGGCAATTTCATTTTTTCTTTCTGACGGAGTTTAATTGCTTGTTCTTTAACAGGTCGCAGGAGTTCAATGATGGTGCATTGAAGAAGCAATGATTCAAAAAATTTAATTTCTTTTGGAGTTATTCCTGTATGCCCTAATAATTCCATTTCAGAAATCACAGATACATAAATCAGATTATCCTGAAGATAAACATCAAGCTCTTTTTTACCTTCTGAAAGATTGATGAGAACATTGGTGTCAACCAGAAGACTAATTCCACTCATTACGCAAATTCTTTTGGTAAGTTAAACCATCTAATCCTCGCTTTAATTTGCCATGAAAAGCAGCAGCATTGAATCCACCTTTGCGTTTTTGTTTTGCAATCTTTTTTAATGATTTAAGAATACTTTTTCGATCAGCTCCTTTTTTCAAAATAAGTACCATTGCTTTTATTTTTTGATATGCAAGTATAACAAAAATATCAGGCTTTGATTCGAAGATTTGCCAACTGTAAACTAATTAACGCTGCTAATTGTATTTTCACCGTTTCAAAATTATGCGTTACACTTGTTTTCAATTAATCATCATCTGCTGTTTGCAGTTATTTAATTTTAAGGTAACAGCACAATCTTTCCCCGGTCCTCAGCCTTTATTGTCACCTTCTATTAACGCATCTGTTCTTCATCGCATTGCTACGCAGGTAGGCGACTCTTCTGTGAAATATGGTTTTGATGAAGCATCATTTGGTTTTAAATTTCTTTTGTACACGGGTAAGGATTGGTTATCAGCTGATGGTAACAAACCTTTTTTTGCCGTCTTGTTCAACAGTCAGGGTGCAGTTAAACAAACCAGCGGTGATTTCTTTTTTAACAAAAAACAATTGCTGCGTGCCAATGCCGGTGCTTCTGCATTACTTGCTGTGGGTCTTCGTAATTTGTATATGGCAACCATTCAAACCGGATTGACAGAAGACATGGATGCCATTAATATAGCCAGGCTTCGATACAGTGGAAATATATTCTGGAGACATCGTAACAATGATCAGTTTAATTACACTTTGGGATTGTCTTATTCTTATATATATGGCAGGAATTTTTTTCTTCCGCTTATAGGAATTGGTTATCATTTTAAAAAAGAAGATTTTGTGAATGTGGTGCTGCCATTTAATATTTATTACACTCATACATTCAGCCGCAGACTTGCACTTTCATTGTTTCTTAAACCAGAAGGCGGATCATACTACATTAACTATCCCTGGAATGACAGTATAAATATTGCTGATGTTGTATTTAAGCAAAGGAGTTTTCAGATTGGTAGCAGTCTTCGTTACAGTTCGTATAGTCATGTTATTTTAATTCCTGAAATCGGTATAGCAGGGAAAACGCGTTTAGCGCTTGATGATTTTAAGACTACTGCGCAGCCGGCTTTATATCTTAAACTCACTTTCCGTTATCGCTTTGGCAAGCGTGCAACAGCTGCACCTATTCTCAATTTTGATCCCGGAACTTTTGGTGTTGAAGAAAATGATTATCGCGAAGAATAAGAAAGTGTCTGTTTAATATTATTATTTAAAACTTTTATCACTCATGAATTCTTTACATGTAATTATTGCAGGAGGTTCAGGATTAATCGGATCACGGTTATCGGAATTGCTTTTAGCTGCTGGTTTTCGTGTAAGTCATTTAGGTCGGCATCAGCTTAAACAATCCGGTATAGGTTTTTACCAATGGAATCCCGCTAAAGAAAGTATTAATCCGAAAGCAATAAGTGAAGCAGATTATATTATAAATCTTGCAGGTGACTCTATTGCAGGAAAAAGATGGACAACAAAACAGAAAATTAAAATTATTGATAGCCGTGTAAAAAGTGCGCGGCTTTTGCAAAAATCTATAACCGAAATTCCAAATAATATTAAAGCTGTTGTTTGCGCTTCAGCAGTTGGATATTATGGTAACCGCAACGAAATTGTGGATGAGCAGAGTGTAAAAGGAAAAGGTTTTCTTGCAGATGTTGTGGAGGAATGGGAAAATGCAAATAATCATTATCCTGTACGTACAATTATTTTTCGTTTGGGCAATGTGCTTTCACAGCAGGGTGGTGTATTAAAAGAACTGATTAAGCCATTGCGTTTTTTTGTTAATCCCATTTTAGGTAGCGGCAGGCAAATGTTTCCATGGATACATATTGATGATTTGTGCAATATGATCATTTATGCGTTGTCCGAAAATAAAATGTCGGGTACTTATAATGCAGTTGCACCAACAATTGTCACTCAAAAAGAATTTATGTTAAGTTTAAAAAAAATAAAGCATAGCTATGCATTAAATATTAAAGTGCCTGAATTATTTTTAAAATTATTATTGGGTGAACAGGCTGCAATTGTTTTAGAAGGAGCAAATGTTTCTTCTGAAAAAATTCAACAGCAGGGTTTTGTTTTCCACTATCCTGAATTAAAAGAAGCATTAAAAGAATTAGTGTAAAATATGATAAAAAGGGAAATTGCAATTTGCTGGTTCAGGCGTGATTTAAGATTGGATGATCATGCTGCTTTGTATTATGCATTGAAGAGTGGTTATCCTGTTTTGCCCTTATTTATTTTTGATAAAACAATTCTTGATAAACAGGAAAACAAAAACGATAAACGCGTTGTTTTTATTCATACACAAATTGAAAGATTGCAAAAAGAGTTAAGTGAATTAGGATCTTCAATAATTACTTTTTACGGTAAGCCTTTTGAAGTTTGGAATAACTTATTAAATCAATTCGATATAAAATCGGTTTACATTAATAGTGATTATGAACCCTATGCAATGGATCGCGATGAAGAGATTCAGCAGTTATTACATCAGCATAATATTTCTTTTCATTCATACAAGGATCAGGTTATTTTTGAAAAAGATGAAATTGTGAAGGACGATGGTAAGCCCTATACAATTTATACTCCTTACTCAAAACGATGGATGCAAAAGCTTAATGCCTTTTATCTTAAATCGTATCCAACAAATAAATATTTCAAAAAACTTCTCAAAACAAAAGGCTTTCCTGTTCCTGCATTAAAAGAAATTGGATTCGAAAACAGCAAAGTCACATTTCCTTCTTCTGAAATTCCTGACGAGTTGATTCGCAATTATGGTGAGCAAAGAAACTATCCGGGAATTAATGGAACTTCACACATTGGTGTTCATTTAAGATTTGGTACAATAAGTATTCGCAAGCTTGCCACGAAAGCACAAAAATTAAATGCCGTATTTTTAAATGAATTGTGTTGGAGAGAATTTTATATGATGATACTCTGGCATTTTCCACATGTAGTTAATGGTTCTTTTAAAAAACAATATGATAAAATTCAATGGAGAAATAATATCGAAGAATTTGACCGGTGGTGCAAGGGACAAACAGGTTTCCCTATTGTGGATGCAGGCATGCGTGAGCTCAATGAAACCGGTTATATGCACAATCGTGTACGTATGATCGTTGCAAGTTTTCTTACCAAGGATTTATTAATTGACTGGCGATGGGGTGAAGCATATTTCGCTTCGCAACTTTTGGATTATGAATTGTCTTCCAATAATGGAGGCTGGCAATGGTCAGCAGGTTGTGGTTGTGATGCTACTCCTTACTTCCGGATTTTTAATCCCGTTGAACAAACCCGCAAATTCGATCCTGACTTTAAGTACATCAGGAAATGGGTTCCGGAGTTTGAAGATTTTAATTATCCTGAACCAATTGTTGATCACAAGATGGCAAGAGAGAGATGCTTAATGGCGTATAAAAAAGTTCTATGAGAAACATTTTATGACTTCAGGAAACTTGCATGGCTATGTGCAACAGGATATCTTTGAATCTCACAATTAAATTATGGTACGTGACGAAGTGTTTAACAAAATAATTGAATCATTGCATGTAAAATATTACCGCAGTAATTTACGTGAGATAATTAAACCGGCAGAATTAAATGGATCCCTGGAGCCGCGGAATATCCTGGTACGGGTGGATTCCGGTTTTTGTTATGGAGAAAAAAATTTCGTCCGTATTGATCCCGGCAAATTTTATTTTATGCCTGTTGGAAGCCCCATTTATTTCAGGCATGGAAAAACAAAAAATTTTCCTTCGTTCGGTAAAGATGGATTTACATCTGTTGAACATCGTGAGCAATATCTAAAACCGATAAGCATTAATAATGGCATTGATTCCAATAAAGATATTTTTTCAATCATAGGTTTTGATGTACATATTTACGGAGCCATTCCTTTTTTCTCCATACTTGAATTGCCTTGTTTTATTATGCCTGATGATGAAGAAATGAGATACCTCATTCACGCCATCATTGCTGAAGAAGAAAATAAAAAACCCGGACGTGAACGGTTATTAAAAAATCTGACTGAGGAAATGGTAATTCATATCTGCCGTTTTATTTATCATAAAAAAGAATTTGCAAAAAACTTTGAGAAGGTTCATTTTCTTCTCGACAAAAGATTGGTGGATATTATTCAGTTTATTCAAAGTAATCTGCATGAGGATTTAACCAATCAGAAAATTGCAAGTCTTGCTTACGTCTCCAAAGATTATGTGGGACAATTTTTTAAGTCATTAACAAATACCAATCTCCAGGATTATATCGAAAACCAGCGGTTAGAACGCGCACATTATTTATTGCGGAGCACCCATCACAATGTGCAGGAAATTGCTACCAATGTAGGATTTAAAGATCCCGCTTATTTCAGCAGGAGATTTAAAATTAAATTTAAGCGTAATGCCAACCAGGTAAGGAAAGAAAGCAATGTGAGTATTTAATTTGTTGTCGCCAGATAAAATAAAACGAGGCGTTCATTCGTATCTTTACTCTAAACTTTAATTATGCTAAGAGGATTATTTCTTGTTTTATCATTCTCAATAAACTTATCCTTTTCGCAAACAACCAATATCATTTCTTATTTTGGAGGCTCACAACTCAATCAAACAGTTTATCTCTCATTCACCATCATTGCAGGGCAAACCTGCAGCGGTATCAGAATTGAACGTAGCTCAGACTCGCTAAACTTTTATCAGATCGGAGAAATTGCAGGGACCTGTGGCAGCGTTTCAACTCCTGTTAATTACAGTTATACTGATTCATTTCCAATTAAAAACAGTGATAATTATTACCGTTTAGCTCCTGGTAATGCTGATTGGTCAGCCGTGATAAAAGTTTATTTTAATGCACATGATAAAAGCGATGTGCTCATCATTCCCAATCCATTGGTGACAACAGCAAATATTAATTATCAAAATCCTTTAACTAAAACCGTTCATTGGAAAATATTTGACATCAACGGAAAAATGGTTAACGAAGGCTCTACCAGAGATGATTCATTTACAATTGACAGAAAAATTTTTCCTTCCGGTTACTACTTTCTTCATCTTACTTTGGATAACAATGATTTTCAAAAAGCAAAGATTGTTTTTGAATAACGTTAGTGTAATTTTTTGCGTTTTATGCTTTATATTTGAATGAATTTTAAAACCAAATTGTCATGAAAAAAAATCTACTATTTATTTATTTCGCGTGTGTAGTTAGCGCAACTTATGCTCAGAACCCGGTTCCTAATCCCAGTTTTGAATCATGGACCAGTGGAGAGCCTGATTCATGGCTTACCAATAATATACCTGGTTCAGCAATTTTTGTAACGCAGGTTTCTCCTGGTAATACGGGATCATCAGCTGCAAGAGGAGATGTAATGACTATCACTCCTCCGGGCCTTGTATTGTCACCTTATCTTGCATCAACAGATAATTCTGCTAATGGTTTCCCGGTAAATAAAGCTTATGGCACATTGAGTTGTTATTATAAATTTAATTCTGCAGGTGGAGATATGTTGCAAATAGCAGTGGCGATGGAAGATGCTGCTGGAAACGGAGTAGGGGCTGGCTCAGTGGTAATATCCAATTCTACTGCAAATTTCACATTGGTAAATATTCCGATTATTTACATTGATACTGCAAATGTTGCAAAGTGTACCATTGTATTTTCTATTGCAGATGGTACTGGCAATTCACACATGAATAGTTATTATATTGTTGATGATGTTTCATTGAGTGGATCGGTTGGCATCAATGAATTATCCAACAGCAATATTCAAAGCATGAGTGTGATGCCAAATCCTGCTTCTACACAAATATCAGTGAGCTATTCACTTTCGCAGGTAAATGATGCTGAACTAAGCCTTACAGATATGACAGGTAGAAAAGTGCAGACTATGAATTTAAATAATTTATCATCTGGAAAACATAGTATTCAAATGGATGTAAGTTCATTAAAAGAAGGACTTTATCTGTGCAGGTTAACTACGGCTGATGCTTCGATGGTTCGATTTTTACAGGTGAAACATTAAATATCGGTTTCAATCCTTTCAGTGTTGTCAGCTATTTAAGAGAAATAACTGACAACACTGGATTGTAAAAATTGAAGATGAGTACGATTGATTAAGTAACCTGTAATTTTATTTTCTTCATTGCCATTACAACCTCTTCAGGAGTATCAACACTTCTTAAAGCATCATCCCGATCAGCAATAATTTTCTTTGCATTTATTTCATCAAGAAAATATCGAAGCGAATATTTTTGTTGAGCAAAATTACTTTTCATAAGTTGAAAGATTTCATTTTCATATAAGGCCAATAAAGGTTCTGTTATAGATTCGCGGTTCTGATAACAAACAGCTTTTGCGGTTTTATCTCTGGCATCAATTAAATCCTGAATCTCTGTTTTGTTGATGAAGGGATAATCGCAACCGATTGCTAAAAAAGAATTGTCAGGATATTTTTCAAACGCACTCAGTAATGCTGCTATCGGACCGGTGTTTTGATATTGCGGAGCATCTACAATTATATCATAACCAGATTCCATTTCCTTAGCTTGGGATTTATTACAACTTATAAAAACTTTTTTGCAGAAGGATTGTAATAACTCATGTAAAAAATAACGTTGAGGTTTGCAATAATAATTAATCAGGCTTTTGTCAGTTCCCATACGTGAGCTTTCTCCTCCACAAATTACTAAACCATATAAATCATTTTTCTGTTTTGCAGAAAAAAAATCTTTTTTTAATATCGTTGATTGCTGTAAGCCATAATGTTCAATACATTCATTCAATAAACTATCACGGATGATCAGCAATAATTTACCTCTTACGTTTTTGTTTTTATAATGATTGATTAACTGCGTAAGTGCCGGTTCTAAGCCTTTTTGTTCATATAATTCAAGCTTGCCAACTTCATCCACTATCAGCCAATCAGGATTTTTATTTAATGACTGAAGTAAAATCTTCTGTGCATGATCAAAAGCATTTTTGTAAAAATGAAACCTGCCAACTGAAATTATATCACAAGAAACAATTGAATCGTCTGCTTCCAATTCATGATTTGTTTTAAGAGCTATATCAAATAATTTTCTTTTTCCTTCAATTACAGGAGTAAGAATGCCGCTAACATTTGTTTGGCGCTTCACCCAGTTCATTAGCAAAGTTGTTTTGCCGCTTTGAACAGGTGAGCTGAGAATACATATATTACTTTTCGATTGCATCTGAATGAAGTGTAATTACAATCAGGATAAAAATAAATTCACGGTAACGTGCAAAACCTTTATGTGATTTTGAAGATAAGTGATAAGCTTGTTGTGCAATTTTTTTTAATGATGGAAGCGAAGCAATTAATTCTTCCACACGAAATATTTTCTTCTCTTTATTCTTTCGAGCATATCTTTTTATTAAAAACTTTAAAATAGGCTGAACAAAAACAAACCAACCTAAAAGAACAGCTGCGGTTCTTAATACGATATATAATGCATTTGAATTGTTTTCAGTATTACTCAGTGTGAAAACCGTAATTATAAAAAGAAGAATGTAGAGAATGTACAACAGCGAACGCTTTCTGCTGTTCCGTGTCAATTCTGGCTTTAACTTATAATCAATCGAAATTTCATTATACTGAATTTTAATTTCTTCACTTCTTGATTCAATCTGTCGAAGTAGTTTTGAAATCCACCATCCCAGGATTAATCCCCACAATGCATACACAATACAATAAATCGCAATCAGCCAGAAGCTGAATGAAAAGACCTCCCTCCGTCCCTCTCCAAAGGAGAGGGGGCTAAATGAGAGGTCTTTAACAATGCCATTAAAAAAAATATCCAATGCTTCCCAAACCGATTTTCCGAAAACAATTGTTGTGACAAGAAATTTTTGCAATGCTGATTCAAGCAAGGCGAGCAATCCAAAAATTAAAGAAGCAAGTTTATAATTCGGTATCAGTGAATAAAGCAACCCACCTATAAATCCCTGGAACGCAACTGCGATGTATGCGGCAAAGGGTGATTGCGGACTTACAATTGCTTTAACAATGATGACGGATAAAGTTGCCTGAACAATTTGCCTATATGAACAATTGCTGTAGTGTGCAATCAATCCGATTAATATCACTGCGATACCACCAACAAAAAATCCTGTGAAAGGAATTTGCAATGCGTGCATAATTCCACCGAGTCCTGATTCATTTAATGCCCACAATGCAGTGAGGCGATGTACTGCATGCAAATTTTCTTTGTCAGTATTAAAACGCAAGGAATTCATCAATATGTCTGTTCACCACTTTAAGCGTAGGCTCTTTTAATGTATGTAAATCAGTTAACTCATCCTGCACGCGCGACACAGGTAACATAAATGGCATCACCGTTACACCCATGTGTTGAAGTACCGCAGAGAGATGATCCATTCCGCGCAGATTACCTGCTCTTCCCGTTGCAATTCCTACAAGTGCTGCCTTCTTATTTTTAAAAGCTGTGTTAGCATCCATCACGTCAATTAATAATTTCAAAATGCCCGGCATACTGCCATGATATTCAGGAATGATAAAAACGAAACGGTTGCTCGGAGCAAAAACTTCAGACTGTATTTTAGTTATTTCGTTGGATGTACTATCGTATGCTTCCATCTCAATTATGGAAGGAGGCAAATGGGAAAGGTTAAAAAAATGTACATCATCATATTTAGATTTAATCAAATCATAATAAATACGCGAAAATTTTTCAGTTAAACTATGCACGCGATTGGTGCCACTGATGAGCGTTATCAAGATGCTGAATTGCTATATTGTTGAATTGTTAAATAAAAAGCATGGCAAAGATAATACGCAACAACCTTAGCACTTTAATACATTTCTATGTCAGCTTTTCAAAACTGCTTAATTTTCTTATGTCCACAGTACTTACTCCATCCTGATCAACTCCGATAGCTGAAATGAATTTTGCATTCCACACAACACTACTCCATTTATAAGAAGTGCGTGTGTGTACTTGTTGTGCGTAAGTATCATCAATGGCTTTAATGTTTACAAAAAATTCTGCATCCAATGATTGCAAATCTTCAGAGCTAAGATTATACAAAGGACTTTCTTCATCAATGGGATGAACAATGGTCCACGACATCACTAAATAAGTAATTCTGCTGAGCTCTAATTTCAATGTTTGAAATTGCCGTGTTACTTTATCATTTACCGTTTCGTTATAAGAAAAAATCATGTTTGCTTCAAGTTCAATCAGTGGATTTCTGCGTGCGTTAGCAAATCGAACCATCAATGCTTTTCCCTCTTTAAACGGAGCGATTAATGCGTTTTCGCTGAAAAGCAATTTAGCATTTGGTCGTGAAAAACGTCCATACAATAAACCGGTGGCAAGTGCAAAGCCCATTAAACCGATCATTGATTCAACTGCAGCCACAACACTCATTTCAGTACCCACAGGATTTAACCTTCCATAACCAACCGTTGAAAGAGTTTGTGCACTAAAGAAGAATTCTTCCATAAATTTTTGCACTTCATTGTGTGCAATCATGCCGCCTAATTCATCATCAGGAATGATGAAATAATAGATGCATGCAAACACGAAATTTATTACCAGGTAAGTGGTTAATACCATGAAGTTGAATTTTCTCCACGACATTGTAATAAGTGAATGATAGATATTAATGATCTGGAAGCGTGGCTCACCAATCCTTCTGACGTTTGCTGTTCCATCAGGGTTCATCAACCGTTGAGCGGAAGTGTTGCTGCCAAAACCAAATTCAGGTGCTGCAGATTTTCTTGAAATCTTTTTCATTTAATTAGAAAGCAGAAAGTAAAAAGTAGAAATGATAGACACCATTATCAAATTACCAGATTGATTTAATCATACGATTCAAACTTCACCATTTTTTTATCATAGCCCATTGCTTCCAATCGTTGACGCGCCTCCTTCAACATGTCAGCCCATCCGCAGATGTAAAAATAAGCAGGACGTTTATCGGCAAAAATTTCTTCATATACAGGATGTACATATCCTTTGCGCCCTGTCCAGTCATCATTATCACGTGACAGTACCGGAATAAATTTGAATTCAGGATATTTGGCAGCAAGGCCTTCCATCTCCTTACGATAAATAATATCTTTTGTCCAGCGATTGCCAAACACCATATAAATATTTTTATGAGGAATATTTTTATTGAAGATGTCAATTGCCTGGGCGCGTAAAGGAGCAATGCCTGTGCCGGTACAGATGAAACAAATATCGTGTTCGATAGGATCAGGCAATACAAACTTGCCAAGCACTTTTGATATTTTTACTGTAGTACCTTCTTTAAAATTTTCAAACATATATGGTGTGCCCAATCCTTTTGGATTGATTACGATACAGAGTTCGAAAATATTATCATTGGTTGGAGCTGATGCAATGGAATAACTGCGGTTAGTGTATTTTGAGTCAATGGGCAAATCGAGCATGATGAATTGACCTGCTTTAAAAGAGAACGGAATTTCATCGAGTACTTTTATGAAATATCTTTTTACAACTTCATTTTCATCAATGATCTTTACAATTGTCGCATCCTGGAACTGATAAGCCATAAGTAGAATATGATTTTTAGAGGTATGGGGTAAATGTAGAAAAAAAGTTTTAATGGCGTCATTGCGAGGAACGAAGCTATCTTTTCATAGCATGAGATTGCTTCGTTCCTCGCAATGACGTTATAAACCTACGCCCTCGGATGAAACTGCAGAATAGCTGATCGCAGATAATCACGATCAAGATGTGTGTAAATCTCAGTAGTAGTGATGCTGCTATGACCTAACATTTCCTGCACCGCTCTTAAGTCAGCACCTCCTTCAATTAAATGTGTAGCGAACGAGTGACGGAATGTGTGCGGACTGATTGTTTTTTTCAAACCAGTTTTTTTTACAAGATCTTTTACGATTAAAAAAATCATTTCGCGTGTAAGTTTTGCTCCGCGATTGTTGATGAACAAAAAATCTTCGTTACCTGGCTTTATTATATGGTGATTGCGATAGGTTTCTTTGTAAATAATAATTTGTTTAATAGCAGCTCCACCCATGGGAACAATGCGTTCTTTGTTTCCTTTACCAATCACTTTTACAAAACCAATATCAAGAAATGTATTGCTGATTTTTAAATTCACCAGTTCAGACACACGCAAACCACAACTGTAAATGGTTTCAATAATTGCTTTGTTGCGTTCGCCTTCCGGCTTGCTGCGGTCAATGGCCGCGATCAGCAGATTGATTTCATCCACTGATAAAAATTCCGGCAGCTTCTGACCAATACGCGGACCATCCAATAATTCGGTCGGATCATCGCTGATCACATTTTCAATTAACAGGTATTTATAAAATGCTTTGATTCCTGAAAGCACACGTGCCTGGCTTCGGGCTACCATGCCGAGTTCATACAGCCATCCTAAAAATTCTTCGAGCAGTTCATGCTTTACCGCTTCAGGTTGAATGTTTAATTCCTTGTATGCAACAAACTGTGCAAGCTTTTCGGTGTCGCGTAAATATGACTCAATAGAGTTAGGTGAAAGCGAACGCTCTAATTGCAGATAGCTCTTAAATCCTTTGATATAACTTTGCCAGTGCATTATAATTAACGATCCCGATGTATCGGGAACGAATGTTGCGAATGATGCATACTAATTAACGAATGAGATACGAATGTCACGAATATGTTTGCATCCAAAAGTAGAACGTTGTTTATATTGATTTAATCTATGACAATACAAATTATCAACGGACCCAATCTTAATTTGTTAGGAACACGTGAACCCGATGTTTACGGAAATAAAAATTTTGAAACCTATCTTGAAGAGTTAAGAAAAAAATATTCTGCTATCACCATTAATTATTTTCAGAGCAATGTGGAAGGAGAAATTATTAATGAATTGCATCGCTGCGGTTTTAGTGCTGATGGAATTATTTTAAATGCAGGAGGTTATACACATACATCCGTTGCAATTGCTGATGCTGTAGCTGCAATAAAATCTCCTGTTATTGAAGTTCACATCTCCAATGTTTTTGCACGGGAGGAATACCGACATCAAAGTCTTTTATCTAAACATTGCAAAGGAATTATTACCGGGTTGGGATTGATGGTTTATGAACTGGCGGTGGAATATTTTGTAAAGAAATGACTCAATCATTTTAAATTTTAAAGTTTAATGAAGAAGCAAAATAAATCTAACATTAAGCCGAACACCAATATTCCTGTTGAGCTAAATGTTAAAAAAAAGGAATCAATTTTTCTTTCCAGGGAAAGTGTTTTACTTTTTATTATTGTTTTTATCTGCTACGGTTCTTCTCTAATGAATGGTTATGCACTGGATGATTTTATAGTTCTTGTAAAAAACAAGTTTGTGCAGGACGGGTTTGCAGGTATCGGAAATATTTTCAGTAAGGACACTTTTGCAGGAATGACTGATGCAAATATTATGGTACTTGCAGGTGGGCGTTATCGTCCGCTGAGTCTCGTATCTTTTGCAATAGAACACCAGCTGTTTGGGAATTCTGCTTTTCTTTCACATTTAATTAACGTGTTGTTGTATGCATTAAGTGGAATTGTTTTGTTCCGTTTATTAAAACAACATTTGGTAAAAAACGATTCACTTGCATTTGGAATTGCATTGTTTTTTATGGTGTTGCCTATTCACAGTGAACCTGTAATTAATATTAAAGGCAGAGATGATATCATGTGTTTGCTTTTCTTTCTTTTGTCATTGCAGCAATTATTTGTTTATGTACGCACGGAAAAACTTACCTCATTATTTTTTTCTTCAACCTTGTTTTTTCTCTCACAATTAAGTAAAGAAACCGCTATTACTTTTTTGCCAGTTGTTGCTTTGGTACTTTATTGCTTTACCAGCTATTCCGTCAGGAAAATTTTAAGAACCTGTTTCCCTTATTTAATAGTATCAGTAATTTTTATTCTGCTTCGCTACGAAGCAACAAAAAACAATAACGGCACCATCAGTCACGATCTTTTCAATAATCCTTTTGTGATGATGAGCGTTTCTCAACATTATGCCACTGTTTTATTGACATGGCTGATTTATCTGAAACTAATATTTCTTCCAATTCATTTATCATACGATTATAACTACAATCAAATTCCGGCAACCGATTTTGCTGACTGGAGGGTATTGTTTTCAATAGCTCTGCATTTGTGTTTGATAATAATTGCAATTGTTTATCTGAAAAGAAAATCATTGTATTCATTCGGGATACTTTTTTATTTTATTACGTTTTCTATTTTATCCAATTTATTTTTCAATATAGGCGCTCCATTGGCAGAACGATTTATGTTTATCCCTTCGCTTGGCATTTGCATTGTTTGCGGAAAATTATGTCATGATGTTTATTTGTATTTATCTAAATCTTTACCTCCTAAAATTATATTAACAACCGGCTACTCTTTATTAGCAATCCTGTTATTACTATCAGTTTACAGAAATGTAATTCGTTGTTATGATTGGAAAGATAATCACACACTTTTTATAGCAGATGTAAAATCAGTTCCCAATAATGCAAAAGCCAACCTGAATGCCGGACTTGCTTATCTTGAAACAGCACAAAACCTGAAGGGTGTTCAACGCAAACAATATCTCGATTCTGCAAAAGCTTATTATTTAAAAGCAATAAATATTTATCCTCGTTATCCTGATGGTTACCTGAACATTGGTGTGATATATTCATGGGAGGAGAATTATGATTCTGCAGAAATATGGTGGAATCGTGCAAGAAAAATAAATCCGCTTAATAGTAACATAAAGTTATATGACAAAGATTTAGCAGGTCATTATTTTACTATCGGAATGAAAAAAGGAATGGAAAAAAATTACGAGGAAAGCATTAGTAATCTATTAAAAGCATATCAGTATGATTCACTTAACGCTGAGATTGCTTACAATTTAGGTGGCGCTTATTTTACCATTAATGATTTTGATAAAGCGAAATTATTTTTCCAAAAAACTCTGGAACTAAATCCAGCTAATGAGCAGGCGAAAGGTGCTTTGATGGTGATTGAGAGGAGGAAGTAAGTTTTTTATTAATTGTTTTTGGATTCTATCTCAGCCAAATGCTTAAACTGTATCTCAAACAAAACTTTATAAACTCCACCTTTTTCCAAAAGCTGCTGGTGTGTTCCGCTTTCAATTAATTCACCATGATCCATCACCATTATACGATCAGCGTTTTGTATAGTGGCAAGGCGGTGTGCTATAACAATGGAAGTCCGGTTAGCAGTTACAGCCAGTGTAGCGCGTGTAATTAATTCTTCGGTTTCTGAATCAACAGAGGAAGTGGCTTCATCCAAAACAAGTATCGCAGGTTGGTAAAGTTGAGCGCGTATAAATGCAAGTAATTGGCGCTGTCCGTGTGATAACATTCCTCCACGTTCCTGCACATTGAAATTATAAGTGTCGGGCAGTCGTTCAATAAAAATATCTGCACCCACTTGTTTGGCAGCTTCGCGGATTTGAGAAATTGAAATTTCGGGATTGGAAAGCGTGATGTTATTTGCAATCGTATCAGAAAATAAAAATACATCCTGCAATACAACGGCAACTTGCTTTCGCAATGCATCAATATTGTATTCACGAATGTCAATACCATCAATTAAAATACTGCCTTTACTTATTTCATAAAAACGATTAAGCAGTGCAATGATGGTGGATTTACCTGCACCTGTTGCTCCTACAAACGCAACTGTTTCTCCTGCATTTACTTTAAAACTAACATTGCGTAATACCCAGTTGGGTTCCGTTTCGGTTGGTGAGGACACCAACCGAGGCGAGAATTGTTTGGTTGTTTGAGTTGATTTGAAATCATAAGCAAACCACACCTCTTTAAATTCAATCTCACCTTTTACGCGATCAGGATTGTAATTGCCTCCGGTATCTGTGAGCTGATCTTCATCCATCACTTTAAAAATCCGTTCAGAGCTAACCATTCCCATTTGCAATGTGTTAAACTTATCAGCCAGCTCACGTATCGGTCGAAACAATAAGTTGATGTACATAATAAATGCAACTAAGTTTCCAAAAGTTACTTCCTCACGCACCACACCGCCTGCTCCCCACCACACAATTAAACCGATTGAAATAGCAGAGAGAATTTCTACTACCGGAAAAAAAATACTGTAATACCAGACAGAACGTACATTGGCATCACGATGTTCCTGGTTGATTTTATCAAAACGATTAAACTCTTCTTTCTCGCGATTGAAAATCTGTACAATACGCATTCCTGTTAAATGTTCCTGCACGAAAGAATTGAGATGTGCAACAGCAGTACGTACATCATTAAATGTTTCTTTGATTTTATTCTTAAAAACATTGGTTGCAATCAATAAAAAAGGAATAGTGCTTAAGCTGATCAATGCCAACCGCCAATCAGTATAAAACATCACACCGATAATTACCACTAATTGAAGTATGTCGCCAATAATCACAATTAATCCCTCCGAAAAAATATCTGCAATCGTTTCCATATCACTCACACTTCTTGTCACTGTTGTGCCAACGGGAGTTTTATCAAAATAAGATAAACGGAAATTAATCATACGATCAAAAAGTTTTACTCGCATGTCTTTAATTACTTTTTGTCCGATAAGATTGGTGAGCAGTGAGTGATTGTATTGAAGAAAAGATTGCAGCAACAATAAAACAATCATCAGAATAGTCATGTTGCGTAATCCTGCCGGATCACTCATTGCCACATTATGATCTAATGTATATTGTGTAATAAAAGGACGTAATGGTGCAAGGCAGGCAATGATGATTGTTAATACAACTGCAGTATAAAAAGTGCTTCGATAAGATTTTGTGAAAACAAAAACTCGTTTTAATAAATGACTGTCAAAAGCTTTTCCGGTTACTTCACTCATTCTTGTTGATGTGCTAATTTTCTAATGTGTTGATGTGCTAATTTATTTTGTCATGCTGAGGTACGAAGCATCTATTACATATTCACTTTATCAAATCAAAAAACGTCAAAGGTTGTTTCGAGGATTGCAAGTATGGATAAGAAATTTTGGTGAGGAACAAACCGTGAGCAGGTACTGACGCACCGGCTTCTTTTCTGTCACCTTGTTTTAATACTTCGTTGAATTCTTTATTACTCATTTTATCGGTTCCAACCTGTAACATAGTTCCTACAATTGCTCTTACCATTCCACGCAGAAAACGATTTGCAGTTATCGTGAAAACAATAATTTCATTTTGCTTTGACCAGTTTGCGTATTCAATATTGCAAAGATTTGTTTTTTGCTGGTTATTGCTTTTACTGAAACAACTGAAATCATGGTGCTCAAATAATAGTTTACATGCATCATTCATTTTCTCTAAATCAAAATCATAACTTCTGTGCCAGGAATATTCGTTGATGAAAGGGTTTTTTTTCTGATGTATAAAATATTGATAGGTACGCGCAGTTGCATCATAACGGGCATGTGCATCATCATGCAATGCATGCAATTGATGAATAACAATGTCAATCGGAAGAATGGAATTCAACTGAAATAAAAATTGTTTTTCATCTTCAATTATAGCCGTATCAAAATGTGCGAAAAATTGCAATGCATGAACACCTGTATCTGTACGTCCGCAACCGGTACACTCAGTGTCAGCACCGCATAAAATTGTTAATGCCTTATTAATTTCAGCCTGAACGGAGTTTGCATTATCCTGGATTTGCCAGCCACTGAATTTGGTTCCTTTAAAGGAAAGTTCAAGAAAATAACGGGGCATAGGCGGCAAAATTAGTGAAAGGTGGTGTCCCGCAACACCAGCTAACGATCATCATGAAAGGAATTTGTGCAATAGCAGTTGTAACGCTGTTTAATATGGCGTTCATTTAGCAGTGGTGCGTTGATCAACCTTTTTTCGTCACTCAACTTTGGTGCTACTATTACACAAGTTCCTTTCAGGATGACAAGGGACTTAATTTATCTTCGCAGTGTTATGAGGAAAAAAATTGTTGCAGGAAACTGGAAAATGAACACGTTGAAAGAGGAGGCAAATGCTTTAGCGTCAGAAATTGTTAAGCTTTTGATTGATGAAAAAATTACTGCATCTGTAATTCTTGCTCCGCCATTTATTCATTTGAGTAATGTAATGGAGATTACTAAAAATGAGAAAAGTATTTCAGTATCAGCACAAAATTGTTCAGATAAAAAATCAGGAGCTTTTACGGGTGAGATTTCAGCAGCGATGATAAAATCAATCGGAGGTTCGGCTATCATCATCGGACATTCGGAGCGAAGAAGTTACTTTAATGAAACAGATGCAATGCTTGCTGAAAAAGTAAAACTGTCTTTGGAAAATAATCTTCAGCCCATTTTTTGTTGTGGTGAAACCTTGCAACAACGTGAAAGCAAAAAACATTTTGAGGTTATTAATGAACAGTTGACCAATGGATTGTTTCATCTTGCTGCTTCTGATTTTACAAAAACAGTAATTGCATACGAGCCTGTATGGGCAATCGGAACTGGTGTGACAGCATCATCGGAACAAGCCCAGGAAATGCACAAATTTATCCGCGACATTGTTTCGAAAAAGTATGGTGAACCTGTTGCTGATGAAATTTCCATTTTATATGGAGGAAGCTGCAATGAAAAAAACGCAAAAGAATTATTTGCATTGGCTGATGTGGATGGAGGTTTGATTGGTGGTGCATCTTTGAAGGCAGAGAGTTTTGTTGCTATCATCAAAAGTTTCGGATGATTCGCCTCACTCCCTGCCCCTCTCCAAGGGAGAGTGAAGCAATTGTTCGAGTTTGTTTGCTGATATTTCTTTTCGGTAATATTTTTTTTTGTAATGGACAAACGCGTTTTCAAAACAGCGCTTTTGAAATTGGTGTTAATAGTGGAAAAGTTGTAAAAAATTATCCTGTATTTCCTGATCGGGAAAGAAGTGTTTTATTGAATGCATCATATTATAAAAAACTGACTGGTAAAAAATCGTGGCATCGTAATTATTTTTATCCTGAGGTTACATTACAGGCTTGGTATGGAGATCTTGGTAATAAAAAAGTTTTAGGCAAATTTTATGGAGTGTCATCAGGTTTTCGCTGGTCACAATCATTAAGCAATCGTTTCACGATAAGTGAGCAGGCATTGTTCGGTGTTGCTTATTTCTCTAAACCTTACGATGAAAAAAATAATTCTGAAAATATTACGATTGGTTCTTCCGTCACTCCGCTGGCAAGTGCGAGGTTGTCATTGGAATATCATGTGAATCCGTTTTTTTCTATTCTTGCCAATTATGGAATCTTACATGCGAGCAATGGTCATTATCAGTTGCCGAATCTTGGAGTAAACCTTCCTGTTTTCGGTTTGAGTATTAAATACAAACCCGTTCCTGTTGTTCTTACACAAGATGTTGAAGAATCAATAAACACAAATAAAAAAATTCATTTCGCTGCACGTTTGTCGTTAGGTCATAATGAACAGGGCTCATCCACCGGTCCGGTTAATGGTCCTAAATATCCAATCTATCTCGCAAGTTTTTTCATTCACAAAAATTATTCACACGTTGCAAGATGGCATGCAGGCCTTGAAGGTTATTATAATACCGGTGTCTATGATTTTATCACCAGCCAGGATTATTATGAAACCAGACAACGTGAAAAATCTTTTGCAGGATTACTAATGCTGGGCAATGAATTTTTATTCGGACATGTGAGCATGGTTACGCAGGGCGGACTTTATTTATACAATCCGTTTTATCATGATAGGTATGATGATTTCTATCCTGAAGGAGATACAAAAGCATGGTTAAAAACATGGCTGACAGCACGACTCGGATTTCAATATTATTTACGTGATGCAGTTTTACATCCACGTCATAATTTATTTGTTGGCTGGTATGTGAAAACAAATTTCGGCCAGGCTGATTTTATGGAATTGAGCATGGGTTATTTATTTTAACTCGTTCGTTTTTTAATATACTTTTGATTTCCCTCATTTCTAACCCTATGCATAAGAAAAACACAAGCTATTACCGGATAAAAAATTCTATTAAAGATTATTTCACGTTTACAAAAAGTGAACGCAATGGAATCCGTGTGCTGTTTATTATACTTATTATTTTAATGGGATGTTTGTACTATACAAATTTCATTTCACCTCCCAGCACTAAAGTTGACGTTGCTGCTTTTGAGAAAGAAATAAAAGCATTTGAGGCATCACTTACATTAAAGAAAGAAAATGTTTTCGCAGTAAAAGATTCTGTAAGTAAGGAATACTTTCATGAAAAAGAAATCCCTGTTTCGCTCTTTGCTTTCAATCCTAATAACCTTGCTGAGGAGCAATGGAAAAAACTTGGTGTTCAGGAATGGATTGTTAAACGAATAAAAAATTATGAAACCAAAGGAGGACATTTTAGAAAGAAAGAAGATTTGAAAAAAATTTATTCAATGCCACCAAATCTTTATCAAAAATTGGAACCATATATACAATTTGCTGCTGCTGATACACTCTCCAAAATCAATTATTCCAACACTACTGCTTCAACAAAAAAAGAAGAACCTGTCAATTTATTAATTGATATTAATCTTGCTGATGAAACAGAATTAGATGCATTGCCATTAATTGGCGCATCACGTGCAAAAGCAATTATCACTTACCGGAATAAGTTGCATGGCTTTGCATTTAAAGAACAGCTGCGTGAAGTATGGAGTATTGATGATACTGTTTATAATGCAATTGTCAATCACATAGAGCTTAAGGCAAAAGTTATTCAACCAATAAATATTAATACCAGTGATTCAAAACAATTGTATCATCCTTATATAAATTATCAGCTTTCTAAATTAATAATGAGTTACCGTGCTGCACATGGTGATTATAAAAACATAGAAGAGATAAAAAAACTCCCTTTGGTGAATGGCGATTTATATGCTAAACTTGCACCTTATTTAACAGTTAATTGAGGATAATAGTAGTTAGGTTGATGAGTTGTTTTGCAATTACTTCACAACAATAACAACTTCACAAAACAATAACACAACTAATAATAGAATGGATTTCAGTCTTAGCGAAAATCAAAAAATGATTGCACAAACAGTGCGCGATTTTGCAGAAAAGCATATCAAACCTAAAATGATGGAGTGGGATGAGAGCCAGGAATTTCCTGTTGAAGTTTTTAAGGAAATGGGCAAGCTTGGTTTGATGGGCGTTTTAGTTCCTGAAGAATATAACGGTGCAGGGTTAGGTTATTTTGAATATGTGACTGCTATCAGCGAAATATCAAAAGTATGCGGATCCATCGGTTTAAGTATGGCAGCGCATAACTCACTTTGTACCGGACACATTATGACTTTTGGTAATGCAGAACAAAAGAAAAAATACTTGCCAAAGCTTGCCACTGCTGAGTGGATTGGTGCATGGGGATTAACAGAACCTAACACTGGTTCCGATGCTGGTAACATGATGTGTGTTGCAGTTAGAGATGGAGATGATTACGTGCTTAACGGTACTAAAACATGGATCACTCATGGCAAATCATCGCAGGTAGCTGTTATCATCGCACGCACAGGAGATAAAAGAGCATCAGGTAATACAACAGCTTTTGTAATTGAAAAAGGAATTCCCGGTTTTACTCACGGACGAAAAGAAAACAAACTCGGCATGCGCGCCAGCGAAACCACTGAACTTATTTTTGAAAATTGCCGTATAAATAAGAGCCAGGTTTTAGGCAAGGAAGGTGAAGGGTTTATCCAGGCTATGAAAGTGTTGGATGGAGGTCGTATTTCTATTGCTGCTCTTTCACTCGGCATTGCTAAAGGCGCTTTCGAAGCATCTGTTAAATATTCAAAAGAACGCTATCAGTTCGATCAGCCTATTTCAAACTTCCAGGGAATTTCATTTAAGCTGGCTGACATGGCAACGGAAATAGAAGCTGCTGAACTGCTCACTTTCCAGGCTGCTGATCTTAAAAATAAAGGTGAATCAGTTACCAAGCAAAGCGCTTTCGCCAAATACTATGCCTCTGAAGTTGCCGTGAGGTGTTCTACTGAAGCTGTACAAATTTTCGGAGGTTATGGATATACAAAAGATTTTCCGGTGGAGAAATTTTACCGTGATTCCAAACTCTGTACAATCGGTGAAGGAACATCAGAAATTCAAAAACTGGTGATTGCACGTAACATTTTAAAAGATTAAGCGTTAGAGACAAGAAACGCAATAATCACTTTGTAAATTATTAACATCAGCACTGAGCGATCACATAAAAACCGTTACTTTGCATCACCCCTCAGAAGAGAAAAAAGAATGAAAAAATTATCAGCAATATTACTCGCATCACTTATAATTTGTAGTGTTATATCCTGTAAACCACGCGAAAAATGTCCGGCTTATGGAAAAATAAATATTCACAATCCGACAAAAAAACACGCTTAAATCTTTAAGTTAAACAAATTTTTAACCGGCATTAGCAGCAGCTTTTGCCGGTTTTTAATTTTTATGGCAAATGTTAATTCGATCTAACGTCCTCTTAGATAGATCTAACATTATTAATAGTTATTTATATCGTTCTCATTGGGAATTCTCTTCATACCATTCATTTTTAGATAATAGAAAAACAAAAATTAAACGTAATGAAGTTTTGCAATGGTTTGATGGAATGGATAATTTCAAGTATTTACATGAGTTGCCTTTAAATGAGAAATTTATTTTGGAGATGGGTGTTTATTAATGATTTCAACAATTAAAGTTTTTTTTAAACCTCCAAGGTTTGACCGGAAACCTTAATAATTCGCTGCTTCAGCCATTGCTGATAGTAACTCCGGATTTTTTTCCAGGCTGTTACCTATCACAATTAAATCAGCGCCTGCTTTAAAATTTGCAGCTACTTTTTCAGGAGTGCGAATGCCTCCGCCAACTATTAATGGAACTGTAATATAACTTTTGATTGCGCTGATCATTTCTTCACTCACCGGATTCTTTGCTCCGCTGCCTGCTTCTGCAAAAATTAATTTCATACCTAAAAATTCTCCTGCCAAAGCAGTGGCTGCTGCAATGTCCGTTTTGTTTGCTGGTATCGGCAAAGTGTTGCTTACATACTGAACTGTGGTTACGTTTCCGCTTTCTATTAAAAGATAACCAGTTGATATCACTTCTAACTTTCGGTCTATTAATAATGGAGCAGCTGTTACATGATGCCCGATAAGCAGTTCAGGATTGCGGCCACTAATGAGCGAAAGAAAAAGCAACGCATCTGCTCTTGCATCAATTTGCTGAACGCTTCCAGGAAAAAGAATCACAGGAACATTACACGAATTTTTTATCGTGGCAACACATTCACTTAAATCTCCATTGGTAAGCAAACTGCCTCCAACAAAAAAATAATCAATCGCATTTTTCTCCGCTTCTGCAGCAAGTTTTTCCAATGGCTTTCCACCTGTTTTGTCAGGATCAACCAGGACAGCCAATTGTTTCCTACCCAGTAATTTCCTGGAAAGTATTTGCTGATAAATGCTCATATACGGCTTTTAAATACGCTTAATTTTCTGCAATACTATAAACCTGTAGTGTGCGCTCCAAATATTGACAAATAGCCTGCGTTTTGTTGCAGGTAACAGCCCTATTATGTACTTTTGCGCCAAATTTTAAAAACAAATGATAAAGACTAAAACCGAGAATTTTGTTAAGAACAAAGTTAAAGATATGAGCCTTGCTGAATGGGGGCGTAAAGAGATTAAGCTTGCTGAGGTAGAAATGCCCGGCTTGATGGCTTTACGTGCTGAGTATGGCGCTAAAAAACCTTTGAAAGGTGCGCGTATTGCAGGCTGTTTACACATGACCATCCAAACTGCTGTGCTCATTGAAACATTAGTGGAGCTTGGCGCAGAAGTTACCTGGAGTAGCTGTAATATTTTCAGCACACAGGATCATGCTGCTGCTGCAATTGCTGCTGCAGGTATCCAGGTATATGCATGGAAAGGTATGAATGCCGAAGAGTTTGACTGGTGTATTGAGCAGACTTTATTTTTTGGTGAAGACCGCAAACCACTCAACATGATTCTGGATGATGGTGGCGATTTAACCAATATGGTATTTGATAAATATCCAGAGTTAATAAAAGGCATAAAAGGATTATCTGAAGAAACCACTACCGGTGTTCATCGTTTATATGAGCGCATGAAAAACGGAACCTTACATATCCCGGCTATCAATGTTAACGATTCAGTTACTAAAAGTAAGTTCGATAATAAATACGGTTGCCGTGAATCTTTGGTTGATGCAATCCGCAGAGCAACCGATTTAATGCTTGCCGGAAAAGTGGCTGTTGTTGCAGGTTTTGGTGATGTTGGTAAAGGTTCTGCTGAGTCATTAAAAGATTCAAAAGTTCGTGTTATCGTTACCGAGATTGATCCTATCTGTGCGTTACAAGCCGCCATGGAAGGCTATGAAGTAAAGAAGATGGATGATGCAGTGAAAGAAGCAGACATTATTGTAACTGCTACCGGTAATTACAACATCATTAAAGAACGTCATTTCAAAGCCATGAAGCACAATGCCATCGTTTGCAACATTGGCCATTTTGATAATGAGATTGACATGGCCTGGTTAGAAAAAAATTATGGTCATACAAAAGATGAAATAAAACCACAGGTGGATAAATACACGCTTGATGGAAAAGATATCATCGTGCTTGCAGAAGGACGTTTGGTAAACTTGGGTTGTGCAATGGGGCATCCCAGCTTTGTAATGAGTAATTCATTCACCAATCAGACATTGGCACAATTAGAACTCTGGGCTAACTCAGATAAATATGAAAACAAAGTTTATACATTGCCGAAGCATTTAGATGAAAAGGTAGCTCGCTTACACCTTGCAAAAATTGGCGTTCAGCTTGACGAACTTACTGAGGAGCAGGCAAAGTACATTGGTGTTAGCAAATCCGGTCCGTTTAAGTCTGATCATTACAGGTATTAAAATTTTTTAATTCAAATAAAAATCCCCGTCAAGGCATTTGCAGTGACGGGGATTTAATTGAATAAGTGATTATTTTAAATCAATTATAAGTTCCGTTTTTTTCCTGTCTGTTTGTTGCGAGAAACGTTTTCTTTTTCGCTGCCTGCAACAGGTGTACGGGTATCGCGTCCCGGCATTTTTGTGCCTTCACCTTCCACTTCATCTTTATTTGCTTTAATGTTTTTTTGCATTGGTTCGCCTTCTTTGCGGGTATCTTGTTCCCGTGTGTTTCTTAATTCTTCTTGCTCACGGTTTCGGTTTTCACCTTTCGTGTCTTTTTGATTGTTTTTCATAAGATTTGATTTTAAGTTTTTTAAATATTTTTTTTGAGTCCATCTCTATATTCAATGAAAAATAAACGTGCCATCAGGTGATCAGCAAAAAGTAGTTATAAAAAAAACGCAGCGGGAAAGTTATTACACATTCCTGCTGCGCTCTTTAAGAAAGCATTTACGGATGCTTAATCTTTTTATGATGGACACCTTAACAGGTGGAACAAGATATTATATTAAAAATATATGCCAGTAGCTGGTTTATTAAATTATCAAATTATCTAAAAATAAAACTTAGCTATTTAACTTTTAAATCCTATTGAACCTTTGGTTGTCAAACCAAACTCTCTTTCTTCGAGATGAAAAATATCTGCAAGCGTCATTTCTTTATCAGGACAATATTTATATCCAAGATTTTTACAAAGCGCCTGTGTTTTTTCAAGTGAAAGTTCTTTGAAATAATAACTTGCGATCAGTCTTCCTCTGCGTAACAAAGCAGGATCAAATTCCCTCACATCTTTATTGAAAGTGCAAATGATCTGCACATGGAAAAAATCAGATAACAATCCGTCAGATAGATTAAGCAGGTTAGCAATCACATGATCCTCATCAGTACTGCGTTTCTTTAAAATAGAATCAGCATCTTCTAAAATCAGTATAGAATTTTTGTAATCATTCAGCAAGGTTAAAAATTCAGGTGTTCCTATTTTATGTGCAAGGCTTGCTGGTACAAAAAGTTTTTGCTTTGAAGTGTGTGATGAAAGATAACGTATGTAAGTAGTTTTGCCGGTACCTGATTTTCCATAAAGAATAACTAAACCCTTGTCGTCATCTTTGTTTAAACGGTTTATCAAAACATCATTGATCGGTAATAAATCATCATTATAATGTAATTCTAAATTATGAAGTGCAGTGTGTAAATTCATGCTTACAAAATCAAGGCGGTTGTCAGAATTCTGCATCAGCAATCGCACTTCGCGCTTCTCTGATTCGGTATCCATGTAGCATTCTTTCACAATACTTAACATACCCTGTAAATCCTCGTTACCCACTGTATCAGAGTAATAAAGTTGTGCATCATTACTGTTTCCAAATTCCCAGGGAGGGAAACAAAGCATCAATTCTTTTGAAAGAATGTACGCACTTACTCCGGGTAATGGTTTTTTATTATCTATAGAATGGATATGCGTTTCAAACACAGCAGAATCCGTTAGATTGTAACGCTCTGAAAGCATATTGATGAGTTTGGGCTTGTTAATGTCTTTGCACCAATGCCTGTGAGGGAATTTATTATAAAGCTTATAGTAATAAACATAAGGATTGAAAAACTGCTGGTTGCCAAACATAGGCGAGAGGTCAGCCTGCTGCTGCAATGCTTTAAAATCTTTATCGGGTTCTGATTTCTTCATTTAGAACTGCAAATCTATTGAGATAAATCTTAATTGCGATCAAAATAAAAATGCCGATATATATCAAATCATTGTAACTAAAATTACGATCAGAAAAACATTAAGTTTAAATCGGTTTGTGGATTTGAAAGTAAACTATTATTACTTTTGTTATTCCTTCTATTTTAAATTTAATGATATTGCTAAAAAATATTTTCCTTGCAGAAGACGATGCTGACGATCAGTTTTTGTTTACCGATGCTTTACGTGAAATTGATGATACAATTAAAGTTCAGATTGCCAATAACGGAAAGGAAACAATTGAAGCTCTCAAAAAACTGTCTATACTACCCGATGTAATTTTCCTTGATTTGAATATGCCTTATATGAATGGTTTTGAATGTCTGAGCAAGTTGAAGAATGATGTGCGTTTATCCCAGTTACCGGTAGTGATTTTTACTACTTCACAAAATCCGGCAGATGTGGAAGCCACACATCAGTTAGGTGCAAATGTTTTTCTTTCTAAGCCCGCAAAGTTTGCTGATCTTAAAGCCAAGCTTCAACGAATTCTGAGTATTGATTTTCAATCAAAGGATTCGATGATCGGGCATCTGGCACAATATTCCGTTTAAAAACTTTTTTCATGTTGTGATTATCTGAAAAGTCTGTTTGGCTTCTTCACTTCAATATTCAATTTAAAAATTACCTTCAATTCAATAACCTATTTTTGCCCTTTCACATGCCCGTTTCCCTCGAAGAAATAAAATATCCTATCAAACAGGAAATGCAACTTTTTGAGCAGAAGTTTCGCACTGCCATGCAAAGTTCCGTTCCGTTGTTAGATCGTATCATGCATTACATCGTGAAACGAAAAGGAAAACAAATGCGACCGATGTTTGTTTTTCTTTCTGCCGGAATGTGTGGAGGAATTACTGAAAGCACTTATCGTGCTGCATCATTAATTGAATTATTGCATACAGCCACATTGGTGCATGATGATGTGGTGGATGAAAGCAATCTGCGCAGAGGTTTTTTTTCTATCAATGCATTATGGAAAAATAAAATTGCCGTATTGGTGGGAGATTATCTTTTATCAAGAGGATTGTTATTGAGTGTTGAGCACGAAGAATTTGAATTGTTAAAAATTGTTTCTACCTCCGTGCGTAAAATGAGTGAAGGTGAGCTTTTGCAGATTGAAAAAGCGCGAAGAATGGATATTACAGAAGAAGTATATTTTGAAATCATCACCAATAAAACAGCTTCATTAATTGCTTCATGTTGTGCAACAGGTGCTGCTTCGGCTTCGATGCCAAAAGAAAAAATTGAACAGTTACATAAGTTTGGCGAACTTGCAGGCATTGCATTTCAGATAAAAGATGATTTACTGGATTATGAAAGCACATTAAAAACCGGTAAGCCTTCGGGCATTGATATCAAAGAACACAAGATGACTTTACCGGTTATTCATACTTTGCAACGATGTGAGCGCTCAACCAAAAAATTTATTATCAATACCATTAAAAATGATAGTGAGCATAAAGAAAAAGTAAATAAAGTGGTTAACCTGGTCATAGAAACAGGTGGTGTTAATTATGCAAAAGAAAAAATGAATGAGTATCGCATCCGGGCGAATGAAATACTTGAGTTGTTTCCTGATAATGCGTATCGCAAATCGCTGCAAGGTTTGATACAATATACAATTGATAGAGAGAGATGATTGGTTTACAATTTACGGTTTACAGTTTACGGTTTGTTTACGCACGAAAAAATATTAGCGTAAGCAATTATCAGTTTACTAAAACTGTAAACCGTAAACCGTAAATTGTACACCACTTGATAAAAGACAACACAAAGCAATCTATTCTTGAAGCTTCGCGTATCGATGAAGTGGTTGGAGATTTTGTGTCATTGAAAAAACGCGGTTCTAATTTGCTTGGCTTATGTCCTTTTCACAATGAGAAAACACCCTCATTTACTGTTTCTCCTGCCAAAGGATTTTTTAAATGTTTTGGCTGTGGAAAAGCTGGTGATTCTGTTACTTTCATCATGGAACATGAGCATCTTACTTTTCCTGAATCTTTACGTTACCTTGCCAATAAATATCATATTGAAATTGAAGAGACTGTTCCAACTGCAGAAATTTTAGAAGAACAAAGTATCCGCGAAAGTCTGTTTATTGTTTCTTCTTTTGCACAACGATATTATTCTGAACAACTTTGGAAAACAGAATCAGGCAAAGCAATTGGCCTGAGTTACTTTAGAGAGAGAGGTTTTACAGAGGAGATAATCAATAAATTTCAGTTGGGTTATGCGCCTGATCAATGGGCTTCCATGAGTACAGCTGCATTGGCTGAAGGATATAAAATGGAGTTCCTGGAAAAAACAGGACTCATCATCAACCAGGATGGAAAACAATATGATCGCTTTCGTGGACGTGTGATGTTTCCTATTCACAATGTTACAGGTCGCGTGGTTGGTTTTGGAGCGCGCATTTTAAAAACTGATCCAAAGAGTCCGAAGTATCTCAACTCACCCGAAACAGATATTTATCAGAAGAGTAAAATACTGTATGGAATTTCATTCGCAAAAAAAGAAATCATTCAACAGGATTTATGTTACCTGGTAGAAGGTTACACTGATGTTATTTCATTACACCAGGCAGGAATTGAAAATATAGTTGCAAGCAGCGGAACAGCCTTAACCGTAGATCAGATCCGGTTAATCAGCCGCTATTCAAAAAATGTAACTGTTTTATATGATGGTGATCCTGCCGGTATCAAAGCTTCGTTACGTGGAATTGATTTGATACTGGAAGAAGGTTTGAACGTTCGTGTTTTATTATTTCCTCACGGAGAGGATCCTGATTCATTCTCACGAAAAGTTTCTACAGTTGAGTTAAAAGAATTTTTGCAAAAGAATGCTGTTGATTTTATCAGCTTCAAAACAAAATTATTGTTGGAAGAAGCAGCGAATGATCCAATAAAAAAAGCGGCACTTATTAAAGACATTATAAGCACTGTAGCAAAAGTTCCTGATGCTATCACACGTTCAGCTTACACACGTCAGACAGCAATGCTGATGGAAATAAGCGAACAGATTTTAATACAGGAGATAAATAAGCTGATCAGGAAATCTGCAGGTAAAACAACATCAGAAAATTTTACGCAAACGGAATTATCAGATGATGAAACACTGATTGCAGAAAAACAGGAAGATATTTCAGAAGAATTCAGTACAGTGATACAGGAACAGGAAATTATCCGCATACTTTTAAATTATGCTGATCGCCCTTTTTCAATTCCTGATCCCAATGGTGAAACACCGGATGCAATACAAGTGATGCCGGTTAGCCGTTTTGTTATCAATGAATTGTTGACGGATGGAATCCATTTCACGGATGAGAAGCTTGCCGGATTGCTAGCTGAATTTACTTCTTTAGACGAGCAGCAGAAATTATTTGAGCAACAGGAATTTATTCAGCAACTGAACACGGAATTAAAATCCGTTGCCATTAGTGTACTCACACATCCTCATGAATTATCACCCAACTGGGAAGCACATGGCATCATTGTAAAAACCGAATTACAAAATTTTCAGAAAGCTGTTATTGATCCGGTAATGTATCTGAAGAAAAAACAGATTCTGAAAATGAAAAAAGAAAACCAGGAATTAATTCGTGAGCAGGAAATTAAAGGGAATACTGTTGACGAATTACTGGAAAAAGAAAAAATTTTATTTCAACTACAGTCGGAAATAAATAAATATACAAATACGGTGATACAGAAATAATTTTATCGTTATCGTTAGTAAAATTTTTTGAAGTAAATCACAATACCTTTACCGCTTTAATTTTCAAGTGTGAATTCTTCATCAAACAAATACATTATCTACTGGCTACTAACCGGCTGCTTTTTAGTTTTTGCAATGGTGATAGTGGGTGGGGTTACAAGACTAACCGGATCCGGCTTATCCATTACCGAATGGAAAGTGGTGACAGGAACCATTCCACCACTTAATGAAGCACAGTGGAACGAGGCATTTGAAAAATACAAACAGATACCTCAATACCAATTAGTGAATACAAATTTTACATTGCATGATTTTAAATTTATTTATTTCTGGGAATACATACATCGTTTAATCGGTCGCCTGATCGGAATCGTTTTTATCATTCCGTTTTTTTATTTTCTTATGAAAAAACAAATTGATAAATCATTAATGCCAAAACTCATCATCATGTTCTTGCTTGGAGCATGGCAGGGTTTCCTGGGATGGTATATGGTAAAAAGTGGTTTGACAGAAAATATACGGGTAAGTCATCTTCGTCTTGCTTTACATCTTATCAATGCCTTCATCACCTTTGGTTATATTTTTTGGGTTGCACTTGGATTAATATTTCCTGCTAAAGAAAATAAAATTGTTACTCCAAAAAAATTCAAACATTTATCATGGAGCTTGTTAATTATTGTTACCATACAAATTATTTACGGTGCGTTTGTTGCCGGAACAAAAGCAGGATATGTTTACAATACTTATCCGAAAATGGGAGATGAATGGATTGCTTCCTCTGTAAGTTTTACTTTGCAAAAAGATGGCTTAAGTAGTTTGATAAATAATCTTGCATCGGTTCAGTTTATACATCGCTGGTTTGCATTCATTGTGATGGGCTTAGTCATTTACATTTTTTACCTGGCTCGTAAATACGCAGTTACCTTGTATCAACAACGTGCAATCACGCATTGTGTTTATGCCGTAATACTTCAAATTATTTTGGGAATATTTACTTTGCTTTATGCGGTGCCTGTTTGGTTAGGCATCATACACCAGGTTGGCGCATTCATTTTATTTGCAAGTGTAATTTATCTGCTGTTTCGATTTCGAAGTGACGTCATTCAGGAGCAAACTATTTAAACATGAAACACCCAAGTTTGATTACGCACTCAGGCAATTTAGAAGTTGAAAGCAATTACTCTTTTATCCAGGCTTTTATCGGTACACGAGCTGCCTACAACTATTTGACAATCCCGATAAATATCGGGAGCCTGAATGACGACAAAGTAAATTATCAACAAAACTTAAACTTCAATCATTAATCTTTAAAACTTTTCATGTCACATATTAATTACGATATAAAAAAAGTTGCATCAATTGTAAATGGAGAGTTATTGTGTTATGACAATGAGCATGTAATTATTTCTCAACTGATCACTGATAGCCGCAAAGTTGTTAACCAGGAGATATCATTATTTTTTGCAATACAAGGTGACAGGCGTGATGGTCATGAGTTTATTTCTGATTTAATTCAGGCTGGTGTTCACAATTTTGTTATCAGTAAACGCGAATTTATTCCATCCAATGCCAATGCAAACTTCATTGTGGTTGCCGAACCATTGGTTGCCATGCAGCAGCTTGCTCAATCACATCGTGAGCAATTTCATATTCCTGTAATTGGTATCACGGGCAGCAATGGAAAAACAATTATTAAAGAATGGTTATATCAGTTATTGCGTGAAGATCATCACATCGTACGCAGTCCTAAAAGCTATAATTCGCAGATTGGTGTTCCGCTATCTGTGTGGCAGATACAACAGGAAGACAACATGGGTTTGTTTGAAGCAGGTATTTCGTTACCCGGTGAAATGCAAAACCTTGAACGTATGATTCAGCCAACCATTGGCATTTTCACAAATATTGGTCAGGCACATGATGAAAATTTTGCCTCACAAAAAGATAAAATTGTTGAGAAATTAAAATTATTTATAAATTGCAGTAAACTGTTTTATTGCAAGGATTACCTTACTATTCAAGAGGAAATTCAAAAGTTATTAGAATCAACTCAATTAGCAACTCAACAATTCAACAATTCAGCAATTCAACTAACCTCCTTCACCTGGTCGCGCAAAGCCAAAGCTGATCTGCAGATTGGTCGCATTGCAAAACAGGAACACGAAACGGAGATACAGGGTATTTATCAGAATCATTTTATCAATATCAGGATTCCATTTACTGATGAGGCGTCTATTGAAAACGCAATTCACTGCTGGGCATTGATGCTTTACCTGGATTACGAAAATGAAACCATTGCACAACGCATGGAGATGCTCAGTCCTGTGGCTATGCGTTTGGAAATGAAAGAAGGAATCAATAACTGCATCATCATCAACGACAGTTATAATTCTGACATTGGTTCACTCACCATCGCATTGGATTTTATCAATCAGCAAAAGCAATACAACAAGCGTACGGTTATTTTAAGTGACATATTGCAAAGCGGAAAAAACGAACGACAACTCTACGAAGAAGTTGCTGCCTTATTAATGAGAAAAAATGTGCAGCGGCTGATAGCTATTGGCTCAGCAATTACACGTCAGCAGGATTTATTTTCCATTGAGAAAAAGTTTTATAACACAACACATGATTTTTTGCGTGAATACAATTACAGCTGGTTTAACAATGAAACTATTCTGATAAAAGGAGCGCGTGCATTTGGATTTGAGCGTATCAGCAAAGCATTGCAACAGAAAGCGCACGAAACAGTTTTGGAAATTAATCTGAATGCTGTAGTACACAACCTTAATTTATTCCGGTCACGGTTAAAGCCGGAAACAAAAATGATGGCAATGGTAAAAGCGTTTGCTTATGGCAGCGGAAGTTTTGAAATTGCAAACACTTTACAGTTTCACCGTGTTGATTATCTCGCTGTTGCTTATGCTGATGAAGGAGTTGAGTTACGTAAAGCCGGAATAACTTTACCTATCATGGTGATGAATCCTGAAGAGCAAAGCTTTGATGCAATGATCAGCTATAAACTGGAACCTGAGCTTTACAATTTCAAAGTGCTGAATCATTTTACAGATGCTTTGAAAAGAAGAGCGGATGAATTAAGCGGTGCGCGTTTCCTGGTTCACATAGAACTTGAAACAGGAATGCGAAGACTCGGCTTTGAAGAAGATGAGTTGAATGAATTAGTGATGCGCATTAAAAATAATAAGTTTATCAAAATTGCTTCTGTGTTTACTCATCTGGTTGCAAGTGATGAAGCAGCGCATGATGCATTTACGCAGAAACAAATTATTTTATTCAAACAAATGAGTGAACGCATCACTCAACATTTTAATTATCCTGTGCTTCGACACATATTAAATTCTTCTGGCATTATCCGTTTTCCTGATGCGCAATTTGAGATGGTACGCCTGGGAATCGGTTTGCATGGCATTGCATCCACTGCTAATGAACAACGCCAGTTGCAGATGGTATCGACACTTAAGACAACTGTTTCTCAAATAAAACATTTGCATGCAGGTGATACTATAGGTTACAGCAGAAAAGGAATTGCAAAAAAGGAAATGACCATTGCAACTGTTGGAATTGGTTATGCAGATGGCTTAAACAGAAGACTTGGAAATGGCGTTGGAAAAATGCTTGTGATGGGACAACTCGCACCTATTGTAGGAAATATCTGCATGGACATGACCATGATTGACATTACCGGAATTCCTGCAAGAGAAGGAACTGAAGTAATTATTTTCGGACAGGATTATACGATCATGGAACTTGCCAAACAAATGGAAACAATTCCTTATGAAGTATTAACCAGCATTTCTTCGAGGGTAAAACGTGTTTATTATCATGAATAATTTTAGCAGCAGGAAGCAGTAGCAGAGAGCAGGACTTTGCTGCTGCCTCCTGACACTGCCTCCTTATCTTTAAAGTGTTTGTCAAGAAATATATACATACCCGGTCATCAATTAAAACTGCTTCACAGCGGAGAGGAATATTTTTTAGAGCTGGCATCAGTAATCGATTCTGCAAAAAAATTATTGCACTTGCAGGTTTATATTTTTGATGAGGACACAACCGGAAAAAAAATTATTGAAGCATTACAAGCTGCTGCCAAACGTGGTGTTAGCATTTATGTAATGGTAGATGCTTTTGGTTCTGATTTGTCACGCAAGTGTGTGCAAGAATTTAAAAACAATGGCATACGCTTTCGTTATTTTTCTCCTTTCCCTTTTTCAGGATTAACACAAAGCGGAAGAAGATTACATCACAAAATATGTGTAGCTGATAACTCCGTTGCATTGCTTGGCGGAATTAACATTGCAGATAAATACAGCGGAGTGAATCAACCTAAACCATGGTTTGATTATGCAGTGAAAATTGAAGGACCCGTTTGTCCTCACATCACTGCTATATGTGAATCCATCTGGCAACGTAGCTTTCGCAGAAGAAAATCAAAGCCGCAAATTATCACCGAAAAAGGTACAAGTGCAATACGCATAAGCAGAAATGACTGGCTGAGAAAAAAGAACCAGATTTCCAATGGATACAAATACATGTTGCGCTCAGCACAAAAAGAAATTATTGTTTTTGCAAGTTATTTTATTCCTTCACGGAGATTATTAAAAATATTAGTGCGTTCTGCAAAAGCAGGCAAAACAGTCAGCATTATTTTATCACGCAAAAGCGATGTTCCTTTAATTAAAGGTGCAACCACTTATTTATATGAGCGGATGCTGCAAAGCGGAATCAGGATTTTCGAATATACCGAATCAGTGCTGCATGCAAAAGTTTGTGTGGTGGATGAGCAGTGGTGTACAATAGGTTCGCATAACTTAAATCACCTGAGTGAATTTCTAAGCATTGAAACAAACGTGGATGTGATGGATAATGAGTTTGCTTCAATTCTAAGAAGCGAATTATTAGAAGTGATGCAAAACCAATGTATTGAAATTACTTTGGATGAATATCATAAACAAGGCAACCCGTTGCAAAGTTTAGGCAGATGGACCTCTTTTAAATTGGTGAGTTGGAGCATGTGGTTGCTGGATGTGGTGAACAGAAAAGATTCGAAGAAATAAATATCCACACAACGCACTAAAAACATCTTCCAATCCCAGCACTGCTGCCATCTCAATATCTCTTATTTTTTTTGCTTCGTTCCTTTGTAGATTGTAACGAGAAATAAAAATATTTTCAAATCAACTACGACATATCTAAATTCTTTACTTGTAAATAATGATCTCCGAATCATCAATAATAATCAGTTTCTTCTGATTAAAAATGTCGGGGTGATTACCGAATAATTCTTTAAAAATCTGTAATAAATTTTTAGTCGTGCTATTGGTAAGTCTTAACAAGATTACTCCGTTAACATTATAAGTATTGAATTTAAAAATATTACCAAAGTCATTATCACGTGTTATAATCCATGCATCTAATGATTCTGCCAGTGCATACACTTCGCCATTTTTGATTCCCGCTTTTCCGCGTTTTTTAACATGGTTAGTAACAAAATTTTTCTTCTCTAAAAAAGAAATTAATTCAAAAGGAATGTTTTCATCTAATAAAAAATTAATCATGCAAACGGGTGGTTTCAAACTCAGCAAGCATCGCTGCATATTTCAAAGACGCATTTATTGCATCATGATTTAATGACGGATAATCTTTCAGAATTTCTGCTTCACTCATTCCATCAGCAATCATATTTACAACCAACGAAACAGGAATCCGTGTTCCCTTTACACAGGGTTTGCCATGCATAATTTCAGGATTAATAGAAATCAGCTCAGTTACCAAATTTTCGATCATACTATTTTTATTTATAGCAAAGGTAAGCGATGCATCAGGTCTAGCAAAGTATTAACGCAACTATCCAAACAACGCATTAAAAACTTCTTCCACTTTACTCACTGTTGCAATCTCAATATCTTTTATTTTTTTTGCTTCGTTGCTTTGAAGATTGTAACGTGAAATAAAAATTTTTTCAAAACCCAAACGTGCTGCTTCGCGGATGCGTTGTTCAATACGATTGATCGGTCGTATCTCTCCTGTTAAACCAATTTCTCCTGCAAAACATACAGAAGGAGGAATTGCAATGTCTTCACCGGATGAAAGTATGGCGCTCATGATTGCAAGGTCAATAGCAGGATCTTCCACCCGCAAACCACCTGCGATGTTTAAGAAAACATCTTTCATTCCTAATTTAAAGCCGCAACGTTTTTCTAACACTGCTAATAACATATTCAGTCTGCGCAAATCAAAACCTGTTGTGCTGCGTTGTGGTATTCCATAAACTGCGGTGCTTACTAATGCTTGTGTTTCAATCAGGAAAGGACGCATGCCTTCCATCGTACACGCCACTGCCGTTCCGCTCAAAGTATGATCGCGTTGTGATAATAAAAGTTGTGATGGATTGGGAACTTCTTTTAATCCCGCTCCAAGCATTTCATAAATTCCTAATTCACTCGTTGAACCAAAACGGTTTTTTACAGCGCGTAAAATGCGGTATATATGATGACGGTCTCCTTCAAATTGTAATACAGTATCCACCATGTGCTCCAAAACTTTTGGTCCTGCAATGGCTCCATCTTTTGTGATGTGACCAATTAAAAAAACAGGTGTTGCAGTTTCCTTTGCGAAGCGAAGTAATTCTCCTGCACAACCGCGAATTTGCGAAACTGTTCCCGGTGCTGATTCATACACTGCGGAATAAAGTGTTTGTATCGAATCAATAATTACAATGTCCGGATCAATCGCTTCAATCTGCTTAAAAATATTTTGCGTGGATGTTTCAGTAAGAATAAAACATTGCACATCTTCCATTCCGATTCGTTGAGCACGCATTCGTATCTGTTGTTCACTCTCTTCACCACTTACATACAGTACTTTTAAATTTTGTAAACGAATGGCAATCTGCAACATCAAAGTGGATTTGCCAATACCAGGTTCACCACCAAGCAACACCAATGAACCTGGAACCAAACCACCACCTAACACACGATTGAACTCTTCATCCGGCATTACCATGCGCGGACTTTGCTCCATATCAATTTCAGAAATCAGTTGCGGACGATTGACACGATTGGTTTTTTTATTTTCTGTTTTCCATTCGTTTGGTACTGTTTCCGTTTGCAGTACTTCTTCCACGTAAGTATTCCATGCTCCACACGAAGGGCAGCGACCAATCCACTTAGGTGATTGAGCTCCGCAACTCTGACAGAAAAATGTTGTTTTAGTTTTAGCCATTGAGTTTTCTTAATGGAACGGGGATGACGCAGATAAGAAAGATAAAAACGGATTTGTTTTTATTGATCAATTAAATCTGCGTCATCCGCGTTCCATTTATTTTAATTTTGACCAAAGATAATTGTTGTTGAATAGTTGATTGGTTGATAAGTTAATTGGTTGACTCCAGTAACTTAATTAACTTAATCAACTTAATTAACCGAAAAGATGCTAAACATTCGTCCCGCCATTGAAGCCGATGTTGCTTCCATCACTGAAATTTATAACGAAGCAATTCAAAACACTTCCGCAACTTTTGATACAGAACTTAAAACTCTTGAGGATCGTTATCAATGGTTTCGCTCTCATGACGAAAAGCATCCGGTTTTAGTGGCGGTGATTGATGAAAAGGTAATCGGTTGGGCAACGCTAAGTAAATGGAGTGATCGTTGCGCTTATGACAGCACTGCAGAAGTGAGTGTGTATGTACATTACGAACACCGCGACCAGGGAATCGGTAAACGATTGCTTGAAGTATTGACTTTAGAAGGAGAAAAAGCAGGACTGCACACACTCATCTCACGCATTACACAAGGCAATGAAAAAAGTATTTACCTGCATACACGTTTAGGTTTTGAAAATGTAGGAGTGTTAAAAGAAGTTGGAAAAAAGTTTGGAAAATATCTGGATGTGCACATGATGCAGAAGGTGTATAAGAAATAACTTTGTCGTCATGCTGAACTTGTTTCAGCATCTTTATAAATATATTGAAAGATGCTGAAACAAGTGCAGCATGACTATTTTTTTTCAACTCCAGTTCCATACTTTTCATTTAATACAATTTTTCCTTCTCTGTAATTTACCCCTTTGAATGGATCGTTTGAAATTAATAAAGGTCCATCCAAATCAATCCAATCTGCTTGTGCTGCAAGTTGAGCTGCTCCTGCTGCACCGCAACTTCCTTCGCTCATGCAACCAATCAGAATTTTCATATCACGTTGGCGTGCTTCTGTAATCATTTTATTTGCCTGATATAAACCTCCGCATTTAACGAGTTTAATATTAATACCTGAACATGCTCCATCAACACGGGCAATATCTTCAAATGTTTGCACTGATTCATCTAATATCAAAGGCAACTTACATGCTTCATGCAAACGGGACATGTCTTCCAATTTATTTACTGGCATTGGTTGCTCTGCAAAAACACAACCTTGTTCCTGTAACCAAAATATCATATCCAAAGCAAATTCACGATCAGTCCATGCACGGTTTGCATCAATACAAAAAGAAGGTTTGTGATTAAAAATATTTTCTTCATCGCGAAGCTTGCAAAATGTTTTTATAATTTTTTTATCATCCTCGCTACCCAACTTTAATTTGAACAGTCGAAATGATTTTGCTTCTGTTATTTTCTTGCGCATTTCTGTTTCACTACTCATACCTATTGTATAAGTGCAAAGCGGAGATAAAGTTTTGTCGGTATTAAAAAGTTGATGAGTTGGAATTTGTTTCTTCTTTCCCCACCAATCATGCAAAGCCATATCAAAGGCTGCCAATGCTCCATAATGATCTTTCCATTTCGTAAAAAGTTGTTCTAATAAATCATTTATTCCTTCGGGAATTATTTGCAAAGGCAATTGAATGCCTGTCAAGAATTCTTTTGCTTCAATTGCGTTTTCTTTTAAATAAGGAGGAAATGCAGCTTCACCTAAGCCCGTGATTCCATCCTGTGTAACCTCAACAAATAAAGCATCGGTAGTATTACGTGTAACAGTTGCAATTGCAAATGGATGTTTGAAACGAAGTGTGTAGTTATAGCTTTGTAATTGCATTGAAGTTTAAAATTTGGTGTCAAAGATGTGTTGTTTTTCATTCTATTGTATTTTCACCTGCACAAACTCTTAATGTGAAACTGCAACGAATTATTTTTTTTAGTGTTTTAATTTTATTGCATATAATTTTTTTCATTGAAGCAGTTAACAATGGACATGTTTTTACAAAAGACTCTTATGAATATCTGCAGCAGGCAAAAAATATCCGCGATCATGATTCCTGGTATTGCGGAGATTTTAATTTTACTGTTCAACCTGCATTATACAGTCAACGTCCACCGGGGTATGGAATTTTTATTGCTTCTGTAAAAAAAATAAATGACAATATCTGGTTCCTGCTTTTTCTTCAAAATCTGTTGAGCATTTTTAATTTTTATTTAATCTATCTTCTTATCAAATTACTAAATATAAAAATCAATCTTTTGTGGTTACTCATACCGCTTTTGTTTTTTCCTTCACAATTTATTTATCCCAATCTTATTATGTCAGAGATGTTATTGCAAACAACTTTGATGGTGGCATTTTATTTTTTTGTAAGATTCATTTTATTTAAAGAGTCTTCAGCACTTTGGTTATTCCAGGTTTTGATTACCTGTGCTTTACTTATCAAACCTGTTTGGTATTTGTTTCCATTAGTCAGCATTTTGTTTTTTATTTATCTGATCAAAAAGAAAAATATAAAAGCATGGATGATCGCAACGCATTTAATTCCGTTAATAGTGGTCGCAGGAGTTTTTATCCATAATTATAAACAAACCAATTACTGTGAATACTCAAGCATACAGCGAAAGCTGATGATTAACTACAATGTGTATGAAGTGATGGAGAATGTTTTAGGAAAGGAAAAAGCTGCAGTTGCAATAGACAGAATTCAGAAGTCAGCAGCAATCAAAACCTCTTATGCTGAACAAGCAACATTTTTACAACAGGAAATAAGCAAGGTTTTAATACAACATCCTTTGGCATTTGCATGGATTGAGATGAAAGGTATTATGCGTTTCTTTTTGGATCATTCCCGTTATGACATGGAGTCTTTCTTTTCTCAAATCCCTTCACAGGAAACAAGCTGGTTGGATAGTTACACTGCAAATGGATGGAAAGGAATGATTAATCATTTTAAAAATTACAATGTGTGGTATTTTATTTATCTCGCAATTTCGGTTGTCGCAAACGTATTTTTGTTATTATGTTTATTCATTTTTTCAAAACAGAAAAATATTGATGCATGCGTCAGGATTATTTTATTGGTGATGATAATTTATACTGCTTTACTAACTGGGCCAACAGGAACTACACGTTTCAGGTTACCGGTTTATCCGTTGCTGTTAATTGCTTTTGCTGCTGAAATACCATTAATTCAACAAAGAATTAAAAAGGTCTCTAACAAAGGCAATGCAAGTAAATAGTTGGAGTAAAAATTATTTCTAAAAAAAAAGAGTCCTATCGTATTCGTTTATTTTTTAATATCATCAATTTCCAGTTGTCTGCAAATCTTTTTACAGAGCATATCTGAAAGTTCACGATGTCTGGGTACTGCAGATTGTTTTTTATTTTTTTCATTCATAAAAACGGAGTGATTTCCTCCTTCGCGAAGTAGAATACAAAAATGGGAAGCGAGATGTTTTACAAACTCAACACGCTTCATCAGTTTAATGTCAATGTCTCAATTAAAACTTTTTTTCCACTATAATTTTTTTCAGTTTCAAAACGATTGGTTTCCATCAACAGTTGCAAAGCATCTAATAAATTGCGTTTTAACTCAGCCACAGTTCGTGCTTGCGAGAGAGCTGCAGGAAATTCCTTGATCTGCCCAACAAACCATCCGTCACTTGATTCTTCTATTATTGCTGTTAGTTTCATTTTATTATTTGTTAATACAAATTTACATCATTTTTACGCTAGGCATCATTCAACAACTATATGTTAATATACTAAAAAAACATTTGATTGATCTAAGCTATTTTTGAAGCGTATGTTTTCATTCATTCATAAATACTGGTTTTTATCCATTGCAACTTCGGTTTTGCTATGGGCATCATGGCCCGCAGCAGGTTTTGCTCCTTTATTGTTAATTGCATTTATTCCGATTTTATTTTTAGAAGAAAAAATTCACAATGAAAAACTAAAAGGTAAAAAAATAAAATGGTTTAAGTTGAATTATTTATCCTTCCTGCTTTTTAATTTACTCACTACCTGGTGGATTTATTTTGCAAGCGACTGGGGAATGGCGATGGCAGTTACCTGCAACTCACTTTTTATGGCAACTGTGTTTCAGCTTTTTCATTTAACACGTTTACGTTTCGGTGATAAAATCGGATACATCTCTTTAATTTGTTACTGGACTGCATTTGAATATTTGCATCTTAACTGGGCACTCTCATGGCCGTGGCTTACACTCGGAAATGGATTTGCAGCATTACCCAGCTGGATACAATGGTACGAATACACAGGTGTTTTAGGAGGAACAATCTGGATTTTACTCAGCAATATTTTTTTATTCAAAACTATCAAGTCAGAAAAAAAAATCTATAACAAAAAATTATTGATCTGGCTAAATATTGTTCTTATACCAATTGTGTTATCCAAACTCATTGCTTTTAATTATACCGAACAAATAGAGAAGACAAAAAATGTAGTAGTGGTTCAACCGAATATTGATCCTTACAATGAAAAATTTTCAGGCATGAGTTCGCAGGAGCAACTTGCCAAGATGTTACGCATTGCTTCCACTTTAGTTGATTCAACAACTGATTACGTTGTGTTTCCTGAAACTGCTTTACCAGATGGAATATGGGAACATGAATTACAAACACATCCGCAGATTGAAACTATTCGCGCCTTTATGCAGCCTTATCCTGAATTAAATTTAGTGACAGGATTAGTAAGCAACCGCTTGTATCGTGCAAATGAAAAACGTTCGGCTACAGCACGCAAGTTTACAGATGAAGATGCTTATTATGACTCCTATAATACCGGGATGCAAATAGACAGCAGTAAGCGTATTCAATTGCATCATAAATCGAAATTGGTTATTGGTGTGGAAACATTACCCTTCCCTTTTTTAGATGTTATCGCAATAAAATTAGGTGGAGCTTCCGGAAGTTTGGGAACTCAGCCGTCACCGTCAGTTTTTTTCAGTGCTGACTCCACAGGAATTGCCCCCGTTATTTGTTATGAATCAATTTATGGAGAATATGAAACCGAGTATATTAAAAAAGGAGCGAACGCAATTTTTATTATTACTAATGATGGCTGGTGGCATGATACACCCGGATATCGTCAGCATTGCCAGTATGCAAGATTAAGAGCGATTGAAACGAGAAGAGATATTGCGCGTTCCGCTAACACTGGCATTTCCTGTTTTATCAATCAGCTTGGAGAAATATCGCAACCAACAAAATGGTGGACAGATGATGCGATCAAACAAAAGATTTATCTGAATAATCGTTTAACATTTTATGTTTTACATGGAGATTATATTGGAGTGATCGCTTCAGTTGCCTCTATTTTAATATTGGTCATTTTCTTTTTCTATCGCTTTAAAAAATCAGATAGTAAAAGATTTGCTTCAAAATCCGGAAACTAACTGAAGGCTATATGGAGCAATACATAGCGCTTAAAGAAAAATATTCTGTTGAATATTCACAGTTGAATAAAAAATACAATCTTATCAGCATACTAAGATTAGTTGTAATAATCTGTTTAGCAATTTGCTCTTATTATTATCTTGTTACAGAAAATATTGTCTTTCTTTTTGCCTTCTTTTTATTGCTTCTGCTTTTCTTTTTCCTTCTCAAACAACATCAAAAAATAGTAAACCAGCGAGAATTAACCAAAGCCCTTGTAGAGATTAATAATGATGAAATAGTTTATCTGAAACGAGAAAAAATTCCTTTTAAGAACGGAATAGAATATGCTGATACCACACATCTTTATTCATTCGATCTTGATGTTTTTGGCAACCATTCACTTTTCCAAAACTTAAATAGAACTGCAACTTACATTGGAGAAAAGAAGCTTGCGGAATTATTACTTACGCTATTACCAAATGAAGAAATCAAATTAAACCAGGAAGCGATTAAAGAATTATCTCAAAAAATCCACTGGAGACAGGATTTATTATCGCTGGCAAAAATTACAAAGGACAGTAAAGAGATTTATAACAAACTGATCAAATGGTCGGAAACACCGTGCGAAGGATTACCTAAATATTTAATGTTTATTTCTTATGCTTCATCCATTGTTCTTGTTTTGTCATTTATACTAAGCTTATATTTTCACGAAAGTGTTTTTGGATCTATCACAAGCGGATTATTTCTTTTTAACCTTACTCTATTGTCAACACAAACAAAAAAAATTAAAAAAGAAATCATTGATGCGGATAAAATTCATAAGATCATTAATCAATACAGTTTAATCATTCATATAATTGAAAAAGAAGAATTTGTAAGTTTAAAATCAAATGCGCTAAAGGAAAAACTCAATTATAAAACGGGTGAAGTAAGTGCGCAGATCAAAAGATTATCTTCTTTGTTTAATAAGCTGGATAGCATTAATAATATTTTTGCAGCCGCTTTATTTAACGGAATTATTTTATACCATGTTAGGGCATTAAACACTCTGTTGAATTGGAAAAAAGAATATGCAACATCTATTGGATAGTGGCTTGATGTAATGGGAGAATTTGAAGCCCTTAACAGCCTTGCAAATTTTTCATATAATAATTCAAAGTTTACCTTTCCAAACCTCAATAACAATTTTGAAATTTCATTCAGCGAACTCGGACATCCGCTTATAGCAGAAGAAAAACGGATTTGTAATGATGTAGAATTTATTGACAATAGATTTATCATTCTCACCGGCTCCAACATGTCAGGCAAAAGCACATTTTTAAGAACGTTAGGAATTAATATGATTCTTGCCGGTACAGGTTCACCTGTTTGCTCATCTAACGCAAGTATTCATCCGCTTGATGTGATAGTTTCCATGCGTCAATCGGATTCACTCGCTGATAGCGAATCTTATTTTTTTGCGGAGGTAAAACGTTTGAAGCATATCATGAATGCGTTGGATAAAAAAGTTTGTTTTGTTTTATTGGATGAAATATTAAGAGGAACTAATTCAGATGACAAGCGTCACGGAACCATCGAAGTAATAAAAAAGATATTGAATAAAAATGCTATCGGTGCCATCGCAACACACGATATGGAAATTTGTAAAACCACGGAAGAATTTCCAAACATTCTTACCAATAAATGTTTTGAAGTGGAAATTATCAATAACGATTTATCGTTCGATTATAAATTAAGAGATGGCATTTGCAAAAACAAGAGTGCAACTTTCCTGATGAAAAAAATGGAAGTTATTTAACGTTGCAGGATTCCGCTAATTTTGCCCTTCGACATTAGTCATTATTAATTTTTAATTGTTCATTAATAAAAGTATGGATTCAAAATATGATGTAACAGTCATCGGTTCCGGTCCCGGTGGATATGTGGCTGCGATTCGTTGCGCACAATTAGGTTTTAAAACTGCAATCATTGAAAAATATAATGCATTAGGAGGAACATGTTTAAATGTCGGATGCATTCCTTCCAAAGCTTTGCTTGATTCAAGTGAACATTATCATAAGGCAAAAAATCAGTTTAAAGAACATGGTATTGATGTGAAAGAGTTGTCAGTGAATTTCGAGCAAATGATTAAACGCAAGAACGGAGTTGTTTCCCAAACTGTGGAAGGTATAAAATTTCTGATGAAGAAAAATAAAATTGATGTGTATTACGGACATGGAAGTTTTGTGGATGCAAACACAATTCAAATTTTATCTGTTGATAACAAAACACAAAACATTACTTCTGCAAACACAATCATTGCAACAGGTTCCAAACCATCTCCACTTAAAGGAATTACCATTGATAAAACAAGAATCATCACTTCTACAGAAGCATTGTCATTAAAAGAAATCCCTAAACATTTATTAATTATTGGTGGTGGAGTAATTGGTTTGGAGTTGGGTTCAGTTTATGCACGCTTAGGGTCAAAGGTGAGTGTGATTGAATTTTTAGATTCTATTATTGCAAACATGGATCGTTCGCTTGGAAAAGAATTACAAAAGACATTGCAAAAACTTGGTTTTCTATTTTACATGCAACACGGTGTAACATCAGTTGTTGCAGACAAAAAAGGAATTATTCTTAAGGCAACTTCAACAAAAGATAAAAAAGAATTAGAGATTCAAGGCGATTATTGTTTGGTGAGTGTTGGACGAATTCCATACACAGAAAACTTAGGATTGGAAAAAATAAATATTGAAAAAGATGAACGCGGTAGAATTGTGGTGAATGAAAATCTGCAAACGAATGTGAAAAATATTTATGCAATAGGTGATGTAATTCAGGGAGCAATGCTTGCACATAAAGCAGAAGAAGAAGGCATGTTTGTTGCAGAAATTATTGCAGGACAAAAACCGCACATAAATTATTTACTGATTCCCGGAGTGGTTTACACCTGGCCAGAAGTTGCCGCAGTAGGTTACACGGAAGTAGAATTGAAAACAAAAAACATCTCTTATAAAACAGGATCATTTCCATTTAAAGCAAGTGGTCGTGCAAGAGCAAGTATGGATACCGATGGATTTGTAAAAGTATTGGCAGATAAAAACACTGATGAAATTTTAGGTGTTCACATGATTGGTCCGCGTGCTGCTGATATGATTGCAGAAGCAGTTGTTGCGATGGAATACCGCGCATCAGCAGAAGACATTGCACGCATGAGCCATGCACATCCTACTTTTACCGAAGCGTTTAAAGAAGCATGTTTGGCGGCAACTGAAAACCGCGCGATACACATTTAAGTAAAGCTTTTTCAATTTTCAAAATAGCATAAAAGCATCGTTTTTTAGTTTTTTTCTTTCTCATTATCAAATAGTTATCAATCAAAATTAGGTCTTCGGGCACTTGCAAGACTATATTTGCCTCCCTTTTGAAAAAACGAAGGATAATTCTAAGAGATAATTAAACATATTAAATAAAGCCCGTAAGCGAAATGAAATTAACACAGTTCAAATTCCACATCAATGAAAAATTATTAGCCACGCATCCTTCATCCAACCGCGATGAATCAAGGATGATGGTTGTGCATCGTAAGACAGGAAAAATAGAGCACAAAGTCTTTAAAGATATTCTTGGATATTTTAATGATGGAGATGTTTTAGTACTCAACAATACTAAAGTGTTTCCTGCACGTCTGTATGGTAACAAAGAAAAAACAGGAGCTAAAATCGAAGTATTCTTATTAAGAGAATTAAATGCTGAGAGCAAGCTTTGGGATGTTTTAGTTGATCCGGCACGCAAAATCAGGATTGGTAACAAACTTTATTTTGGTGATGATGATATGCTGGTGGCAGAAGTAATAGACAACACCACCTCACGTGGAAGAACACTGCGCTTTTTGTTTGATGGCACGTCAGCTGAATTCAGAGATGTAATTGAGCAATTAGGACATACACCTTTACCTAAGTATATCAAACGCAAAGCGGAACCTGCTGATAAGGAACGTTATCAAACAGTGTATGCAAAGCACGAAGGTGCCGTTGCAGCTCCTACTGCTGGTCTGCATTTCAGCCGTGAATTATTAAAGCGGATGGAATTGAAAGGAGTGAATCTTGCAGAAGTAACATTGCATGTTGGCTTAGGAACTTTTCGCCCGGTGGAAGTAGAAGACCTCACCAAACATAAAATGGATTCTGAGCAATTCAGCGTGTCGCAGGAAGCAGCTGATATTGTTAATAAGGCAAAAGAAAAGAGAAAAAATATCTGCGCTGTGGGCACTACTTCCATGCGTGCTATTGAATCTTCTGTCTCAACATTGGGAGAGTTAAAACCTTATACCGGCTGGACGAATAAATTTATTTTTCCTCCATATGATTTCAGTATTGCGAACATGATGGTAACTAATTTTCACATGCCTGAGTCAACTTTATTAATGATGACAGCAGCATTTGCAGGTTATGACTTAATTATGGAAGCATACAAAGTTGCCCAGAAAGAGAAATATCGTTTTTTCAGCTATGGAGATGCCATGCTGATTATTGATTAATGAACCTTTATGCAGTAATTGTTGCTGGTGGGCAGGGTACTCGATTCAAGAGCATCTTGCCCAAGCAGTTTTTAATGGTTAATGATAAACCTGTTCTGATGCATACATTGGAACGGTTTAATAATGCTGACACAAAAATCATTTTAGCATTAAGTAATGAATATCATGATTACTGGAAAGAGATTTGCAAAAACCATGGATTTAATATTCCGCATCAAATTGTTGATGGCGGAAACACCAGGGCAGAATCTGTTTTGAATGGTTTGAAAGCAATTGAAAAGAACAGCCTTGTTGCAATTCATGATGGTGTGCGGCCTTGTGTTTCATTATCACTAATTGAAAAATTATTTAATGAAGCAGGTAAACATGGTAATGCTGTGCCTGCTGTTAAGTTAAAAGAATCATTAAGAGAATTAAACGGCAATGACAGTTATGCAGTTGACCGTGACCAATATCGCATCATTCAAACTCCACAATGTTTCAAAACAAATGAACTGCTGGAAGCATTTCAAAATCCCGACTATGATTTATTTACTGATGAAGCTTCGCTATATGAACAAACAGGAAGAAAAATTCATCTTATAGAAGGAGAATATAGAAATATAAAAATTACGTTTCCTGAGGATTTACTGTTTGCTGCAAGCTATTTAAAGCAATAAAAAATTTTAAAAAGCAAAAAATATTTTTATAAAACCACTACCTGGTTACGCATTAAATCTTCAAACACATCAGCTTTACGTATCAGATGTGCTTTATCATCTACAACTAAAACCTCAGCAGGTTTTAACCGCGAGTTAAAGTTTGATGACATTTCAAATCCATAAGCACCTGCATTATAAAAACAAAGCAAATCTCCTTCACGCACCTCATTCAATTTTCTGTCCCAGGCGAAAGTGTCTGTTTCGCAGATGTTGCCCACCACGGTGTAAATTCTTTCTGCACCTGCAGGATTAGTTATATTAGTGATGGTGTGATAAGCATCATAAAACATAGGTCGTATCAAATGATTAAACCCTGAGTTAACTCCAACAAAAACAGTTGCAGTAGTTTGTTTCACCACATTTGCTTTCACCACAAAATAGCCTGAACCGCTCACAATATATTTACCTGGTTCAAACCACAATTGCAAATCAGGATTATAATTTTTTGCAAAGGCATTAAAGCTTTCGCTCAATTGCACACCTAACTCTTCCACATTTGTTTCAGGATCATCAGGCTTATAAGCAATTTTAAATCCACTACCCATATCAATAAACTCCAGGTGAGGAAAATGTTCCGTTATCTCATACATGATTTCTGCTCCACGAAGAAAAACGCCAGTATCCATAATTTCAGAACCTGTATGCATATGAAGTCCTTTCACTTTCAAACCAGTGGATTTTACAATGCGTTCAATGTGTCGTAACTGGTGAATGGAAATGCCGAATTTACTATCCACGTGACCAGTTGAAATTTTATAATTACCACCAGCCATAATGTGCGGATTGATACGAATACAAACAGGATAGCTATCACCATAAATATTTCCAAACTGTTCGAGCAATGAAATATTATCAATGTTGATATTAACACCTTTCTCTTTTGCAAGAACGATTTCATCTAACGCAACACAGTTAGGAGTAAAGATGATATCCTGTGGCTGGAAACCTGCCTGTAACCCAAGGTATAACTCACCAATAGAAACCGTATCCAAACCAGCACCAAGACTTTTAATATACTTGAGCACATTAATATTTGACAATGCTTTGCATGCATAAAAAATGTGTGCATTAATTCCGTTAAAGGCAGTGGTGAGCCGTGAATACTGCTGTTTTATCCGTTCAGCGTGATATATATATAAAGGAGTGCCGTATTCAGTGGCGATACTCACAAGCTTTGTGTTTGAAAGAACAACTGGATTTATAGACATGGGTGCAAATATATTTATAGAATATGTTTCATTTTGTAACCCTCTTACTTCTTTTCCGTAAGAATCCTCAATGAATGCTCATATATTAATTGAAACATGTTTATAGGCAGATATATAAACCGGCTATTATGTGGATGTATATTATTGCTTTTGTCATTCTCGGCAAAGGCACAATTCACCGCAGCTTTTTCAGTAAACGATTCCATCGTTTGTATCAGTAATACGGTTTCATTTACTGATTTAAGCTCCGGTTATACCGGCAGCATAACAAACTGGAGCTGGACTTTCGGTGACGGTGGAATTTCTTCCGTGCAAAATCCCACACATGCATATAATACAGGAGGAATTAAAACAGTAACACTGACTGTTACTGATGCAGCAAGTCAGGGTGCTTCCGTTTCACATACTGTTTATGTTATAGAGGCTGTCGCAAATCCCAACACGATTCACCTTTGCTCACCGGCAAATACAACCACGTTGTATTCAAACGCTCCGATAGTTTCAGGCGTAACGGGTAATTGGTTTACTCCTTCTTCAGCAACCATCACATCCCCGCTAAATGATACAACTCAAGTCGGCAATCTGATTTCAGGAACTTATCTTTTTTTCTGGGTTTTATCAGATGGATCATGTAGTGATGCTGACCAGGTATTTGTTATAGTTGATAATCCCATTGTCGCTAACGCAGGCCCAGATCAACAGGTTTGCATCAGCACTGCAACTGCAACAATGGCTGCAAATAATCCTGCGCCCGGAACAGGAACTTGGACAACAACAAGTAGTGCAACAATAACAACTCCAGCATCTCCCACAACAACGATCACCGGATTAAATGCTGTTGGCACCTATACTTTTATTTGGACGATAACAAACATTTCATGTACTTCAACCGACACAGTTAAACTAGTAGTGAATGCTGCTGTAACTTCCAATGCAGGAAGTGATCAGGCAATTTGTTCCAATCCCGGCACTGCAACTTTGAGTGCAACCGCACCGGTAATTGGAAGCGGAGTATGGTCAACAACAAGCAGCGCAACTATTACTAATCCAAATTCAGTTAATGCAACCGTTTCAGGCTTGACAACAGCAGGTACTTATAATTTTATCTGGACAGTTACTAATGGTGCGTGCTTAAGCAGAGATACAATGGTGATAACAGTGAGTCAGTATAAAGCCGCTAATGCCGGCAATGATTTGCAGGTTTGTACTACAACAGGAATAGCAACATTGAACGGAAATAATCCAGCACCAGGAACAGGATTATGGACAACAACAAGCATTGCAACAATTACTTCGCCCACAAGTGCAACAACAGGTATAAGCGGAATGAACGTTGCAGGTTTTTATTTTTTTGTATGGTCAATAAGTAACGGAGCTTGCATAAGCAGAGATACCATGGTGATTATTGTACGTAATCCAACACCATCCAACGCAGGTGCAGATCAGAATTTATGTAATGCAACTTCTGCTTCCATTAGCGGAAATGTTCCCGCATCTGGAGTAGGTTCATGGAGCACCACAAGCACAGCAACGATTACTTCACCTTCATCAGCTACAACTACTGTTACAAATCTTCCAATAGGTAATAGTGCCTTTATATGGACGATTACTTTGGGTGCCTGTATATCACGTGATACTGTGATTGTACATGTTGACTCTTTGATAAATGCAAATGCAGGCGCTGATCAGTTACTTTGCAATGTTACAACAGCAACGCTTGCAGGAAATACAGCAACACCGGGAACAGGAACATGGACAACTACAAGTGGTGCAACAATAACAACTCCCGCAAGTCCGACATCAACAGTATCCAGTTTATCAGCCGGCAGTTTTAATTTTATATGGACCATTGTAAATGGAACTTGTACTACAAGAGATACTGTTAGAATTACAGTGAGCACTCTTATCGTTTCAAATGCAGGGCCGGATCAACAAATCTGCGCAAGCACACCCACGGCAGCACTGGCTGGAAATACTCCGGCATCAGGAAGTGGGTTGTGGACAACAACAAGCAGCGCAATTATTACAACTCCAACGAGTCCGACATCAACAATAACAGGTTTAACAATTGCAGGCAATTATTCTTTTGTATGGATAATAACAAACGGATCTTGTATATCAAGAGATACAGTTGTTATTACAGTAAATGCAACGGTAATTGCAAATGCAGGTCCTGATCAGCAACTATGTGATGCAGTTTCAACAACACTGGCAGGTAATAATCCGGCTCCCGGAAACGGAACATGGACTACCACAAGTGGTGCAACAATCACAACACCATCTAATCCCAATACAACGATTACTGGATTATCAACTGGCGTTTTTAATTTTATCTGGACAATTGTAAATGGCACCTGCACTTCACGTGATACAGTTAAAATAACAGTGAGTCATATGGGTCCAATCAATGCTGGTCCTGATCAACAAATTTGTGCATCAACAGGAACAACCACACTGATAGGAAATACTCCCGCATCAGGAAGTGGGTTATGGACTACTACAAGCAGTGCAATTATAACTTCGCCTTCTACACCTAACACATACGTTTCAGGTTTAACAATTGCAGGCAATTATTCTTTTGTATGGACAATAACAAACGGAGCTTGTATATCAAGAGATACAGTTGTAATTACAGTTGATGCATCAGTTATTGCCAATGCTGGTGCAGATCAACAACTTTGCTCATCAACATCTTCAACCATTTTAGCAGGAAATAATCCTTCTCCCGGAAACGGAACTTGGACAACAACAAGTGGTGCAACTATTACTACTCCATCTAATCCAAACACAACAGTAACAGGATTATCAGCAGGAACTTTTGATTTTGTGTGGACAATTGCAAATGGATCATGTATTTCTCGTGATACTGTCAGAATTGTGGTAAGCAATCTTGTAGTTTCAAACGCTGGTTCTGATCAGCAAATTTGCGCAAGCACAGCAATCGCCACAATGGCTGGAAATATTCCTGCATCAGGAAGCGGATTGTGGACAACAACAAGCGGAGCAACGATAACAACTCCTTCAAGTCCCACAACAACAGTAACAGGTTTAAATATTGCAGGTACTTATTCTTTTGTATGGACAATAACAAATGGAACTTGTATATCAAGAGATACAGTTGTAATTACAGTTGATGCATCAGTAATTGCAAATGCAGGACAGGATCAACAACTTTGCTCATCAATATTTTCAACAACTTTAACAGGAAATAATCCTTCTCCCGGAAACGGAACATGGACAACAATAAGCGGTGCTACTATTACTACTCCTTCTAATCCAAATACTACAGTCACAGGATTATCAACAGGAACTTTTGATTTTGTGTGGACAATTGTAAGTGGAACATGTACTTCACGTGATACCGTTAGAATTAATGTGGATAGTTTAATAATTGCAAATGCCGGAAGTGATCAGCAAATTTGCGCAAGCACAGGATCTACATCATTAGCTGGAAATATTCCTTCATCAGGAAGTGGATTGTGGACAACCACAAGCACTGCAACAATCACTACTCCTTCAAGTTCGTCATCATCAGTAACAGGTTTAAATATTGCTGGCTCTTATTCTTTTGTATGGACCATAACAAACGGTTCATGCAATAGCGCTGATACAATTATTATTACCGTTGACTCTTCTGAAATTGCAAATGCAGGACCAGATCAGCAAATGTGTGAATCAATAGACTCAACAATGCTTGCTGCAAACACACCAACTGTCGGATCAGGCACATGGACAACAACAAGCGTGGCAGTAATTTCAAATAGTAACAATCCAAACACCAGCGTTACAGGATTAACTGCCGGCAATTACAGTTTTGTGTGGAATATCACGAATGGTACCTGTTCATCATCTGACACAATAAATATTATTGTTGACTCAATTCCAACTATTGCAAACGCAGGTATTGATCAAACAATTTGTGCAAATTCAGTTGCTACAATTACTGGGAATACACCGTTAACCGGAACAGGAACATGGACTTCATTAAACGGATCAACTATTACAAATGCTACTGCTCCATCAACTACCGTTTCAAACTTGGCTACAGGTAATAATTTATTTGTATGGACTATTGTAAACGGGACCTGCGTCTCTGCTGATACAATAAATATATATGCAAATGCAAACCCTGTTGCCGATGCAGGTACTGATGCATTTGTTACTTCAGGAACATCGGTTATTTTAGGTAGCACTCCTGCAGCAACGGGTGGTACGTCACCTTACACTTATTCATGGAACCCTTCTCTTTATCTTGATGATTCAACGCTTGCTAATCCAACAAGCACTCCATTAATTACAACAGTTTATGATCTTACTGTTACTGATAGTTTGGGTTGTTCTGCTACAGATACAATGACAGTATATGTAAACAGTCCTCCATTTGCTAATAATGATACACTGATAATCAATGAAGACTCCATAACAGTTATTCTACCGCTTGCAAATGACAGCGATGCAGATAACAATATCAATGTGGGATCACTGATAATTATCAATGGGCCTTACAATGGAAGTGCATTTATCACAACAGATTCAATTATCTATTCTCCTAATTCAAATTTTTCCGGCTCTGATAGTATTCAATATGCGATTTGCGATAGTGGATTGCCCGTGTATTGTGATACTGCATGGATTTACATAACCATTCTTCCGGTTAATGATGCACCAATTGCAAATGATGATTTTACAAACACTCCTGAAGACTCTTGCATCACAATTAATGCATTGAGTAATGATACCGATGCAGAGAATAATATTAATCCATCATCTTTTGTAATTGTCACAAATCCAAATCATGGAACAGCTATACTTGATACAATTGCAGGACAAATAATTTATTGTCCTGATAGTTCATTCAATGGAATAGACACCATTATGTATGCAATTTGTGATTCAGGAATGCCGGTGCTTTGTGATACAGCTTACATTATTGTCACTGTGACACCGGTTAACAATACACCCGTTGCAATCAATGATACATTAATATTATGTTCTTCTGACAGTGTGATCTTTTCGATTCTTAATAATGATACAGATGTTGACGGTGATACATTATCAGCAAGTATTATAACAATGCCTTCGCATGGAAATGCTGCAATTGATTCACTGTATCAGATTGGATATGGCGCAACTCCCGGGTACGATGGATCAGATACTATCGTTTATTTAGTTTGTGATAATGGAATTCCATCTTTGTGCGATACAGGTTATGTTTTGATAACTGTTCACTCGAACCCAATTCTTACTGCATCAACAACTAATGTTAAATGTTTTGGTGACAGCAGCGGTGCAATTGATCTAACGGTGAATGGGTTTGCTCCGTTTACATATGCATGGAACACAACCGATACTATTGAAGATCTTGATAGTTTAATTGCCGGAGTTTACCAGGTAACGGTATTAGATAGTAACAGTTGTGCTTCTTCTTTGATTGACAGTGTAACAGGTCCGGTTGCTCCGTTAGCTGTTGCTTCCATAGTGCAAGCAGTAAAATGTTTTGGAGATAGCTCCGGTTCCGTCCAGTTAATTGTTAGTGGTGGAACTTCACCTTATTATTATTTATGGAATACCACAGACACTATTTCCGTAATTGATTCTCTTCAACAGGGAAATTATTCTGTAACAGTAACAGACACCAATGGATGTGTTGCAATGCTTACTGATACTTTCACCCAACCTGCTTCAGCTTTAACAGCCAGTTCTTCATTAAATAATATTATTTGTTTTGGTGATTCCACAGGTTCAATTCAATTAAATGTCAGCGGTGGTATTTCACCTTATCAATATTTGTGGAATAATGGTGATACCACAAGCCTGAATGATAGTTTAACTGCCGGAATTTATTTAGTGATGATTGCAGATTCAAACGGATGTGTTCTTTCAATGAGCGATACTCTTCTCAATTTAAATCCTGCAATCAGTTATAACTTCACAACACAGCAACCACAATGTATAAATGGCATTACAGGAAATATTTCTGTTAATGTTAGTGGTGGGCTGATGCCTTATCAATATTTATGGAACACTAATGACACAGTAAATTTTATCGACAGTTTACAATCCGGAAATTATGCTTTAACAATAACTGATTCCTCAGGATGTGTTGCCACCGGAAACATTTTACTTACTGACAGCATTTCACTTAACCTGATAATTACTGGAGATACAAGTTTCTGTTCAGGTGACAGTGTAATATTATCAGGTTCTTATTACTCCAATTCAGTTTACCAGTGGTATCTTGATTCAGTTGTTATTACAAATAATGATTCGAATAATTACACATTGTTTACAGGAGGAAATTATTATTTAACCTTAACAAATAATTGTGGTACCTATTCATCATCATCAATTCAAGTCACAGAAAACATGCTGCCTTTAATTACTGTTACTAATGATTTCAATATGGAATGTGATTCATCAGCAGTTTTATCAGTATCAGGAGCAAACACTTATCAATGGTCTCCATCATCAGGATTAGACAATACAATCACAGCAAATCCTGTTGCAAATCCTTCTTCTTCAACTTTGTATTATGTGATTGCTACAGATGTAAACGGATGTTCGGCTACTGACAGTGTAAAAATTACAATAGCTTGTGATTCATTAGAAATACCGAATGGTTTTTCACCGAATGGCGATAACACCAATGATTACTTTGTAATCAGTCATATTTCGCATTATCCTGGAAACCGTTTGGAGATATTCAATCGTTGGGGTAACCTAGTTTATAATAAGGAAGATTATGATAACAGCTGGAACGGATTCTCCAATGTTGATCTTGTAACCCTTGGCGGAGAACTCACTGACGGCACTTACTTCTATGTAATCAACCTGAATAATGGAGAAGTAAGAAGTGGTTATGTGGTATTAAGGCGTTAGAAATCAGGAAGTTTATTTTTTCTAAAAAGTAATTCGTGTTGTTAAATAGTTATCTTTGGCGCACATTAATTAAAATTAAATAACATTAAAATGAAAAAAGGGAAAGTAAAATTTTTCAATAACTCAAAAGGTTTTGGGTTTATTCAGGATGACGAAACAGGACAAGATGTATTCGTTCATTCAACAGGATTAAAAAGCAACGTACGCGATGGTGATGAAGTTACCTTCGAAGTGACGCAAGGCAAGAAAGGTTTAAATGCAGTTAACGTTCAACTTGCACAATAAATAATCTTAACCTCGGACAAACAGCGAAGCCCCGGAATTCCG
>JANLZB010000041.1:0-20248 GCA_031366005.1 Bacteroidota bacterium | reverse complement strand
TTTGCCTTTGTATAAAGTAATTTTTCCAACACCTGAACCCACATAACCATAATCAGCATCTGCCATTTCACCAGGTCCGTTAACAATGCAACCCATGATACCAATTTTTAATCCTTTTAAATGTTCAGTGCGTGAACGAATGCTGGCAGTGGTTTCCTGTAAATCAAATAATGTACGTCCGCAACTTGGGCAACTGATGTATTCTGTTTTTGAAATGCGTTGACGGCATGCCTGTAAAATTCCAAATGAAACACTGTTGATTGATTTTGGAGAAACATTAGGTGAGGTTGTTATCCAGATTCCATCTCCAAATCCATCTAAAAATAATCCGCCTGCATCAGTACTTGCATTCAATCGTAATTGCTCATCCGAGATATTTTCATAAGTAAAATGAACTATAACTGCAGCTCTCACTTTTTGTAATTCGAGTTCAATAAAAATTCTGCGAAGCTCAGCCATCGTATGTGCATTATTTGTTTCTAAAACAATAACACAGCTTTGATCGAGTTTACTCCACTCAAAATTTAAAATATCATTTATGTTTAATCGAATAAAATTTATTTCTGCTGATTCCGGTTGATGGATAAATTTCTTCGCAGTAAACAATGGATAAACGCGATTTTTATTTTCAATCGTTTTCCATTTTTCAAAATCAACTATCAACCCGAGTGTTCCGGGAATTTCAAAATCAATTGTTTTATTTCCAAGATAAATATAATCGCAGGCCTGGTCACTTAAATTCCATTTGTCTAACGGAACGGAATAATTATATCCAACTGCAAACAATGATGCTGCAGTTATATTTTCTATTTTGGAATAATCTGCAATTACTCTTGGTACATTATGTTTACCAATATTATTTACTTCAATGCTTTCACGCTTTTTATGTTCGAAAGGAGAATATGGAAGTTGTATGTTTTCATTTATTGGAGGAATGGGTTCATGTTTGAAACGAGCGAGGTAACGATTAACCAATTCTTTCGCAACCGGAATTTCAAACTCCGGATCTTCTGTTAATGAAACACGAATGGTATCACCAATTCCATCCTCGAGTAGTGTACCAATACCAGCTGCGGATTTAATGCGTCCGTCTTCTCCTTCACCCGCTTCAGTCACTCCCAGATGTAATGGATAATTCATTCCTTCCTCGTGCATTTTTGCAATGAGCAAACGATATGCCTGTACCATCACTTGCGGATTGCTCGACTTCATGCTCAGCACAATGTTGTAATAATTTACTGACTCACAAATACGCAAAAACTCCAAAGCAGATTCAACCATTCCCAGCGGAGTATCGCCATAACGGCTCATAATACGGTCACTCAGCGAACCATGATTGGTACCTATACGCATTGCAGTGCCATATTCCTTACAGATTTTTACGAGCGGAAGAAACCGGTTTTGTATCCTTTCTAATTCTGCCTCATAAGTTGAATCAGTGTAATCAATATTCTCAAACTTTTTTTTGTCAGCAAAATTGCCGGGGTTCACACGCACTTTTTCTACAATTCGTGCAGCAACCTCTGCAGCGTTAGGGGTGAAGTGAATATCAGCAATCAACGGAGTTGCATAACCGCGTTTCTTTAATTCATCTTTTATGTTTTTAAGATTGTGTGCCTCGTTAATACTTGGTGCAGTAATCCGTACATACTCACAACCGGCATCAATCATTCGGATGCTTTGTTCAACGGTGGCTATCGTATCCATCGTATCAGTTGTAGTCATACTCTGAACACGAATGGGATTATTGCCACCTAATGGAACATCACCAATAAAAACTTCACGGGTTTGAAGACGACTATAACTTGTGAGGCTATTGCAATAAAATGCCTTCTCGGAAACGGATTGCATAGTGCAAAGATAGAGAGTTAGCCACTGAAAAAATAGCTTACAGTGAGGAGTTATTTATAACGCAATAAAAAAATTTAACGTTGATTTGGTGCTTCTGTCAACATTTAAAAATAGGTAGCGTTGTTTAATTTTTTAAAACAATATACCCACATTAAAAATAATTAGATTACTGATGGCTTTTGATTCTTTATCGTCCAAAACATCTGTAAGGCCATTATTAAATCCTGCCGAAACCACCAGACTGGTATTTCCCACTAAGTTATACTCTAATCCTAATGCCACTAACAATGAAGCACTGAAAGCATTAATATCACTCTTTATATTTTCATTGGTTATATTAACACCATTATCATTTACTGAAGTAGCTTTTATATTAAATGCGGGTAATAAACCGAATTGACCAAAATATTTGAAGGCTCCAATTTCATTCGTTTTCATTTTTAATGTAAGAGGCAGTTCAAGGTATTCCAATGTAAACTTGGTTTTACTATTAACAGTTTTAAATCCTCCGTTTCCATCCGGTATTGAAACCAGCTTTGAAATTTTTCCTCCTCTGTATGATACCTGCAAGCCGGTAGCCAAAGCATAGTTTTGATTTTCATTAAAAGCAAACTCGGTAATGATGCCGTATGAAAACGCTAATTTCACCCCGTCATTATCAAAGCCTTTGGTATCTGGTTTTATCCACGCAATACCCGGGGCAATGTTTAAACCGAAATGGAATTTTTGTGCGTTAGCAACATAATTCCCTGCTAAAAGGAAAAATAATAAAAAGGAAATAATATGTTTCATAATGAGTGAGTTTAGAGGTACAATGTTAAACATTATTGGTTATTTAAAAAGATGTGCCATGTTTTCATGTCTTTTTTTAAGCATGCAGTTGTTAGTTTCATGCACACAGCAGGACAGACATCATATTAATGTTTCGGATGAAAAGGTTTCATTGTCACTGAAACGATTTGAACAGGATTTATTCAAACAGCAGACATTTGATTCAACAGTTGTAAAATCTTTGCGTAATCAATATGGAAGGTTTTTTGATTTGTATTGCACCCGAATGATTCAGCTTCCATCAGGCAATGATGCAATCCTTGCTTTAAATTTAAATCAATACACACATGATAAATATATTTCAGAAGTATATGCTGAATCGCAAAAAAAATACAAGGATGTCAGTGATGTAAAAGAAGATATTGAAGAAGTATTTAAGCATTACAAATATTATTTTCCAAAAAAAGTTATTCCTGACCTTGTTACCTATATCGCTCCATTCAATTATAACGTAATGGCGATGGATAGTATGTTGGGGATTGGATTGGATATGTATCTCGGTGCTGATTATAAATATTACTCATCGCTTCAATTACCACAATACCTGATACGCAAATTCAGAAAAGAATACATTGTAAATGATTGCCTCAAGGGATGGTTTCAGAGTGAATGGGATGTTCCTGCTAATGCAAATGATATGCTGAGCAACATGATTTACCAGGGAAAAGAACTTTATTTTTCTCAGGCACTTGCTCCTGATATGGATGATACATTAAGAACAGGATATACATCAAAACAGGTGCAATGGGTAAGAGAAAATGAATCTAAAATATGGTCATTTTTTATTGAACAGAAATTATTGTACAATAAGTCACCAGGTATTTACATGAAATTTATTAATGATGGAAATTCTACCAATGGGTTTCCAAAAGAAGCACCGGCAAAGCTCGGTTGTTACATCGGATGGCAGATTGTTCAATCCTATATGGATGCAAACAGAAATGTTACGCTTGAACAATTACTAAACAATAATGATGCACAGAAAATTTTAAGTGAATCGAAATATAAACCGAAAAAATAGTTTAAAGTTTCAGGTTTAAAGTTTAAAGTTGGCTGACGCTGACAAAACTTTAAACTTTAAATTATAGACTTCAAACTTTATGAAAATGGAAGAATCAAAAAAATCAGAAATTAAATTATCAATAACGCTTAACGAAACAAAACAACCGGTTGCTATTCATTGGCAAGCTGATGAAAGCGGAATAGAAGGTTTGCAGGAATCAAAAAGCCTGATGCTTGCTCTGTGGGATAAAAAAGAAAAGAGCACCATGCGCATTGATTTATGGACACATGAAATGATGGTGGAAGAAATGCAATTCTTTTTTTATGAGACGTTTGCAAGCATGGCTGAAACCTATCAGCGTGCAACAAATGATACAGTGATGGCAGAAGAAATCAGAAAGTTTTCTAAAAGCTTTGGTGAAAAAACGAAAGTGTTGGGATAGTAATTGAATTCCAGGAAAACCAACCGGATCTCATAGAAGCTGTCTAAAACTGAAAAAATTACCACATAGACACAGAGAGAACATAGAAAATACACAAAAAGCTATGTGAAAAACTATGTTTCTATGTTTCTATGTGGTAAAAAAACATTCTCAAAAGAAATTCAGACAGCTTCTTAAATAATTTTTTTATCGCATATTTTTCAGCGACACACTTTGGCGTAAGGAGGTTTTAGTTTTGGCAACGAAATAAAAAAACAATCGTTGTATGAAAACAGAATCAATTAATCTTAACGAACCCCAAGCAGCCAGAAATCAACTTGAAAGAACAATTTCCAAAATTAATTTCGGAGAAGTTTTTGCTGAAAGAAAAAACTCCTACCTAAATGAGTTTGCGTTATTTATTGCGCACTTTGATACTATTCCTAATTCTATTCTTGAGATCAATATTGATTGCAAAAAAGCAAACAAATGGTTTGGGGAATATTATAAAAATGAAATTAAAGATTTTTATTACGGAAAAAGATATTTTGGAAGTTGCAAAAGGGCTGAACTTGATGACATATTTTATCTATTGTATGACGACCTGATTGTTTATTTTGATGTTAACTGTGCTGCCGTTAAATTTCTGTTTCGCACCACTAATATGGCAACGGTGGATACAGTTATCCATTCCATTCAAAAATTTAAAATGCGAAAAGCGAAACACAAACCTCAAATTAATCTGCTCATCTGTTCACGACATGGTATTAGCAGCCGATCGCTTGATATCTTAATACCCAAATTAAATATTGAAGATAACTACAATGATGATTTCAAAACAGTCCATCAAACCATTTTAAAACGATTATCAAAGAAGAATGATAAAGGCCTCGTTCTCCTGCACGGCAAACCCGGTACTGGAAAAACTTCTTACATTCGCTATCTCATATCCGCGCTTAAGAAAAATGTAATCTTCCTTCCTCCCAACATGGCAAGTGCAATTACAAATCCTGATTTGATTTCAATATTGGTTGACAATCCTAATTCTATCTTTGTAATTGAAGATGCTGAAAATATAATTGTAGACAGAGAAAAACAGGGGCACTCTCCTGTTTCTGCTTTGTTGAATATTTCTGATGGTTTACTTTCTGACTGCTTAAATATTCAGATTATTTGTTCCTTCAATACTGATATTTCAAAAGTGGATAATGCCTTAATGCGCAAAGGAAGATTGATTGCAAAATATGAGTTCAAGGAATTAGAAACTGAAAAGGCGCAACACTTGTCAGATAAATTAGGCTTCACTACGCGATTGAATTCTCCAATGACATTGACAGCAATTTATAACCAGGAAGATAAAGATTTTCAACAAACAAAAAGATTAAGCAGCATTGGCTTTAAATCTTTTGATGCACTGCCAACACAAAACTGATATGAATGCTAAAGCAGAAAATTTTTCTTTCTCTCCAATCAATATTGAAAGAATTAAAAATTTAAACAGCAAATTAAAAAAGGAAGAAACACGGATAAGACTTTTTGCAAACGAGTTGAATTTAAAATTGAAGAAACAAGCACAGGAAAAACAAATTGATGATTTTAATTTTGAACAAAGCTTTTGTGTGTTTAGTAATAATGCTGATTGTAACAAAAGGCAATATGCAGAGGAAGGAAATCCGATTTGGGAGGATAAAACATTCTTGATATTTGGTGAAGACCCAGAGGAAGAAAGTTTTTATAATGATAACTGGAACGAACTTCATCCACCTCATCCGTTAGCTCATTTATTCTTTTGTTATACCATGCACTGTCTGATATTTCATAGTCAACTATCATGGCAGGATATTGTGGATATTGATGATGTATGGATTGAATTGAAGGTAGATTATCAGTTTTTTGTGGAGGGGTGAGGATTGGATTTAAGGCTATTATTACAAATTGAAAAACAGTGTAGCTGAAAACTGGATAGAGTAAGCACAAAAAACAAATTTTAAAAACATGATTTCAGATGTAAGAGTAAAAGGAAGTCTTATTGAGGTTTATGATGAGGACAGCAAACGAATTTCCTACATGAGTCAATCTAATAAAGAAGTTGCTGGAGTCGCAAGCGATTTCTTTGTAGTGATCAATGGATCATTAATTAAGTTTATGATGAAAAATGTAAACGCATTTCATACATGAACCTATCAAACAAAACTGTAAGAGGAGCGGCAGGGAACAATTTCACAGTTAAGAATGGTAGCTTGATAGAAACCTATGATGAGAAGTGCAAGAGAATTAGCTACAAAAGTGCATAACAAGGAATGAGTAAAATATTTACTGCAATTGATTTTGAAACAGCACATGGTAAGCGTTGGAGCATTTGCCAAGTTGGTTTGGTTCGTGTTGAAAATGGAATCACTAAAGAACAGCTTTCTGTTTTGGTGCAACCACCCAATAATTTCTATTGGAACAACTTCATTGACATTCACGGTATCAAACCCGAACAAACAGTAAATGCACAAACCTTTGATAAAGTTTGGCAACAGATTGAGTCGTTTATTAAAAATCAAAACCTTGTTGCACACAATGGCTTTTCTTTTGACTTTCATTGCCTCAATCTAACGCTGGAATATTAGGGCATTGAACCACCGCAATACACAGGACATTGCACTTACAGAATTTTCGGAGACAACTTAGCTTCGCTATGTAAGGAATATAAAATTCCTTTGAATCATCACGATGCGTTGAGTGATGCAATGGCTTGTGCGGAACGTTATAAATTACATTTGCTTAATAAAAATATTTAACCAAATTAAAACAAGAGATGAATCTCCAACAATTATTTAATAGAAAAATATTTAGAATTCCCGATTATCAAAGAGGGTATGCATGGGTTGAAAAACAACTGAATGAATTCTGGGACGACTTGGAAGAAATTGAAATTGAAAAAGATGGTAAACTCGGACAACATTATACTGGAACAATATTTCTGGAAAAAAGCTCAATAGCAATAACTGAAGAAGCGAAATGGATATTAGATAGCGCTGAAATATTTGATGTTATTGACGGACAGCAGCGGCTCACAACCATTATGATATTACTTCATGAATTGATTTTGAAATTAAAAATAGAAGAAGGTTATTGCGAAATTTCAAAAAATGAATTAGAACAAAACTATATCTACAGAAGCAAATTAAATGGGCATAGTAAAATATATAAATTTTCGTATTCTGAAAAAGATACAAATTATAAATACTTATTAGCAACAATATTTAATGATACAAAAACAATAACAGATGGTGGTTTTAATGTTTATTCCAAAAATCTTGAATTCGCAAAAAAATTTTTTGCAAAGAAATTAGAATCAAAGCCCCATGGGCAGCTAGAAAATATTTTTAAGAAAATATCTAATTGTCTTCAATTTGATGAAAAGTTTATTGAAATAGATTTAGATGTTCAGGCGGTTTTTGAAACAATGAATAACCGTGGAAGACCATTGACAATTCTTGAAAAGTTAAAAAACAGATTGATTTATTTGACTGTTAAACTGCCTTCAACAAATACAGAAGATAAAAAAAATTTAAGAAGAAAAATCAATGACGCTTGGGGTAATATTTATAAAAATCTTGCGAAGAACCCAAATAATTTATTAGATGAGGATGAATTTTTGGCTTCTCATTTATCAATGATTAAAGAACCGAAAGAAGCAGTCTTTTCTGAAAAACTTGCCGAAGAAAAAATTTTCCAAATGTTTTGCAATCGTGCAGATAAACATGAGGGAGAAGATATTGTAAGCTACATAAAAATTGAAGATTATATATTGAGTATTTCACAATCATCTGATATTTGGTACAACATACACAATAGTGATTATCTGATTGTTAAAAAAATTCTTTTGCTTAATAACTCAAGGGAAATGAAAGTGTTTTTGTTATCTGTACTTGATACAAAAGATAATATTGAAATACTAAATACTTTATTCAATAACACTGAGGCTATCTTATTTAGAAATAAAGTAAACGGTCTATGGGTTTTTGATGAAAGATTTTTTGCTTTCCGTGGTAGAGAAATTTATAATAAAGAGAAAGATATATTACAAGTTAATACAGAAATTCAAGAACTGTTAAATCAAAAGCCAGATTCGGAACGCCTTATTTCTTCAATGAATGACTTGTTCAATTATGTGAAAGGACCTAAAGGTTTTCACAGATGGGGAGCTCTTAAATATTTTTTGTTTGAGTACGAGGAATATTTAAGAAATAAATATCCGCATGATTCAGAAAAAATCAAGTTAGATGAATTTGAAGAAACAACTATTGAACATATTATTCCGCAAAACTGGAAAGACTTTTGGAGTGAATCGGTTAATAATTTTACTAAAAATTTAGATGCTGAAAAAAAAGAAATGGCGTATAAGGTTTTAATAAATACGCTGGGAAATTTAACTATCCTTAAGAAAGGCAAAAACTCCTCATTAGGAAATAAACCATGGATTGACAAAAAAGAAAGATTTAAAACAGGCTCTTTTAATGAAATTACGATAAGCAAAAAAGAAATTTGGACTGAAAAAGAAATATTAGAAAGGGGATTTGATATGCTGTCATTTTTAGAAACCAAAATTGAAGGCTTGAAATTTTCTGACGATAAAAAAAACAAGATGCTTTTTTATGAGGATTACATAATTAAAAATTTATAAAATAGATTGTATTGATGTAAAATGTCCAAACGCGGCTACTTCTCCCGTTACCTGCTCATCCTGAAAAAACTGAAATCAAAACCTTACTCCACTTATGAGGAGCTGCAAGGTTACATTGAAAAACAGTTTGACTATCTGCAAATGCAGGATGATACTTTAAACATTGGTTTTTCAAAACGGACTTTGCAGCGTGATATTCGGGAGATAAGAAACATTTTTGGAATTGATATTGAATATTCAACTTCCGCTAAAGGTTATTTCATCAGCCAGAGTGAAACAGAGAATACGAACTTTCAAAGAATGATTGAAGCATTTGACATGTTCAACTCATTAAATCTTGCACAGGATTTAACTCCATTCATTCATTTAGAAAAACGCAAACCGCAAGGCACGGAAAATTTATATGGTTTGCTTCATGCCATAAAAAACAAACTGCAAATCAAATTCTCTTATCAAAAATTCTGGGAAGAAGAAATAACCGAACGAACTACAGAACCTTATTCTTTAAAAGAATTTAAAAACCGCTGGTATCTTTTAGCGAAGGACAACAAAGAAGGAAACATAAAAAGTTTTGCCCTCGACCGTTTATCAAATCTTGAAATTTCAAAAAGAAAATTTGAATTTCCTAAAACTTACAACATCGAAGAAAGCTATCGTTATTGTTTTGGAATCATCAGCCCTGATGATGAAGAACCACAGGAAATAATTTTATCGTACAATGCATTCCAGGGAAAGTATATCAAGTCATTACCACTTCACGAAACACAACAAGTTTTGATTGACAACAAAAATGAATTGCAAATAAAATTGAAACTGTACATAACCCATGATTTTATTATGGAGCTTCTTTCCTTTGGCGACAACATGAAAGTGATAAAACCACAATCGCTGATAACTGAAATAAAGCAAGCCTATCAAAACGCATTGAAACAATATCAAAACGCTAATTAGTGTTGTCTAATAGAATGCAGATGAAGTAGATTGTTATGTTTTTTTCAGATAAAATCATGTTTTATCATCAGTATCTGTGTCTTCTGCGTTCTATTCAATTTATTTTTGAAAAAGTAGGACTTGTAAACGGACACTAATTAAGTCTTCTTATATTGTTTGGCAATCCCTTCAATATACTCAAGCAATTCATTTCTTCCCAATGCGTTTTCTGCCGAAGTAACAAATTGTTTAGGCAGTTCTTCCCAGTATTCAAGCAAGGTTTTATTGTAAGCATCCACCTGGAGTTGAATTTTTGTTTTTGGTAATTTATCTGCTTTTGTAAAAATAATTGCGAATGGCATAGCAAGTTCTCCTAAACGATTAATAAAATTCAAATCATTTTTCTGAGGAATGAGTCTTATGTCAACCAGCACGAACACATTCATTAGATTCAATCGTTGCTGCAAATACTGGCTGATCATTTTCTCCCATGTTCCACGTGTAGTTTGTGCAACTTTTGCAAATCCATATCCAGGCAAGTCAACTAAGTACCAGTTATTATTGATGATAAAATGATTGATGGTTTGCGTTTTACCTGGAGTGTTGGAAGTTTTCGCCAACCCTTTGCGTTTGGTAAGCATATTAATCAACGAACTCTTACCAACATTGGAACGACCGATAAAAGCGAACTCAGGCAATCTGGCTTCGGGCAGCTTTTCCATCTTTGTGTTACTGCATATAAATTCAGCCGTTGAAATATTCATTGAACAAAAATAGGTTACTAATTAACGAATCAGTTGGATACTAATTAACAAATGCTATACGAATGTTCCGAATTACTTTGATTACCTAATTTATTTAATTTCCCACACATCAAATAAATGACAATAAAAATTATTTCTCCTGGTAAAACAAAAATGACTTTTATCAATGAAGGAATTCAGCTTTATCTAAAACGGCTTCAACATTATTTGCCTGTAGAATATTCCGAACTGAAAGAAATCAAAACACAATCAAATGCTGATGCAAACCATAAAGCAGAAAATGATTTAATATTGAAACAAATCAAGCCGACTGATTTTGTGGTGTTATTGGATGAGAAAGGAAAAGAATTCAGCTCAGTAAAATTTGCAGAGTGGTTACAACAAATGATTAACAAAAATCCTAGAGCAATTGTTTTTGTGATTGGAGGCGCCTATGGTTTTGAAAATATTTTACGCGAACGTGCAAATGCAACTATCACTTTATCACGACTTACATTTACACATGAAATGGCGAGATTAATTTTTGCAGAACAGTTTTATCGTGCAATGACCATTTTACGAAACGAGAGTTATCATCATCAATAATAAAATTACCGTCATTGCGAGGAACGAAGCAATCTCACCCTATGAAACAGATTGCTTCGTTCCTCGCAATGACGCAAAACACTAACTTCGCCCTCTTAAAAATTTATTCCGACATGTATAGTAAAAATATCCTTGAAACCATTGGTCACACACCATTAGTTAAGCTCAATAAAGTTGTTGAAGATATACCTGCATTGGTGCTTGCCAAGGTTGAAACTTTTAATCCCGGCAATTCCATCAAAGACCGGATGGCTGTGAAGATGATTGAAGACGCTGAGAAAGCAGGCAAGTTAAAACCGGGAGGAACAATTATAGAAGGCACTTCCGGCAACACAGGAATGGGACTTGCTATTGCTGCCATTGTGAAAGGCTATAAATGCATTTTCACCACAACGGATAAGCAATCAAAAGAAAAAGTGGACGCGATGAGAGCATTTGGTGCTGATGTGATTGTTTGCCCTACTAATGTGGAACCTGAAGATCCGCGTTCTTATTATTCCGTTTCTGCGAGATTGAGCAAAGAAATTCCAAATTCTTTTTATCCAAATCAATATGATAATTTAAGTAACCGCCAAGCTCACTACGAACAAACAGGTCCTGAGATTTGGGAACAGACAGAAGGAAAAATAACACATCTTGTTGTGGGTGCCGGAACCGGTGGAACAATTACAGGTACCGGAATGTTTCTCAAAGAAAAAAATCCGAATATTAAAATATGGGCCATTGACACCTATGGTTCAGCTCTTAAAAAATATCACGAAACAGGAAAGCTGGAGAAAAATGAAATCTATCCTTATGTGACCGAAGGAATAGGTGAAGATTTTATTCCGAAAAATTATGATTTCTCAGTGATTGATCTTTTTGAAAAAGTGACCGATAAAGATGCGGCTTTGATGACGCGTGAGATTGTAAAGAAAGAAGGGATCTGGGTTGGTAATTCGGCAGGTTCTGCAATTGCAGGATTACATCAATTAAAAGATAAGCTTACTAAAGATGATGTGGTGGTAGTAATTTTTCATGATCACGGAACACGCTATCTCGCAAAAATTTTTAATGATGAATGGATGCTCAAGATGGGATACATTGATAAAAAAGGATTTACCGCACAGGACATAGTTGCATCAAGAAAAAATGTGGAGCTGATTACGATTGATAAGAAAGATAGCATTGCTAAAGCATTAAAGCTGATTACGGAAAACAATATCTCACAGTTACCTGTAACGGCCGACAACCGCATCTTAGGATCAGTGAATGAACAGTTAGTCTTCAATAAAATTTTAGAAAACCCAGAGATAAAAAATCAATCTGTTGAAACCATCATGACCGAAGCATTGCCTTTTGTTGACATCACCACTCCTATTGAAGTGCTTTCTAAAATGATGAGTAACGGAAAAGATGCGGTGCTGGTAAAAGATTTTAAACAGAATAAAAATTACATCATCACACGATTTGATATTGTGGATGTGATGGCGAGATAGGATTTTAGTGATGAGGTGAATAGTGATGAAGTCTTTATAAGAACAAAAACTATTTTAATCTTCATCACTTAGTTACCTCATCACTTCATTACTACAATTACCAATGAAAGACCAACTCGGAAGAAATGTTGAGTTAAAAAAGCCTCCGCAAAGAATTATCTCTATTGTCCCTTCTCAAACAGAATTACTTTATGATTTAGGTTTAGATACAGAAGTTGTTGGCATCACCAAATTTTGTATTCATCCAGAAAAATGGTTTCAAAGCAAAACAAGAGTTGGCGGAACCAAACAATTAAATTTAGAAACAATTCGAAAAATTCAACCTGACTTAATCATAGCCAATAAAGAAGAAAACACTCAGCAGCAATTGGAAATACTCATGAAAGAATTTCCCGTTTGGATAAGTGATATTAAATCTTTGAATGATGCTTATGAAATGATTGAGCAAATTGGTGTAATTACAAATCGCCATAATCAATCAGTTGCAATCAATCAACAAATAAAAAATGAATTTTCAAAGTTGGAAAATTTTAAAGCGATCACTGCTGCATACTTTATCTGGAATGAACCATTGATGACTATTGGCAATGATACTTTCATTAATGAGATGATGAAGCATTGCTGTTTTAAAAATGTCTTTGAAAAAAATAATCGTTATCCTGAAATAACTGAAAGTGACCTACAAAAAATCAATCCTGAACTTATCCTGTTATCAAGCGAACCTTATCCATTTAAAGAAAAAAATAAAGCATATTTTCAAAACGTATGTCCTCAATCCAAAGTGTTGTTAGTGGACGGAGAAATGTTTTCATGGTATGGATCACGACTCATTAAATCACCTGCTTCCTTCATCCAACTGAGAAAAAATTTATGAAGGTTTTGATCTATTTTTGTTTTGCTTCATTAACTGTATGTTGTTAAAACGTTTTTTACTCTTATCTCTCTTTTGCTTTCTCCTTAATAAAACCAATGCACAGAAAGTTGGTTTGGTATTGAGTGGAGGTGGTATGCGCGCCATGGCACATATCGGTGTTCTTAAAGCGCTTGAAGAAAATCATGTTCCTATAGATTACATAACCGGAACTTCGGCTGGGGCTTACATCGGTAGTTTGTATGCGATGGGATACACACCGGATGAAATGGAAAGATTAGTGACAACAAAAAATTTTATACTTATTTCAAGCGGCATTTTTAATGATGACAATACTTATTATTTTAAAAAAAATCCGCCTGACGCTTCCTGGGTTACTGTCAAGTTTGTGCTTGATTCAGTGTTGCGCACTCAGTTGCCGAGCAATGTGGTAAATCCTGCTGAAATTGATTTTACTTTATCGGAACGTGCTGCGTCACCATCCATGTTAGCGGGATATAATTTTGATAGTCTCGTAGTGCCGTTCAGATGTGTTGCTGCTGACATCACCAATAAACAACCCATTGTTTTCCGCAATGGAGATCTGGCAATGGCAGTGCGTGCGTCCATGGCTTTTCCGTTTTATTATGCTCCTGTTTTGCTCGACAACAAAATTTTATTTGATGGAGGCATCTATAATAATTTCCCTGTTGATATTATGCAGCAGGATTTTAATCCTGACGTAATTATTGGTGTTAATGCAGCAGGCTTGCCTGATATTCCTTTTGAAGGAAATTTTCTCACGCAGATTAAAACGATGCTTTATCAATCCACAAACTATAAAGTTCCTCGTGAAGGAGACATTATAATTGAACCGGATATTAAATACATGAGCTCGTTTGATTACAGCAGGATAAAAACCGCGATTGATTCAGGATATGCATCTACAATGCGCGTCATGGAACGGATTAAAACAAATACAGCTCATGAAGCTGATACCATGCGACTTGAAGAACGCAGAAATTTTTTTCGTGAAACAAAAGAAGAAATAATTATTGACCAGATATATATTCATGGAGTGAGCGCTGATAAAGCTATTTACATCCGCAAAATTTTAAATCCATCTAATGAGTGTATTAACCTAAAGCAATTAAGTAAAGCTTATTTCAAATTAGTTGCTGATGATAACATTCGATATTTATTTCCTCATATTTTATATAATCCTGATTCGCGTAATTATGATTTGCATCTTGACGCAAAACGCGCCAATGGCTTAATGGTTGATTTTGGAGGTAATTTTTCTTCACGGCCAATCAATACAGGATTTGTTGGTTTTCAACATAACTATTGGGGGCGCTTAAGTTATAAAGCAGCAGGAAATGTTTATTTCGGTAAGTTATACAACTCCAGTATGGCCAGGTTACGAATTGATATACCGGGTAAATTTCCCATGTATATTGAACCATCAGCTACCATTAATCAATGGGATTTTTATAAAAGCAGCAATACTTTTATAAATGATATCAAGCCATCTTATCTTGTCCAATATGACAGAAGCTACGCTCTTAATTTTGGAATTCCAGCACGCAATAAAGCAAAAGTTATTGCAGGTGCTTCGTGGTTCAAGCTCAACAATCGTTATTATCAAACAAGGAAATTCACACAAAGTGATACTAATGATTTAACAAAATTTGAAGGAGTTAGCGCATCACTTGAATTAGAGCGCAGCACATTAAACAGAAAAATGTATGCGAATGATGGCACCTATCTTAATATCAGGTTTAGGTATGTATTTGGAAAAGAAAATACAATTCCCGGCTCAACCAATGCAATTCGTGACACTGTAAAAGCATTTCATAACTATCCGCAGGGAAGTATTGTTTATGATAATTACTTCTCTCATGTGTGGAAACTGCGTTTTGGTTTTTATGGTGAACTCACTTTAAGTGGTCAGCCGTTTTTTGCAAATTATACTGCCAGTGTTTTGGCTGCTCCCACATTTTATCCTTTACAGGAAACAAAAACCTTATTTCTTGAAAATTTCCGTGCGCACAATTTTGCAGGCAGCGGATTGAAAACCATTATAGCAATTAATAATTCTGTTGATTTCCGATTGGAAGGATATATGTTTCAACCCTTCAATGAAATCCTTCCGGGAAAAAATAATAAAGCTGTTTATGGAGAATATCTTAATAAGAGATATTTCATAGGCACAGCAAATGCTGTCTATAATTCTCCAATCGGACCTGTGAGCTTAAGCTTAAACTATTATGACAAACGCGAAAAGTCCTTCTCAGTTATATTTCACTTAGGATATATTCTATTCAACAGAAGAGCATTATATTGAAAGCTCACGATTTACGGTGGCTTACGAATCAGTCAGCTATATCTTACCCATCAGATACAGGGCAGTCAAAGTAGGTGTTGGGCTTCCACCTTCATTTTCCAAAGTCACCGCAAAAGCCTGAGCCGTATTAATCACTTTCATTTTTTGAACATGTGATGTGTCTGTTACATCAAAAACACCTGCATCAATTGGTTTACCGTCAGCCAACGCCCATAATTGGTATTGCTTACCTGCAGGTGGAGCAGGGAGCTTATGTACATTCACAAATACTTCGTGTGTTTGCGTATTCCAGTAAACCATCGCCATTGCATCAGGAGCAACAGGCATTCCTTTCAGCATTACTGGTTTATTATATGGCGACTGCAAAACAGCCATATCGTTTCCCACAGTTTTAAATTTCGCCTCCTGCACATTTAATTCCTGTGCAAGTTGTTCCTTCTCATTATTTAATGCTGTAACACGGTGTTCTGCATTTTTCCAGTTATTATATAAAAAAAAATTGCCTGCTGTACTGATTAAAAATAATGTAATAGCAGCTGCAGCTAAAAATCGTATTGTGCTGTTGCTGCTACGTGATGCGACAGAAGCAGGATGCATAATAATTTTTTTCTCTGATGAATAATTTATTTGACTGATTAATGTATCCTTAATTGTAGCTGGCGGGGATTTTACTTGTTGACTTGCATAAAATATTAATGCATCTTCAATAGCAACTATTTCCTCTTTAATTTTAGCGTTTTGATGAATAAGATTTCCTATCTGACGATTTTCTTCTTCAGAAGACAAGCCAAATACATAACTCTCTAACAAACCAGACGATATTTGTTCAGTAATATCCACTAACTCACCATTAATTTTTCACGTAATTGCATTATTGCAGCTCTTATTCTTGTTTTGACTGTTCCCAGCGGAATATTAAACTCCTTCGCTACCTCTTCATGAGTATATCCTTGAAAGTATAATAAGTCAACCATTTGAATATATTCTGGCTTAAGCTGAGAAATCTGTTCTTTTAAACCAATATGATCCACTTTTGTATTCACGCTTGATACCATGTTAACTTGATTTACGGAATCATCCAACTTCTGGTTTTTAGCTTGTTGCCTGAATTCCTGCGAACGGTATTTATCAATGGCAGTGTTGCGTGTAATATTAATTAGCCATGTAAAAAGTCTTCCTTTCGTTGCATCATAAAATTCCATGTTCTTCCAGATTTTTACAAAGACCTCCTGCAAAATGTCCTGCGCCAACGGCTCGTCATTTACAATACGAAAAACTACTCCATACAATGCATTACAATAATTATCATATAGAGTAGCAAACGCTTCCCTGTCCTTATTCTTTAAAAGCTGAACGAGTTGCTCTTCAGGTATCTGAGTTTTCTTTGACAAAATGATGAATTGGAAAGGACAAATATAAGTGCTTAAATATTAAAATGTTTTTGGATATATCCCCTGCCTGTCTATATTTGCATCCCCCAATTAAAATCCTGTCTGTCAGGTCAGGAAGGGTAAAGGGAGCTTAGCTCAGCTGGTTCAGAGCATCTGCCTTACAAGCAGAGGGTCACAGGTTCGAACCCTGTAGCTCCCACTTCAAAATCAAATAGTTAAAGCTTCTGAGGTTCAGAGGCTTTTTTTATTACATATAAGGAACATTTAGATTCCAACCAAAGCAACTGTGGTAATTATAAATTTGTCTTCTTTAATAAATGAAAATAAGAACACCCTTTTTTTTAAAATGGACTTATCCATCCATCTTATGCCAGGTTCCTACACAAGAAAAAAAATTGTATCTCACTTTTGATGATGGCCCAATACCTGAAATAACGACAAAGGTTATTGACTTGTTAAATCAATACCATGCTAAAGCCACTTTTTTTTGCGTAGGTAATAATGTGCAAAAACATCCTTTTGAATATTCTCTTATACAAAAAAATAATCATGCCGTGGGCAACCATACTTATCATCATCTTAATGGATTTAAAACTTCTTTAAGTAAATATGCTGATAATGTAAATAAAGCAGCTGCACTAATCTATTCAAAATTATTCCGCCCACCTTATGGAAGAATAACTCCTGCACAGTATTATTCGTTACGTAAAAATTATAAAATTGTAATGTGGGATGTGTTGAGTTATGATTTTGATGCAAGTGTTACCCGGGAGCAATGTTTGCTAAATGTAATTAAGCATAGCCGGAATGGATCTATTATAGTTTTTCATGATAGTGTAAAGGCTGCGGATAAAATGCTGTATGCACTTCCAGAAGTATTAAAATATTTTACAGAACAAGGTTATTCATTTGAAACTATTCCACAACCAGATTGATATGAAATCACTTCCAATTTACAAGGTAGATGCGTTCACCTCGCATTTATTCAAAGGAAATCCTGCTGCAGTTTGTCCGTTGGAAGCCTGGTTGCCTGATAACTTAATGCAAAAGATTGCTGCAGAAAATAATTTAAGTGAAACAGCTTTTGTTGTTCCACGGGGTAATGAATTTGAATTAAGATGGTTTACTCCGGTTGCTGAAATTCCATTATGTGGTCACGCCACTTTAGCAAGTGCCTATGTAATGTTTGAGTATTTGACATATCATCAAAACACAATCACATTTCATTCTATGAGCGGTGCCTTGATGGTAAGAAGAGAAGGAAAGAAATTTGTTTTAGATTTCCCTGGTGAAACTCCGCAACAAATTGAAAGCAGTGATTCAATAGAAGACGCATTAAAATAAAACCCGCTGAAGTGCATGCCGGAAAAAGAAAATTACTTGTTGTATTAAAAAATCAGCAGGAAGTGCAAAATACTGCACCTGATTTTCATCTGATAAAAGAATTACCTTATGAAGGAGTTATTATAACATCACGTGGTAATGAGGTTGATTTTGTTTCCCGCTTTTTTGTGCCTAAAATGAGGATTAATGAAGATCCTGTTACTGGTTCTTCACACACTTTACTCACACCATATTGGAGCAAACAACTTAATAAAACAGAGTTGAGTGCATTACAGATTTCATCGCGTGGAGGAGAATTAATTTGCAGGTTGAGAAATGAAAGAGTTGAAATGGTTGGAGATGCAAAACTTTATTTGAAAGGTGAGATTTTTATTGAGTAACAGTTTCATTCAATATCCGTTGCACAGCAGCATTGTGTTTGTATGTTATATAATATTTCTGGCTTCTTCAAGTATTTTTGTGTTGAAATAAAAGATGAGAAAGGAAACTCTGTGAAAAAGAAAGTATTAAAATATTAGAGCAAAATTTTCTGGTTAACCGATCCCTGAAAACTGCCTTAAAAACCGAACATCATTCTCAGAAAAAATCCGCAGATCATCAATCCCATATTGTAACATCGCGATACGTTCTATTCCCATTCCAAAAGCAAAACCAGTATATTTTTTTTCATTAATACTGCAATTAATCAACACTTGCGGATCAACCATACCGCAACCTAAAATTTCCAACCAACCGGTGTACTTACAAACGTTGCAGCCCTTGCCCCCACATAATGTACAGGAAACATCCACTTCAGCACTTGGTTCAGTAAAAGGAAAATAAGAAGGACGTAAACGGATTTCTGTTTTCTCACCAAACATTTCTTTAGCAAAATATAAAAGTGTTTGCTTAAGGTCAGCAAATGAAACATCTTCATCAATATACAAACCTTCCACCTGGTGAAAAAAACAATGAGCACGTGCAGAAATTGCTTCATTGCGATACACACGACCTGGCATGATACTGCGAATAGGTGGTGCTTGTGTTTCCATCAAACGCACTTGTACGGAAGAAGTATGAGTACGTAATGCAAAACCTTGTTCGGAGGCGACTCCCCTCTCTTTTGGAGAAGCGTTGGGAGTGAGGTCCGAACCCTTCACAAAAAAAGTATCCTGCATATCACGCGCAGGATGTTCAGGAGGAAAATTTAGCGCTGAGAAATTATGCCAGTCATCTTCAATCTCAGGACCATCAGTTACATTAAAACCGATGCGCTCAAATATTTGCACGATGCGATTACGCACAATCGAAATCGGATGCAATGAACCTAACAGGATTTGTTCTCCGGGTAATGTTAAATCAATATCTGTTGAAGCAGTTGATTTATTTTCAAACGAATCTTTGTAAGCGGCAATTTTTTCTTCTGCTTTTTGTTTCAGGTCGTTTACTAAAGCACCAAAAGCTTTTCGCTCATCAGCTTCCACATTTTTCATGTGCGCAAATAAATCGCCCATCACACCTTTCTTTCCAAGAAAACGAATCCGGAATTGCTCCAGTTCTTCCTTTGAAGAAGGAGAAAAAATTTCTACCTCAGTGAGATATGATGTGATTTGTTCCTGCATGACTCTTTTAACGTCATCGCGAGGAACGAAGCGATCTCATGCTATGAAACAGATCGCTTCGTTCCTCGCGATGACGTTAAAAGAGTCATGCAGGAACAAATCACATCATATCTCACTGAGGTAGAAATTTTTTCTCCTTCTTCAAAGGAAGAACTGGAGCAATTCCGGATTCGTTTT
>JANLZB010000008.1:0-9351 GCA_031366005.1 Bacteroidota bacterium | reverse complement strand
GGTACTTTAGACTGGAAATCGAAACAGCCCGTGAAAGAAAAGCAGCCACCAAAGAAATACATCTCGCAGCTGGAAGCAAAGATAAAACGCCTGGAAGCGGAGAAGGAAATTTTAAATCGTGCAATAGATATTGCCGATAATATGTTACACACCGATATCCGAAAAAAGTATTTACTCCTGTTGGAAGAAGCTTCCATGCAACAGGAGTCCACAGGAAATTCTCCATCAAATTAATTGCAAATACATTGAGCTACAGCCGTCAGTATTTTTATAAACAACAAAAGGATGCGGCCAAAGAAGTTGAGAAAGAGAAAAGAATAAAACAATTGATTGACAGAGAAAGGAAGCTGTTGCCTCGTGTTGGCACTCGTAAAATACATCATCTCATTAAAACAGATTTAGAAACACAGGAACTCAAATTCGGAAGAGACAAGTTATTCAGGTTAATGCAAAAACAGGGTTTACTGATAAAGCCACAACGCAGATATATTCAAACCACTATGAGCAAACATTGGTTAAAAAAGTGGCCCAACATTATCAAAGAAATAAAAGTTGATGAGCCTGATCAGGTCTGGATGAGTGATATCACTTATATAAAAACAGAAGAGGGCAATTGTTATTTAAACATGATTACCGATGCTTATAGTCGCAAAATAGTAGGTTATGCCATTGCAGATAACATGGAAACAGAAAGCATGATTACAGCCCTTACAATGGCTGCAAAACAAAAACAAAACAAACACTTATCCACCATTCATCACTCAGACAGAGGACTCCAATACTGTAGCAAAGAATATGCATCCGTTATCAGTGATAATCACATGCGGTTAAGCATGACAGAGAACTCCGATCCATACGAAAATGCATTAGCAGAAAGAATGAACAGGACCATTAAAGAAGAATTTGGAATGAACCGTCCACTAAAAAACAAATCGCAAGCTATTGAACTGGTATCCGAAAGTGTAAGTTTGTACAATAATTACAGACCTCATCTGGCGCTAAAAATGAAAACACCCTCACAAGTTTACAAAACAAAAAATCCCGATCACCAGAGGCAATCGGGATAATTTAAATCCGTCAACTTATTTCAGGACGATACAGGTACTTAATCAAATTACTTATTATAATTCTCCGCCTTCAGCGCGCCATATCTCCATTGATCTAAAAACTCCACCACTTTTTCGACATCATATCCTTCACCTTTTTCAAGATAAGCAGAGTTTTGTGTGTGGATGCGCTCGCCTTTTTCATTCAACACTACAAAAACCGGAAAGCCAAACCGCTGCGGAAATTCCAGCTCAGTCATTAATTCCGAATTCTTATTTTCCTTGCTGTAATTCACATGCTGAAAAACGAAATTATTATTGAGTGCTGAATCAACAGCATAATTTGAATGTTGAAACTTATCAAAAATCCGGCACCACTTGCACCAGTTACCACCTATCATCAATAAAACGTGTTTATGTTCTGCTGCTGCTTTTTTTACTGCTGCATTTACCTCTGCCTTTGCATCAGCATCAGGATGATAAAGATTAAATGTTTCTGTCTGCGCAGAAGAGAATAGTGGTAAAATAAATAGAATAAAAATTATTTTTTTCATGAAAGTAAAATGTTATCGTTAAGCTAATTTAACTGTAAACCGTAAACTATTTGTTTTTCTCAATCCTTAATCCCGCATCCATTATTCCCGGCAAGGGATTCACACGCATTGCATGTAAAATTTCAAAACGATATTCACCTGCCTGCGGAAAACGAACATTGCGATGAAACAAAACCCTGTTATCATAAATATCACCAAGTCCTTCACCGAGCCATTTACCATCAGGTGATGCAAGTGTTATTTCTACCGTATCACGATCAATCTGCCCTTGCGGAAAATGGGTGTTGATGAATAAAAACAAATTACTGAAAGGATAAAATCCTGCGTTGCGTACATTGAGATAAACATTATGCGGACTAACGGTGTCAGTTATGTTCACCAAAAAAACAAGCGGGTCATCCTGGTTCCAGTTATTTTTTTCAATCTTTTTATTCTCTTCAAAAACACGTGAATTATCACAGCTGTTTATTCCGATGGAACAAAAAATAAAAAGCAGAAAGAACAAAAAATTATGCAGTGGGTTTTTCCGGAGCATTTGGTTTTTGCTGTTGATTTTGTCCACCACCAGGAGAATTATTACCAGGTTTTCTTTTTTTCTTCTTCTTCTTTTTGTGGGCTGTATCCATCCTCGTTAATGAATCCTGACCTACCACATCCTTAAAATCAAACTGTGGTTTTTCCTTATGCTTTAATACCACATGGCCTACATCACCTGCTTTTATATTCTGTTTATTGAGTGCAATAATTTCTTTTACACGGTCTACACTCAATGGAACCCAGCTGTCAGCATTTCCCCAGCCTTCTTTCACTTCGGGATTTTCATTCTGGAAAGCAAACCACATCAGTCGTTTAAAAATATCCGTCTTGCGATGTGAACCTATTCCTTTCTCAGTCAATAATTTTACAGATGAATCAGGTATGTCCTTTATCGCATCCATGTAACTATCCAATTCGTAATTAAGGCAACATTTCAACTTGCCACACTGACCGGCAAGCTTCAATGGATTCAATGACAAATTCTGAAAACGTGCAGCGCTGGTGGAAACAATTTTAAAATCAGTAAGCCATGTGGAGCAACAAAGCTCACGTCCGCAGGAGCCGATTCCGCCTAAGCGGCTTGCTTCCTGTCTCATCCCAATCTGACGCATCTCCACTCTTATTTTAAATTCATCAGCCAGTTTTTTAATCAACTCACGAAAATCAACACGATCATCAGCAGTGTAGAAAAAAGTTGCTTTTTTTCCATCGCCCTGGAATTCCACATCGCTCAATTTCATTTTTAAATTAAGATGCAAGGCAATGGTGCGTGAGCGGTGCATGGTGACAAATTCTTTTGCTTTCACTTCTTTGTATTTGTCAATATCCAAACCACGTGCTATCCGGTAAAGCATTTTAACTTCTGCAGATCCCTCATTTACGCTTTTCTTTCTCATCTGGAAACGAACGAGCTCTCCCACCATGCTCACTTCACCTATATCATGTCCGGGGCTGCCTTCCACGGCAACCATATCCCCGACTTTGACAGGTATATCATTTACATTCCTGAAAAATTCTTTCCGGCTTCCTTTAAAACGAACCTCCACAATATCAAATGGTTTTTGACCTTCCGGCAATTGCATATCCGAAAGCCAGTTATAAACATTCAATTGATTGCATCCGCTGGTGCCACAAGTGCCATTGCTCTTGCAGCCAGCCGGAGTACCATTATCTGTAGTTGTTGAACAACTTCCGCATCCCATAACCGTGATTAAAGTTTAAAGTCTAAAGTTTAAAGTTTGATTTAAAGTTCCGGAAATTAACTTTAAACTTTATACTTTAAACTTCAAACTGCTGCAGCTTGTTTCTCATGTAGCATTACATGAATCTGCAAGGACAAATTTAAGAATAAAATTTTGGGATTGGCCTGGCGTTCTATGTGATAACAAGCGTTGTTGAGCGCTTCGGTGAGATTGTGAATATTGGAAGGCGTTATAAAACGAACGAAATCTTTTAATGTACTGAACTGCTGTTCATCCCATCGGATCAGCCGGCTTTCATTCAATTGCATGATCATACATTCTCTGATGGTTTGAATACAGCATTGCAAAAAACTTTTTTGCTGCTCGCGTCCAATCTTGCTTTTTTCATCCACCCAGCTTAATAACTTAGAAGTGCCTTTATATGGATTGAAACATAAACGCATCCAGTCAAGAAATTGTTTTTCGAACCTGTCAGATCCCTGTTCCTGTTGCGCAAGAGATTGTGCAGTATGAAAATTGCCTTCGCATAAATGAGCAATGGTGCGTGCATTTTCTTCGCTCAGCTGATATTGTGTTTGCAAAGTATGTTGAATTTCTGCATCTGCAATTCGTTTTACTTTAATCATTTGCAAACGCGATAAAATGGTTGGCAAAAGCTGGTCGCGATTTTCAGTGGCTAAAAGAAATATGGTTTTCTCAGGCGGTTCTTCAATAATTTTTAAAAGTTTATTGGCTGCCTCTGTTCTCATTTTTTCGGGCATCCACATTAACAAAATACGAAACTCAGACTCAAAACTCTTCAGATTTAATTTCCTATTTATATCAGCACTTTCTTCCACTGACATAAAACCTTGCTTGTTTTCCGTATCTAATTCTCCAAACCAATCATTCAGATCCAGGTAAGGATTTTCTAAAACGGTTTGCCGGAACTCAGGCATAAAATCAAGGCTCTTTGGTTTCTTAACGTCACGAACTGTGGCAACAGGAAAAGAATAATGCACATCGGGATGAACCATTTTAGCATTTTTAGCACATGAAGTACAGGTGCCACAACTATCCGTTTCACCAGGGTTTTCACAAGTGATATATTGAGCAAAAGCCAATGCAAGCGGAAACACACCTGATCCTTCGGGTCCTGACAAAAGTTGTGCGTGACTTAAACGTCCATCACGATACGATTGAATGAGTCTATCTTTAACTTCTCTCTGGCCAATGACCTCTTTAAAAAGCATAAGACAAAAATATATCTAAAGATTTACAGTCACCATTTTTTTAAGCCACTATTAACAATTCAGATATTATATTTTTGTATCGAAGGATGATAAGCCGCTACTAAAAAACAACAGAAATGGTTAATAGAACTAATGCAACAGAAATAGCCAGAAAATTTACCGAAACTTGTTTAGAGCGGGGGATTCCTGTTTCTGAAGCATTTCTTTTCGGATCATTTGCAAAAGGTAATGCGACAATTAATTCGGATATTGATTTAGCTTTAATTGCAGACTCTTTTGGGAAAAATATTATAGTTAACACCAAACAAACTGCATTGATTAATTATATGTTTCCGGATGTTGAAGTTCATCATTTCAATACTGAAGAATTCAATTCAGATGATCCTTTCATAAACGAAATAAAACGAACAGGAATTAAAGTATTATAATTATTTGTAAAGATATTATGCAACTAAAAACTATTGATAATATTAATTTCTCAGACAAAAAAGCACTTGTACGCGTTGATTTTAATGTGCCGTTTGACAAGCAATTTAATATTACTGATGATAACCGGATAAGGGCTGTAATACCCACTATTAATAAAATTCTGAAAGATGGAGGAAGCACTATACTGATGAGCCATTTGGGAAGACCGTTGAAAAAATTAAAAGAAGATGGAAGTATTGACAAAGAAAAATTTACACTGCGTCATACAGTGAAAAAAACATCTGAATTGCTTAATGTAAATGTTCAGTTTGCTGATGATTGCATTGGAAACACTGCTGATGAAATGGCGAAGAATTTAAAACCAGGTGAAGTTTTGCTGCTTGAGAACCTTCGCTTTTATAAAGAAGAAGAAAAAGGGGATGAAGCATTTGCCCAAAAGTTAGCTGCTTTAGGAGATGTTTATGTGAATGATGCTTTCGGTACAGCTCACCGTGCACATGCCTCCACCGCTGTAATTGCAAAATACTTTAAAGGAAAAAGTTTTTTTGGTTATGTGATGGCTGGTGAATTACAAAACGTTGACCGTGTTTTAAACAATCCACAGAAACCATATACAGCAATTATGGGTGGAGCAAAAGTGAGTGATAAGATTTTGATCATTGAACGGTTAATGGATAAAGTGGATCATTTGATTATTGGAGGAGCAATGGCTTACACGTTTTTTAAAGCTAAAGGAGGAAAGGTCGGAAGTTCGTTAGTGGAAGAAGATAAACTTGATCTTGCTTTAAAAATTATGAATCGTGCAAAAGAAAAAGGAGTGAATTTATTATTACCTCCTGATTCAGTGCTTGGAGATAAATTTGATAAGGATGCAAATACTTCTTTAAGCGATAACATGAATATACCTGATGGATGGATGGGTTTGGACATTGGAGAAAAAGCAATTAAAGATTTTACCGAAATAATTCTTCAATCAAAAACCATTTTATGGAACGGACCCATGGGCGTTTTTGAAATGCCAAAGTTTGAAAAAGGAACAAAAGAAATTGCCAATGCGATTGTTAAAGCAACTGCTAACGGTGCGTTCTCTTTAATTGGTGGAGGAGACTCTGCTGCTGCAATTAATCAGTTTGGCCTGGCAGATAAAGTTAGCTATGTATCAACCGGTGGTGGCGCTTTACTTGAATACATGGAAGGAAAAGAATTGCCGGGAGTGAAGATGGTGATGGAGAATTAGAAGAAGTCGGCAGTAGGCAGTTAGCAGCGGCAGTCCCAGTCAACTAACTTCCAACCCTATGCTGAAACTCTTTTTTCACATCCTGTAATGCTGGAAATAAATAATGCGATATATTAAGAACTCGGTTATACAAAAAGGATTCGTTTTTTGTTTGTTGAGTAATTAAGCCCATCCGTAAATCAACAGGTTTTAAAAGAGCAAGAAGAAAACTAAGTACCAAAGCAAATTTTATAATTCCGAAAACTGCACCTGCAATTTTATTGAATGTATTCAATGCAGTTATTTTTAAAATTCCTTCCAGCAATTTTGCAAGCAGTATCATGAGCACAATCACCGAAATAAAAACAAGAAAGAAAGTTAAGTAAGGTAAAAAATTTCCGCTGCTGCTGATATATTTTGAGACGATAAGTTCAAAGTAATGCAAAAACTTAAATGCAATATAAAATCCAAGTATCAAACCGATAATCATGGCAATTTCAAAAATCAATCCTTTTTGAAAACCTTTCCAAGCTCCCCACAAAAGCGGAATGGCAATTATGATATCAAGATAGTTCATTGATGCATACTAATTAACGAATCAGTAACGAATATTACGAATCAACTCAGTTAACCTAATCAACATATTTTTTCCATTAGCACATCAGCACATCTTTTCATCAGCACATCAAGCAATTCCCCGTTCTTTCTTAATCATTTCATACGCTTCATTAATCTTACGAAATTTTTCTTGTGCGTCTTTCTGAAACTCGGGGCCTAAATGATGCACTTTGTCAGGATGATATTTCATTGCCATTTTGCGATATGCTTTTTTTACCTCTTCAACATTTACATTTTCCTCAATCTCTAAAATCTGATAAGCAGCTTTTTTGTCTTTCACAAACATTGCCTGTAATGAAAGAAAATCAGCAGAAAGAATTTCTATGTAATCACCAATCTGTTTTAAAACATTTAATTCGTCTTCATTCACATTTCCATCGGCATTAGCCAAACCAAAAAGTAAATGCATCAATTCTAATCTTGATGAATAATCAATATGCTGACGGATTTGAAAACATACAGGTTGAAGCGGAATATCCTGTTTTAAAATTTCGCGGAATAGCAACATGCGTTGTTGAGTGCTTTCAACACCAAACTGCCGCACGAAAAATTGTTTTACGAAATCAAGTTCGCTTTTCAAAAGTTTGTTATCTGCTTTCATTAAAGCAGCGCATAATACCAAAAGCGCTGAGCCAAAATCTCCCGGTGTATTTACTTTATTATTTTCAGCAGTATAAAACTGAACACCTTGCCCTTCAGTCATTGATCCTAATGCAAAACCGATGATTGCTCCGATGGGACCGCCTACAGCCCAACCCAATCCTCCCCATAACCATTTCTGCCATCCTTTTACCATGCGTGCAAAATTGGAAGAAATTGTTGTCATTCTGAAAGAAACTTGTGCAATCGTGGTGAAAAGCAAGGTGTCCTTTGAAGGTTTATTAGTACAACAGCGTTGAACAACCACTTTTAAAAGCTTAAACTTCTTTCTACTATTTCACAAGTTTCTTTCAGAATGACAAAAGGGAATGGAGTTAAATTAATTTTGCAAAATGCTCCACATAAAAAATGTAGAAGAATTAAAAGTGCAATGGGAGGAATTGCAGAATCAACTATCGAAACAGTTTGATGCTGATCTTGATTTACAAGGTATATTGTTTTTAATCGGAGTGCAGGAACTCGGTATAGGATTTAAAAAATTTACCAAAGACCAGAAACAGGATTTAATGCACATTGCTACCTGCAGGCTACTAAGTATTTATGGTTATTATCAATTGAAAGGACTTGATGATGAAGGATGGCCGCACTGGGAAAAAACACAATCATTACCACGAATGACTTTAGGCGAACAGGATTTTTTATTAAAACAGGCGGTGATTGAATATTTTAAAACGGAATCAGCGTAAAGCTTACTTCGCAATAATTGTTTTAGAAACGGTTTTACTTTGTTCAAGGCGTATGTAATCTTTGGCTGCTAATGCACCTTTGGAAACTTCTACATTTAAAACCGCTTCCCATTCAAATTCAAAATGTGCAATGCCATCGCCACCGGTTGTTTTCTCCTGATAAACATCAGCTCTTACTCCGGTAGTAGTATTCACAACACTGTCCTGACGAAGCACCACAGTGGCACCACCTATGGGCCGGTTAAGGGTATCAACTACAGTAACGTTTGCCTCGGCAGGTTTTGTTTTTTTGCAGGAGAAGCATAATCCGGCAACTATCAAAATGAAGAAGGCAACAAATATTTTTTGCATTATATAAGAATGTTAATTATCAATGAAGGAGCTTAATGTCATTCAGTTACCTCAGTCGTTTTTCCTATTATTGCAACTCAATTAAGCACTTCAAAAGTATCTAAAAAAAATGAATCGTATAAAATTAACAACACTTGTCCTGTTACTCTGCACTACAGTAACATTTGCACAAACAACTCCAAAAAAGAACATGGAAAAAGAACACATCGTAGCTATTACTACTGATTTTGGCACAATGAAGGTGAAACTCTATAACGAAACACCTCAGCATCGCGACAACTTTTTAAAGCTTGCACGTGAAGGTTTTTATGACAGCTTGTTATTTCATCGCGTTATTAAAGGTTTTATGATTCAAGGTGGTGACCCACAATCAAAGGGCGCACCTGCCAGTAAAATGTTAGGTGGCGGTGATGTTGGATATACTGTTCCGGCAGAATTTAATCCTGCATTGTTTCATAAAAAAGGTGCGTTGTGTGCAGCACGAACTGAAAATCCTGCAAAGGCATCAAGCGGTTGCCAGTTTTATATTGCACAGGGAAAAGTTTACACCAATGCCGAATTGGATAACATGGGAAAAACATTTACTCCCGAGCAACGCAAAGCATATACAACTGTTGGCGGAGTTCCCTTTTTAGATATGGGATACACTGTTTATGGAGAAGTGATTGAAGGTTTAGATGTATTGGATAAAATTGCTGCTGTGCCAACAGCTCCCGGTGATCGTCCTGTTAAGGATTTAATGATGAAAGTGAAAGTGATTCAATAAAATTTTTCTTTTACATTCGTCATCGCGAGGAACGAAGCGATCTGTTTCATAGCA
>JANLZB010000068.1:0-87104 GCA_031366005.1 Bacteroidota bacterium | reverse complement strand
AAATTGTAGTTTATACTACAAGGATAGGCACAGCGTAGTGGATACTACGCTTAGTTTTAAATTATTCTACGCTCAGTTAGGGTAGAAAATACTACGCTCAGTATCTTCTTTTTTCAATGTGGACAAACTACGGAGAGAGGGAGTAGAAAATACTACGCTCAGTATCTTCTTTTTTCAATGGGGACAAACTACGGAGAGAGGGAGTATTGTTATTTTGATTGCCATTCTTCTTTTGTTATTTCCAACCAATCACACTTAATTTCTTTCCACATAAATTTTTCAACGAATTTTAATCCGCATTTTTCTAATACTCTTCGTGATGCTTTGTTTTCTTCATTAGTTGTGCCGATAATTTTATTTGAATTCAAAGTCTTGAAACCATATTCCAATGCAGCTTTACACGATTCGGTTGCATAACCTTTGCTCCAATAATTTGGATGCAGGCGATAACCCACATCATAAAAATTGATGTGGTTGTTTTCTTCATCTCTTCTAAATTTTAAACCACTCCAACCAATAAAAGTGCCTGATGATTTTTCAATAGTTGCCCAACGTCCAATTCCATTATCTAAATATTGCTGATGGATATTTGCAATTACATCATATATATGTTCAATTGTTTTGATTGGATTATTGCCCAAATATTTATGCACTTCAACACTGCTGTCCATTTCAAAAAATGCATCAGCATCGCTTTGTTGCAGCTCACGTAAAATCAATCGTTCTGTTTCGATGTGAAATTTCATTTTCAATTATTGTTGGTTTGTAATTCAAAATAAATTGTTCCTGTTAATTGTCATAGTGTTTTAGTTTATCAAAGTTAGTTTCTTGCAGTCACTTTCAGGCTGCTGTGTCGCCACCCTCAGTGTAGCTATTTACTACGTTGTTCAATATATTTTTAATAGATTTTGTTTATTGCGATTAGGTAACTTAGTTCATGAAGTGAATACTACAAGAATAACCAAAGCGGAGTGGATACTAAGCTCAGTAACTTTTTTTTTAATTTGGGCAAACTACGTTTAGTTGGGGGTAACTCCATTCTTATTTATAGCTACCAAACCGCAGAGTCTCGCGAAATAAAAGCGAAGACTCTGCGGCTACTGAGATTTTATCTATTGATCAGGTGTCACTTCAGGTATGGTAGTAGTAGAAAGGAGAAACAGATCACTTGTCAATAAAACCGCAGTGCTTGCAAAGCATAAATATATTCGGATTGCAAGGGACACCAACCCCGGTTTAAAATAGGTAAAACAATTCACCTATCAAATAATTCAATATGCGTAAGATATTTATTTGTTAGTCAAATAATTTTACTATTCCAAAAAAGTGTGATTATATTTGCACCATCCTAATTAAGGGGAATTATGCTTCATATATAAATTGATCCACATTGCGAAGTCGTGTTCATTCATCAACGAAGGTGAATTGAAATCCGATTATTGTGTGATCATATGGAGAAACTTTCTCATTCCGTAGTTATTTTAATTATAAGTGGAACGTTCATCTTAACCTTGTTAGGTTACTTTACTCCAGTGCAATGTGAAGAATTATTCATTCATGAATTATGGGCAAGCCTTGCTATTCAACTAGGTATTTATAAAATATTCTATCGCTTTGCTACTCCAACATCAAAGTGTATCATTCGTAAAAGAAAAAAAAGAAAGAGGATTAAATAATGTTAAATAACCTAAAGCGTTATAATGGGGTAGTTGAAGGAAGTTCAACTATTATTCGCTTAGTTGACACTACTAAGAACTAACTTTTACAAAAAGTTGGCGAATTGTTCCATTCCCATCAATAGCTTTTACGCTAATTTTTATTGGTTGCGAACCTGCCTCATTAAAAAAACGAGTGTGCCCTTTCTTAATATAGCCAATTAATAAATCACCTTTGTAGATCTGTACTGCATTTTTATCATGGTCATTAGAAGGCTCTAAATGATAACGAAGAGAATCTCCCATTGCAATTGCATTCTTATCAATTTTTTGATGTGACAATGAAGCAATATCTGTTATGAACGAAAAGTTTTTTTCAAAATTATAAAGTCCAATAAATTCGAAATTATCTGTCGGCAATAAACCTTGAGTCAATGCTAACAAATCAAAATGGTCCATTTCAGATGATGCTTCCCAAAAATCAAGATGCTGTTTTCTGTCCGCTCTTTCTGCAGGTATTAATCTTAAAGAAAAAACAGACATTACATCTTCAGTATATTCTTTATGAACATCAGAAAATCCGGGATAATCTTTGAATCCTTCTTTTTGTGCTTGGGTGATTACTTCAGAATTGTATTTAAAAGAAATAATATTTCCGGGAGAGCGTTTTAATTCTCCTACTAGGAATCTTCGTTCTCCTTTTCCTTTTCTCCAGCTTAAATGGATTCTCTTAACCACTTTATATTATTAATCTCAATCTTTCAACGCGAGAAAAAATTAATTGTTTTATTAATTCTTTCCGATGCAAAGTTAATTTAGCATTTCCAAATTGAGGAGGAACATTCAAATCAACTTCGTTAATGATCTTTTCAATTGTGTGAGCATTAAAGTTTCTCAAAGTTCTTTTTATCGTTTTATCTACTACTGATTTTCTTATTCCACGGATATTTTTGATAAGCTCAAATGAATTCAATTTATTTCCATCCCATCTTATTTCATGCCAGCCTTTGTCAATATACTTATCAAGTGAGCGCTTATTTATGAATCCCTGTAATAAGTTTTCCGGTATTTCTCTACCCAGACAACTTCCACTATCAAAAATTGGAGTGAATGTATAGCTAAATTCACTTTGCTTTTCAAACCTTGCTACAATTGATCTGACAACACGCAGAATAACTTTTTGATACCATTTTGTGTTTGGCATTGTTTCTATTATAAACTTATCAAAATCAAATGCCCTTATAATTCCCCAGTTCTCTGTATGACGATCAGTATTCCCAATTATTGCATCAAAAATTATTGTTTCAATCATTGGTGTTACAAAATTTTTTAACTGCTTATCTCCCTCAAACGCTTTAATTATTTCCTGGATCGATATAACCGGTCGCGTAGAAATTATAAATCCCGGAACTTTTTCTTTTAAAATATTTACACCATGAATAAGATCCTGAAAAAATCCATCATCGTGCATTTTCTTTGAAATGCAGCCAGGCCTGTTATTTAATACTGCAATGTTATAATCTAACAAATCGAAACCTAAAACATATCCCACTTTACTCGCAATAATTTCTGACCAGAACTCTGAAGGGTAAGTCTGCTTAGATTCTTTAAAAAAATATAATGAACGGGAAGTTGGGTCTTCAACAAAACTTTTATTGCGTGAACCTATTGTGGGAACAAGCCAAGATTGCACAACCCAATTACTAAGATCATAAAATTCTGTAGGTCGAGGAGTAATCATAAACTTACTTTTATTTACTAGGACCTTCCATCTCTTTAACAATCCCCACTGTCGCCACACTCACAGTACAAACCTTCTTCAGCAACTCAATCACTTGCTCCTTATAATCAGCAAAGCGATAAGTATTAAATTTTTCTGCTATAGTAGGATCGCTTGGTTTCTTTTCCTTGTACTGATCTAACACCCATTCGATGGCGGAGCGGTTGCCGAGTTTGTATTCATAGGCTTCTTTGGGAACGCCTGATAAAAAGGTGAGCTCATCAATTTCTATGATACCTGCTTCTTTATCGGCTTTCAGTTTCACTTTTATTTTTGCTTGCTTGCCAAACATAGGTTGAGGTTCTTTGGCTTCGGTAAAAATTTCTTTCTGCCGTTTTGCTTCTGCTTTTACTTTGTAAGTGTTTTCTTTTAGCGCATAGGGTTTTGCATTTTCGTAGTTGATGTGCAAATCTATTAACTGTTTACCCCAATTGACCCATTTAAAAAAGTCATCATAAAAAGGGATGCGTGGAAACTCCCGCTTTAAATTCAATTCATATTTTTTGCGGTAGGCAGGATTGTGAAGCACTGCATAGGTGTAATGAAAGATGTCTTCTTTCTTTATCTTCTTGTCTTTGTAATGAGTGACAAATTGTTCATGACCCCAATCGGTTATGTTTTCTATGCGCTCACCTTTTTCGGTGTAGGAGTAAAGTGGTAAACAGCTTGTATCTCCATTATAATGAAGATCAAATATTTTATCTGAAGCCAAAACATTAAAATCTTTACTTGATGTATGATTTACAGCGATGACCAGATTATTTTCTTTTCCAATAGGAAAAATTAAGTCAAACAAAGCTCTTAAATCGATAGGTATATATCCAAAATATATGTATTGTTTAGAAAATGGGCGATAATTAGATAATCGTATATCATTGGAATCAAATTTCCCTTTCTTCTCTTTTCTAAATTTATCTCTTTTAATCATCTTACTCCATTTAATTTGATTTCTCAAATGAAGAAAGGCATCTACAACTGGATTTGACTCAGCTTTAATATCAGTGTATTTATTTTTATTCTTGTATTCAATCCATCTGTCTAACTCACTATTATATTCGTTTATAAAAAAATTGGATTTTTTTTCTAAGTTGTCTTTATTAAAATCATAAACCCACTCATCGCGATTTGTGGAGATGCCATTTGAATATATTTCAAATACTTTCTTTTTTGATTTTTTATTAAGCAATGGAATAAGCTCGTCAAAATCATTATCAGCAATATTCAGCCAATCATTATTTTTATTTGGTGAAATGTTTACAAATTCAATAACGTCAAATTTTCCATTGTCAGTAAAGTTGGTTAGGAATTCTATTTTTTCTTTAGCTAACAGAAAATCAGGTTTAAAATATTTAATCTGACAACTTTTTTTATTCGGCTTATCTAATTTAATAAGAAACGTAATTGATACTCCAACCATAATTCCGAACACATTTCCTTTCGCTTGTGCTGGATTTGAACGGACATCCCCGTCCAAATCAACTACATAAGCAAAATCGAATTCTTCCTGAATACTTTTCCTGAAACCATCAAATCCCTTGCATTCAAAAAAGAATTGTTTGTAATAAAACAAACAACTCCATCCTTAAAAATTCTATCACTCGCCCATCGGAAAAAACGAGCATACATATCATACACTTTTGTTTTTTGAGAAGTACTATATTTTACATATGTATCCCTAATTTTTTCATCGAGTTCTAGGTAATCCCTTTTTTTATTGTTATCATTTTCATTTTGTTGATTGGCATTGTAAGGTGGATTACCTATTATGACAGAGATTTTTTTTCTGTTTTGTCTTCTTATCCGTGCTGTGTTTTCGCTGCTTAATCCAAATAAATCATGCTGTTTCCGACTGTAATGCAAGGCATCAGTATTATCCAAAGTGTCAACAAAACAAATATTCTCGAACTGTTCAAAATAACCCATCTTCTGCTTAAAGATAAATTCAATGTTGAGGTTTGCAATGTAGTAAGGCAATATAGCTACATCATTGGCGTGCAGTTCGTTTTTGTATTTGTGCGCCAAATACTGTGGCGGGCATTTGTCAATCATGTTGCAGATGAAAGTGCCTGTGCCGGTAGCAGGGTCAAGTATCTCCACATTCTTATCCCAGAGCACGCGCTTAAAATGTTTTTCGAGCAGGTAATTGGTGCTGTCAATCATAAAATCCACAATCTCGTTGGGCGTGTAAACCACACCGAGACGGTCGGCTGCTTTGGGGTTGTATGCTTTGTAAAAATTTTCGTAGAGCGCTTTTAAAAACTTTTGCCGTTCGTGGTGGTCAACAATACCTGCCGCAGCAGCATTGATGGCATCGTAATAATGCTCAATACTTCCCAACAGGTTTTTGCGTTCGCTGTAACTGAACAATGTGCCAATCAGTCTTACGAGCTCGCTTGCAATGTTGTTGTGCCTGTGAAACTCCGGGTCGTCAAAAATTTTATTGAAGATGTCGCTGGTGAGAATATGCTGTATCATCATCTCGCGCACATCAGCCATTGTGATGTCAGGATTGATCTCCGCTTTGCAGAGTTCGAGAAACGTTTCGCTTACCGCAAGAAAGTTTTTATTCTTCTTTCCGTCCTCATCAATTCTTTCGCGAAGTGTTTTAAGAATGGTCGGAATATCTTTTTGAAATTGATCCAGCGCATCATTGAACTTGCGAATCTCAGGTTTTTCAAAATTGATAAAGGCAGTGAGTATGCGATCAAGTTCATCTGGCTTTCGCATATCAATCCGCATCTCTTCCTGTCCACCCTGGAATAGAATTGCATTCTTACTATCCTCAAATAGAATATTGTTGAGCGGATAACCTTTTCTTATTTTCTTGTCAATCTCTTCATCAAGGTTAAGGGCTTCATCTTTGCTTTCCCAATAGCCATAATCAAGGCGAAGGATATTTTTCAACGTTCCGTCAGGCGTTACATCTTTTCCTTTTGTACCGCGTACTGCCAATTCTGCAACGAGCACTAAGTTTTTCTTTTCTCCATAATGAGAAAGGAGATTGTAAAACTCATTACGCACGGAAGTTTCTTTACCACTGCCTCCAAACTGAATGAGCTTATCAACTTTATTGTAATACTGTGAAATGAGTTGCTTTGACATTGGAACAAAGAAAGGATTTACGGAATAGAAGTAGAGGCTAAAATAGTGGAAATGTGAACATGGGAATGTTGGTTAGATTCTTTGCCATCATGAGGGACTGTTAAATGGAGGGGTGGGTACTATGAGGCTGGGATGCGGACTCATAAATATGCTCCTTGTGAGTGACAGTGAGGGTTATAGCTAATTTGCAAGCCGGAGACAGCAAACGATTATTAATGCACGGCTGTGGAATGATGATGCACTACTATGGAATTATAATGTACAGCTGCGGAATGTGGTTAGATGGCTGTCGAACACTGATGCCCGGCAGTCGAATATTAATGCACGGCATCGGAATTATTATGCACGCCTGTCGAATGTTGTTGCACGGCTACGGAAGGATGATGCATGGCTGCAGCACTTTAATGCACGCCTGAGGATTATTAATTCACGGCAACGGAATACTTATGCATGCTGTAAGCGAATTAAAGAATGGAATACGGGGATTAATTACCGGCTTTAGAAGAGCATTGTTTACATGTGGCTACTTACTCATCTCTGCATAGTATTTAAAGAACAGGGGAATGGTTTCGATGCCTTTGAGGAAATTGAAGATGCCGAAATGTTCGTTAGGAGAATGGATAAGGTCACTGTCTAATCCAAAACCCATTAAAACGGATTTCAGTCCCAGTTCTTTTTCGAATAACGCCACTATGGGAATACTTCCACCACCCCTGGTAGGGATTGGCTTTTTGCCAAAGGTTTCTTCCATTGCTTTGCTGGCTGCTTTAAAAGCAACTGAGTCAGTAGGTGTAACCACAGGCTCGCCACCATGATGGGGAGTAACTTTTACTTTAACTGACTTGGGGGCAATAGAGGTGAAGTATTTGGTAAAAAGTTCAGTTATCTTATCTGATTGCTGATTAGGCACCAGCCGCATGCTGAGCTTCGCACTTGCCTTGGAAGGTAGAACAGTTTTTGCTCCTTCGCCAGTGTAACCACCCCAAATGCCGTTGGCTTCAAAGGTAGGACGGATGCCGGTGCGCTCTAAAACGGTATAGCCGGTTTCGCCATATACATCCTCAATACCCAATTCTTTTTTATAGTCATCTATATTAAAAGGCGCTTTGTTGAGTTCAGCACGCTCGTCAGCGCTAAGCGTAACTACATCATCATAAAAACCGGGGATGGTGATGTGATTGTCTTTGTCTTTCACCTTGGCAATCATTTCGCAAAGTATCTGAATGGGGTTAGCCACTGCGCCACCATATACACCGCTGTGCAAATCGTGATCAGGACCTGTGATTTCTACTTCGATATAGCTGAGTCCGCGCAAGCCCACATCAATAGAGGGTGTATCGTTTGCAATGATGGCAGTGTCAGAAATTAAAATTACATCGGCTTTGAGTCTTTCTTTATTGTTGCTGATCCATGTGCCCAGGTTGGACGAACCCACTTCTTCCTCTCCCTCAATCATAAACTTGACATTGCAGGTGAGCAGGTTATTTTTCATCATCAGCTCAAATGCCTTAATGTGCATATAGACCTGCCCTTTATCATCACAGGAACCACGTGCATAAATTTTTTCATCTTTAATAACAGGCTCGAAGGGTGGAGAAGTCCACAGGTTTAATGGATCAGGTGGCTGCACATCATAATGGCCGTAAACCAACACTGTTTTCAGTTTTGGGTCAATTATTTTTTCACCATACACTATGGGGTGGCCACCAGTATCACAAATCTCTACTTTATCAGCACCTGCTTTTTCAAAAGCTGACTTGATATACTCGGCAGCACGCAGCATATCCTGCTTGTGCTTTGAATCAGCACTAACGGATGGAATTTTTAAAAGGTCGAATAATTCGTTAACAAAACGGTCTTTGTTAATAGTAACGTACTCCTTAATAGTTTGCATAAATTATAGTAGATTTGTTCGGTAACAAATGTAACTGAAAACATTTTACCCGGATCGCAAATTCATTTGGCTTAAATTAAACATGATTAAAAAAATACTATTAATAACTTTTCTGTTTTGCACAATAAAATCCGCTCTTTTTGCCCAATCTCCTTCTAATGATGATTGTTCAAATGCTTTTTTTATACCGCTGCCTTCTGATGGGGATACGTGTATTAACAGCTCCAACAATTTTGCATCGCAAGACGGAACTCCTAACAGCTGCGATAATGTAGCGGTGCCACCCGGTGGACATAATGTGTGGTTTACTTATGTTGCAACAGGTACTTTAAACACCATCACTATTTCACCGGCAGTCATAGGCGGTGCACAACAGGTTTCGTTAACGGTAATGAATGGAAATTGCTCAAGTACTTATCTGACTTGTTTTACTTCTCTAACTTCTGGTGGAACTGCGAGTGCAGCATTTAATACCACACTTGGAGCACAGGTTTATTTCAGCGTGACGTCTATACAGTTGGATGGAGATTTTACGGTGTGTGTAAATTCTTCAGCCGGTGCTGTGGCACCCGGTTTATCTTGCGGCAATGCGGTGAAATTATGTGATAAAACAAATTTTACCTGCCCTGCCATTGCACCAGGTGGAGTAGCACCACAGCCTCCATGCTTTGGCAGTGCTCCAGTAAACCCCGGATGGTATCAATTTACTGTAGGATCAATACCCGGCACTATGGAATGGGTTGCAACGCCCAGTACGGGTTCTTTCAGGTGGGCGTTGTATGATATCACCAGCGGATGCCCAACGATAGCTACTGTTCCGGTGGCTTGCAATGGTACACCTATAGCAGGACAACAGTTTGGGTTATCTCCAACGGTGGTTAACTGTGCAATTAATTCATTTTGCCCTCCGGCTAATTTGATTGCGGGAAATAAATATGCAATAATGATTGATGATATTACAGGAAGCGGAACCGGATTTGATGTAAACTGGGGTGGTACTTTTCAAATGTCGCCCACTGCTCACTTTACTGTTAATCCATCTTTTGGCTGTGATTCAATTATACCGGTTTTTACCAATACGAGCAGCGCCATTGCCGGCAGCGTTTATACCTGGAACTTTGGTGATGCTTCACCTAATTACTCAGGTTACCCACCACCGCCACATACTTATTACCCGGGTTCTTATATTGTAACGTTATCATTATCGAACGTTGCTTCAGGGTGCAGCAATTTTACTACGCAGCAGCTCAATGTTAATCCCAGCCCTGTTTCTACTTTTACTGTGGATGATGATAGCATTTGCTATAACAGTGCAGGGCTTAATATAAGTACATTTACCTACACCGGATCATCACCACTGGTAAATTGTGTATGGGATTTTGGACCTAACGGAACTATTTTTTCGCAAGGCCCCGGTCCGGTGTGGGATGTGATATGGAGCGCCAGCGGTCCGCAGCCGGTGAGCTTATATATTACTGAAGGCGGATGTACTTCTGATACTACACGCGATACGGTTTATGTTTTAGATCCGCCCACATCAGATTTTTCTTTTAACCTGCCTAATGATTCTATTTGTACGGGAGATACTGTTAACGTAATTTACAGCGGAACTGCCGGGGGCGCTGGTTTGTATTCATGGACCTATGGTTATGGTGATACAATGAATGTTACTCCCCAATCATTCAGCATTGTATGGAATACTCCGGGGCCTGGCAAGGATGGAATCAGTCTTATAGTAAGCGATAACGGATGCCTGAGCAATACTACTTACGATTCGTTATACATCATACAATCTCCTGCTGTTGCATTTGTAACTAATCTTACGCGAGCCTGTGACAATGAAATTGTAAATACAGAAGCTACGCAGACTTTAGGCACAGGCGGAGTTTATACCTGGATTTTTGATGGTGGCACTGCTGTACCTCCTGCCCCTAACGGAGGTGGGCCTTACCCTGTGAGCTGGAGTAATGCAGGTGATGTGATTATCGGTGTGACTATTACCGGTAATGGTTGCACGTCATCCTTTGCTTATGATAGTTTACACATTTATTCTGTTCCAACAGATACTTTTACTATTTCTCCAAAACAATTATGCGGTGCTGATTCTGCCAACATAGTTTACAACGGAAGCGGTGGCTCCGCAGCTTCTTTCAACTGGAACTTTGGCGGAGGTGTAAGCAATCCGGCCAATACAGCTTTAAGAGGTCCTTATGAAGTCAGCTATTCATCAATAGGACAATACCTCGTTACGCTACAAGTGATAGATAGTTTGTGTATATCACCTACGCATACTGATACTGTTTTTGTGGGTACGCCTGCATCTGCTTCTGCAGGACCAGATACTTCAACCTGCGCTAATGTTTCAGTAATGATTGGCAGCAATCCTGTGGCAGGAAATACTTACAACTGGTCGCCATCCGCAGGGATAATTGTTAACAATATTGCAAACCCAACAGTGCTTTTACCCAACACTACTACTGCAGATTCAATAGCCACCTATTATGTAACTGTTACGCAGGGATTCTGTACGGCCATGGATACCGTAAGAGTTACTATTCATCCGCGTGAGAATGCTTTCTTTACTCCTCCTGCTGCACAATGTCAGAACGAAAGCAGTGTTAATTTTTCATCTGCTAATCCTGCAATATCCGGTACTACTTATTTATGGGATTTTGGTCCTAATGCCACTCCGCTTACAAGCAATGCAGCATCTCCAACAGCTATTCATTTTAATACAGCAGGTCAACACACTGTCACACTCACTACGCAAAGCCCGGGATGTCCTGCCAATGTTTACCAGGATGATATGCAAATCAATCCAAGCCCCGTTGTTGATTTTTTTACTGATGTAAATACAGGATGTCCTCCGCTCACAGTTCAGTTTACGGAGAACTCAACTCCGTCAGGCGGTACTTCCTTTATCTGGAATTTTGGTAATGGTGATACTTCAACAGATCCAAACCCGCCTTATACATACCAGCAATCAGGGATTTTTAATCCAACGCTTACCTACACAAGTATTGACAATTGTTCAACAACAGATACGCTTCCTGCGCCAGTTAATGTTTACCCTGTTCCTGATCCAACCTTCCAGGCAGTTCCTCCGGTAACGGATGACCTTCATCCTGATATTCTTTTTTCTTATGATGAACCGAATGTTGCCTGTTATTATGATTTTGGGGATGGAACCACAGGTACTGAATGTGTAATGAGCCACATATATGCTGATACAGGAGTTTATCTTGTAACGATGGTGGTGACTACTCAAAATGGCTGCAAGGATTCATCTTTCCAGACGGTGGAGATAAATACATTTTATACTTTTTATATTCCCAGTGCATTCACTCCTAACAATGACGGACGAAATGATGTGTTTTATGTTCAGGGTGTAGGACTGAATGAGTATGAGATAGATATATTTAACAGAAAAGGACAAATTGTTTTTAAATCTACTCAGCCCTATGAAGTATGGAATGGCAAATACTTTAATACAGGTGCTGCTTCACCGGAAGGTTTATATGTTTATGTATTGAAAACAAAAGACGTAAATAATAAAAAACATTCTTACAAGGGAAGGATTACTTTGCTCAGGTAACCGCAAATTATCATCTTTCATTCATTAACTATTTAATTAATTCCTGAACGCGGAACTTTGTTTTTAATTGGAGGGATGGTGCGCAGATACTCATAAATTGCTTTTGCTTCAGCATCCGTTAGTTGCACATAGGGCACCATAGGATAACGCAACGCAGGCTGATCAACCATTGTTCCATATTTGAGTGCATTGGTAAAGCGCTCTACTGTCCATTCACCAATACCTGTTTCGTTATCAGGTGTAAGGTTTTGTGTAAGCATCACTTCGCCTTGTTTGGTCAATGGTTTATTACCACCACCCATAAAGCCTGGCGTTTTATCAGGTTCTTCTGCATTCAGTTTTTTGAAATCAGCAGAGTGGCATGTCCAGCACTCGAGGTTAAAGACAAGGTATTTACCAAACGCTACAGGATTATTTGTATCAGGCATTTCAATTTTGTGATCAGGCATCTTCAATGGCTTAAAAGCAACGGTTGATAGAAACTTTGTCAGGAAAGAAGGTTCGCAAGGATAATCAGGAGTTGGAGAAGCAGCAACCATCGGATCATCAGAGCGAAGAAAAGCAATCACTGAGTTAATATCTTCATCAGCCATGTGAGGCAGCTTTGCCATATAAGGAGGTGCATACTTTCCATCACGTTTAACACCAGTGCGAAGCAGATAAAGCAATTCACCGTCAGTCCAGCTGCCGATGCCGTAAGTTTTATCCTGTGTAATATTCTGTGAATAAATTTTTCCGAATTCTGGCGGAGCATCAAGCATCTGCTCACCTGTAAGTTTACCTGTTGCAGCATCCTTATGACAATTTGCACAGAGCAGCAATGCGAGTTTCTTCCCTCGCTCAACTCTTTCCGGTGTAACTTCCACTTTGTAATCAATTTTACCAGGCTCATACGTTGGTATGCCTCTTATTTCAATAAATGCAAACCCTGCAATTGCCAGCAAAAGAATTATACCAATAATCCCTAAAAGAATCTTGAAGAACTTTTTCATACAGTAAGGTTTTTAATTGTGATTGATTTTGATTTTAAAAAGTAAAAATAATTTTTTTTGTTAAATTCCAAAAGTTTGTTAAGATTTTTTTTCAATCCACTTTAACCATTATTTCTCAAAATAATTGGAAATTCTATTTTATATTAAATTATAAACTAATGGTTTTTTACTATTACAGGAGACAGCAATAAATTAATTTTACCGATACACTCATTATTTATGTCTCTGAAAAATAATCTCTATTCTGCCTGCTTGAATTTGCTTGAAAAGAGAATCCTTACTCATGAAGCAGCATTGAATGATTTGACTAAGGATGCAGGCAATGATTCAAAAAGTTCAGCGGGTGATAAGCATGAAACGGCAAGAGCGATGATGCAAATAGAACATGAAAAAATCAGCAGGCAATTACAGGAAGTATTGGCGCAAAGAGAAATACTTGTGCGAATAGATAGCGCAATTAAAAGTGATCATGTAACATTAGGAAGTCTTGTAAAAACTGATAAAGGTTATTTGTATTTGAGTATTCCGATTGGCAGAATAAATGTAAATGAGATTCCTGTAATTGTACTTTCTCCGCAATCACCATTGGGTAAACAACTGATGGGTTTAAAAACAAATGATACTGCAATAATTAATAATGTACGTTATATGATTGAAGAAATTAGTTGAAATATATTCTTCCTGTTACTTACTCTTTGATAAACGTATCAGAATAAAAGCTGCCAGATTTCCGCAAGGTTAAAAAATAAATTCCCTTTGGAAAGTCTCCTGTTGCAATAGAAAAAATTGTTGCAGATTTTAAAACTGTAGTTTGATAAAACTTTTTACCTGTCACATCTGTAATAACTATTTCATCATCTGCAATAAACTGCAAACCCGATAAAGAAATATTTTGCGATGCAGGATTTGGATAGATGATAATATGCTTTTGATCTGAAAACTCATTAAAACCAACGGGTATATTGTAATTGTCGCGATAACGTGCGTAAGTAGGAATAAAATTGCCTGCAAACACAGTTCCTGCCACTTCAAACACAGGAATTTTTTCTGAAGTGGTCAACCATTTGTATTGTCTTGTTGTGCGCGTTATAGGTGGAAGCGGAATAGCATTAATCGTAATGAGATCCGTTTCAACCAAAGTAGTTTTAACTTTTAAGCAACTGAAAGTTCCATAAGGTGTTATTACTGATCCATATCCTTCCACTTCGTTAATCCTGTATCCGCTTGCATCCATGTTTAAAATATTCGAGAGTGTAAACGATACAGCATAAGTAGAACTGTCAAAATCGTTATACTGCAAAGGGAACTGATAAATTTCATCGTCATCAGTATAATTGGAGGGTATAGGGACACCACCAAATTCCAATCCTCTGCCTACAGCACGAAATGATGCAGAAGTGTTTCGATAAAAATCATACACATTACTGATAGAGAAAAGTCCCAGATTTAAACTGTCAAGTATTTTCAAACCATAGGAATTTAAACCAAAGAAAATATAAACAGGATTAATCAGCAAGGATGGTTTGTATTCATATAAACCCTGGTTAATGGGAGTAACTGCGGAAAAATCCCAGGTTAAATTTGCGCCTGTTGTATCATAATTTATTCCAGCCGGAGAAGTGTTGGAATACCTGATAGTGTCGCTGTTTGAAGGCATGTTGGCATTGGTGATGGTGATTTGTGCTACACAAAAATTTGTAACTACAATAAGAATGAAGATTATTAATAAAATATTTTTCATCTGATTTGTTTTATGGAGTATTACTTCCATACAAAGGTCTTAAATAAACAGATGAGTTGGTTTATGGTAATATGATATTCCAACTACGCTCTGTTTATTTTAAGCAATTTTTAAAGTTTAAATAATACTCCCAAAAACAAACTGTAATTTCCCGAACCGCCTGTGCCGATAGTTTCCTTATGAGTGATAACCGAAGTTTCTGCATCAGGTAAACTCTGTTTTATTTTTCGCGCAATGATAAAAGGCATGTACCCATAGATAGATGTGTTTTTTATAGTGTATAAAATTCCCGGCTCTGCTGACAGGTTGTGCCCTGGTCTGCGTAAGCCGTAATTGCCTCCTGTAAGGTCACGAACCGGAACACCTTCATCGCGTAAGCCTGCTGAAAGTGCAAGATTTTTAACGGTAAAGGTAATACCTCCGCGTACAGAGTAAACATCGGGTACACTGTAAACATCATTTCCCGTTTTTATTTGTGTAGCAGTGGGTATTCCACCTGTAGTAGTTGACACTCCATTTTGATCACGCGGATTAATGAGGTAATAAAAGTTCTCATACAAGCTGATGGATTTATTAAAGATAAAAAATGCATTTACCTGTGTAATGATACCGGTGCCTCCATCGCCCAATTGAATTGAACCATTTACAGGAGCTAATATTTTTGTGCTGTCCGTTTTATGAAAATAATCCTGGTATTTATAATCTCCTGTGGGCAATTTTATTCCTAATCCCAGCTGCACATTTATTTTTTGTGAAACGGTTGGTTTCAATAACCATTTGTAAACAGTAAACCGGATGTCGCCCAAACCAAAAGTATTTGTGGTGAACCTCGGAGTACCGTTCCCCGGAACTTTAGAAAGTCCTCCTCCATGTTCCTTTGTTGCAGACCTCGAATTAGATGCGACCGGAAAACTAAAATCAGCTGACCATCCTTTATTAAATAATCTGCTTAATGTAAAATCAGTTGAATAAGAAGTGATGATGGACTGATCCTGCTTTGGTGTTTTCTGATCCTGCGTACCAATAAAATCACGCCAAGCCTTAAAATAACGTCCCACAATATTTACCTGCCAGTTAGAGGTGGTAAATGCATTACAGTTTTGTGTGTACTGACCAAACCCTGAAATATTCCGAACCATGATGCAGCCCTGTGAATGCACATTGTGAACGGCAATTATTCCGGTAAACAGAGTAACTAAAATTTTTTTGGAGAGTTGCTTATTCATGTTATGTTATTTAAGTGATTATAAAAAAGGTGGTGATATTGAAAAAATTTCTTGTATCAAATATAGGTTAATAAAATTCATAGAAATTTTTTAATATTTATTATTGACAAATAGGAACTGAAGCGTCAGATCAATCAATAATCAACGCTGAACAGAAATGTCGAGTTTTCAGCGTTGATCTCAATGATGTTACCTTATTATTGAGAATGTTTTTGTTTTATTATTCTCACCACTGTTCCATTTAACCACATAAATTCCCTCTGAAAATTTGCTTACATCAATTTCAGTTTGTGATGTGATTACCTTTTCTGTATAAATTATTTGTCCGGAAAAATTAACTATTGAAAGTTCTCCCGCTTTATCCAAAGGAAATTTTATGATCACAGAATTGGTTGTGGGATTAGGATAAATTGAAAGTTGTTCTAAGGCATCAACAATATCATTTGTTGTTCTGCAAGGAACAGTTGTATTGATTGCAGCAGAAGTTTTACTCCCACATGTATTGATAACTTTACATTTATAAGATCCGGCTGTTTTTGCATAATAACTTACAGATGTAGCTCCCGAAATGTTAACACTGTTACGAACCCAATGATAAGTGTATGCAGTGTTTGAATTTGCCTTGAGCAGCACACTGTCACCTGTGCAAAAAGTAGTGCTGCCTTGCGCTGTAATTGTTGCAGATGGAGCTGACAGAATAGTAATGTGGATCACATTTGAGAGAATACTGCCACATGCATTTATTATGAAGCATGAATAATTTCCGGTAGCATTAGGATAAAAATCTGAATAAGTTTCTCCCGATATGTTTACTCCGTTCTTTTTCCATTGATACGTTTCACCTGTGTGGTAAGCTGCTAAAAGTATTCCTGCCGAAGAATTTATGCAAAACGTTGCAACTCCACTTAAAGTAATTACACCAGCAGGAATTCCTGTACTCATTGTTAATGACACGGTGTTGGAGGTTCTGCTGCATCCAAAGCTGTTGGTTATAATTGCGGTATAGTTTCCTCCCGCATGAGTGGTGTAAACCGGAGAGGTAGCTCCGTTAATTAAGATGCCGTCAACTTTCCATGTATAAGTAATTCCACCAGGATTGCTGGAAGTCAAAACTACACTGTCACCCTGGCAAAAATTAATTGCACCGGATGGAGAAACGGTTACCGTACCGGGAAGAGGATTGACAATTACTGAAATTACATTGGATGTAATACTTCCACATCCATTGGTTTTAATACAAGAATAACTCCCCGTTAATGGTGCATTGTAATAATAATTTGTTGCACCCGAAATATTTACTCCGTTCAGTTGCCACTGATAGGAATTGCCTGTTCCGGTTGTTGTAGAAAGAAATACATTCGTTCCGCAAGTTGTGGTTGCACCGGATGCTGTAATCACAGCTGCAACTGCAGATGATGTGATTGTGATAATATTGGAGGTTACATTTCCACACCCATTTGTTTTTATACAGGTATAATCACCTGCAGTAGTGGCTGTATAATTATTTGAAATTGCATTCAAAATATTGTTGTTATTCAATTGCCATTGATATGTTGTACCGCTCGTAGAAATTGTGGTCAATGCTACATTTCCGTTGCAAAGGTTTGTTGATCCGCTTGCAGTTATCACTGCAGCAACCGGAGTTGCAACTAAAGTTATGATATTGGAGGGAGCACTTCCACATCCGTTTGTTTTTAAGCAACTGTAATCTCCTGCTGCATTTGCAGAATAATAATAATATATTGCATTAGGGATAATATTCCCGTTAAGTTTCCATTGATATGAATTGCCGCTTGCGGTGGCAGTACTAAGTGCTACATTTCCATTGCAAATATTAGTAGAGCCACTTGTTGTAATAACAGACGCAGGTACAGAAGTGTTTACAATTAGATTTATTCCGTTGTTGGATGTAGTGGTAATGTTTGAAGATAATCTTACAGGATTAGATGTTGTAACGCGGATACGATAAGTTGTTCCTGCCAAAGTTGAAACAGGTATTGTTGCATTGATAGTTCCGGATACATTACTGATGGTGCTGCCCACATTAACAGCGCTTGTAAAATCACCTGCTGCATCTGACAGTTGAGCAGTAATAACATTGGAGGCATTAAAGTTTCCGACAATAGTATAAGGTATACTCACATTACTTCCTGAGCAAAGAACGTTTGTCATCGGTGAAACAAAAATATAATCGTCTGCAGTAGTTTGTCCGCTAAGAATACGTTCGTCAGGCACACTGTTATATCCATAATCCATGATGGTGCAGTTCATCGGTGATGAGGTTGCATTTGCATGAAGCCATCCGTAATAGGTTTGTGATCCTACAACAAGTTTTAACCCGAAGTATTTGCTTGTGACAACAGTACTGTTTACCAGCAGCCAATTCCAGATACAAAGTGGGCATCCAAAACAAGAATTACAATGACAACTATTAGTTGAAGATGTAAGTGATTTTGAACTATACCATGTACCTGATCCCTGATCAATTACAGTGTTCAGGTTCATTGTTTGGTTGAGCACCTGATTACCGGCTGATGCAATAATTTGCAGATACCGGTTAATTCTTGTTCCTGAGCAGTGAATACTTCCGGTTACAACCGATGTAGTTTGGGCAATTACAAAATCTGTGGTTCCGTCATGATTTAAATCTAAATTGTAAGAACTTGTTGTTAAATCCGGATTTACATCAGTGTAAACAATCTGTGCATTGGCATGGATAAAAAAAATTATACTAATGAAACAGATGAGCAGCGATTTAAATAAGTGTGTTTTCATTTGGTTTGAGATTTTAAATTGAGAATAATTTTCGTGGACAAAGGTTCAACGAATATTCAGGCGCGTCAATAACATAAACAGGTTGGTTTTATTGAAATAATTTTTGATTTAACCACCTGAACAGGTTATAATCATTAAGAAGAAATTATTCAAAAAAAATTGCCAGAGCTTTTAGACTCTGGCAAAGTGAAAAAATGGTTATGGTAATTTTATTATTTAAAGTGAATAGTATTTATAATATTCTGCGCCACTGTTCTTCCATTTACCAAGCCAAGATCAATGGTTGGCTGGTAGTGAATACCTGCATACAATCTTGAATTACCTGCATCTTCACCACATGCTTTAAATGATGTGAAACTTCGTGATGGCATTCCCAGGTAGTCATAAGTATGATCAGTAAAAGCAAAATGATTTCCATAAGCGCTTTCAAGTGCTCTTGCATTTGCTGCTGATAAAAACGCATGACCTGATGAGTATTCTGGATGTGCAGGAGTAGTGAGTAGAGAATTCCAGGTAGTATAACCCATTACGTTTCGGATATAAGTTATTGGACGAACCAGGTTGTACAGATATTTATGCTGCCAGCAAATTATGCATGCATCATAATCAACAATACCTGCAAGGGCATACACAACTGCTGCTTTATCCAATGCTGAATTACGTTGTTCAACAGCTTGTTCTGCAATGCTGATATAATGACCAGGTGTGGTAACCCCTGGTACGTCTTTCCAATAAAGCGCCTGGTTAGTTTGAGCAATTGTTAAAGTCTGCGAAGCATCATAAACCTGTTTCACCATATTATAAAATGGGGAACCAGGAGTGGTTGAATAGGGAGTAGGAGGAGGAGGTAAAGCACCACTTCCACTTCCAGATACCATCAACCTGTTTGCACCCCAATAAGGAACGCTTGCAGAAGCAAACGCAGGAGGAGTAGATTCCCATAAGCCGGAACCAGTTGGAGCAATGTAAACAGGATTTATGTTTTGTGATCCGTCCGTCAATGCCCAATTATATACCAGCTGAGCAACATCTCTTCCAAATGTAACAGAACGTGTAACAGCAACAGGATCTTGTCCAGTGCTGCATTGTGTATTAAGTACAGTTTCCAATGAGTCAATAGAGAAAACATTGGCAGCACTTGTTGTGGGATACATTTTTTTCAGAATGGATGCCATTGCTGCATTAGCACTGCAATCCCAGCGATACTCCAGATTGCAAATGGTACCAGGCATGGATGGCATTGCATTCAACTGTCCTGAAAGTGTTATGTATGATGGCATGCCTGGAAGAACTGATTCATACAATGTGATTGCACTATAAGCAAACGGCCTGGAAAATGCAACATTGGGAATTCCTGTTGCTGTTTTCATTATTTGTAACTGCATTTTCATCCAGGCATTGGCAACATCAGCGCTATATCTGTGTGTCAACTGTCCATGCCTTTCCGCAGAATTATCTGCTGTTGTATTACTATCATTTACAGTATTGTCTTCTTTTTTACATCCCGTGTGGATGGCAATGAGTGTTACTGTGAACATAATCATTATGATTACTTGTTTTTTCATTTTTGTTTTTTTTTGTTTTTTAAATTGAGATTTGATTGTTAATTAACGAGCATAAAGATTTTTTTAAAGCATGTGCATATCAATAGCTTAAACAGCTGGATTATCAGTATTTAAAGTGAACCTATGTAACTGGTTTAAGTTGCAAAATCAACAGGTGAGCATAAACCCACCTGTTTGATAAAATTTAAAATAAATTTTCATTTACTAACTACCATCAATTTTGTATCAACACTTTCTCCTGCAATTTCAAGGGTATAAGTATATGTACCTGCTGAAAGTTCATTTGCATTGATGATTACTTGTCCTTTGCCTGGTTGTGTAATTGATAATTGTTTAACTAAACTGCCATTCAGATCACGGATAATGATTTTCCCGCCATTAAAATCACCTGATAACTTATAACGAATTACTGTTGATTGATTAAAGGGATTAGGTTGATTTTGGAATAACAGCACCTGGTTCTCTTCAGTTGCTGCTGATTTTAAATATGACCGGTCCTGTTTTGCACAGAGTGATTGAACGCATTCATTCATAAGGTTTATTTGCGATTTCAATTCAGCATTGGCTGTGTTTAATTCATCATTTTTGATATTCAATTCTTGTAGAGCAGCAATGGTAATAGGTATCAATTCCATGTAATTCACTCCAAGGTATTCAACTGTTTCACCAACTTTTCCGGTTAAAGGATTTATTATTGGATGATTGCTTTCCTGTTTTACTAATTCAGGAAACACTTTTTGCAAGTCCTGAGATATGACTCCATAGTGAAGGCCGCTGGCCAGATTAAGTGACTCGTATTCATCATTCCTGAAATTATAAGATTTCATTTTTAATTGCATCAGCTTATTCAATGATCCATTCAAATCAGAAATATTCTTTTTTAATTTAATGTCTGATGGACCAGTAAGAGTACCGGAATAAGAAACATTTCCACCAAAATAACCGGCAAGTCCACCACCGGGAGCGTACCCATATATTGCAATTCCAGTTGATGTATTATCTACTCCATACACTCCGTAATCGTGATCAGTAGCTGAACTATTTCCATAAACAGCAGCAATAAATGGAACTGATTGATTTCCTGTCACTCCTTTCGTAAACCTTGCATTGCCAATCACATCAAGTTTATAAGCGGGACTTGTAGTTCCAATTCCAACTTTTTGAACTCCAACATCTGCGATAATAACATTGGAGCTATCACGTCCACCTCTAATAAATGTATTTTCATTATAGAGACCGCCCAAAGCAAAGTGAGATGTATGTGTTGTACCTCTGAACTCCGCACAACCTGTGGTGCCGGTACCAATAGCAACATTTAAACTCGATTGCAAAAAATTAGTGTTGACACCAATTCTACTTGCGTCATCAGTAATTACTCCACTTACCAGTGCACTTCCGTTCCATCGTGGAACTTGACTTGTAGTGTTAGTGCCTACTTTTGGATCACTTTCAGATAGTAAATAACCCTGTGTCGCATGGTTTCCCCAGCTATAAGCCGTATTCCAGTTTGCCGAAGTTCCCCCAGTAGCAGTAATAACTCCATTAACATGCAACCTTGTTGATGGAGCTGTTGTTCCTATTCCTACATATCCAACTTTGCCTGCGGTGTTAGCATTAATATGAACTCTCTCAGCGCCATAAGTCCATAGTCGCAATGGAAAGTTAATGCCTGCATTACCACCAATGTGGCTGGTATTTGTAAGATTCGTATTACCATTAATGTCGAAAGATTGGGCACTTGCAAATTGATTGCCCGTTAATAATAATGCTCCAAGCACTATTATTTTAAATGTCATTTTAGTTTTCATTTTTTTGATTTTTGATTTTGATTTAAAATTTGATTTTTGATTATATTTTTTTGATTGTTAATTAACGTGGGCAAAAATGCTATTTGGATTAAGTGTGGTCAATAGCTTAAACAGGTGGATTGAAAAAATCAAATATTATTTTACCTACGTAAATATGTGGGAACCATCAGTCATTAGTTAATGTTTTAAAAGCCGTTGCATTTATTGTGTACTTTCATTTCCTGATAAACACCTTCATACCGCAAGCCCATTAATGTTTTATCCTCCATTCTCAATATGAGAAAAACAATATTCTTCATTATTATTTTGATGAGTTTTTTAATAACTTCATGTAAAAGGAATCAGCAGCAGAGTGAATATGATCCTGCCACTCCAAAAGTTGTTAAGGCTATTGGTCATGTAGTGTTTCCTGAAAAGCGTGCAGCCCCATTGGTCGAAGTTGTAAGAAATGTAAAAATCGTTCCTGCAGGAAAACCGGAAATTAAACTTGTTAAATCAAATGTGATTGTTGCCGCTACTCCTTCTATCGTGATAGTAAATGATATCGTTGAAAATAAATCAGGTAAGAAACTCATTCCACCGGTTATAACAATTGCTATAACTGAAAAACATGTAGCCGGAATCCCGGAAGTTATCAGTGCAAAAATTGCAACCATTAAAGATGTTAATCCTGATAATTTCAGCTCATTTAAAATTTTGCAGGGATTAAAACAACCATTGGTGCGGTGCATGATGCAGGATCATCTCGGCAATATCTGGTTGGGTACATATAGCGGAGGCATAAGCAAATATGACGGAAAATTTTTTACCAACTATACCACTGCACAAGGATTAAGCAATGATGGTGTATGGTGCATGTTAGAAGATAAAAAAGGAAATATCTGGCTGGGAACTTATGGAACAGGCATTAATAAATATGATGGAATAACCTTTACACATTATGATGCAGCCTATGGTTTAAATAAAACAGTTGTATGGTGTATGCTGGAAGATAAAAAAGGTAATTTGTGGTTTGGTACCAATAATGGTGTTAGCAAATTTGATGGAAAACATTTTACTCACTTTACAACTGACCAGGGATTGAGCAGTAACATGATTGGTTCTATTGCTGAAGATGATAAGGGAAATTTATGGTTTGGAACTTTCGGTAGCGGTGTATGTAAATTCAATGGTAAGTCATTTTTTAATTATTCCACCAGTCAAGGATTGATTAACGACAGTGTTACAAGCATTTTATTTGATAAAGAAAAAAAATTATGGTTTGGAACACGTAATGGAGTAAGTAAATATGATGGTAGTAGCTTTATAAATTATAATGCGCAACAGGGATTAACAAGTAATATTGTTTACAGCATCATACAAGATAGAAATAGCAATATCTGGTTTGGCACTTTCGGAGGTGGTGTGGTAAAGTATGATGGTAAATCATTTACACATTTTACAGCAGAGCGCGGATTGAGTAATAATAAAGTAACCAGTATGCTTGAAGACAAGGCAGGAATCATTTGGGTTGGATCCAATGGTGGCGGAATGTCCAGGTACGATGGACGCTCATTTACACTGATGACAACTGAACAGGGTTTATGTTATAACGAAGTAAAAAAAACTTTAGAAGACAAAGAACACAATTTATGGTTTGCAACATGGGGTGGTGGAGTGAGTAAATATGATGGAAATACATTTACCAATTATTCAACTGCGCAGGGATTGGCTAATGAAAATGTTTTTGATGAATTAATTGATCACAAAGGAAATTTTTGGTTTGGAACAGGTAAAGGTGTTAGTATGTTTGATGGAAAATATTTTACCAATTATGCATTAACACAAGGATTTACTGATAATGAAGTATGGAGCATCATTGAAGATGATCAAAACAATTTATGGTTCGGAACTTTCGGTGATGGTGCTTTTAAGTTTGACGGAAAAATTTTTACACATTACAGTTCTTTGCAGGGATTGGGTAATGCCATGGTGATTTGCATTCTTCAGGATCGTGATAAAAATATTTGGTTTGCAACTTACGGTGGCGGACTTGTTGAGTATGATGGAAAAAATTTTATTCAGTTTACTACATCAGCTGGAATGAGTAGTAACCAGGCGATGAATATTTTCCAGGATAGAAATGGTGCTATCTGGATTGGAACCATTGGCGGTGGAGTAAACAATATGACGGCAAAAATTTTACACACTATTCCACTCCTCAAGGATTAAGCAATGAAATTATTATGGGAGTTATTGAAGATAAAAAAGGAAGTATATGGATCAGCACGCGCAACGGACTTAACAGAATGTTAAACCGATCATTGGAAAATCAAAAATCTTCAACATCAAAAAGCAATCAGATATTATTTAAGAATTACATGTTTGGCGATGGCTTTCTTGGAGTAAATGCATACACCGGTTCTATATTTCAGGATAGCAGAAATCAGATTTGGATTGGTACCGGTGATCGCTTAATCTGCTATCATCCGGAAGGAGAAGTTCCGGATACGATTTCACCTAATATTCAACTCAGCAGCATCGCATTGTTTAATGAAAATGTTAACTGGATTGATCTCGCATTAAATAATGATACATCCTTCACACTTGGCAATGGAGTCAACGTAAGTGATTTTAAATTTAACGGTTTATCAAAATGGTATAGTGTTCCCCAAAATTTAAGCCTAGCTTACAATAACAACTATCTTACATTTAAATACATTGGCATTGCAACAAGAAGTCCTTATAAAATCAGGTATCAATATAAGTTAGATGGATTAGAAGATAACTGGAACGCAATAACTGATCGTAATGAAGCACCTTACGGCAACATTCCAAATGGCACTTACACTTTTAAAGTAAAAGCCATGAACAGCGAAGGTTATTGGAGCAATGAAATTCATTACACATTTACCATTCGTGCTCCTTGGTGGAAAACATGGTGGTTTCGCATTTTAGCAGCAGCAGCAGTTGCCGCATCAGTATATGGAGTGTATCGTTATCGTTTAAATCAAATACTGCGAGTGCAAAGTATCCGTAATAAAATAGCACATGACCTGCACGATGACATAGGAAGTACGTTGAACAGCATTTCTATTTACAGTGAAATTGCAAAGCAACAAACTGTTCAACAGCTAAACGCTTTGGAAATGATCGGTGAAAGTTCCCGAAAGGTAATTGACTCCATGAGTGATATTGTATGGGCGATCAATTCAGATAACGACAGCTTTGAAAAAATAATTTTACGGATGCGTTCATTATCTTACAATCTGCTTCATGCAAAAAATATTCAGCATATTTTTAAAGTGGATGAATCCTTAAACGATCAAAAGCTTTCGATTGAAGATCGAAGAAATTTTTATCTCATCTTTAAAGAAGCATTGAATAACCTTGTGAAATATTCAGCGGCAACCAAAGCAGAGATCTACCTTGAAAAAAATCATACGAATGTTGCTCTTAGTATTAAAGACAACGGAAAAGGGTTTGATGTAAATAATGAATATAATGGAAACGGACTGATAAGCATGAAGCAAAGAGCGAAAGAAATGAATGCAACAATAGAAATCACTTCAAGCTTAAATGAAGGAACTAAAATTGAGTTAAAATTTAAAACATCATGATAGTAATCGTTAATTTTTCTAAAACAAAACCCCCTTATTTATGTTATTGATAATTGATGAAAACAAATAGATTTTTACACAGGGATAAAAGGGCCACCATTTAAATGAATAACATGTCAGGAGATATTCGCGTTGTGATTTTTGAAGATAACAGAAACCTGCGCCAGGGATTACAGCAATTGATAAATGGAAGCAATGGTTTTACCTGTTGTGGTGCATTTGCAAATTGCAACCAATTGCTTATGCAGATTGATGCTACAAATCCGGATGTAATATTGATGGATATTGAAATGCCCGGAATGAATGGAATTGAAGCAGTGAAGTTGCTGAAAGGAAAATTCCCTGAAGTAAAAGTGCTGATGCAAACTATTTTTGAAGACAACGATAAAATTTTTGATTCTATCTGTAATGGTGCAGAAGGTTATATCTTAAAGAACACACCACCTGCACAAATCATTACTTCTATTCGTGATATTTACGAAGGAGGTGCACCCATAACACCCAGCATTGCGTCCAAGGTTTTAAAAATGTTTAAAGGCAATTCAACAACAGCTGTCAGAGAAGAATATGATTTAACCAATCGCGAACAGGAAGTTTTAAAACACCTTGTGGATGGCATGAGTTACAAAATGGTTGCCGATACTTGTTTTATCAGCATTGATACAGTGAATGGTCATATCAAAAATATTTACAACAAATTGCAGGTGCATTCTAAATCAGAAGCTGTAGCAAAGGCGATTAAAAAAAATATTGTATAAAAATTATTTTTTTAAAAAAAGGCAGGCTTAAATTTCACCTGCCTTATTATTCAAAAAATTTTTATCCTGCAAAGCAATAAGCGCATCCATGCTCCTGTGCACGACCTACTGCCCACACACCGGAAGGTACAATTTGTATTCCGGGTAACAATCCTTTTTTCCAGTCAGCCATTACATCTTCTGCTTTCAGATTCATCTGCATGGCCGCCACAGAAGTATAAACTGTCATGGCTGCATTGCAAACGCAAAACATCACACCACTTTCCTGCAATTCATTAATTCCGATAGCAACATTTCCTATGCCGGGAACTTTAAAATCTCCTGGTTTGGGTTTCCAGAATGGGTTCCGCTTGTCCAAAGCTGTTGAAGCATCTGCAGCCTGGAAACCGGGTCCGATTTCGCGCGCTTTAAACATGTCTGCAAACTTGTATTTTTCCCACAACCTGTCTTCAAAGGCATAACCTATAGCGGCATGACGAAGTATCACTACCACGCCACAATCGCTTTCAGGTGTACCGGTAGCAGCATTGGTCATCAGGAATACACGTGCCCATGCAAAAGGGAAAACCTCATGTGGTTCGGTAGCATCATACACAATTTTGTGTTTACCTTTTACTTTGTTAAACCATGCGTCTGCTTCGTTAACAGGTTCAGTAGGCGAAGCAGGTTCAGCGTTTAGTTTCAATGGTGCTGCCAGAGTGGTTAATCCCAGTGCTGCAGCACCTGTTGCAAGGGTTCCTAGAAATCCTCTGCGGTCAGTGTGATGTGATACTTTTTTTTCTTTCATGTGAGTTGTGGTTTTTAATGATTTATATTAAATAAATGAATTAAGCAACATGCAGAACAGAACGATGATCAAAAGTAATATTTGTTTTAATATTTTTAATATGAATCAAATTTTACTTTTTCTTTTTAGCAGAAGGCATTTCTGTAAACGGTCCGTACTTATGTTGATATTCAGGATAATTATCAGCATAAGGGCCGAAAGGATGATCAAATGGTTTTTTAGTTATGTCAGGATAATCTTCTTTAAATTTTTTTTCTGGGCGAGGCATGCTGTTAACAAATGCTGCAATATCCCATGCTTCCTCATCAGTTAATGTAGGCTTGTCGTTACTGCTTGTCAGGTAAGGCATATTCGATTTTATAAAACTGCCAAACCTTGATAACCGATATAAACCTGCGCTTACATTGTAACTATGCGGTCCCCATAAAGGAGGATATAGATATGTTTTTTTATCATCATTCAACTTGCCTTGACCATCAATACCATGACAAGTAATACAATGTTTAATGTATCCAATTCTTCCAGCTGCGGTATCGGCTGTACGGTTAAGAAACGGAAGATCCACAACAGAAGCACCTTTAGGTGTTACATCTTTTTTTACATCTTTTCCAACCCATTTTATATATGCTACCATGGCACGCATCTCATTGCTCAGGCTATCTAATTGTTTTCCATTCATGCTGCGTTCCATGCAATCATTTATTCTTTTCTCAACTGATTCAAGCGCACCGGAACGTGGCCTCCATTTAGGATAGTTAGCTGCAACAGCACTGAAACTATTTGCATAGAGTTTTGTCCCTGCATCAAGATGACAATTCTGACAATTCATTCCATTACTTGATTGAGATATTTTACCATAAGGACCTAAATACAATGCAGTGTTTGCAATTAAATCGCGGCCATAAAGTATTATTCTGCCTGAATCATTTAAAGATAAAGTAGAAGTATCCGGGGCAACCCATTCCAGTGAACGGTCAAATAAATCTGCAATCCTTTTATGCATCAGCGAATCATTTATTGCAATTTGTATTGTTTCATCCTCAGTTAGTGAGGGTTTGCATTTTATCATCACTGATAATAAAAGAAAAAGTATTAAGTAAATAATATTTTTTTTGTGGGTCAGGTGCATCGCGGTAAGCTTATTCTTCATAACCAGCTTTTTTTCGAAACTAATTAATAATTCAATTAACCTGATGCTAAATTACATGTTCAGAAATTAAAATGACTAATTTTAAAAGATATAAACTTTAAATTAATATTTTGTTCCGTCATTTTATTTACGTGAGGAGTACAGTTATAATTATTTTTGTTCATGTGAATTCAAAGCTGGTTAGCACGTCATTAAAGAGAGTCATATTATTAATTTTGCTTCTTAATTTTCAGTGTGAATACAAGTGATACTTTTTGTTCTGAATCTCAGTTTTTCTAATTTAATAACATAATGGATTCTCCAGGTCAAAAAGTAATACAAAAATGGCTTCAGCAAAAAAAGTGGAAGCTCGCTGACTTTCAAAAACAAACTTTGATTGCATTTGTTGAAGGCAAAAGTGGATTGCTGAATGCACCAACCGGTTCAGGTAAAACGTATGCAATGTTTATACCTGTTTTGGTTGATTATATTAATAATAATAAGGATTACAAGAAAAAGAGAGCTTCACAATTATACGTTGTTTGGATAACACCATTGCGTGCGCTCACCAAAGATATTCAACGTAATCTACAGCTTGCCTGTGATGAAATGGAAATTCCCTGGCAGGTGGGAGTTCGAACTGGCGACATGAGTGCGAAGGATAAAACTGCACAGAAAAAAGCAATGCCACAGGTGCTGCTTATCACTCCTGAAAGTCTTCATTTGCTTTTTGCAACAAAGGATAATGCAGAAGTTTTCAGACATCTTAAATTAATAGTTGTGGATGAATGGCATGAACTGCTAAGCACTAAACGCGGTGTGCAAACGGAGCTTGCATTGGCGCGTTTAAGAAATATTCAACCTGATGTTTTAACATGGGGCATATCAGCAACCATCGGAAATCTTGAACAAGCAAAAAATGTTTTGTTAGGAGTAAATTTTAAAAGAAAATTATTATCAGAAATTCAACTTTCGGAAAACGCTCCCCTGTCCTGTGGAGAGGGGCAAGGGGATAAGGCGGATAAGAGTATCATTATTACCTCCACATTAAAAAAGAAAATAATTGTTGAATCAGTTCTTCCTGATAAAATAGAAAGCTTGCCCTGGGCTGGTTATCTCGGAACAAATCTGTTAGATAAAATAATGCCCATTGTTCTCAATAGTAAATCAACACTGTTATTTATCAATGTGCGATCACAAACTGAGATATGGTATCGTTTTATTTTAGAAAAATATCCAGAACTAGCAGGTCAAATGGCAATCCATCACGGTTCGCTTGATCGGGAAATACGTAACTGGGTAGAAGATGCTTTGCATAATGAAAAACTTAAACTTGTTGTTTGTACTTCAAGCCTTGATCTCGGAGTGGATTTTCGTCCGGTTGAAACTGTAATACAGGTGGGAAGTCCGAAAAGTGTTTCGCGCTTCTTACAACGTGCAGGAAGAAGCGGTCATCGCCCGGGTGAAACCAGTAAAATATATTTTGTACCCACACATGCACTTGAATTAATTGAAGCAGTTTCCTTACGCGTGGGAGTGGAGAGAAATATTATTGAAGATCGCTTGCCTGTTGTTAATGCTTATGATGTGCTTGCTCAATACATGGTAACACTGGCAGTGGGTGATGGATTTGAAGAAGAGAAGTTATTTAATGAAATCAAATCCACTTTTGCTTATCAGTATATAACGAGGAACGAATGGGAGTGGTTGTTAGGTTTTATCACTACCGGTGGAGCAACATTAATTGCTTATGATGAATTTAGAAAAGTGGAGAGAGATGGAAATCTTTTTATAGTGAAAGACAAACGTATTGCAATGCGCCATCGTTTAAGCATGGGAACCATAGTATCTGATGCAGCCATCAGCGTGAAATTTCTCAGTGGAAAATACATTGGAACCATTGAAGAATCATTTATCTCGAGATTAAAACCAGGTGATGTGTTTTCTTTTGGTGGAATGAATCTTGAATTTATTCGTGTGCGTGAAATGATTGCCCAGGTACGCAAATCATCCAAAACGAAAGGAACCGTACCAAGCTGGCAAGGCAGCAGGATTGCTTTATCATCACAACTTTCCGAATTTATCCGCGAACGGTTAGATGGTATTTTAAATCCCAATGCCACAGAGCCGGAGATAAAAAAACTTCAACCATTATTACAATTGCAACATGATCACTCAGCAATTCCTACGCATCATCAATTGTTGATTGAACAATGCGAAACAAAAGAAGGCCATCATATTTTTATTTTCCCTTTTGAAGGACGGCTTGTGCACGAAGGGCTTTCCGCTGTTATTGCTTACCGGATAAGTAAAATAACACCGATAAGTTTTTCAATTGCAATGAGTGATTATGGGTTTGAATTATTGAGTGATACTTATATTAATCTCAGTGATGTATTAGAAGAACATAATTTATTTACTACTGAGAATTTGCTGGATGACATTCAGCACAGTGTGAATTCAATTGAAATGGCGAAGAGAAAATTTCGTGAGATTGCCTCTATTGCAGGATTGATTTTTACCGGTTACCCGGGAAAATCAATGAAGACAAAACATATCCAGGCTTCTTCATCATTATTGTTTGAAGTCATTCGCGAGCATGAGCCAAATAATTTATTAATAAGACAAGCATATCAGGAGTCTCTTGATCAGCAGCTGGAGGAACATCGCATGCGAAAAGCATTGCAACGTATTGCTCAACAACAAATAATTATTAAGTATCCTGAGCGTCCCACTCCGTTTGCATTTCCTATTTTAGTGGACCGTTTCCGCGAGCAGTTAACTTCTGAAAAAATAGAGGATCGCATTCAGAAACTTATTAAGCAAATAGACAAATAGGCTCTCAGTATTTATGTGTTGCAGAAACAGAATATTAATTTGAAAAAATTAAACCTTAGTAGAATAAGTCTGTAACTTAACCCCGACTTTATTCACTTATTTTCTATCAATAAGGTAATAAGGTTTTGATGGGAGAGCGATCTTTTCTACTAAAGTTAAATTTGGGTCATGCAATATTTTTGATATTTAATAAATCAATGCAAATTGTAATCAGAAATAATCACTTTACGCTGCTTCCGCAAAAAGCTGTTTTCTGGCAGGAAGAAAAAGCGCTTTTAATCAGCGATCTCCATCTCGGTAAAATTTCGCATTTCCGCAAGGAAGGAATTCCGCTTCCGTTGCAGGCAATCAAAAATAATTTCAAACGGCTGGATGAATTGATTTTAACAAACAATGCGCACATCATTATTTTTACAGGAGATCTTTTCCATAGCTCCATGAATAGTGAATGGGAGCATTTCTGTGCATGGAGAAAAAAATACCATTCGGTGGAAATGCATATTGTACTTGGAAATCATGATCAGTTTAATGATGAGTGCTATTCTTCATTGCCGCTTTCTATTCATAAAAAAGAATTTAGATTTAATCCCTTTAGTTTCACTCACCATCCAAAAACTAACTATGATGGATTGAACTACAACATTGCAGGACATATACATCCCGTAATAAAATTAACAGGCAAGGCAAACCAGCATTTTAAGTTTCCTTGTTTTTATTTCGGAAAGCAACAGGCCGTGCTTCCAAGCTTTGGTTATTTCACAGGCGGATATGTAATAGAACCCGAGGATGGTGACCAGGTTTTTGCCGTGGTGGAAAATAAACTGGTGGATGCTTCAGTGTTTTTTCAGAAGAATTAAAAAAAGTTTACAGTTTACGGTTTACAGTTTACAGTTGCTACGACATAGTACAGGTTGATGGAAAAAAAGAACACCAACCGGAAAATAAACAGTTCATTTATTCTCTTCTCTTATTGAGAATAACTTTCTTAGTCATAACTCCATATTCGTCAGAAACTTTAATAAGATATACTCCGTTCTCCAGCCTCTCAGCATCTATGCGCTCGTGGTTACTGTTTTCGATTGTCTTTTTCATTACTAACTGCCCTTTGATATCATAAATATCCACGAATGCATCACCCTCCACGTTCTTTAAAGTGATATTGAAGAAATTGCCAGCAGGATTGGGGAAAATATCAAAGTCCGGAACAATGTTTTCATCTCGTTGGGTGTTAGCCATCATTCGTGGCGATGTATATGCAATTACTAACTGTGGTTTATTGCTGGTTGCCTGCCTTGAACTGAACACTGCGAGGGTTCCGCTGGCGGATGTGTTGTTTAATTTGATTGTAACGGCTGTGGCACCAGCATTTTTCAGGGCATTGATCTTCGAAGTGATGTCCCATTCATAGTATCCCTTCACAGTTCCGGAAATAGGGGTTGTAGCCAGAACGGTGGAATCCGCTGCAGGCCGGGTATTATAAGTGACAGCGTTTTCCTGCCATGTTGTATCAGTGCAATGATGAGCTTCTACATTCAAACTTGGAATGGTGGTGTTATTTAACCCTCCATACATTCTCAATTTGGCAGAAGAAACTGTTCCAATGAATGATGTGAGATCATATCGTATAAAGGTTTCATAGTTCGATCCTGCACCAGCATTAGTCTGTGTTAAAAGGTTGGTTGTCGCGCCATAATTAGTATTTGCATATGTGCCACCGCGAACGTAAGCATCAGCCTCAGGATTCAATATTGTTGTAAGGGTCGGAGGACCGTAAATAATTTTGTATACAGCACCATCTGTTCTCGACATGTAGTAAATATTTCCATCTGGTCCTACAGCCATTCCAAGCATTAGACCTGTAATACCCGATGCAAAGTTAGATCGAGTAACGGTTGTTCCGTTTAAGGTGAGCATATCTATCCAACCTCCACAGAAATCGAGAAAAAAATAATTTCCAATATAAGTGCTCGGATAATTGGTCGAAGTAGGACTAAAGAAAGTTCCACCTGTGATGGCGCATCCCTCTCCAATGGCAGAGCCATGTGCATAAGTATAGATTGGATCTGTGTAAGCCGGATTTCCACTCATTCCTTGCACGTAAGGGAAGCCATAATTATTTCCCCCGGTGGTGCATTCATTCACCTCTTCCCAATATGAAGTGCCCACATCATTCATAAAAATTCGCCCGGTAACGGGTTGAACAGCAATTGTGTAAGGGTTTCTTACTCCATATGCCCATACACGCTGGCGCTGAGGGCTCCCAGTGGTAAATGGATTGCCTGCAGGAACACTTCCATCTGAATTAATACGCAAAATTTTACCGTGATAAGTGTCGAGGTTTTGAGCATTAGGTGGGTTTGCATTTTCTCCGACACTAACATATAGTTTTCCATCTAATCCAAATTGAAGAATGCCCGCATTATCATTAACATTGTGTATAGAATCCAAATCCAGAACAACTGTCTCACTGCCAGGAACTACCGTATCTCCACTGGCAGTAAAGCGGCTGATTCTGTTGTTGACTTTGTTTTGCCTGGTGTAATAGACATATAAATAATGATTAGTGCTGAAGTTAGGGTCGAAGGCCATGCCAAGCAAGCCGCGTTCGCCATTAGAATTTACAATAACCTTCATAAATTGACGCGTAAGCAGGTTGCCATTCTTGATAATTCGCACCCTGCCGGTCTGTTCTGCAACAAATAAACGTCCGTCAGGTGCAAAGGCAAACACCGTTGGTTTTGCAAAGCCATTTGCCACCAACTGCTGACTGAAATCCGTAGGAAAGGTTTGCGCTTTCAAATTAAAAATACTCCATAATGTAAAAAATATAGACAGAATGACAATTTTCCTCTCAGAGGTCACACATAGAAGTTTCATGTATAATTCGTTTTTTGAATTGCTAAAATATGAGGAAGTAAAGGGTAGGTTTAATTATTATGGTGAATACACAAGATTTTACCGTAAGAAAGCTTAATAAATTATATGAGTGAATAAACTAAGGTTGGAGATCGACACTTATTTGTTTTTTTAGTTTTCGCAGAGTTTTTCATTTCTGGACTACTTTATTATTCACTCTTGTTGGGGTTCTTTTGCGCGAACCTTGTTGGTTTTTTTTCAACAAGTTTATTCCTGTCCATCAGGAATCTCCTGAATAAACGGAAGGGTTTAACTGAAACCTAACTTGAAATAAGAAGTGATAACAAACACCAACTCTTATCTATCTTTGCCCTCTCATTTTAAAACTAAAAACATTATGAAAAGATTTGCAACAGCTAACTGGAAAGGCGCGAAAGAGGGTACAGGATCACTTACCACTCAAAGCAATTTAATAAGCAATTTGCCTTATACATTTCACTCGCGTTTTGAGGATGGAAAGGAATCTAATCCCGAAGAATTGATTGCCGCAGCACATTCTGGCTGCTTCAGCATGAAATTAAGTATTTTGTTAGGTAACGCAGGGTTTCCGCCTGATAATATTAACACCCGTTGTGATATTACTATTGAAGCGGGAACCATCACTACTTCTCATCTCACCGTTAAGGGTAACGTACCGGGCATAACTCCTGAAAAATTTGAGGAAATAGTAAAAGAAGCACGTATGACTTGTCCTGTTTCAAAACTTTTAAATTGCGAAATAACACATGAGGCGCAATTGGAGCAGGTAACTGCATAAACGGTTTATACCACAAAAAAAAATCCCTGCATGAGTCTCATACAGGGATTTTTACTTTATAACTACTTAAACTATCAATCAAGTATTGCAGCATCCACCAGCACTCGTCCGCAGTGCTCGCACACGATTACTTTTTTACGCTGACGGATATCAAGCTGGCGCTGTGGCGGAATTTTATTAAAACATCCTCCGCAGGCATCACGTGTAATACTCACCACACCCAATCCATTGCGCATATTGGTTCGTATGCGTTTGTAGGCAGTAAGCAAACGATCTTCAATAATGTTTTCTGCTTTAGCAGATTCTTTTAATAAGGTTTTTTCTTCCTTCTCTGTTTCTGCAACAATAGAATCAAGCTCCTCTTTTTTATCTTTTAAAGCTGCTTTGCGCTCTTCAAGACTTGCTTTGGCTGCTTCCACAATTTGTTTTTTGGCTGCAAGCTCTGCTGTTGATTCTTTAATGCGCTTTTCGCTGAGCTGTATTTCAAGATTTTGAAACTCTATTTCTTTATTGATTGAATCATACTCACGGTTGTTTTTTACCGCCATTTGCTGACTCTGGTATTTCTTAATCATCGCATTGGCATCTTTAATTGCCTGCTTGCGGTTTCTTATCTGCTCTTCAATCTTTTTTTCTTCTTCTGAATAGTTGTTAACGCGGGTTTCAAGACCTACAATTTCATCTTCGAGGTCACTCACTTCTAAAGGTAGCTCACCACGTATATTGCGGATTTTGTCCACCTCACTGTCAATCAACTGTAGTTGATATAATGCACGCAGTTTATCTTCCACGGTGTTATCACCTTTTACAATAGGACGCGCTAAAGGATTTATCTTTTTAGGAGCCGGCTTCAGAGCTGCTTCTGCCTTTTCTTTTTGTCTCTCTTTAAGCGTTTTTGTTGCCTTTTTTAAAGCCATGTTTTTTTTAAAGTTATTAGTTATGAATTATGAGTTATGAATTTAAACCAATCTTCAATCTTTAATTTTCAATCAAAAATAGCTGACCGGATTTGTATTCGTTTCTGACAAATGGACGGCAAATGTATTAAATTTTTGCCTTATGAGGTTTTCAAATATCTCGCCAGTAAACTGCTCACTTTCATAATGACCGATATCAGCTATTAGAATGCGGTTATCTGCGTCAAAAAACTGGTGATATTTAAAATCGGCAGTAATAAATGCCTGGGCTCCTGCCACAATGGCTTGTGACAATAAAAAGCTTCCTGAACCACCACAAACCGCTACGGTTTTAATGTTACCTGGCAGTAAAGCAGTATGGCGGATGCATTGCGTTTTCATAGCGGATTTAACATGCGAAAGAAAGTCATCAGGCTTTTTAGGTTGAGCAAATTCTCCGATCATGCCTGAACCGATATGCTGGTAATTGTTTTCCAGCGGATAAATGTCGTAAGCAATTTCCTCGTAAGCGTGCGATTTACGGAGGGCAGATAAAATGGCCTTTTCATGAATCATTTCATAGATAACTTCAATACGGGTTTCGGGTTCGTTTTGCCGTTTTCCTTTCTCCCCAACGGTAGGTTTGCTTGCTTCGTTTCCACGAAAAGTGCCAATTCCTTCAATGTTAAAACTGCATTCATCATAATTACCAATACTGCCTGCACCTGCTTCAAAAAGTGCATTACGCACAGCATCAATATTGCTATGAGGTGCAAAGGTTACCAGTTTGCGGAGTTTGCCATTTACCGGTGCTAGAATTTTAAGATTGGTTAAGCCCAGCTTTTCAGCGATTTTATGGTTCACCCCTTTATAAACATTGTCGAGATTAGTATGAGCAGCATAAATGGCAATATCGTTTTTAATTGCTTTTATAATTGTTCGTTCCACATAATTTTTGCCATTCAGTTTTTTGATGCCACTGAATACGATGGGATGATGGGCAATGATGAGGTTGCAGTGTTTCCGGATGGCTTCATCAATAACCGCTTCGGTGCTATCAAGGCAAATAAGAGCTCCGGTAATTTCCATTTCACCATTGCCTGTAATTAGCCCTGCATTATCATAACTTTCCTGGTAGGATGGAGAAGCAAATTGCTCTATGGTTTCGATGATTTGTTTTAATTGCATTTCAATTTAATTACTGCAACAAATGTAATTGAAATGCATCCGATACTTTTGCCGCGATGTCGCCACGGATTTTATTACTGCCATTTTCTTTTTTGTATGGAATAATAATCCGGTTACGCAATTTACTTTTTGATGCCGGAATACTTTCATCAAAATCATTTTCATTCCCTGTAATAGTAGTAGGCAACCTTAGTACCGGTGGAACAGGCAAAACACCCCATGTTATTTATCTCGTTAATCTGCTGAAAGAGCAATTTAAAGTTGCAACACTCAGTCGCGGATATGGAAGAAAGACAAAAGGTTTTTTAATGGCTGATGAAAATGTTACTGCAGTTGATGTGGGTGACGAACCTATGCTTTATTATCACCGTTTTGCAAAATCCATAATTGTTGGAGTAGGGGAGAAGCGTGTAGAAGCCATTGAAAAAATAAAAACCCAACATCCGCTAACAGGAGTTATTATTTTAGATGATGCATTTCAACACCGTTATGTTAAGGGTGGAATAAATATTTTACTTACGGAATTTCATCATCCTTATTTCAATGCTTATTTATTGCCTGCAGGTAATTTGCGTGAACCGCGAAACGGAATGAAACGTGCAGATATAATTATTGTGACTAAGTGTCCTGATGATTTAAACAACTTGGTTCAAAAGACTTATGCGGATAAAATAAATCTGCTGCCGCATCAGCAAATATTTTTTTCAGGAGTGAAATATGGAAATCTTATTGCTATTAATGATCATTCCCTGATTGCAATTAATTCTTTAAAGGAATATGATGTGCTATTGGTAACAGGTATTGCAAATCCTGAACCCGTATTAAATTTTTTAAAAAGTGTTTGTAACGATGTGTCTTCATTATCTTTTGCCGACCATCATCCTTTCACACTAAATGATATTGTATTAATAGAACGAAATTTTAATACTATTGCATCCGGAAAAAAAATAATTATCACCACAGAAAAAGATGCCATGCGCCTAAGTGACGCTGCGCTGTTATCACACATAAATAAATTACCATTCTATTATTTACCCATAGAAGTTTATTTCATTAACAATCAAAATGAGTTTGATCAAAACATTATAAAATATGTTACAAAAAATTAACGACACTGCTGCTTTTATTCAACAACGAACTAATTTTAAACCTGAAGTGGGTATTGTGCTTGGCAGTGGTTTAGGAGGATTGGTTAAAGAGTTACAGTTAGAACATTCTCTGTCTTATGATGAGATTCCTTATTTCCCGGTGAGTACTGTACTCGGTCATGGCAGCAAAATGCTTTTCGGAACCCTGAACGGAGTTAAAGTAATTGTGATGCAGGGACGTTTTCATTTTTACGAGGGTTACAGCATGCAGGATGTTACATTTCCCATTCGTGTTTTAAAAATGCTAGGCATACAACGTTTGTATCTCAGCAATGCAAGTGGCGGTGTAAATCCGAATTTCAAAGTAGGCGATCTCATGATCATTGACGACCATATTAACCTTATGGGAAATAATCCACTTATCGGAAAAAATATTGATGAGTTAGGTCCGCGTTTTCCTGATATGGGAGCACCGTATGATAAAGGAATGATTGCAAAAGCAACTGCCATTGCAAAAGAAAAAGATTTCCGTTGTCACACAGGAGTGTATGCTGCAGTTACAGGTCCTGTTTTTGAAACACGTGCAGAATATAAATACATCAAGACAATAGGCGCTGATTGCGTAGGCATGAGCACCGTGCCTGAAAATATTGTAGCACGACACATGAATCTGCCTGTGTTTGCCATTTCTATTATCACTGATATGGGCGGTTCTGATGATCCGGAAGTCATTACACATGAGGAAGTTTTAAAAGTTGCCAATGCTGCTGAGCAGAAAATGACTGCACTGATAAAAGAGTTAATCGTGTATAAACCGTAAAAGTTTAATCCACATCACAACATATTTCTTTATTCCTTTTATCTTTGAAATAAATAAAATTCAAATGAAAATAATTTACTCTTTAGCGCTTGTACTGGTGTTTAGTATTAATATTACCAAAGCACAAACATACCAGTCACAAAATATCAGCATGCTTTCCAATTGGTTTGATCCTGCGGCAGTGGCTGAACCGTCCTATGGCATTAAGTACAATGGCATCTGGGGCTGGACTGATACCACAGGAAATGAATATGCAATAGTAGGATCGAGTGCAGGAGCATATTTTATAAATGTTACCAATCCATCCGCACCTGTTCAATGTGATTTTGTTCCATCAAGAAGGGACCATTGCATATGGCATGAGATAAAAACGTATCAAAATTATTGCTACATCGTGAGTGATGATGCTGCTCCCAATAGTTTACAAATTGTTGATATGAGTTACTTGCCTGATTCAGTGCATGTGGTTTATGATAGCAATTCTTTGTTTGAAAGATCGCATACTATATGGATTGATGGTAACAAATTGTATGGTGGATATGTAAATGGCGGAAGCGTGGGATATGCTGCCATGGCGGTGTTCGATATTAGTAATCCTACCTCTCCGGTTTTGTTGCGAAAAATTGAAGATGATTATCCGGGCATATTCAGTTATGCGCATGATATGTATGTACGTAATGATACAGTGTATGCATCAGCAGGGTATAATGGCTTCTTTGTTTTTAAATTAAATTCCTCCAATCATTTTCAATTGCTTGGTTCGCTCACTAATTATTTTAATCAGGGATATAATCACAGCAGCGCATTGAGTAATGACGGGCATACCATTATTTTTTGCGAGGAGTTACCTGATGGCCAGCCGGTGCGTTCAGTGGATGTGAGTGATCTTTCCAATATTACCATTGTAGCATCTTTTGAATCTCATCCTGATGCCACTCCACATAATCCTTTCATCAAAGACAATTATTTATTTCTTGCTTATTACCAGGACGGTTTGCAGGTGTATGATATAAGTAATCCATCTGCACCTGTACGACTCGGTTATTTTGATACGCATTGGCAAAACGATTCACTGGGAACTTATCCCGCTCCTGCTGATGCCGGTGCATGGGGTGCTTATCCCTGGCTGCCAAGTGGAAATGTTATTGTTTCTGACATGCAGAATGGTTTATATGTTTTAGATGTTTCTACGATCACATCCATTAAACAAAATGATGTGTCCGCTCAAATTTATCTTTATCCCAATCCAGCCAATAGTGATCAATTAAACATCCTGTTACCTGTTTCATTTCATCATGCTCAATACGAAATATTAAATGCAAACGGTCAGCTGATACAGAAAGATTTTTTATCAAATTCACAAATTAATATTCAGCAGCTTAATTCCGGCATCTATACATTGCGGTTAATTGGAGATAATACTATTGCAGTTCAAAAATTTGTTAGAACCAAATAAGCTTTTGTGAATTTATTTTGCAGTAGCGATACATTCGTAACATTCGTTCCCGACACATCGGGATCGTTAATTAGTAACCTATGAAACTTGATATCCTTGCTTTTGGCGCTCATCCTGATGATGTTGAATTAGGATGTGGAGGCACATTGCTCAAACACATCGCTGCAGGTCGCACTGTTGGCATCATTGATATTACAAGAGGTGAATTGGGTACAAGAGGTACTGCAGAAATGCGTGACAGGGAGGCAGCAGAAAGCGCCAAAGTATTAGGTGTTGCTTTCCGCAATAATCTTGGCTTTCGCGATGGCTTTTTTGCAAATGATGAACAACATCAATTGGAAGTGATACGGCATATCCGTTTGCATCAGCCTGAAATAGTTTTGTGTAATGCTGTTAATGACCGTCATACTGACCATGGAATGGGAGCAGCTCTCATTTCAAAATCTTGTTTTTTATCAGGGCTGAGAAAAATAGAAACACAATTAAATAATCAACAACAAACTGCCTGGAGACCACGTGCGGTATATCATTATATACAGGACCGTTATATGCGTCCTGATATTGTGGTGGATATTTCTTCTTTTATAGATAAAAAAACGGAAGCAGTACGATGTTTCAAATCTCAATTTTATGATCCCTCTTCAAGCGAACCTGTTACACCGATCTCAACAAAAGAATTTATGGAATTTGTGCATGGACGTGCCATGGAAATGGGACGCATTATTGGCGTTACCTACGGTGAAGGATATGTTGCAGAAAGAAGTATCGGGGTAAAGGATATGTTTGAGCTTTTATAAACAGAAATTCATAGATCATTTTTATAATAATTATTTTGCTTTAGCCGGGTAATAATTTAATAATTATCAATTGAGATAATCAGCTTTATTCATTGATGTAAAATTTATCTTCTTTCCAATTAAGAGGATTATTTACGATCTAATCTGAAATGTTTTGACAGGCTGCTTTGGAATTTATCCGTTACAGAAAGCCTGTATTTTAGGCGTTATTTATTTTGAGATGGATTGCACTGCTATGAGAATTAAACACGGAAGGTTGTCTGAACTGTGATTTATAAGATTAAATGATTAACAGGATTGTCTTGTGATGCGAGAAGGCTGTGTTGGTGACTCATAAATAGTTTCCTAATGAATGACAATTTATTTGTGTGAATTTGTGCGCGATTGTATTTTGGGATGGATTGCACTGCTATGAGATTGAAACAAGGAAAGTTGTCTGAACTTTGATTAAAATGATTAACAGGATTTTGGAAATCTGCAGGGATGTTAGTTCCAAACAGTTTTTACAAATTTTGAATTTATTATTTCAGGGTCATTGGTGATAATTTCTGCATCAATATTTTTGGCGCTGCCTGCAATAATTCTGTCATGCAATTCTCTTATATCAGTTATTTTAAAAGTAGATTTGATTATTTCTTCGGTCATTGGCATAAACCGGAATGTATTATATGAATCAATCATTTTATTTGCCTCTCCAAGCGAAGTTTCAATTTTCTTTTTCTGACTGAGATAAGCGATCTCAACAAGAACCATAGATGGAATGTATATTTCCGCATTTCCATTTTTTGCATCCGCAAAAATTTGCTTTACAAGATTTGGCAGTTTCCTTTTCTCAAGAAAAAGCACCACAGCCATGGTATCTGCTGCAAATTTATTCACGCGGATAAAGTTTTTTATAATCAACAAACTCTTCTTCCAAATGTTTCGTTTCATTATCACTTAATTCAGAAACATATTTGTAAATGGAATTTTGCGAATCTGGTTTCTTGCTAAAATTCTTTTGGCGAATTGAAGAAATAAAATCGGCAACTTCTTTAAGTTTTTCCTGCGGCAAATCTTTCAATGCGTCAATAATTGCTTTCTGAAAATTAAGAGTTTTCATTCTAATAATAGTTTTTCAAACAAATATAAATCTTTATGTGAATAAATTAATCCTCCACTTTGATACTATGCCCCATCTTATCCCTCTTAGTTCGCAGGTAGAGTTTGTTGTGTTCGTTGGATTGAATTTCTAAAGGGACGTTTTCAACGATGTGTAAACCATAACCGATTAAGCCTGCACGCTTGGTTGGGTTGTTTGTCATTAAACGCATTTTGGTGACTCCGAGATCGCGGAGGATTTGTGCGCCTACTCCATAATCGCGTTCGTCCATATCGAAACCTAATTCGAGATTGGCTTCTACGGTGTCGCGACCTTGCTCCTGGAGTTTATATGCTTTAAGTTTGTTGAGCAGTCCTATCCCCCGTCCTTCCTGATTCATGTAAACGATGACGCCTTTGCCTTCGTGCTCGATGAGTTCCATTGCTTTTTGCAACTGCGGTCCACAATCGCAACGGCAGGAACCGAATATGTCGCCTGTTAAACAGGATGAATGTACGCGGACAAGAACAGGCTCATCTTCATTCCATTTGCCTTTGATGAGGGCAAGATGTTCCTGACCAGTTTGCTTGGTGCGATAACAAACTAAGTTGAAGTCGCCTAGTTTGGTTGGCATTTTTACCTGCACTTCGCGTTGGATGAGTGATTCTTTACAGAGACGGTATTTGATAAGGTCTTCAATGGAAATTATTTTCATGTCGTGGTGCTTCGCCAGCTTCATCAACTCAGGCAGGCGCGCCATGCTTCCATCTTTGTTCATGATCTCTACCAAAACTCCTGAAGGCTCATAACCTGCAAGGCGTGCTAAATCCATGCTTGCTTCGGTGTGACCTGTTCTTCTTAATACGCCACCTGTTTTTGCTTTGAGCGGGAAAATATGTCCGGGACGACCGAGATCAAATGGTCGTGTGTCTTTATCTATGAGTGCATTGATTGTTTTGGAACGATCATGTGCAGAGATACCCGTGGTGCATCCGTGACCAAGCAGATCAACGGAGACAGTAAAAGCGGTTTCGTGAGAGGAGGTGTTTGTGCTTACCATCATCTGCAGGTCTAACTCGCGGCAACGTTCTTCTGTTAATGAGACGCATATTAATCCGCGTCCGTGAGTTGCCATAAAGTTTACTATTTCGGGAGTTGCGTTTTGAGATGCTGTGACAAAATCTCCTTCGTTTTCACGATCAGCATCGTCCACTACGATTACGATTTTGCCCTGGCGGATATCGTTAATTGCTTCGTCAATGGTGCTTATGGAAGCGGTTTTATTCTCTTTATTCATTGGAAAATTATTAAGGCAAAGTTAGGATGAAAGGGTTTACGGTTTACTATTTACAGTTTACAGTTATTATATACAGATTTAGAAATACTATAAATGAAATGTGCAAGTCAACGGTAAGCATTAAACCGTAAACTGATAACTAATACTACACTATCCATATTTTTCTTACATAGTGATGTGATAGTTTTTATTAAATGCTCACCCCTTCAAGGGTTTTAAACCCTTGAAGGGATTGTAGGTATTCGATCCAAATAAAGAGAAACCTTACAACTGTAATTTATTACTGAATACCGAAAACCTTTAGCTTAGAAAGGATGTTAAACTTGTATATACACTCAAAAGAAATACTGCTGAGTTCGTTCTTAAGAAGTTTAAGTTTAAAATGTTGGGTTTGGTTTTAGGTTGATAATCAGAATAAGGGTAACCCCGTAAGGTTACCCGAATCTGGTTCCTGAAAACACCACTCACAAAAGATATGGTTTGGTTTTAGGTGGATAATCAGGCGAAAGGTAACCCCGTAAGGTTACCCGGAACCTGATTGCTGAAAACACCAAAAAAATTTGGTTTGATTTGGGGATGATATCAGATGAAGGGTAACCCCGTAAGGTTACCCCGACACTGATACCTGAAACAAAACTCAAAAAAGAATGATTTAGGTTTAAGGTTAACAATCAGTCGAAGGGTAGTCCGGTAAGGCTACCCGGACACTGAAACTAAGATTAAAAATAGTTGGGTTTGAGGATGATATCAGGCGAAGGGTAACCCCGTAAGGTTATCCCGGAACTGATACCTGGTTAAAATTCTCAAAATACGATGCCCCGTAAGGCAAAGAAATTAATGGTTAGGTGTTTATGGTTAAGTCAGATAAAAGGTAGCCCCGTAAGGCTACCGGAATCTGATAAAATAACATCTAAAGGAAAAATGGTTTTTGGTTAGCTTTTCTGGTTGATGGTCAGAAAAAGAGTGACCCCGTAAGGTCACTCTGCTCTGATGTTTTTTTTAGTATAACGATTGATAAAACGAATAAACTTTTGCTCCCACTTTATTCATGTCATAATATTCAAAAGCAAGTTGTCTTGCGTTCTCTCCTAAAGTTTTTCTTAACTCGACTGATTGATAACATTCAATAATCGCATCATAAAATTCTTCGGGTGTATCTGCAATCAAAATATTTTTTCTGTTTTCGTAATGCAAACCTTCGGCACCCTGTGAGGTGGAGATAATGGGTTTGCCCATTGCCATTCCTTCTACAATCTTTACACGTATTCCACTTCCTGCCAGCAACGGCACAATCATTACCGAATGTTCAGCAATAAATTGTTTTGCATCTTCAACCCTTCCTTGCACATGGCAGTTTTCATTGTTAAGTGAAAGAAATTCTTTAGGCATTTTATTGCCTGCCAGATATAATTTAATTTGAGGATGCGTTACATTTACTTTCGTCCACACTTCTTTTAAAAACCATTTCAATCCTGTAGTGTTCGGCATCCAATCCATTGAACCGATGTGAAACAATGAAAATTCTTTTGGGTATTCAACAGGTTTAAATTCTTCAATAAAAAAACAAGTTGGTGCTATACAAATAGGAACCTTTGATCCCATATCTCTGAAAATTTTTGTTTCTTCTTCTGTTAATGCAACAATGGCATCAACTTTATTAATCACATCAAATTCAAAATTTTTCAATCGTTTCGCAAGTAATTTTAAATACCATCGTTTTACAAAATTATTTTCGCTTTCTGCTAACCTTTCCCAAATCCTGTACTCAACATTATGTGCACGATAAATCAATTTTGCTTTTGAATGTTTTCTTATTACATCAATATAAACTGCCATTGTTAAATAGTCGAGCTGTATGATGTCGAAGTTTTCTTTTTCTAAAATTGCAATTAACGCTTTTGCAAAATCTTCGGAAATGAATCTGCTGATATGATATGATTGTTTACTGAAAAGATTTTTGAGTGCTGAGAAGATCGAGATATTATTATCCAGATAAACTGTTTCGAGCTGATAAGTTTTTACAAATTCATCAGGTACATCTTTGATATTGACAAAATGTTTAGAAGTGTTAAAAGCAAGCATCTTTACTTTTGCTCCCTGGTGATGAAGTGCTTTTGCCATATTATACAAACCAAGCAATCCACCATCAACTGGAGGAAAAGGTACCCGTGGACAAAGCTGTAATATTTTCACATGAATGGATTTGAAAAGAAAAAACAAATGATGCACCCTCCAAACCCCCACACAAAACCGTACAATCTGAAACATTGCCGCAGATTTGCAGATAGGAACAGAATTGTATAGAGATTATAAAGCTTAATTTTATTTTGAAAAAAAAATTTAATTATCATAGTAGTCTTAATGCAGTCAATATTCTGTATTGATAATAATCTGTTCTTATCTGCATATCTGCGTCTCATTTTTAATCGTCATTCTATTTTCTCCTTAATATTCTTTTGAAAAAACTCTTGTAGGTTTCTGTATCAAAAATCATGGAGTCATGCGTTGCTTTGTAAATGAGAAAAATGCCCACAGGTAAAAGAAAAAATGTTGAAAGCCACATCCCTTTAAATGCAGTAATGTTTCCTTCTTTAGCCAGTTTCTCACCGGTGATGGAAGTGATATGATACAAAAGAAAAAATACAATGCTGATAACCAAAGGTAATCCCATGCCGCCTTTGCGGATGATTGCACCCAATGGAGCGCCAATTAAAAAAAGAATAAAACATGCAACAGACAATGTGAGTTTGCGATGCCATTCCACATTGTATTTCGCAATCTGGTACCTGCGTGTATCCATCTCTTCATAACAACCTGAAATATATGATTTGATACTTCTTGCAGTGTTCAAAGCATTATCAATTGTAATCATATCAGTGGCTTTATCCTGTGGGAAGTAAGAAACGGATGCAACTTTTTTTGAAAAACCATTTTTGGTTGTTGCTGAATCGCGAAGAAATAAAAAATAAGGTGAAAAGTTGTGTATGATTTCTTCCTGACGGTTTTGATATTGTTTATTCAAGCTGTCAACTGATTGTGTCAACTGTTTGATATTCATCATCTGCTGACCTCCTTTAAAAAGATCTTCGTTAGTCCGGTTTAATTTGAATTGCGAGAGATCAAAACGAATAACATACTCCTTGAAATTATTACGCATCAACGGATGAGTATCATAATTGTTTTTTGGTTTGTTCTGTTCTTCATAACTGCTTCCTCTAAAAAGCGTGAGTATTAAATATTTCTGATCACCACTGGTTTCCATCTTTCCGCTTTCGGCAACAATCACTTTTTTATTTCCCTGTCCTGTACTGTGATCATAAATCATTACGTTGTGCAGGGTATTGCCATCAGGATCTTTCTTGCCAATCTTAATACTGTATCCATCAATTCCATTATAGAAAACTCCTTCGCGGATTGCCAATGAAGGTTTTTGCTGACGGATATCATATAACAATGAACCCATTTTGAGATTGGTGTATGGCAGTATATTATTTGAAAAATAAAATGCAAGCAAGCATATAAAAGCTGCAGTAATAAATAAAGGACGCATTAATCTTTGCAGCGAAACACCGGATGCTTTTGCTGCTGTGATTTCAAAATGTTCTGCAAGATTCCCGAATGTCATGATGGAAGAAACGAGAATGGCGAGTGGCAATGCCAGCGGAACCAGTGTTGCTGAAGTATAAAAAAGTAATTCTCCCACCACCATCGGATCCAATCCTTTACCAATGAGATCATCAATGTATTTCCAGAGAAACTGCATGAGCAAAACAAATTGTGCAATAAAAAAAGTCATTACAAACGGTCCGATGAAAGACTGAAGTACGAGCTTGTTTAGTTTCTTCATTGTTTAATTAATGTGTGCAAAAATATTCTAAGTTTGGAAACAGCTATCACATGAAAAACTCAACAACACAATTAAACAGTGAAGAACTGGAGATTTTTACCAATCCCGTTTTTTTTCAACGTAAGAATAAAATTACAAACACCGTTATTGTGCTGCTGGAAAAATTGAATCATCAATTAGAAAATGATTTGCTTATTGCGCAAGTAGTCACCGCTTTTAATCTTCCACCAACAAGAGGAAAAATCAGCAAAGGCGAAAATTATCTGGGTTATCCATGGCAGATTCTGGATTACCCTCGAGTGTTTCAAAAAGAAAATGTTTTTGCATTTCGTACTTTATGCTGGTGGGGAAATTTTTACAGCTGTACTTTGCATATTGGAGGCTCCTACTATAAAAATCATTTTGATTCAATAACAGAAAATTTACACCTCCTAAAAGATCACCCCGTTTATATCTGTATAAATGATAAACAATGGGATCATCATCACGAAGAAAATAATTATCGTTTATTGAATGAAGTTTTAAATGATAATAATTTATTGAATAAAGTATTATCTGAAAATGATTTTCTCAAGCTAAGCTGCAAATTTCCGTTAGATCAGATTCAGCATATTCAAAAAAATGCAATGGAGAGTTTTCATTTATTTTCAAAGGTGCTTGGTTTGTTGTGAAATGATCTTTTTCAACCCTTCGAGGTTTTAAAAACCTCGGAGGGTTCACTTAACAGTTATAACTCATACCTCAACGGATCAATAACACAAGGGCTTCGTGTAATCTCTTCAGTCGTTCCATCTTCATAAGTAATTTTTGCTTTAATCCGCGATCCTTTATGATAATTGTCCATCACCACTCTCGTTTTATCAGGTGATAAATTTCCTTTGATTGGTTCACCTGTTTTTTCATATTGCAAATCTTCAATGGTTTTTACTGGTTTATCGAGATGAAATTGATATTGCTTCACACCAGCAGGAACAAACATTGAATCTGATTTAAGACTTTGTGCATTCACTTTCAACATAAAAAAAGAAAAAAATATTAAAAGGAATGTTTGCTTTTTCATTCTGCCTGCTATTAAATAGTTTTGTCATGTAAAGTTAGGGGATTAAGTTGTTAAGTTGTTATGTTGTTTAGTTGTTAAGTATATTCTTTTTTCATTATCATATTATCAAATCAACAAATTATCAAATTAAGCTATGGCACACGAAATTGATTTTGAAATCCTGGGTGACGATATCCAGGTAGTAGAAGTAGAAATGGATCCTCAGGAAGCAGTGCGTGCAGAAGCAGGTGCAATGCTTTATATGGAAGAAGGTATTGAAATGCAAACCGGTACTGGAGGAGGAATTTTTAAAGGAATTAAACGAATGATTACCGGTGAAAGTTTTTTCATCACCACGTTTGTCAATAATGGAAACAGAAAACGCAAGATGGCATTTGCAGCTCCGTATCCGGGAAAAATAATTAACATTAATCCTGCGCATTTCGGTGGAAAATTTTTATGTCAGAAAGATGGTTTTCTATGTGCAGCCCAAGGCATTGAAATCAATATTGCTTTTACAAAACGCATGGGTGTCGGATTGTTTGGTGGTGAAGGTTTTATCCTGCAGGAATTAAGCGGTGATGGAAACACTTTCATTCATGCCGGTGGTACAATTATTAAAAGACAATTGGCTGCCGGTGAAACTTTAAGAGTTGATACCGGATGTTTAGTTGCATTTGAACCAACTATAAATTATGATATAAAATTTATTGGCGGTTTTAAAAACTCTCTCTTTGGCGGAGAAGGATTGTTTTTTGCTTTAATTACCGGACCGGGTTTAGTTTATCTGCAAAGTGTGCCATTCTCGCGAATGGCTGATCGTATCGTAGCTGCCTCAAGAGTTGGCGGAGGCAGAGAAGAGTCAAGAGGATTGGGTGGAATATTGGGCGGGTTTATTGGTGGAAATGAATAATTTCTATGCTCAATTATTTATTGCTGAATTGCTGTATAACAATATAACAATTTAACAATTCAACAATCTAAAATATTGAACACATTCCTGCAAATTCTAAATCAATACTGGGGACATCAAAAATTTCGTCCGCTGCAGGAAGATATTATTCAATCTGTTATTGATGGGAATGATACACTTGCGTTGATGCCAACCGGTGGAGGTAAATCAATTTGCTTTCAGGTTCCCGCTCTTGCTAAAGATGGAATTTGTATTGTGATTTCTCCATTGATTGCATTGATGAAAGACCAGGTGGAACAACTGAAAGCAAAAAATATCCGTGCTGCATCTATTGTCTCAGGCATGAGTAAAAAAGAAGTGGATATTATTTTAGACAATTGTATTTACGGTAATTATAAATTTCTTTATGTATCGCCTGAAAGGTTAGAGTCAGAATTATTTCTTGCACGTTTTCCAAAAATGCCGGTTAATCTTTTAGCTGTTGATGAAGCACATTGCATCTCCCAATGGGGTTATGATTTTCGCCCGCCTTATTTGCGTATTGCAGCTATTCGTGAGTTAATTCCAAATATACCAGTGCTTGCATTAACTGCTACTGCAACTAAAGAAGTTAAAAAAGATATCTGTGAAAAGCTTCAATTTAAAAATCAAAAAGTATTTGTAAAAAGTTTTGCAAGAAAAAATCTGAGTTATGTTGTGCTTAAAGAAGAAGACAAGCATTCCACCATGTTACGTATTTTGAGAAATGTTCCAGGTAGCAGTATTGTTTATGTGCGTAACAGAAGGAAGACACAGGAAATTTCTGATTGGCTGAACAAACAAAATATCAAAGCAGGATATTATCATGCAGGATTACCAAATACAGTAAGGAATGAACGTCAGGATCAATGGAAAAAAAATGTGTTGCGTGTAATTGTTGCTACCAATGCATTCGGAATGGGGATTGATAAAGCAGATGTTCGTAATGTGATTCATCTTGATCTTCCTGATAATTTAGAAAGCTATTATCAGGAAGCAGGCCGTGGAGGTCGTGATGAAAAATTAGCTTATGGAGTTTTGATTTATAATGAACACGATATACTTGATCTTAACCATCGCAAAGAAGAACAGTTTCCAAAAATTGAAGACATAAAAAGTACTTACCAGTCTCTTGCTAATTTTTTGCAGGTCGCTATCAATGCAGGTGAAGGTCAGAGTTATGAGTTTGACCTGGTTTCTTTTGCTGCACAATATAAATTACATCCGTTGCATGTTGTTAAGCGGTTAAAAGTTTTAGAGATGGAAGATTATCTCACTTTGTCGGAATCTGTTTATCTTCCTTCACGTATTCGTTTTATTTTAAATAATCTTGATCTCTATAAATTTCAGGTAGAGCAACCAGCTTATGATCATTTCATCAAAACAATTTTGCGCAGCTATGGTGGCATTTTTGATGAGTATGTAAATATTCATGAACAGGATATAGCGGTGAAATCAAATATTGAAAAAGGGCAAGTGATGAAACTATTACAACATTTAGATAAAGCAGAAGTGTTGAGTTATCTTCCACAAACTGATCAGCCGAGAATTACTTTCAATCATGCACGTGTAGATGTATCAGAACTAAAAATAAGCGCTGAACATTTACAGGAAAGAAAAAAACGTTTTGCACAGAAAGCAGGTGCGCTTATTCACTATGCAACTGACAACTACCATTGCCGGAGCATGATGTTGCTTGAATATTTTGGAGAACAGGCAGAGCAGCGTTGTGGTACATGCGACTATTGCCGTCAACGAAATAAATTAGAAGTAAATGATTTTGAATTTGAAGAACTGACACAATTAATCAATTCAACACTTAAGAATAAGCAGATGGATCTCTCAGAGTTGATTGGAAATTTATCTGTTCACAATGAAGACAAAGCAATAAAAGTGGTTCAATGGTTACTGGATAATGGTGATTTGCATTATACGGATGATGAAAAACTAAGTCTATAATGTCATCTACGAATTACGAATAAAAAAAACGAATTTACGAATGTGTAAAATCATGATTGGTAAATTCGTATAACATTCGAAATTCGTTGATATGTAATTATGAAATTAACAGAAGATTTTTATTTAAGAACTGACGTTGTTGCGTTAGCACGTGAGTTATTAGGAAAAGTTTTGGTTACTAATTTTGACCGTAAAAAAACTTCAGGAATAATAACAGAAACAGAAGCATACAATGGGTTTGTTGATCGTGCATCACATGCTTACAGCGGAAAAAGAACAGCACGCAATGAACACATGTATGGCGAGGGAGGAATATCTTACGTTTATATTTGCTACGGAATGCATCATTTGTTTAATGTAGTTACTAATGTTAAGGACGAACCACATGCAATATTGATTCGTGCAATAAAACCATTGGAAGGAATTAATCATATGCTTTACCGGAGAAATAAATTACAGGTGGACAAAACGCTTGCTGGCGGACCAGGCACAGTTGCACAGGCATTGGGAATTGATAAACAGCATTCGGGATTAAGTCTGCTGGGTAAAAAAATATGGATTGAAGACAGAAATATAGAAGTGAAGCAGGAAAATATAAAGTTCGGGCCTCGCATAGGCGTAGAAAGTGCAGGTATTGATGCTTTGCTTCCGTATAGATTTGTGTTGAAGTTATAAATTTTGAGTTATGAATTATGAATGCAAACAACAACTATAAACTGTAAACCCTAAACTGTAAACCAAAAAAGAATGGAATTATTTCACATCGGTTTTTTATCTGTCAGGTTGCTTGACATACTCGACATACTGCTTGTAGCATTCTTAATGTACAAAGTATATGAGTTGCTGAAAGGTGGTACTGCTATGAATGTATTTATAGGCATCATTGCTGTTTATGTTTTGTGGTGGCTTTTTGTAAAAGTGCTCGACATGCAATTACTTGGTGCAATACTCGGGCAGTTTATGAGTGTAGGTGTGCTTGCTCTTATCATTGTGTTTCAACAAGAAGTTAGAAGATTTTTAATATTACTCGGCACCAATAGTTTTTTGAGCAAGACAGGTTTTTCCCGAAAACTTTTACCATGGCACTGGAAAGCTCAGACTTCTTCCAACTTAAATATTCCACCTCTTGTTAAAGCTTGTGGAAGCATGGCTAAAGTAAAAACAGGTGCTATCATCGTAATTGCCCGCACCGTTGACCTCAAGTTTTATGAAGCAACGGGAGATATTGTGGATGCAGAAGTTTCCAAACGTTTGCTGGAAAGTATTTTTTTTAAAAACAGCCCTTTACATGATGGCGCTGCTATTATCGAAGGCAGTAAAATAAAAGCTGCACGTTGCGTATTGCCTGTAACAGATAATACTGAATTGCCTGCAAATTATGGAATGCGTCACCGCGCTGCTTTGGGTATTACAGAGCAGACGGATGCAATATCTATTATCGTATCAGAAGAAACCGGTCAGATATCTGTTGCTATTGATGGTAAGATGTACAATAATCTTAGCTCTGAAGAATTAGAGCGGATGTTGCAGAAGGAATTGTAATAAATTAAATCAATTTTGAAAATTAAAGTGATGCAGCGGTTCCCATTTAATTCCATTGTGTTTCATTAAGCTAAAGCTGGAAACTGTAAAAGTTGCTTTGTATTGTAAATGTTCAATTGCATTCCAGCCCATCGTAAAAAGCTCTTTTGTTAATTTTTTTTCGAGTGTGATGTGAGGTGTAAAGTTGTTACTGATATGATTTGATGGAAAGTTTAATTTCTCAACAAGAATTTTTTTTACCTGTTGATATAAGTTTTGTAAAGGTTCATTTTTGTTAACTGCGATATACAAAGTACGGTTATCGAAATGATTGAAGTTGTTAATAGTTATTTCAAAAGGTTTTAACACTTGAGCCAATTCATTTAAAAAATAAGTAACCAGTTGTTCAATCTCAGTTGATCTTCGGAATGTATGCTGAAGAGTAATGTGAGGAAATTTTTTGTCTTCATTATGAACATTAAAATCCGGCAATAATTGTTTACGCAGCTTATTAATTTCTTCTGAAATATTTACAGGAGGAATGATTGCAATAAAATAAATCTGGTTTTTCATAATGTATCTGCAAAGAAAAAAAGTGATGCGATATGAAATAAATTATATGTCATAAGGATGAAAAATAAATTTTAACAGACTAAACTTTTGACCTGAAATTTTAAACCTTAATTCTATCTCACCAAATTTACATGTCCATATTGCTGATGTGTTTTTCCCCATACATCTTTCACACTGATGTCATATACATATACACCTTCCGATGCAGGTCCGTTGCAATGCCCTTGAACGGAACCATCCCAGTCAGCATTATCTCTGCCAGCACTATGATAAATCAAATCACCCCAACGGTTGTAAATATTCATATCAACATTTACGATATAAATCCCTTTCACGTTGAAACCATCATTAGATCCGTCAGCATTTGGCGTGAATGCATTGGGTATATAAAATTCAAACAATGGTTCTACATAAACATTTTTTGAAATACTATCCCAGCAACCAAATGAATTAGTTACCCAAAGTGTAACATGATACCAACCGGTGTCAGGATAAGAATGTGTGGGTTCGTAAGCAGTTGAATTTCCTCCGTCACCAAACGTCCAGTTATAAGTATTACCTCCTGTACTTAAATTTTGAAATTCGAATGTCGGTACATCAATTGAGTGTGTATAAGCATCCGGTTCAAAGCCAGCCTGCGGACTGGGATATACCGTTACAATATTCTGCATCGTAACGGAATTCGTACATCCTGAATCCGATGTGACGGTTAGCGTTACTGAATAATTTCCGCTGATTGAGTAAGCATGCGAAGGATTTTGCAATTCAGATGTTCCGCCATCGCCAAAATCCCAATGCCATGACACCACGTTTCCTGATGGTATAAATGAGGAATCATTAAACTGCACGATCACCGGTCCACAGCCTGCTGCTGAAATATTATGAAATGCAGCGGTCGGCAATGGATGCACAGTTACCTGTTGAATGATTGTATCATGACAACCATCGTTGCTTGTTACAATCAATGTTACATTATAAGTTCCGGGCTGTGTATAAATGAAAGATGGATTTTGTTGTGTGGATGCAGTTGCTGCACTATCACCGAAATTCCATTGATAACCAATGATGCTTCCGGAAGAAATAGTGGAAGTGCTGTTAAACTGCATTGCACTGTTTGCACATGATGGAGCTGCTTCAAAATCAGCAACAGGTAATGGAGATACATTAATGTTGATGCTTCTTGTTGAGCTGCATCCATTGTTATTTGTTGTTGTTAAAGTAATGGTATGAAGTCCCGGTGTATTAAATGAATAATTAGGATTTCCAATGGTGCTTGTATAGATTCCATGATCAAACTCCCAGTAATAATTTGTTATCTGATTATTAGTGCCTGAACTGGTATCACTAAAAAATAAATTATCATTAAGACAACCTGTTGTTGCCGCAATTTGTGGAGTAGGAGGAGTATAAATCTGAACGGAGTCAAGTGTGTTTGCACGACAACCAAATTCAGATGTTACCTGTAAGGATACATTATACCAACCCGGACTTTCATACTGATGAACAGGATTTTGAAAAGTAACAACAATTGAATCTCCGAAATTCCAGTTCCACCCCGTTATTGTGCTTCCAGAAACTGTGGATCCATCAAGGAAAATTGTTGGATGCATTAAACACACATTTCCTGCAGTGAAACTTGCAACAGGCAATGGATAAACTTTCACGTTTTTAATTATTGTGGCAGTACAGCCATTTGCTGTAGATACCGTTAATGATACATTATAAATTCCTGCATTAATAAATGCGTGCTGCGGATTGGCGACAGAATCAGTTGTTCCATCACCGAAATCCCAGAGGTAAGTAAAATTGCCTCCACCTGTTACCTGAGACTGATCAAAGAAACTTGTGATGTTGCTGTAACAAACATTTCCGGAGCTGAAGTTAGCTGCAGGCAATGGGAAGACATTCACACTATGAGATAGCGTATCTAAACATCCGTTGTTAGAACTTACAATTAACTGAGCGTTATAAGTTCCGGCAGATGGATATTGATGTGTTGGATTTTGTTGTGATGAAATGGTGTTATCACCAAAATTCCAATTCCATGAATTAAGTGTTCCACTTGAAATAGCTGATGCGTCAGTAAATTGTGTGGCGCTTCCAAAGCAAACATCCTGTGTGCTGAAATTTATAACGGGCAAGGGATTTACTATTGTATTTCTTGTGAGTGTATCACTGCAACCTTTGTCTGATGTGGCAACTAATGTTACTGTATAACTACCGGGGTTATTATATTGATGAGTTGTGTTGTGCTGATTGCTGCTTCCGCCATCACCAAATGACCAATACCATCCATTTACATTTCCATTATTGGCTGTTGAGTTATCATTAAATATTGAATTTGAAGTATGACATGCCGGTGGAGTAGAGAAGTTGGCTATCGGACGTGCATTCACATTTATTGTTTTTGTTAATGTATCCATACAGCCATGATCAGATCCCACCATCAGTGTTACAGCATATATTCCTGCTGTTGCATATAAGTGTGTTGGATTTTCAAGTGAAGACCCTTGCTGATCACCAAAATCCCAGGTATAATCACTTATTCCTCCGTTATTGATTGATGAAAGATTAATAAATACAGTGGAGTCACCTTCACAAACATCAGCACCGTTAAATGCTGCTATTGGTTTAGGATTAATTGTTACCGATTGTAGCGTGGTGTCATTACAACCCGTTCCACTTGAAACCACAAGCATTACATTATAAGTTCCGTCAGTTGCAAAAGTGAAAGAAGGATTTTGATTGCTTGAAATATTTCCATTTCCGAAATTCCAGTTCCATGCTGTTATACTTCCTGAAGATAGTGTTGAAAGATCTGTGAATTGTGTTGCATTATTATTACATACTGTTGTGGTACTAAAATCTGCAATGGGTAATGGAGCAACAGTAACAGGTACTGTGGCAGAAGCAACACACCCAAATCCGGAAGTAACCTGCAACGTTGTATTATAGGCTCCTGACGTTGAATAAAGCTGCGAAGGATTTTGTAGTGAAGAGGAATAACCATTTCCAAAAGTCCAGAAATAATTTGCAATTGTTCCTGTAGAAATTGTAGAAGTATTGGTAAACTGCGTGATGTTTCCAAGACAACTATTAGAGGATGTAAAACCTACAACCGGCAAAGGATTCACTGTTACATTATTAATAAAAGTTGCAGTGCAACCACTACCATCAGTAACTGTTACGGAATAACTTCCTGAAGTGTTAACAGAAATAGTTTGTGTGATTGCGCCTGTTGACCAGGAATAATTTAATCCTGGATTACCTGCATCAAGTGTAATAGAATTTCCCTGGCAAATTAAAACGTTAGTAGGAGTACCGCTTAATCCTGTGCCACCTTCAACCACATTAGTTGAACCTAATCCCTGGCAGCCAAAACTATTCGTCACTAAAACGGTATACGTTCCTGCAGCAGACACACTGATTGTTTGTGTAGTCTCTCCATTGGGTTGCCATTCATATACCGCACCAGCGATTGCCGCATCTAATGTTGTGCTGAATCCTATGCAGAAAAATGAAGGAGTAAGATTTACAACTGGTGTTGGATTAAGTGAAATATTTACTGTGTCTTTATTCTGACAACCAGTGCTGTCAATTACATTTACAATATAAGCTGTAGGTGCAGTTGGGTTTATATAAATAGTTGCAGTTGTAGCGCCTGTGTTTTGCCAGTTATAGGAAGTTCCTCCACTTGCAGTAAGTGCAATAGTTGATCCTTCACAAATTGTTTGATCAGGTCCTGCGTTTGCAAGCGGTAATGGATTCACTGTGACAATGGCTGTGTCGTTATTGGAACATCCGTTAGCTCCTGTTACTATTACAATATATTGTGTTGTTGATGTCGGATTAACATTAATTGTAGATGTTGTTAATCCTCCTGGATTCCACAAATAGCTTACTCCACCAGCAGCAGTTAATGATGTTGTTGTACCAACACAAATCTGTTTATCAGGCCCTGCATCTGCAACAGGAAGATTTTTTAAACTAAGCTTTACACTATCAGTAGCAGTACACCCGTTTGCGCCAGTTACTATAACGTAATAGGTAGTGGTAACTGCAGGTGTAACAATAATAGAAGCACTTGTTGCACCTCCGGGAGTCCAGCTATAACTTACACCACCTGTACCTGTTAATGTTACCGGTGTATTTCTGCAAACTGTATAGCTTGTTCCGGCATCAGCATTTGGTGTTTGTTTAACAATTACAGGTTGAATTATTGTATCACTGCATCCATTGGATGTTGTGATGATTAATGAAACATTATATGTGCCTGCTGCTGCGTAAGTATAGGATGGGTTTTGTTGAGCAGATAACAAACCATTTCCAAAATCCCATAACCAATTGGTGATGGTTCCTCCTGTAACGGAAGAAGTGTTTGTAAAGGATGTAGGACTGTTCAGGCAAATTTGTGTTGCTGTAAAGTTTGCATCTGGTTTAGGATAAACTATCACTTGTTTCACCAGGCTGTCAGAACATCCACCTGCAGTTGTTACATTTAAGGTTACAAAATAGGTTCCGGGATTTTGATAAGGATGTGAAGGATTTTGTTGTGATGAATAATTTCCATCTCCAAAATTCCAGTTCCATCCGGTTAAGTTTCCTACTGCTATTGATGACAGATCAGTAAACTGAACTGATTGCATCTGGCATGAATTGGCTGCTATAAAGTTTACAGTTGGTAAAGGATATACACTAAAGTTTTTTGTAACGGTATCAGCACATCCGCTGTTACTTGTTACGATTAAAGATACTGTCCATGTTCCTGTTGACTGATAAATATGTTGCGGGTTTTGTTGCTGTGATACATTGCCATCGCCAAAGTTCCAGTTCCATGAAGTGATACTTCCATTATTAATTGTTGAGATATCATGAAATAACATCGGATCATTAATGCAAACATTGTTGGGAGTAAAATCAGCTAGAGGAAGTACGTTTACCATCACCGTATTTGTAACAGTACCACTGCAACCATTGGCATCAGTTATCGTTACGTTATAATTACCTGCATTGCTCACTGTGATTGTCTGTGCTGTTGAACCATTGTTCCATTGATAAGTGCTTCCTGCAAAACCTGCATTTATAACCGTTGTATTCCCCTGGCATATTGAAATGGTGTTAGCGTTATTTACAACCTGGCCTCCTACGCTTACCTGCGTTGAACCTGATGCCGTGCATCCGAATTGGTTGGTTACTGTAACAGTATAAATTCCCTGTTGGCTTACGCTGATTGTTTGAGAAGTTGATCCATTGCTCCACTGATAACTTGTTCCCACATTGCCCGGATCAAGTAATGTATTCACACCTGTGCAGGTAAAAACTGCAGTAGGCATATTTACTGTTGGATTCTGATGAATTGTAATATTCACAAACGCAGTTGCCTGGCAACCGTTGGCATCAATAACATTTACTGCATAAGTAGTTGAACTTCCCGGTGTCACAGTAATTGTGGACGTAGTGGCACCAGTCGGATTCCACTCATAGCTAACTCCTCCACCAGCAATAAGTATTACACTTTGTCCTGCGCAAACTGACTGATCTGGGCTTACCGTTGGATTAGGAAGTGGGTTCACATTGATTGCAATTGTATCAGCGGATGAGCACCCGTTTGCATCTGTTACAATTACTGTGTAAGTAGTACCTGATGAAGGAGAAACAATAATGGTTCCTGTTGTGTCTCCACCTGGATTCCACTGATAGCTTACTCCGCCTGTTGCTGTTAAAGTTACGTTGCTCCCGAGGCAAATCGCCTGATCCGGACCTGCATTTGCAAAGGGTGGTGGATTGATTGAAATGGAATGAGTAATTGTATCACTGCAACCATATTGATTTATTACAACCAAGGTAACTATATAATTTCCGGAGGAAGAATAATCGTGAATTGGATTTTGAAGCGTGGAAGTATCGCCATCGCCAAAGCTCCACCAATATCCAGTTGGATTTCCTGAAGATGTACTTGTAAAAGTTATGTTTCCATTCTGACAAGTAGCTATCGAATTTGTAAAGTTTGCGATGGGTAAAGGATTAATAATCACGCTCTGTGAAATTGTATCCACGCAACCAAGCGTGTCACCGCTTACTAATGTAACAGTGTAAGTGCCTGCCGAGTTAAAAGTAGTACATGGGTTGGATAACTGAGAGGAATCACCGTTTCCAAAATACCACCATGATGAACCGGAAGGTACACTTGTATTATTAAAACAGGTAGTTGATCCCATACAGGCATTACCCGTTGTAAAACTTGCAGAAGGAATTGGTAAAACCACAACAGGTTGTACGATTGTATCATTACATCCTAAATTATTTACTACCACAAGTGTAACTTGATAAGTTCCGGGAGCAGAATACACATGTATTGGATTTTGAAGTGTGGAACCTGATAAGTCACCAAAGTCCCAATACCAGTTAGTAATTATTCCTGCTGGTGTTGTGCTTTGATCATTAAAATTTACAGGACTAAAAGCGCAACCTCCTGTCCAGTTGAAACCGGCAGCTGGCTCGAATGCACTGATTACATTCACCGTATCAGTTGCAGAACAATTTCCATCACTCGCAGTTACAATATAAGTTCCTATTCCTACGGTTTGTGCCTGACCAGTATAACCATTACTCCATTGATAGGAATATGGCGGATTTCCACCAGATACATTTCCAGCTATTGTTGCCAGATCACTGCAGGCAATGGCTTGATCAGGCCCTGCATTCATATTAAGTCCTGTCACTGTTAAGCAATAGGAATAGGTCTGGCTTCCGAGATAGGGACAGGCGTCATCATTCACACGTGCTGTAAAACAATGAGGTGAAGAGGCAATATCAGCAACTGAAGGTGTCCAGCAAAACGTTCCTGTCGGATGAGGGGTTCCTGCAGTTGTAAAAGTTGCACTGTCAATTCCAGCATTCCAGGTCACATTCAATTGTTGTCCTGCATTTAAGTCATTGGAAAATATGTTGAAGCAGTAAGGAACATTCGCGCATATAGTTGCATTAAAATTATTTGTCCCGTTTATTCCTGAAAGGGATGGTAAATCATTGGTGCAATTAATTACTGTAATCTGAATATCTCGTATCACTGAACCGATCAAAACACCATTGCGGAATTCCTGAACTAAAACGGACATTACAGTTACCTGTAACTGCTGCGGATTAAAAGTGATGTCACCCGTTGCCGTGTTAAATTGTAATGCGGGTACCGAGTTGAGAGGATCGGTAGCTGAATAAGGATTGATATAATTTACAGGATTCGAAACTGTTTGCATCGGGTTAACCAATGTATAAGCCAATGAGTCACCATCAGGATCAACTGCACCGTGATTAAATTGAAACTGCTGGCCTAAGCAGGAAAAAGGAACCGGTTTATTTGTGAATGTAGGTGAACTGTTGCATGGCGAAATAGTATTGTTAAGCGTTGCGTAAATGTAAAATGTGCTTGAACCAGGATTGGTAATTGTAGAAATTGCAGCATTGCGGCAGCAAAGTGAATAAGAAAAAATCCAGTCAGAGCATTGCATAGGCAGTGTCACTGTGCCCTCATAAATCCATTCCTGTATTCCGGTAAATGATCCGCCATTACAGGTTGAATTTGCTGCAGGGCACATTGCAGTTACTTCCTGTCCTGTACCCGTGATGGGTTTGCATGTGATTCCTAAATTCTGTCCACAACTAGCAGAATTGATTTTTACATACACTGAAGAGGGAGCATTGATACCGATACAATCACGGTAAAATGAAAGCCGTAATTTGTAAGTATTACCTCCCAAACATTGGTATGTAAGATCAGCGCCCATTGCGTGACTCGCATTTGCCTTCTGAGAAGCAAACACAAACACCGCAGCTATGCTGAGGGCAATGATTTTGAACTGTAAATACTTATTCATTATGATTTTGTTTTGCGTATTTTCTATATAAAAGTTTCACTTATTTGAGAGAATACTTTTATGTGTAATCAAAGCTACGCGCGGCTTTCGGTCGCAAATTCTGAATCATTAACACTTACTGTTGGATGTAAGAAAAGAGCTGGTTATGTCAGAAATTACCTGTCGAAATCATGAATTGCAGAATGGTACAGAGGGAAAGATTATTAATCAAGTACCGTTATAGATAAAAAATACCTGTAAGGAATTAATAAAAAGAAAATGATTTACAAGCTATAATGGAGGAATTCACAAGAAGAACAGGAAAAATTACAGCGGAGTATTGAAATTTCTTACAAAATAAAAGGTAGAAAAATTTGAATTCAGGAGTAACTTTTTATCTTGTAAACAATATAAGTTCTTCCTCTAATAAATGGTTAAGTAGTTTGATCAGCCTTTTGTTTTAAAATGAAAAATATAAATTTAAAAACCAGTAATTAAAGTATGTTCCGCTTTATAATTTCCTTAAACCAAATCGTATATTTTTCAGGATTAACTTTCACGTCTTCCAACAGCTCGGTTTTATTAAACCATTTAAAAGCTTTTACTTCTTCAGGATTTAATGCTGGTTGCATATCAGTAACACCTTTTAAAACATAATCATATTCATGTTCAAAAAGATTTTTTTCAAACTGATGTTTATAAATGAAATGCCCTATAATTTCTAAATCGCATTGAAGATTTATTTCTTCAAATAATCTTCGATGTGCGGCAGCTGAAATTTCTTCTCCTGGTTTTGGATGGCTGCAACAGGCATTGGTCCACAAACCTCCTGAATGATACTTGTCATCAGCACGCTGTTGTAAAAGCATTTCTCCTTTGGCGTTATAAATCAAAATTGAGAAAGCCCGGTGTAAAACTCCTTCTCGATGAGCCTGCATTTTCTCCATTGTTCCAATGGAATTATCAAACTCATCTACTAAAATTACCTGCTGCATTTTTGTTTACAGTTTACTGTTTACGGTTTTTGTTATTCTATATCTGTAAACTGTAAATTGTAAAAAATAAACTGTAAATCGTAAACATTAAATTAACTGATAATACCCTTCACATATTCGCGTGTGAGCTTCTCCTTAGGATTTTCTAACACTTCCATTGCAGGTCCATGTTCCACTATCTCACCCATGTACATAAAAATTACATAGTCAGCAATGCGTCTTGCCTGACGGAGAATATGTGTTACCATGATAATGGTATATTCATTTTTCAGCTCAACAAATTTTTCTTCAATCCATTTACTTGAAATAGGATCAAGCGCTGAGGTAGGTTCATCACCAAGTATAATAGAAGGTTCCACTGCCAGACCTCTTGCCAGACAAAGCCGTTGCTGCTGACCGATTGAAAGACCTGAAGCAGGATCAGCAAGGCGGTTTTTAACTTCATCCCAAAGTGAAGCAATCTTTAAATAATGTGTTACTTTTTGTGCGTGTACTTTTTTATCACGTATGCCATGTATTTTTAAACCGTAAACCACATTGGCATGAATTGACATTGGTAGTGGAGTAGGGCGTTGGTTAAGCAAACCCATCTTTTTACGAATAGAAGTAACATTTGCATTCTTATCATAAATATCCTGACCGTCCACTAAAACCTTACCCTCTATTCGCGTGTTAACATTATTCTCAAGCAACCGGTTGAATGATTTGAATAAAGTAGTTTTCCCACATCCTGAGGGACCAATTATGCAGGTTATCTTTTTCTCAGGAATTTCTACGTTAATATTTTTGAGAATGTGATTATCGCCAATATATACATTGAGGTTCTGAACATTTATACTTGAAGGATTCGCCATAATTTAAATCTTATGCTTTGATAATTTGTTGGAAATAAATCTTGATGTCATACTTATAAGCAAGACAATAATGGTTAAGATAAGTGCTGCAGCATACGCTCTTCCCTGAACTTCTTCAATCGGACTACTTAACTGAAAGAAAATAGCAAGCGGTAATGTGGCTGCAGGCTGGCTTAATGAAGTAGGAATACTATCCGTGTAACCGGTAGTGAATAACACACAAGCTGCATCACCAATTCCTCTCCCGAAGGAAAGTAAGATCGCAGTTAATATGCCAGGGGCAACCTGTCTTAATATAACCAATGAAGTTTCCCAGCGTGTTGCACCGAGTGAATAGACTGCGTCATTTAGTTCTTTTGGAACAAGCCGCATTACTTCATCCATTGTGCGCACCATAATTGGTACCACTAAAAAAGCAACAGTAATAATTCCTGCAAGTACTGATGTCTTTAATCCCAACATTACCATTAATGTGAAACCAAATGCACCATAAACAATGGAAGGAACTCCAAACATAATGTCGAAGGAGGAACGAACAAGATTAACAAGTTTGGAATCTTTAGGTAAATAAACATTGATGTAAAGTACAATTGGAATACTTATAATCAATGCAAGTATTGTTGCTCCACCTGCCACGTACATAGAACCTATTATTGCATTTAAGATACCACCTCCTTTACCAATATAAAATCCTCCTTCGGGAATTTTGCTTACCATATCCCAGCTCATGGAAGGAAAACCTTTACTTACAATTGTATAGAGTATGGCGAGTAAGCTGAATACAATGATGAAAGCCGAAACCTTCATTAAAAACTTGAAAATTAATTCTTCTATCCTGTTCATATTTTAAATCTTTTCTCCAATCTTTTAAGTGTGAATCTTGAAATAATATTAAAGAAAATAATTATTACAAATAAGATTAATGCTGCCAGCATAAGCGCTGAATCGTACAATGGAATACTCATCATCTCTCCGTAATTATTGGCAATCAATGCAGGTAATGGATAGCAGGAATCAAATATTGAATGAGGAATCTGGGAGATGTTACCGCATACCATAAGCACGGCAATTGTTTCTCCTAATGCTCTTGAGATAGCTAATACCATTGCTGCGATAATTCCCGGAACGGCTTTACGCACTACAACAAATTTTGTGGTTTGCCATTTTGTGGCTCCTAATGATGCGGATGCATCACGAAGTTCGTGCGATATTGCGCTGAATACTTCTCCAAGTATGCTCAGGATAAGCGGAAATATCATAATTGCCAAAACAATTCCCCCGGCTAAAACACTATAACCCGTTGAATATTCTACAAAATGAGGCGCAATATTTTCTGAAATAATTGGTACAACTGTTAAAACGCCCCACACACCAAATACAACCGGTGGTACTCCTGCCAATACATCTACAACGGGATTAATGATGCGTTTTACACTTTGCGGAGCATATTCTGAAAGATAAATTCCGGTTAGCAGACATAATGGAAATGAAATAATAAGCGCAATGGCGGTTACCCAAAAAGTTCCCATGATGAAAGGGTAAAAGCCAAATTCTTTTTTAAATGGCCGCCAGCTTTCCGAATTAAGCATTTCAATAATTGAATGTTCACGCAAAATGGGTAAGGCTTTGATAAATAAACCTACACCAATTAATACCATTAAAAACACTGACATGATAGTTAAACTATGCATTGTCCGTGCAGTTAGTTTGTCAACAATAGTTCTTGTAGAATTCACCGGGCTAAAATTAAAAATATCCGGCTATGTTTATTTTACTTTATTTAACTCTGTTTCAACACGGGCTTTTGATAAATTTATATATCCTGCTTCGTGAATATATTGCTGACCTTCACTGAGACAAAACTTTAAGAAAGCTTTCACAATAGGATTAGCTGTTTTTCCCTTTGTTACAAAATATAAATCACGGGCCGGAGGAGAAGGATATTTACCTGTAGAAATGGCATTGATCAGATCATCTATTGTATCATAAAAATTTTCGTTCGGATCAATAGTACCATTGTTATTCAAATCCAAAGGCAACACACGCACACCATTGGTCTGGCGATTTGTTTTGGCATCATACACATAAACGATGTTATTATAGCCAATTCCAATAGGATCTTTTTTAACTGCAGTAGCAACACCGGGATCACCAAACACGCCAACCCCTAATAAATCTTCCTGCTTTTTACCAAGATATTTGGCCCATGTTTCTCCTGCACCTGATGCATCAGAACGAGTGTAAACATGTACTGGTGCTCCTGACTTAATTCCTGTAGCATTACCCCATGTTTTTGCGCGGCCTGTAGCCCATAAATTAATTAATCCATCGCGTTTTATTCCTTTTTTTAAAAGATCATTTAATGCGGGGTTTAATGCACTTATTGTTGGTACTACCGCATCTTTAGAAACAGCAACAGGATATGCACCTTTTTTGGTTTCTTCAGGATTAATATCGCGTGATATCATTCCAATATCTGCTGCTCCTGTTAATGCATCTGTCATTCCCTTACCTGCACCCCCTGCTGAAATATCAATCTTAACTCCGGGATTGAGCTTCTTAAACTCCTCCGCCCATTTTACTGTGAGAGGGTAAAGCGCAAAGGCTCCGGAGATAGTGATGTTTCCTTTTAATCCTGTTTGTGCGTTAATATTATTTCCTGCCGATGAAAGAAGAATTATGATTGAGATAAGTGTTGTTATTTTATTTTTCATGATATAAGTTTTGATTTTAGAATTATTTTAATTGTTTATTAGAAACCTACTTGTAACTGAACCCCGATGATATCATTATTAATTGTTTTTCCTGATTCATTTCGACTGGTATAGTTCACCTGCAGCTTTGCCCAGTCATTGAAATAATAATTTACACCACCAAGTATATTGAGCGTTGCGTTAGCAGGTTTGTGTATATCCGGATCGTATGAATCCCATCTGCCAACCACTTGAATTTTCTTTGGAATTACATAAGCTGCAATTTGTGCATACCATCCTTCTCTTTTTGTGTGAATGTATGAATATTCTGTTTTTCCTTTAACATAATCCCCATCTTCCCCATGTATATACTCGCCTTTGACAGAAATAAATTTATAAACATAGCTTAATTCTCCTGCAATTCGAGTCCTGATGTTATCTCTTGCAACAATAAAACCGACCGGTATAGTTCCGATTTTACTAAAACCGTCATAATATGCAGCACCGATATCAAGTCCTTTTATGGGGTGCAATATTAATCGTGCACCAAAATCTTTAGCCTCATTATTGTCTGATACATTAATCCCCGCTCCCTGGAATCCTCCTAAATAATAATCAATAATTGCATGGTCCTTTATTTTTAAAAGACTTCCGAAAGCCATCACACCAATATCGCGGCCGTTATTATTGCCAAGCACATCCTTGTTTCTGGCAACCAGAGCTTCCACAACTTGAGCACGCTCTATTACATCCATCAGATCAGAAGGTGTATTGTTTTCCATTGATAAAGGAACCTTAAACTCTCCTGCCTGAATTTTGAAGAAGTCGTAAGGTTTGAATGTTGCAATCGCATCCAATACTTTTGGAGTTCCAGCCATATCCACCTGTAAACGGTATTCCCATGTAGGAGTTACGTTTCCACGGAAATTTAATCGTGCCCTGCGGATATCCATAGCATCGGGTCTTCCCGCTTCCTGTAAACTTTGAAAACGTGACTGGATGTAACCACTGATGTTAATTGCTCTTCTCGCATTAATAGCGAAAGATTTCTGTTTCTCTTTCGCGTCCTGGGCCTTTAATGCAGCTTCTGCACGAAGCAAATCAGCATCTTCCTGTTTAATAATGTTTTTGTTAATGAGCAGGTTCAGCACATCCTCATTGGTCTGTGCTTTAATAGCAGTGCTTCCTGTAATTAAGAATGAGAAAAAGATGTAGTGTAGTTTTTTCATTTTATATATCTATTAAGTTTATAATGTCTATCGAAGTAGTAGAATAATTGCGCAAATATATGCCATCATATATGTTTTGTCAAGTTTTATTTTTTATTTCCTTTGGATTTCTTTAAACGCTGCTCCCGTTTAATCATATCTGCCAGCGTTAAATTAGTGAGGATATTGGTGGTGGCATCCCGCACTTCATTAACAACATTGCGTAAACCACATGTTGCCTCATTTTCACATTCGGCACAGGGCTCATAATATTTATCCGAAACACAGGCTATGAGAGAGATTGGTCCATCTATTAAACGAATAATAAATCCCAGGTTTATTTCATCAGCACTCTGAAGCAGGTTATATCCTCCGAACTTGCCTTTTTTACTTTTTAATATGCCCGCCCTTTTTAATTCCAGCAATATCGCTTCCAAAAACTTTTTAGGAATATTCTGTGCTTCAGATATTTCAGAGATCAGGATTGGATTAATATCAGATTGCTTGGCTATATACTCTAATGCTTTTAAAGCATACTTTGCTTTTTTGGATAACATGGTGTTTTAACGTATATAGAATTAGTAGGGTTACAAAGTTAAATTAATTATTGTGTTTTTATTCAATATGATAATCTTCCTCTAAGATCGAATAACGATAATTATCAACCCATTCTCCTCGAATAGGAAGTATCTTCCTGCATAATCCTTCTCTTGTAAATCCTGTTTTTTCCAATACTTTTATTGAAGCTGAATTTCCAGTTGCACATCCGGCTTCAATCCTATGTAGTTTTAATTCAGTAAAACCAAAACTCAGAATTTTAGTTATTGCTTCAGTTGCATAACCCTGGTTCCAGTGTTTTGAATGAATTTTATACCAGATTTCAGCACTGCTATAACCGGGTTTGCCCATTTTAATTCCAACCAATCCAATAAAATCAGTTCTATTTTTTTCTATGCAGAATACATATTGCTTACACGGAAATTCATTCTGCTTAGATAACCACTCATCTAATAAAGTTTGAGTTTCCTCAATGGAGACTGGAATTCCTAAGGTATTATATTGATCTGTTTCAGGAAGTGAATGGAGGTCATGTATATTATTCAAATCGCTTGATAAGATTTCTCTGAATTTTAATCGTTCGGTTTGCAATTCCATTTGATGGGATAAAAAATTTATTCAGAGTAAATTATTTACCAAAGTTTAGCAAACTATAAATTGTAGCTAAATTATAATGGTTTTTTTCCTCTAACAGTAGCCGCTGTCATGTGCTCATAGTAATTGATTAAGTGTGAATCAATTTCAATTATACCAAATTCTTTTAGCCAGCCTGCAACTGTATTTAATCGTTGTGGGTTGTCGTAAGCAGGGCTGAACATATCAAACGTATCAAGTATTACCCATTCTTTTAAATCTTTAACATCCAGTTGATCCGGAATGGTATTATCAATATCACAAACAGGAATAAAACGATTTAACACACTCAATCCAATACTGCTGTTAAACTTGTATAGCTTCATCATCCATCCCACATTTTTCCTGATGAGATTTAATAATTTCTGATGATCCATATTTTTCAGAAAAGGACGTAACAGATATTTCGCGTTTATTTTTGAATACCATCCTTTAATAGGATAGAAGTCAACCACTATTTCACCACCTGGCTTTACCATTTCTACAAGACTTTGAATTGATTTTTTAAAATCATTGGTATGTTGCAACACTCCAAAGCAAAATACTTTTTCGAAATTTTCTTTTGCAAATGGAAGATCATAAATGCTTGCCTGGAAAACTTTCAGCCTCTCATGCGGTCCGTTATTCCGATAATTAGCTTCTGTTGCATTGGAATAATCAACTGCATACAGATTGGCTTTGGTATTTTTCAAAACTACCTGGCTGAATCGTCCGGCACCACATCCAACTTCTAAAATATTTTCGTTTTGTAAATCTTCGCTCCAACGTGTTTCAGCAAAAAATCTCTTCTTCGATATTTCTATTCCGCTGAATTTATCAATCTGCGTCCGGTCAAAAAGATTCCATTCAAAACCAAAATTGCTGGTGTAATTATCTTCGGCTGCAATGAGGTAAACGCCATTGCGTAAAGGAAAAATAATTTTATTATCGCTGTTAACTAATCCTTCTGGTGACTCAAAAAGTTTTTCTTTTGTGAAAGGATTAATAATAGCTACAAAAGGAAATTTGTTTTGTAGTTTATATTCTGAATGATCAGCGGAATTCACTACAATAATATTTATTTTAGAAATAAAGTTGTAAAAGGACGTGATATCTATCGCAAATCAACTACCTCAACTCCCGGGTATTTTGACTTATTAAAAGTGAACATGTCATCAGTGACAGTTGCATTCGGAATAAATTTTACTATTGAATAAGTGTAAATATTTCCGTTCTTGTCATAAACACGCGCTGTCTGCACGTATTTATCTTTCTTGTTGATCTCTAACTGAATCTTGAAATAATTCTTTTTTGCATCATCTGGAAATAATTCAATCAGTTGATAATTTTTTTTATCAGCAAGATATTTTTGTTTGTACCCATGCTCATACATAGTGAAAATATTGGTAGGAGAAATGGCATCGCTGCTCGTTTTTGCTTCGCTAATCTGTACTTCGTTTGATTCTTTAAGATAAGTCCATGTTAATTTTCCGTCACTCATCACCACCTGATCAGCCATGGTGAGGTTAAACATATTTCCTTTTAAAGTGATGGAACCATTTTGCACCTCGGCTTTTTTTGTTTTCTGATCCATCAGGTTCAGCTTAAAAGATGCGGAGAGTGATTTGTAGGATTTATATTTTGCACTTACTTCTTTTAATATCTGTTGTGCTTTGGTATCTACTTGTGCATTTGAATAAGCAGCATTAATTAACAAACAAACTACAGCTAAAAATAATTTCTTCATGATAATTTCAGTGTTCTGACGTGGTAAAGATAACAGTGTAACATTAAACTCCTGATGGAGCTTTTTTGTTTTTCAATAACTGTTCCAAACTTGCAAGATCTTTACAACGCACTTCGCGTGCTTTGCTGCCTTCAAAAGGTCCGATGACACCAGCTGCTTCCAATTGATCCACCAAACGACCTGCACGATTGTATCCTAATTTCAATCTGCGTTGCAATAATGATGCTGAGCCTTGTTGAAACTGAACAACCATGTGTGCTGCCTCATCAAATAAAGGATCAAGGTCATCAGCTGATAAATCATTTCCACCGGCTACATCACCTTCTGCAACATATTCAGGTAATTGAAATGCCTGGGAATATCCGCGCTGATTACCGATAAACTTTGTGATCTCATCCACTTCAGGTGTATCAACAAACGCACATTGAATACGGATTAAATCCGCGCCAAGTGAAAGCAACATGTCTCCGCGACCAACCAACTGATCAGCGCCACCGGTATCTAAAATAGTTCGGGAATCAATTTTAGAAGAAACACGAAACGCCAAACGCGCAGGGAAATTTGCTTTGATGGTTCCTGTGATAATATTAACTGATGGACGTTGTGTTGCAATGATTAAGTGAATGCCAATAGCTCGTGCCAATTGTGCAAGACGTGCAATCGGTGTTTCAATTTCTTTTCCGGCTGTCATAATCAAATCAGCAAACTCATCTACCACCAACACAATGAATGGAAGAAAACGATGTCCGTTATTCGGATTTAATTTACGATTGATAAACTTGTTGTTGTATTCGCGAATATTTCTTACCTGCGCATCTTTTAGTAACTCGTAACGGTTATCCATTTCAATGCAGAGTGAGTTCAATGTATTCACTACTTTTTTTGTATCGGTGATGATTGCATCTTCTTCACCCGGAAGCTTTGCTAAGAAATGTCGTTCAATCGTTTTGAAAAGTGTAAGTTCAACTTTCTTGGGATCCACCAAAACAAATTTTACCTGTGCAGGATGTTTTTTATACAATAACGAAACCAACACTGCATTCAATCCAACTGATTTACCTTGTCCTGTAGCACCTGCCATTAACAAGTGAGGCATCTTGGCAAGATCAGCCACAAACACTTCGTTCGAAATAGTTTTACCCAAACCAATCGGCAAATCCATGTCCGCATTTAAAAATTTATCAGAACTTAATATTGCTCGCATAGCAACCACATCAGGATTTTGATTGGGAACTTCTATTCCTATTGTTCCCTTGCCTGGAATCGGTGCGATAATTCGAATTCCCAACGCAGCCAGACTTAAAGCAATATCATCTTCAAGATTTTTAATTTTCGCAATGCGAATTCCTGCTTTCGGTACAATCTCAAACAAAGTAACAGTTGGACCCACTGTTGCTTTTATTTTATCAATACCAATATCATAATGACCAAGTGTTTCGATAATTTTATTCTTATTCGCTTCCAGTTCAGCCATTAAATCTTCGCGGCTTAATTGTGAGCGGTTGCTCTGATAATTCTGTAGTAAATCTAAAGTCGGATATTGATAAGAGCTAAGATCAAGCGTAGGATCATACTCACCTAACTGTTCAACAAGATTTACTTCTTCAGCATTCACAACATCTGATTTAGCATCAACCGGAACTTCAACGGCTTCAGGAGTTTCAACTAACGAAAGCGGAACATCTTCCATCGTTATGTCCATTTCCAAATCTTTGGCTGTCTCTTCTTTAGATAATATAACGGGTTCTATCTCATCACGGTGTGTATGAATTTCAGGAACTTCAAGTGGCAAATCAACCTCAGGTGAGATTTCTTTTTCATTTATATCTCTAAAACGATTACCATCAATCACCGATGTATTGAGATTCTCATTGTCATCAATAATGGACGGAATAGCTTCTTTACGAATTGGTATATGAAATTTAATATTGAATACTGCCACAGCAAATGCTAATCCTACAAAAAATAAAAAGAATCCTGTACCCACATTTCCCATTGCAAGTGATAACCACAAGTTGGATTGATAGCCAAATCCTCCTCCCATAAATAGTAAGTCACTTTTATTTTGAAAAAGAAAAGATAACAACGGAGAAAGGTAAAGCAAAGCAAACAATGAATAACGGAATGTTTTAGCAAGCGGGGCTAATGAAACGCGAAATAAAATCTGGAAGCCAGCCAGGAAAGTCAACCATACAAACAGAAAAGATGCAACACCAAACCATGTATGCATAAACTGGTGCGAAACAATTGCTCCGAATTTCCCGAGCCAGTTATCCACTTTGTAATCAGAGAAACGGAACAGGTCGAACCATGAACCGCGCACTAAATCCTGATCGTGTTTCCAGGTGAAAAAGAATGATGTAAATGCGATCAGCAGAAATACTGAAACAAGAATGAGAAATAAACCAAAAATTTTATGCGTGCGCTCATCTTTCAAAGTGGTGATAAAACCATTTTGTTTTGGAACAGCATCTTCTTTCTTCTGCTTGATTTTTTTCTTCTCCGTCCCGATGGCGATCGGTATCTTGCCTTTAACAGTTTTTGTTTCATCAATAACCTCTGCTTCCGTTTCCGGTTTTTTCTTTTCTTTTAAAACATTTGCCATTTGTAATGGTGTTGTGGTATGAACTGTAAAGCTAAAAAACGTTGAATGTACATTGTGATTGTGTTCAAGAGAAAATCAACAATGGAGTGTGTAAAACTTTAATGGCAAAAACCTACTGATTCTCAGTAGCAAACAATTTAGTAATTCAAAAATTAATTTAGAGCCTGTTTAAATTTCTTAAAATAATTATGCTTTTGCCCGCGTTCACTCTTAATTACCTAAAGGGATACCACGCGCACGACAGTTCCCCTTTATTTGGGTTAGGTGTTTTTGAAGATAAAACAAATTGGATTTATAAAATTTAAACAGGCTTTTATATTTACAACAATCAATATAAACCCAACAACATCCACATTGCATCATTCAACACCGAAAATTTATTTTCATGAGCCAAAGTCCTTAACCTGCGAAGCAATGATTCAACCAAACAATGCGCTTTTAAAGCACTCATTCAAGAAAACGAAATGCGTTACCCGGTAATCAATGAATATAAAGATGCAACCTGTGATCATGCTGCTGTTTGGTGCGAGTTGGATATTTGAATCAAAATAAAATTACTTTTGACGGCAAACTAATTAAAAAAAAATATGGATAATCTACACTTCTACGCAGTATTCGTTGCAGGACTCGTTCCGTTAATCACCGGATTTATTTGGTACAACCCGAAAGTATTTGGCACCGCATGGATGAATCAAACAGGTATCACACGCGAGATGGCACAAAACAGTAACATGACTAAAACTTTTGTGCTTACTTACCTGTTCAGTTGTTTACTTGCGTTTGGCATGGCACCTATTGTTATTCATCAGTTCGGATTTAGTTCGATGATGATGGGAGTACCGGGTATTGAAGATCAGTCAACCGAAATTGGTAAAACTTTTAAAAGTATAATGGATACTTATGGCACCAACTTCCGCACCTTCAAACACGGAGCATTACACGGAACCATCACAGGCATTTTGATCGCATTACCCATCATTGCTATTAATTCAATGTTTGAAATGAAAAAAGCAAAATACATTCTGATTCATTTCGGTTACTGGACACTTACCTTAGCTCTTGTTGGTGGTGTTATGTGCGCTATGTTGTAGGATAATATTTCTATCATTTAAACGGGTTATCAATAAAATGATGATCCGTTTTTTGTTTAAAAAGTTTGAAGGGAGATTCTTCGTACCTCAGATGATAAGGCTTTGTGGTTGTCATCTGAGGTACGAAGAATCTCTCTTTGCGATCTTTAAAATCACAGACCTTCCAGGGATAACCACGATAACGGGTGAGCCGAATCACGTATTTTTGCGCCTCCTATTTCATACCAATGAATCAATTAAAAAATTACGCTTGCGGACAATGGGTTGCAGGTGAAGGCGAAGAACAAACTTTATATAATGCCATCAATGGAGATGTTGTGGCAACAGCAAGCAGTAAAGGTTTGGATTTTGCTTCCATGATGGATTATGCCCGTAAAACCGGTGGAATTGCATTGCGTAAAATGACATTTCATGAACGAGGCAGAATGCTGAAAGCACTCGCATTATACTTAACCCAACGCAAAGAAGAATTTTATAAAATAAGTTGGGCTACCGGTGCAACTCGTGCGGATAGCTGGGTAGATATTGAAGGAGGCTTTGGAAATCTTTTTACCTATGCAAGCTTACGCAGACAATTTCCCGATGAAAGATTTTGTCTGGAAGGTGATGTTGTCAAACTGAGCAAAGGAGGAAATTTTATCGGTCATCATATTTGTGTACCTAAAGAAGGAGTTGTCATTCATATCAACGCTTTTAATTTTCCGGTGTGGGGAATGTTAGAAAAAATTGCAGTAAATCTTTTTGCCGGAATGCCTGCCATCGTTAAACCGGCAACTGTTACTTCTTTTTTAACTGAGTCTGTTTTCAAAGCAATCATTGCGTCTAAAATAATTCCTGAAGGAGCATTGCAATTAATCTGCGGAAGCGCAAATGGAATTTTAGATCATGTAATTAACCAGGACGTAGTAACATTTACCGGATCTGCATCTACAGGAAAAATGCTAAAGAGCCATCCGAGATTAATAGAAGAATCTGTTCCGTTTAATCTCGAAGCAGACTCTTTAAATTGTTGTGTGCTTGGCGCAGATGTTAAACCAGGTTCAACAGAGTTTGATATTTTTATTAAAGAAGTGCATCGTGAAATCACTACTAAAGCCGGACAGAAATGTACCGCTGTAAGAAGAGTGATCGTTCCGGAAAATTTAGTAGAAGATGTACATATCGCTTTAGGCAAAAGATTATCTACAACTGTAATCGGTGATCCGCAGTTGGAAGGAGTACGTATGGGAGCGCTCGCAGGTAAATCACAATTGAAAGAAGTACAGGAGAAAGTTGCACAACTCGCGAAGACGCAGGAAATTATTTATGATGGAAAAGATCATCTTGAATTAAAAGGTGGTGATAAAAACAAAGGCGCGTTTATGGCTCCTGTTATTTTCTTAAATAAAAATCCTTTTGTGAATCTGGATGGACACAATATAGAAGCGTTCGGACCGGTAAGTACCATCATGCCTTATAAAAATATTGATGATGCAATTGCTTTGGCTAAGATGGGTAAAGGTTCATTGGTAAGTTCAATTGTTACGGCTGATGATAAAATTGCAAAAGAGTTTGTGTTAGGCGCAGCAAGCATGCACGGAAGAATTTTAATTCTTAATAATGATTGTGCAAAAGAAAGTACCGGTCATGGTTCTCCGATGCCAATGTTAACACACGGAGGACCGGGACGCGCAGGTGGTGGTGAAGAAATGGGAGGTAAGCGGGGAGTGTTTCATTATCTGCAACGTACTGCAATACAAGGTTCACCAACTACGATTACCAACATTACCAATGTTTATCAATACGGAAGCAACTACATTGAAAAAGATGTGCATGTTTTCCGCAAGCACTTTGAAGAATTAGAAATTGGTGAAACTGTTATCACAGCAAAGCATACAGTGACTGAAGCAGACATTCACAATTTTGCAAATGTGAGCGGAGATAATTTTTACGCGCACATGGATGCAACTTCATTGGAGGGAACAATCTTTACACAGAATGTTGCGCATGGCTATTTCGTGTTAAGCAAAGCAGCAGGATTATTTGTTGATCCCAAAAAAGGTCCTGTGCTTTTAAATTATGGTTTGGATGAATGCCGTTTTACAAAACCTGTTTATCCCGGAATGACCATCGGAGTTCGTTTCACAGTTAAAGAAAAAGTAGATACAGAAAAACGTGAAGCAACAGATGTTGCAAAAGGCATTGTAAAATTTTTAGTTGATGTATATGATGAAACCGGAGAGACTGTAGCGATTGCAACTATATTGACAATGGTAAAAAAATTAAATCAGGATTGAGTTTATTTAATTCAAAGTTCGTCATGTTAACTTGTTTCAAAATTGTTGCATCATCTTTCTACTGAACCCGTCATGGTAAACTTGTTTCAAAATTGGTCTATTAACTTCCTACCGAATAGGTCATGCTGAACTTGTTTTAGCATCTCCCCAAAAAAAATTAAAAACTGAAAATATTGATTCTTAAATGACCAAAGAGCCAGCTATCTATATAGTCTCAAATAAAAATCGTACTACTTTTTACATTGAAGTAACCAGTGATTTGGAAAGCAGAATACTTGAACATAAAGCGGGTATCGGTTCAATATTTACTTCAAAGTATGAACTGAAAGATCTTTTGTATTTCGAAAAATTTCAAACCATGACAGATGCAATTGATCGGGAAAAACAATTAAAAAACTGGCATCGTCAATGGAAAATAAATCTTGTTAAAACTATTAATTCTGAAATGCTTGATTTAGTAAAAGACTGGTTTGAGGTGGATGCAATTGAAAGTGCGAAATTCGAAAAAAAGTAACAGTGATGGACTCGCACCATATAGAGATGCTGAAACAAGTTCAGCATGACGAACGTGTACAATTAAAATTTATTAAACAATGAATGGAAACGTAAAAACTACAATTGAAAACAATATTGCAACTATCACATTCTTCCATCCGCAAAGCAACTCATTACCGGGAGAAATTTTAAGAAAACTTGCTGATGAAATAACAAGTGCTGGAAACAATAACGAAGCTAAAGTTATCATACTAAAGAGTGAAGGTGAAAAAGCATTTTGTGCAGGAGCTTCTTTTGATGAATTAACATCCATCAATGATATAGAAACAGGAAAAAAGTTTTTCAGTGGTTTTGCAAATGTGATTAATGCAATGCGTAAAGCACCCAAGTTTGTGATTGCACGTGTACAAGGCAAAGCAGTTGGTGGCGGTGTAGGTTTGGCCTGTGCTGCGGATTATACATTAGCTACTGAATCTGCTTCAGTAAAATTGAGTGAACTTGCTGTTGGCATTGGTCCATTTGTAGTGGGTCCTGTTGTTGAACGAAAAATTGGTAATGCTGCATTTACACAACTCACTATTGATGCAACCAAATGGCAAACTGCAATATGGGCTAAAGAAAAAGGAATGTATGCTGATGTTTTTAAAACCACTGAAGAGTTAGACAATGCTGTAAACGAATTAGTACAAACACTTTCCCAATCAAATCCGGAAGCAATGGCAATGTTGAAAAAAGTTTTCTGGGAAGGAACTGATCATTGGGATACACTTTTAACTGAACGTGCCGCCATGAGTGGCAAATTAGTGTTGAGTGATTTTACAAGGAATGCTATTGCAAAGTTTAAAGGGAAATAAATTACATTAACGAATTACGAATTTATACGAATATACGAATGGCTGGCGCATGCATTCGTATATTCGTTTTTAATTCGTATTCGTAGATAGTATCATCAGCTTCACCTTAAAAATACTCGCAACTGAAAGCGCATCTTTTATTTCTCCATTCATTGCCATTTTAAAAACATCTTCAAAAGGTAATTTGCGGATTTGTAACTGTTCAGTTTCCTCAGGTGCATTACCTACATGCTTAAGTCCGCGGGCTATATAAGTGTAACTTATTTCATCGGAAACAGAATTTGATAATTCCATATTCTGAATGAGTTCAAATGATAGAGCTTTCAATCCCACTTCTTCCAATAACTCACGTTTAGCTGTTGCCAATGGATCCTCTCCTTCAGGACAACCACCTTCAGGAACTTCCCATTCATAATTATTTAATGCATAACGATACTGACCAACGATCCAGGTATTGTTGTCTTCGTCCAAAGGAATAACTGCAACAGCAATATTTTTATAATGCACCACACCGTAAATCCCATCTTTCCCTGCAGGATTTATTACTTTATTTTCAATCACACAAATCCACTTGTTATCATATTTTATTACTGATGAAAGTGTTTGCCAGGGATTTTTTGTTTCGTCCATTAGTATTAGTCATTAATTATTGAGTACCGTCATTGTAAGGAACGAAGCGATCTGCTGCTATGGAAAGATTGCTTCGTTCCTCGCAATGACGAACTATTTCGCGAACTTAGCACAAAACTTTTATGAGTAAAATAAAAAAAATTGGTGTCTTTACATCCGGTGGTGATTCTCCTGGCATGAATGCGTGTATTCGGGCTGTTGTGCGTACTGCGCTATTTCATAAAATGGAAGTATGCGGAATTATTCGCGGATACGAAGGCATGATTGAGAATGATTTTATAACTCTCCATTCCCGCTCTGTAAGTAATATTATCCATCGTGGTGGTACTATTTTAAAAAGTGCACGCAGCGAAGAATTTAAAACTGAAGCCGGAAGAAAAAAAGCAAATGAAAACTTAAAGGCTCATGGCGTAGATGCTTTGGTAGCAATAGGAGGAGATGGAACTTTCAGAGGGTTCACTGAATTTTCAAAAATCAATCCTGATATAAAAGCGATAGGAATACCTGGAACTATTGATAACGACCTTACAGGTACCGATTTTACTTTAGGTTTTGATACAGCAGTCAATACCGTGATTGATGCGATTGATAAACTTCGCGACACAGCAGATTCACATCATCGTTTATTTTTTATTGAAGTGATGGGCCGTGATAGTGGATGTATTGCTTTGTGGAGTGGCGTGGCAGGTGGGGCAGAAGCAATATTGTTACCCGAAAAGGAAGCAACAGTGGATGAGCTCATTGCATTATTGCAGGAAGGCGCAGATAAAAAAAAGTCGAGCAGTATTGTGATTATTTCAGAACACAATCGCCTTGGCAGTGCGCATGAAATTGCAAAGAAAGTAACCGAACGTTTTAATTATTATGATACACGCGTTACTGTATTAGGACATGTTCAGCGTGGCGGAAGCCCAACTGTATTTGATCGCATTTTAGGAACCAAGCTTGGCGTGAGAGCAGTAGAATTATTATTGGAAGGAGAAACAAATAAAATGGTTGGCATCATGAATAATAAAATATCACTCACAGATTTTTCAAATGCAACCAAGCAACAATCTCCGCTTGACGAAGATTTATTGAGAATGCGTTCAATTCTCACGATTTAAAAAAGTTTAAAGTTTGAAGTTAACTTTGAACCTTAAACTTTAAACTTTAAACCCCAAACTCTCTACTATGCTTCTTGTTGTTGACAGCGGATCTACCAAAGCTGATTGGTTACTTGCTGATAAAGGAAAAGTAATTGGTTCATTCAATACCATTGGATTCAATCCTTATTTTCATGATTCGGAATTTGTTTACCAAACCCTCAGTAACAGTGATTCGATTGCACCTTTTTCAGATTCAGTTACAGAGCTTTATTTTTTTGGTGCAGGATGTTCAAGTGAAAAGCGTAAGGCAATAATTGCTGAAGGACTTCAAAAATATTTTACTAAAGCAAAAGTTATTGTAGATCATGATTTACTCGCAAGTGCTTATGCAACCTGTGGTGATGAAGAAGGGATAGCATGTATTTTAGGTACCGGAAGTAACAGTTGTTATTTTGACGGAAAAAAAGTGCATGAAAAAAATTATGGTTTGGGATATATTTTAGGTGATGAGGGAAGTGGTTCTTATTATGGTAAAAAATTAGTTACACATTTTCTTTATGGCTTAATGCCAAAACATTTACACGATGATTTTTCAGAACAATATCAATTGGATAGAAATACCATCATCAATAAAGTTTATAAAGAACCCAATGCTAATGTGTGGCTCGCTTCATTTGCTGTCTTTCTTACAAAACATAAAGATGATCCTTATATAAAAGATTTAATTCATAAAGGCATGAGTGAATTTATGGATCTCTATGTAACGCATTATGATCGTTATAAAAATCTGCCCGTGCATTTTGTAGGATCACTTGCTTTTCTTTTTCAGGGAGAATTAAAACAAGTAGCTGAGAGTTTGGAAATTAAAATCGGAAAAATTATCAAGCAGCCGGTAGAGGAATTAATGAATTATTTTTTAGCTAGCAGGTGATTCTAACTAAACAAAAAGGATGCTGACTGAGAGGCAATATTTATACCGAGGACTCTCCTTTCTTTGTTTACTCGTTTGTGCATTAATTATTTTAATAATAGTGATGAGTAATAAACAAATTCCTATTCTAAAGCTATTTGATGCTTTATTTTATTTAGCAGTGATTTTATTTGCTACATTATGGAAAAGGAATTGGGCATTTATCTTTGGACTTTTTCTCTATTCGATCTATTTTAATTTACAATTGTTTAAAAACCCAATAACCGGCTGGATTAAAGGTATTGAATTAGAAACCCGGTTTTGGGTTTTAGGATTTATTTGTCTTTGTATGAGTTTGGTACTTTGGCTTTTAGGATTTTCAAAAAATAAAGATTTTGCCGACTTAACCAAAGAGATGGAATTTAAAGATTCTACTCTTGTTATTGCCTTGTTAATTGAAATGTTAGTAATTCAATCTGCAACAAGGATTTTCTATACTTAACGCTATTCTCAGATGATTGTTACTGTAAACTGTAAACCAAAAACCTTATTTTACTCTTTCAATCCCATCCTTCGCAGCCTGGTAATCCGGACGAATCTCTAAAGCCTTTTCAAAATCGCGCTTGGCTGCACCAATATCTCCAAGGGTTTCATAACATACACCACGGTTGTAATAGGCATCAGCATAATTAGGATCGGCATTTATTGCATTTGTGTAATGCTTGATTGCTTCACGGTAAACTTTTAAATATTCATAGTGAACATAACCTAAATTGAAATGCGCATTTTTATTTTTAGGATTAATTTGCGTGATACTTGTATAATCCTGAATAGCTTTATCAAAATCATGAGCATGCTCCTGGTACCACATAGCACGTCCGTACAATGCTTCTTCACTGCGCGGATTTACTCGCAGCGCTCCATCAAAATATTGCAATGCGAGCGGATTATTTTTCATCGTATAAATAATTCCTAACTGCATGAACGGCTCATAATAATCAGGTTGTTGTTCAATGGCGGTTTGAAAACTTGAAATAGCTTTTGTTGTATCACCCATCTCTTTAAAATTCATTCCTTTCATAAAATAAGCTTTTGGATTATGAATTTCTTCTTTCAAAACATTATTAAGATAGCTCACCGATTGATCATACTTCTGAACATAGAAATAAAGCTCAGCCAGTTTCATATTCGCATCTTTATTTTTCGGGTCAATTGTTAATGCTTTTTCCAACGCAGCTTTTGAGCGCCCTGATTTACCCGCAGCAAAATGTACATCTGCAACAGTTACAAAGTAATCAGCCTTGGTTGTATCGAGGCTTAACAATTTCTGTGCGTCAACAATTGCGTTTCCTACATCATGTTTTTCAAGATAAAGTTTTGCACGTTGATTTAAAAGCGAAGCATCATTGGGATTGGAAGCAATTTTTGCACTCAATTCAGCTAATTTTTTTCCATAGGAAGAAGTGTCAGTTGTAATGGCTGTTGTATTGTTTTCTTCTGATATTTTTGAATTGTTACAGGAGAAAATAATTGCAGCAAAGAAAAAAATTAATAGTGATCTGAATGATAATGACATTTTTATTTGATTTTGAGAATTGGCAAATTTAATAAGGCGTAACTAATAAGAGTTATAAAGTAAAATGTTAAACTTACTTAGTGCCTGGTTAAGTTTCTATATATAATTATGTTATTAATCGCTAAATTCTAACCCCTGAAGGGGAACAGTCACGGTCACTGTTCCCTTCAGGGGTTAGGGGGAAACTTCGAAGGCAAAACAACATTTTTTAATAAGATTTAAACAGGCTCTTAGTTAACTTCAATTAAATTTGCGCCTCATCAAAAATTATCTTGAAATACTATGGCAATTTTAAAACCTTTCAAAGGCATTCGTCCAAAAAAAGAACTTGTAAAAAATATTGCGTGCCGTCCTTATGATGTGCTCAACGAAAAAGAAGCACGTGCTGAAACCAAAGGAGATCCTAATTCATTTTATCATGTGATAAAACCGGAGATTGATTTCCCTGATGACTTTGATCATTACTCTCCAGAGATTTATAAAAAAGGGAAAGAAAATTTTGACCGAATGTTTCGCGAAGGAATTTTTTTTCAGGATGAAAAAGAAAATTATTACATCTATGCACAAACCATGCATGGACGAAAACAATATGGAATTGTTGGCTGTGCTTCGGTGGATGATTACCTGAATAATGTAATTAAAAAACATGAGCTAACCCGTCCTGATAAAGAAGAGGACAGAAAAAATCATGTGCGAATTTCCAATTTAAATTATGAGCCGGTATTTTTTGCTTATCCGCAAGTGGATGCCTTGGATGAGATCGTTAATAAAGTGGTGCTCACAACTCCTGAATATGATTTTGTTTCTGATGATGGAATTGGTCATACATTTTGGGTGATAAAAGATGATGCAGTTATTAAAAATATTACCAATGAGTTTGCAAAAATTCCTGCTACTTATGTTGCTGACGGACATCACCGTACCGCAGCAGCAGCATTGGTTGGTAAAGAAAGAAGAGATAAAAACCCTGCTCATACAGGCAAAGAAGAATACAATTTTTTTCTTGCTGTTCATTTTCCTGATAATCAATTAAAGATTATGGATTACAATCGCCTGGTAAAAGATCTTAATGGGTTAACCCCTCATGAGTTACTGGAAAAACTTCAGCACAGTTTTGAGATTGAAGGACAAGGCAAGCTTTATAAGCCAGCAAAACTGCATGAGTTTAGTATGTTTCTTGATGGTAAATGGTATAAGCTCACAGCAAAAATCGGAACATATAATAACAGTGATCCAATTGGCGTGTTGGATGTAACCATTCTTTCAGAAAAAATTTTAGAACCCATTTTAAATATAAAAGATTTACGTACCGATAAACGAATTGATTTCGTTGGTGGATTACGTGGGTTGGAAGAATTGGAAAAACGTGTGCGTTCTGGTGAAATGAAAGTAGCTTTTGCATTGTATCCTGTTACTATGAAGCAATTGATTGATATTGCAGATAACAATTTAATCATGCCTCCGAAAGTTACCTGGTTTGAACCAAAACTCCGCAGCGGCTTGGTGTTACATTCATTAGAATAATGAAACATATTTTATTGTTTTGCTATCAGTGATTCCTGATCAAATGAATTAAATTTATTTTTTTATCATGCCGGTTAATTTACATGCATTAACACATATTCAAGAGGAGTTAAAACCTTTTAATGCTGAATTGGTTGCTGTTTCCAAAACTAAATCTGTAAGCGATATTCTTGAAGTATATAATGCCGGTCATAAAATATTCGGAGAAAATTATGTACAGGAGTTAACCGATAAATATGAAATATTGCCAAAAGATATTGAATGGAATTTTATCGGACATCTGCAATCTAATAAGGTAAAATACATTGCTCCATTTGTAAGCTTGATTCATAGTGTGGATAGTTTTAATTTATTGAGAGAAATAAATAAACAAGCCGTTAAAGCAAACCGGATAATAGATTGTTTGTTGCAGATTCATATTGCTGAAGAGGAAACCAAATTCGGGTTTAACTATAAAGAATGTGAGGACTTATTGCAATCAAAAGAGTTATCATTATTAAAAAATATTTTGATTAAGGGATTAATGGGAATGGCAACACTGACCGACAATATTTACCAGATACAAAAAGAATTTTATTCACTCTCTGAATTTTATTCTAAGATGCAATCTAACTGTAAACCATCCACGGTTAATTGTAAACTTTCCATTCTAAGCATGGGCATGACGAGTGATTATAAAATTGCATTATCGGCAGGAAGTAATATGGTGCGTATTGGTTCCGCTATCTTTGGTGAGCGATGAGCATTTGAGTCATGCTGAACTTGTCAACATCTCTACAGTGCATGACTTCTTGGTGATAAACAAAGTAATTACACACAAAACATAAATGAAAAATAAAATAGTAATAGCTGTGCATGGAGGCGCGGGAACCATTCTTCGTTCGCAGATGACGAGCGAGAAAGAAATTGTTTATCGTAAGGGATTAACAGATGCGTTAAATGCAGGATATAAAATTCTTGAACAAAACGGCTCAGCCCTTGATGCAGTAACCGAGGCAGTGAAATCGCTTGAAGATTTTCCATTGTTTAATGCAGGTAAAGGCTCTGTCTATACACACGAAGGCAAACACGAAATGGATGCATCCATTATGCGTGGTGATACTTTGGAAGCTGGAGCAGTAGCCGGTGTGCAAGGTTTGCGTAATCCTGTTTTAGCAGCGCGTGCTGTGATGGAAAAAAGCGAACATGTTTTGTTGTTTGGAAAAGGTGCAGAAGAATTTGCAAGATCACAGCATTTGATTTTTGAATCAGAAGATTATTTTAAAGAGCAACATCGTTATGATCAATGGCAGCAAGCATTAAAAGATGACCGTGTTTTACTTGATCATACTGAAAAAAAATTTGGCACTGTGGGAGCAGTGGCATTAGATAGTTCTGGTAATCTCGTAGCAGCAACTTCTACCGGTGGAATGACGAATAAAAAATTCAATAGAGTAGGAGATAGCCCCATCATCGGTGCAGGCACTTATGCAAATAATAAAACCTGTGCGATCAGTTGTACAGGTCATGGAGAATATTTTTTACGTGCTGTTGTTGCTTATGATGTTAGTTGCTTGATGGAATATAAAAATTACTCTTTGCAGCAGGCATGCGAAATTGTTATAAATGATAAATTAGTTAAGTTGGGTGGCGAAGGGGGATTGATTGCAGTGGATGCTAAAGGAAATGTTTGTCTGCCTTTTAACTCTGAAGGAATGTACCGAGGGTATAAGGAAAATAACTCCGACATTTATGTGGAAATCTATAAATGAAACCTTACTACAAAACTCTTTTTTCAATAACATTTTTACTTTTTATAAGTTGTCATAAAAATTCTCAGTATCCTATTAATTATGGTTACGAATATTTCCCTACTACATTAGGACATTTTATTATTTATGATGTGGATTCAATTTCTTACAATGATTTTACTGATTCTATTGACACATTTCATTATCAAGTAAAAGAAATACTGACGGAAAATTTTAATGATATATCAGGTCGTGCTTCACAACGCATTGAAAAACATGTGAGGTTAAATGATACTTCATCATGGGAAATTTCGCAGGTTGGCTACCAGACATTAACCACCTATGTTGCTGAGAAATATGAGGACAACCTGCGTTATATAAAATTATCTTTTCCTGTTAAAAATAATTTAAGCTGGAAAGGAAACACTTATATAAATTACAATGATCCTGATTGTAACTGGCTGGCTTCTGATTGGGAATATAAGCTGACGAGTGTTAATGAACTCCTTAATATCAATGGCAATCACTTTGATTTAACAGCAAAAGTTATTGTTGAAACCGGAAATAATATAATCTGTCAGCAGTATTACGAAGAAATTTATGCAAAAAATGTAGGTATGATTTATCGAAAGGTGAGAAGGGTTACTGTTAATCCTGATCCTTCGGGTTATTCTCTTGAATATAAAGTGAAATCCTACAATTGATAATTTTTTTTAATCAGCTACTTTAATTCTTTTAAAAATTCTTTTGCTTTCGTTTCATAAAAACCTTTTGCAGCAATTATTTTCTTTAACCATTGTTTGCATAAAATGTACTGGTTGTTTTTGTGATAACTCAACGCAATATTCCATTCTGCTTCTTCTCTAAAGGGAGATTGACGGTGATCTAAAATTTTTTCAAGTTGTTGAATTGCCAATCCCGGTTTTCCTGAATGATATAAACAAAGCCCCCCATAACACAGAGCATTCTGATCATCAGGATAAACGGAAAGTATTTTTTCAAATGCATGTTGTGCATTTAAATATTTCTCATCATGATAAGCAAGCAAGGCATCATTTAAAATTTTTGAATAAACGATTGTATCCACTGATGGTTGATTCTCTTTTGCAGCCTGCATACTCTCTGCGTTCGGATATTTCGCATCCAGGCTTTTGAGTAATACTGCTTTGCTGTTGTTTAATTCATCATAAATAGAAGCGTAATCAATTGCTTTTAATTCATGAATATAAATTACCTGCAATCCTGAAACAGAAAACACCGCATTGATTTTTTCTTTCTTCTCCTCTGCAAAAACAGGAGGTGTTTCAGTTGCTACCATCATACTGCTGTCAGTAACTGATGCAACAGTGCTTAATGTTGGTATAGTATCAGTAAAGGTTTCAGTAATATTTATTGATGTTGAAGGACGAGTGTTAACAGGTGGCTGAACAGGAATTTCCTTATTTCCATTTGTCTGCACAGTTGCTGGTTTTTCAGTTATTGTATTGACATTATTATTCGTTGTTTCTTTTGTGTGTGCTATTGATTTATCAGCATCATGTTTATTAAAATAAAGAATTACCAGGCTTGCAATTGCCATAATACTTGCAGTTAAAATAATTTTTAGCTCCCGGTTTTTATGTTTTTTAAAATCAAAATTGTTTGCATAATTATTCTGGGTATGTATTTCATCAAGTACTTCAACACCTGAAACGAGAAACATACCTTCCAGTGCATCAGCGCATAAGGGACAATCAGTAATATGTTTTTCAATATTCCATGCAACGTCCTCTTGCAATGCTCCATTGGTGTAACTTAATAGCACTGTTGCATCCGGACAATTGGTTGTCTTGAAAATATTATCTCTCTTTCTTTGCGCTTTCATCAACTTTAATTAAATAATTTTTCAAATTCCGTTTCCCGTTTTGTATATAACTTTTGACTTGCAAAACAGAAAAATCTGTCAGCTCTGCAATTGTTGTGTATCGTTTGTTGTGGAGATAAAAGAGTTCAATACAAATCCGCTGATGTTGATCCAATGAATTAATTGCCTGTTGTAATTGTTCATCAGTATAATTCAGCTTTTCATCTGCATCATCTTCTGATATTTCATAACGCTCTGCATTCTCAATATCTCCAGTTAAAGTTTTTTGTTTTTGCAATTCAGAGTAACAATAGTTTTGTGCAACACGATGTATCCAATGAGTGAACTGCCTTACTTCATATTTTTTTAAGTCATCAAACAGTTTTTCAAATATCCGGCTAACGGCATCTTTACTGTCTTCTTCATCCTTTAAATATTTCATACACACGGCAAAAACTAATTGGGCATAGCGCTCATATAGTATTCCAATACACTCAGGATTTTGATCGCGCTTATAAGCTTCAATCAATTCCACATCTGATTGAAAATTTA
>JANLZB010000038.1:0-132657 GCA_031366005.1 Bacteroidota bacterium | reverse complement strand
GATTTACTATTGCAAGCAAATAAAAGATTCGGGATTGCCCATTAAAAGCAGTCAGCAACTAATTAATCTCTATCAAAACCAATTAAAAAAAATCAATGTGGTTATTGAAAAACTGCATGAGGATTTGCAGTATGATTATCTGCAAGAACTTGAAGAACTATAATACAGAAAATAACCTCTCAATTTTTGTAGTGCACCCGAAGGGATTCGAACCCCCAACCAACAGAACCGGAATCTGTCATTCTATCCAATTGAACTACGGGTGCATTTTTAATAAATTATGAGTTATGAATTTTGAGTTATGGGGTTGTCATTCATAACTCAAAATTCATAACTCATAACCTGACAAAAATAATCCATTTGCTGATTAACTATTTTTGCAGCTATATTTTACGCTCTTATGAAATCAAAAACTCCTCAAGACTCCATTTGTATTAATTCTGAATTTGTTTTACCAAACGATACTAATGTTTTAGGAAATTTAATGGGAGGCAGGTTGTTGCATTGGATGGATATCTGTGCTGCAATTAGCGCACACCGTCATTGCGGACGAGTAGTCGTAACAGCTTCTGTAAATAATGTTTCTTTTAATCAACCCATTAAGCTGGGAGAAATTGTTACTATGAATGCAAAAGTTTCGCGTGCTTTCACTTCAAGCATGGAAGTGTTTATTGATGTATGGGTAGAGAACAGGATGACCGGAGAAAAGATAAAATGTAACGAAGCCATTTACACTTTTGTTGCTGTGGACCAATTAGGCAATCCCATTAACGTTCCTGAGTTAACACCTGAAACAGAAGAAGAAAAACAACGTTATGCAAGTGCTTTACGCAGAAGACAACTTTCATTAATTCTGGCTGGCAAAATGAAACCCGCTGATGCAACAGAGCTAAAAGCGTTGTTTAGTTAAAACGAATTTGTCACCCTGAACTTGTTTCAGGGTCTTTGGAAATAAAGAGATGCCGAAACAACTCCGGCATGACGTGAGATTAACTTTTTCTCTTCACCAAAAAATAAAAGGGTGTACCGAGCAACACTATAAATAATCCGCTCCAGGTGTTTTGTGGTTTTGTTATTAAAAGAATCACACAAACAGATAAGGCAAGTATTATATACAGCACAGGCATAATTGGATAAGCCAAAGTTTTATAGGGACGCGGAGTATCGGGTTCTTTTTTTCTTAAAACAAAAACTCCTGTTATTGTAATAATGTAAAACAGCAGCGAAGCAAATGTGGTGTAATCAAGTAAATCCCCATACGTTCCGCTCAAACACAATACGCTTGCCCATATTGCCTGCACAACCAACGCAAAACCTGGTACATCATAACGATTTAATGTTCCTGCCTTTTTAAAAAACAAACCTTCTTTTGCCATTGCATAATAAACACGTGCTCCTGATAAGATGATTCCGTTGTTACATCCGAATGTTGATACCATGATTAATGCAGCCATCAGGTAAACGGCAAAATCTCCAAAGATCATGGAAGCTGCAGCAGTGCCTACACGGTCAGTTCCTCCACCTGCAAACTGTATCCCTTGTCCTATTACATCAGTTGCATGAGCACTTCCTTTTAAAGGAAGTAAAGAGAGATAAGAAATATTTGCAAGACAATATAACAGAGTCACTATTCCGGTTCCCATTAATAAACTGCGCGGAATATTTTTTTGCGGCTCCTTCACTTCACCTGCAATAAAAGTAATGTTATTCCAAGCATCACTTGAAAATAATGAACCAATCATTGCTGTACCTAAGGCGAGCACTAATGCAATACCTGTAACATGTTGTGCAATCCACTCACCGTTGATTTGTGTAAGCTGCACTGCATTCCATGCGTCATGAAAATTATTGGAGAGCGTATCTCTTCCTAATCCAATACTAATTCCCAATACAATTAAAAATAAAAGTGCAAGCAGCTTTGCAGCAGTAAAAGTTGTTTGAATGAGTTTACCATTTTTTATTCCGCGACTGTTAATGAAGGTTAGAAAAACAATCAGTACAATTGCCAATAGTTGTGATGCAGCTAACTTGAATTTTCCTGCTTCCAGCAAAATATTATCAGGACTGAACCAGGGAAAAAACACTGCTGTATATTTTGCAAACGCCACAGCCACTGCTGCAATCACTCCTGTTTGAATAACAGTAAACACCGTCCAACCATAAAGAAATGAAGTAAAGCTTCCGAATGCACGTTGAATATAAACAAACTGTCCGCCTGCTTTGGGCATCATACCCGCTAATTCTCCATAGCATAATGCAGCCATCACAGTAATGACACCACTCAAAATCCACATAAACATCAGCCATCCTGCACTGCTTACATGGCGGCTCATATCAGCACTCACGATAAAAATTCCGGAACCAATCATAGAGCCTGCAACAAGCATGGTTGCATCCCACACTCCGAGTGAGCGCTTGAATTGATGTTGTTCTTCTTGTTGCATACTAATTAACGAATGAGTTATTAATGAAACGAATGGATAGCAGGATAACTATTGAGAATGAATATTTTTACTTAAGAGCGCTGATTTTTAGAAATAGGAATGTTTTTGCTGCAACCAATTAACGAAAGTAGAAATAGCTTTCGCCTGAATTCGTTGTATTCGTAACTCATTCGTTAATTAGTATGCAGAATTATGAGTTACTGATCTTACTGTTCTTTCTGCTATAAGAAAAATATATTACTAATCCTATCACCATCCATATTCCTAATCGCATCCAGTTAGGCCATCCCAAACCAAAAATCATTGCACCACAAACGATAATACCAAGTATGGGAACAAGAGGAACAAATGGTGTTGTAAACTGACGTTTGATTTCCGGATGACGAACGCGCAATATCCAGACACCTGCACACACAAGTATGAATGCAAACAAAGTTCCTATGCTGGTCATATCCCCTACAATATCTCCCGGCACAAATGCTGCAAACAATCCTACAAAAACAAAAAACAACATATTCGATTTATAAGGCGTGCGAAATGTTGGATGTAAATCAGAAAATACTTTTGGCACTAAGCCATCAACACTCATGGAGTAAAACACACGTGATTGTCCCATGAGCATTACTAAAATTACTGAAGAGAATCCTGCAAGGATGGCAACTGTTACAAGCTTTGATAACCACCCAAATCCGGTCATATAGGTTTGAATAGCATAAGTAACGGAAGCTTCTTTACCTGCAGTTCGAAAATCTTCCGTGCTCGCTACCCCTGTAAGTACATAGGAGAAAAGTATATAAAGAATGGTGCATATCGCAAGTGAACCTAATATCCCTATAGGCATATCTTTCTTTGGGTTTTTTGCTTCCTGTGCCGCTGTACTTACTGCATCAAATCCTATGAACGCAAAAAACACCACTCCTGCTGCACCTAATATTCCAAGTATGCCCCCGAAATTATGATCCACACCCTGTGCATCTACATAAGTTGATGCAGGTGGAATGTAAGGCGTATGATTAGCCGGGTTTATAAAATGCCATCCGAATCCAATAAATAAAAGCACAATTGAAACTTTAAGTATTACAATTATTCCATTTACAAATGCTGACTCTTTTGTTCCGCGGATTAAAAGTAAACTCAACAAGAGCAAAATAAAAATAGCAGGGATATTCATAAAGCCCGTTACACCATTTACACTATGTTCAAAAGGCGAATGACACCACTTATAGGGTATTTCGAAATCAAAAAATATTTTAAATAATTTATTCAGATATTCACTCCACGCTATACTTACTGTAGCGGCACCAAGTGCATATTCAAGCACTAAATCCCATCCAATAATCCACGCCACAAATTCTCCCATAGTAGCAAATGAATAAGTATAAGCACTGCCGGCAATCGGAATCATAGAAGCAAACTCAGCATAACATAATCCGGCAAGGGCGCATCCGATACCTGCAATAATAAAACCGATTGTAACAGCAGGGCCCGCATTATTAGCAGCAGCTGAAGCAGTACGTACAAATAAACCGGCACCAATGATTGCACCAATTCCCAAGGCAACTAAATTTCCTGCGCTTAATGTTCTTTTAAGTGTATGCTTATCTTCTAAGGTGGACTCTTTCATTAATACGTCCATGGACTTGCGCGCCCAGATATTGTTTGCCATAAGTGAATTTGTTTGCAAACAAACGTAGTGTAAAAAATTAAGAATTAAGATTTAGGAAAGAAGAGTTTTTAAAAAGGATATGTTTATAAGAATGAAATATATTTTTAATCATCACATCAGTTGTAATCACAGCTGATCAAAAAAACAGTTTCTTTTGTAACTTAATTTTTATAGTGTGAATGCTTTATTGATTATTGTTTTTTGTGCAGGATATATATCCATAGCATTTGAAAATATTTTACGCATTAATAAATCTGCAATAGCATTGCTGACAGGAGTACTTTGTTGGGTAGTTCTGATGTTTACATCAGTATCAGAAACTCAAATTGTTTCAGAACAACTTATCACCCATCTTGGAGAAATTTCAGGCATACTGTTTTTTCTTTTAGCTGCTATGACGGTTGTTGAATTAATAGATGCACATGATGGATTTGAAATAGTAAAATCATTTATTCAAACCCGGAAGAAGGCTGCGCTGCTCTGGCTTATATGTTTTATTACATTTTTCCTTTCTGCGATTTTGGATAATCTCACAACTACCATTGTAATGGTTTCACTGCTTCGCAAATTGCTTGATGATAAAGAGGAGAGAATGTTGTTTGCAGGCATGGTTATAATAGCAGCTAATGCCGGTGGAGCATGGTCGCCTATCGGAGATGTTACTACTACCATGCTCTGGATCGGAGGACAGATTACTGCATTTAATATTATTCAGATGCTGATAATTCCCAGCCTTATATGTTTGATTGTTCCATTAATTATTTTATCAATTAAATTAAAAGGGAATTTTTCATCCGTTGCAATTGATAAGGAAATCACAACTACAATTCCCTTTGAAAGAAATTTAATTTTTGGATTCGGAACAATGGCTTTGATATTTGTACCGGTTTTTAAAACAGTTACTCATCTTCCTCCATTCATGGGAATACTGTTAAGTCTTGCAATGTTGTGGATACTTACGGAATTGATACATCGTAATAAAAATAAAGAAGAGCGAAATTTTTTATCTGTTTCAAGCGCGATGCAAAGAATTGATACTCCCAGCATTCTTTTTTTTCTGGGAATATTATTAGCGGTAGGCGCTTTACAATCAGCAAATGTTTTGTTGCAAACAGCAGCATGGATGCAGCAACATGTTGCAAACACAAGTTTAATTGTTCTGCTTATTGGTTTACTGTCTGCAATCGTTGACAATGTTCCGCTTGCTGCAGCGTGCATGGGCATGTATCCCTTATCCGTTTATCCAACTGATAGTTATCTATGGGAATTTCTTGCTTACTGTACCGGAACGGGTGGAAGCATTTTAATAATCGGATCTGCGGCAGGAGTGGCGGCAATGGGTATGGAGAAGATTAGTTTTGGATGGTACTTAAAAAGAATTTCTGTTTTAGCCCTTGCCGGATACTTTGCAGGAGCAATTGTTTATATGCTTTTGCAAAGAGCATAAAAAACCGGCTACCTGAAATTTCAGATAGCCGGTTTTTAATTTTCTTAAAATGATTTTATTGAATTGTAATCTTACGCTCCCATTGCTGGTTGCCTAATTTCACATTGATCATATAAAATCCTTTTGCAAGATTGCTTACATCAATTGTTTGCATAAAGTTACCATTGTCATTTATAAAATTATTTGACTGAACAGTTTTTCCTGCAAGGTCATTAATGCTGATTTCAACAGTGCCTTTAGCTGCATATTTCAAATCAACCTGAACGAAATTACTTGCGGGATTAGGGAAGATATTTAATAAATTATTGTTTGCATGTTGAGCTATTCCTACGGTACAACTGGGATCAACAAATGCATTAACCGCAGAACGTGTTGCTGCAATACATTCAACATTCTGCTTGCTTACTTCCCAATTATAAAAATAATAATAGTAAGCGCTTCCTGCATCTGAACCTGTAATATTTATTAAACCAGCAACTGAATACGGATAACTTACTCCGCTGTTGTTTCTGTATAAACCAACCGTGCTTCCGTTAGCAACACCTAAACGATAATTATTACCTGCAGCAATATTAAAGTTAAGTGCGACAGTGCTTCCTCCGGTCGGGATGTTTACCGTTTTGCTTTGTAACACACCATTTGCTGAATTGCGTAATTCAATGGTACGGTTACCTGCTGATTGAGCAAATACCCAAACAGAGTTTAAACTGATTGCCTGCAAAGCATCAAAAGTCAGATAACGTGTACTTGGTGAATTAGTACTATATCCTCCATTTCCAATTCCGTTATTCACCGGCCCTGCATAAGTAATAGGATAATTTGTTGTAAAACGATCCTGAGCATAAAATACGGTATTAGAGAATACTGACGGAGAAGGGAATGGTGATCCTGAATAAAGTAATGTTCCACCTGAAGCAGCATCAAACCAATCAATGATTCCTGTGCCTGTTGCACCAAGATTAGCAGAACCACCTATGCAGGTAGAATCATCCTGAACGCTGCTTATGCCAGGTGTATGCATTGTAACAGTTGTAGGTAATGAAGTAAATGATTGGCATAATCCCGGCACCGTTAAATCATATACACCCGATTGTGTTACCGTAATATTTTGTGTTGTGCTGCCATCTGACCATAAATAAGATGATTGACCAGAAGGTCCAAATAGATCAACAGAACCACCCGGACAAATTTCTGTAGAAGCAGATGTTGTTACAGTAGGAGTATTATCAGGATTAACTATAACAGAAACATTTTGTGAAATTGCAGAACAATTATTTCCAGATGCACTCACTACTACATTGTATTCTCCTGTTGCAGTTATTGTATTAACCTGGCTGGTTGTGTTATCTGACCATAAATAATTATATCCCGGAGCAGCAGTGAGTGTTAATGTAGTGCCCGGACATAATAATAAAGGTCCGTTGATTGTAATTGCTGATGAAGGAGAAACACAATCACCTTCTATAACAGTTACAAACTGATCTGCATCTGGATTTACAATTGTTTCTGTAATGCCTGAAGGGAACCATATTACTGCTGAATCAATAACTGTGGAAGCACCTAATCCGAAATGACATTCAAAAGAATTGCAGGTACCATAACTTTCTCCTGAACGCACTTCACGAATCTGAGTTCCCATTGCAGTATAAAGTGTTACACGTGCGCCAAGGGCATTGTGGTTAGAGACAGTTCCTTTCAGATTAAATGTAATCCAGTGATTGCTGTTTTTTTCATTCATCCATATTACATCATCAACGGAAGTTGGAGAATTATAACCTGTTGCATAACCAGCATAAATATCTACGAAACCATCATGATTTAAATCTCCGATTCCAAAGGATTGCATACCGTTAGCATCAAATGGATTGTTAACCAATGTAAAAGTGTTATTACCATTATTAAAGAATAAACGGGCATCATCTCCGGTTCCTAAAATATCAAGGTATCCATCATTATTAAAATCTTCAAGTATGCATTCAAGAGGGAAAATACTTACAATATCAAATCCGGCTGTGGATGATATATCTGTATAATGTCCTGTTCCGTCATTTAAAAATATCTGGCTTGGAGTGTCATGATTTGCAAATACAACATCCAGATCACCATCATTATCTATATCTCCGAAAGAAGAAGTCCATGTTTGATTAAAAACCGTAGCTTCTATTCCATAAGCAGCAGCCTGCTCTGTAAAATGATATGTTCCATCATTCACAAATAAACGATCTCTTCTGCGTTCATCTGATGCGCTGCTTGCACTCTGGCGACAATGAGCAATGAATAGATCAAGGTCCCCATCATTGTCAAAATCTGTCCATGCACTTCCATAATTGCCCGAATCATAAGGATCTCCACCTACTGAAAGTCCGGGATAGACATTAAAGTCAATATACGTTGATGGACTAAGGTTACCTGTGCCATCATTCAAATACATTTTTGCTGCAGCATTGTCATCACAACCAAATACATCAATCCATCCGTCATTATTAAAATCCGCGCAAGTTATGTTTTGCCAGAAAAAATTGGAACTGGCAAACATTGTCAGCGTAGCACCTGTTCCGGTATTATTGGTCATCAGCACTCCGCCTGAGTTACCTTCACCAGCAACTATATCGAGATAACCGTTACGATCAAAATCAGCCACCGACATTGCCCATGCACCAAAGCCAGAACCAAAATCTCCCAGATTAACTCTCGCAAATTGTGCGTTTGTAGTCTGAACGTCAACATAGCAATTGTGATCCTGATCCAGGTGAATAATATCATCCAGCCCGTCACTGTTCCAATCACACACAGTCATGGCACAGCCGCTATGATTGTTGGTATTAGTTAGCTTAGCATTAGCATTTCTGAAAGTAACACCTTGTGCGTGAGTGGACATATTGCACACGCATAGTGTAATGAACACTGCAATTAATAAGTAAATGTTTTTTTTCATTTGTAGAGGATTTAGTTTTAAGATTATTAAAAATTTGAGTCTGGAAATGTACAATTATAACTTGAATATTTTTTTAGTAACATTGAATTGTGATGAAGAAACATTGATAAAGTAAACTCCATTCAATTCCGGCAATTGAATAAGTATCGATTCTTCTTCCTTAAACTTAATAAAATACACCATCTGTCCCTGTGCATTATACACTTTTATTTCACCATTTTTCAAGTGATGGCCTCTTACTGAAATCTTTCCACTTTGCGTGATGGTAGGATAGATGTCAACGGAAGCAGGAGCATTTAAACTTTGAATTGAAGTATTAATTAATATGTTTTGCAAAGTATCCCTTGCCACCAGTAACGGAGCCTTGGGAGCATTGTTAAACATATTACGGAAAGTATCAATCTGTGCGGAATTATGTGAAAACATTTCTGTTACCCATGAAGGAGGAATAGTTTGGTAATAAACAGAAGCTGAAATATTAACCAATCCATGATATCCATTCATTGCTATCATATAATGCACTATGTCTTTTCCGGTTCCTTCAGTTACACCTGTTTTATTAAAATCAGGATCAGTTAAGGCTGCACCAACTATCTTACAAGTATCATAAGTTGAGAAAGAAGTAGTAAAGCCGGCAGGTGGGATACGGTTATCCTTCAATGCTGAGGCAGATCTTTCAAGTACAGTTGTTTTATTGCCATTCACATCACCCATTATCATTTCATAAATCTGTGCATTATTATCACTTGAAATAGTATCGTGATGGGATTCAAAAGGAGTATTAATATTGATTACCTCCTGGTTTGAATCAAACACACCAGATGCAAATATTGTATCGCCATTGGCTTTAAGAACCACTACCTGCAGCACAGCTCTTCTTGAAGGATATCCTGTCGGGAATTTATGTCCGGCTTTATTGGTCAAAACCACACTTAAGGCTAGCGTGTCATTTAAAAGTGTATCCGAATGAACATCTAAATCCAATGTGTTTTGAGTAAGCTGTTTGTCAATAGCTACCAATGTAGAATCAAAATTTGCATCTCTTGCAAGTACGCCCAATGATGTTTTATTTGTTTTAATCAGGTTTACCATAAAGGAATTAGCGCCCGCAAACTGATGCAGATTAAATGGTGACCTGCCGGATAAGGATAATATTCCATTAGCAATTACAACCGGATCATTAATCGGTGGCATGTGGCAGCTTTGACAAGTAGTGGGAGTTGAAGGATAAATTGAATTTTCCCATTCATGAAAAGTAGCTTGCTCAACAAATGTTCCTCCTGTTGGATTTCCGCTTAAATCTACTGTATTGGAAATTAGTGTATGACAGGATGAACAAACTTTTCCTTCACCCATGTGATCCCCGAAAACGGGAGTTAGACCAACATATAATTGCATCGGACCAGTCATAGGATTTACAAACGGGCCGTAAATATGATGCGTTGTATCGTATGGGATATTGCCTGAAAATACTGTTCCTAATGCGCTATCACCTATGGTATGACAACCCATGCATGCAACTCCTGCCTTGCCCAATGCATCTGTATCAAGATTAGCAAGCAGGTAATGCGGATATCCTTTATACTTTGCACTGTAATGACCCATTGGAGCATGGCACGAAGTACAAAATGTTTGCAGTTCATTACTGTGCGCAGGATTAGTTAATATTTCATGACTTACTTTGGCACGCCACCATGGATCTACACCTGCCAAACCCATCATTGAGGTTTCCCAGTCATCATAAAGATTTATATCAATGCTATCACTGTTTATATTGGCTAAGCCGGTGGAATCAAACCCATGACAGCCTCTGCAGTTTTCAGGCGTTAAAAAATATTCACCTGAATCCAGAATTGTAGTTGGCATATGTTCATGTAATTTCTTTAACTCCTCCACGCTGTAATGGCGTACAGGATTATCGTTTTTCACAGGCATCATTGCCATGGCAACAATAAAAAGTAATACACAAACTAAAACAGGTAGTTTTTTTTTCAAAGGATTATCAGAATAGTTTTGAGAGAACTGTGCTGTAGAAACACAAACCTTAGCTCAAAGAACTAAAAAAAAATGAACTCCTGCAAGAAAAGTATTGTGAAGTTTCAGAAAAGTGGCTTCACAATCAAAATCCTTAAATCTTTATTGCACTAATAACAGGTGATGAAAGCGGCTTATTTAAAAACTTTTTTACGAAAGGATTTTTATTAGCGCGGTTTAAATCTTTAAAACTTTCAGAAGTGGAGAGCATAATAATTTTACATTTCTGATGAACAGCAGCGGGTAATTCAGCAAACGCATCCAGAAACTGAAATCCATCCATACCAGGCATATTGATATCCAGAAAAATTATTTCGGGTAAAGCTTCAATATTTTCTTTTTTAAGATATGCCAAAGCTTCTGGTGCGCCCTGATGTGAAATTACACTGGATGCGAAATGACCTGTTTCCAAAATCTTTTTATTTATGAAGTTATCCATCGAATTATCATCAATCAATAATACTTTACCATATCGTGTTGGGGTTGAGGTTTGTTGCTTTGTTATTGTTTGCGTATTCATTTTTACTTTATTTAATTAGTACTTGAATTATTTTAATAGTTAAATGTCTTGTATAAACTTGTCGAATTGTTTTAATTGATATTAGTACGAATAACTACCCTAAAAGATTCACTTTTTTAAATATTAATTTAATGATTGCTAACAACAAAAAAATCCCGCCTGAGCGGGATTTTGCATGAGAATATTTATATATATTATTAACTCGCCATTCTAAGCTGCACAGTTTGTTGAGCAGCATTCATTATTTCAATATGATAACCATAAACACCTATGTAACCGGCTTCAGGAAATGGAACCACATCACACCAGATCTGAAGTTCTCCAAACTGCATTTTACATTCTCCGGGCTGTGGGCTTTTAATTGCTGATTTAATTGCAGGACAAGCCATCATCAATTCTGTGGAAATTCCTGCGCCCATTTTGCAATTCCAGTAACCGAGCAATGGCATGGCAGCACTGTTACTATTCACTAGTTTTCCCTTATAATTGAATTTGAATACAGGAAATGCATCTTTCATCTCTATGTGTTGCATACTTTTTTTCATTTTATATATTTTTTTGTTAGGACAAATATTATTGAGTCCACAAACTTAAAGCGTGCAAAAGCAGTCTATTCTTACAAAAACGGTTTAAAAAAGCGCTTTGCATTATCATAACGGATAATATTTTTTTTCTTATTATTTTTGTACTCTGTTATAACCCCTTATTATTATGCCGTATCCCGAACAATTATGCGCACCGATGCGCCAGGAACTCACATCAATTGGTTTCACCGAGCTTACAGATGGAATGCAGGTGGATGCCACTATCCCCAATAGCAAAGGCACTCTTTTGCTTGTTATTAATTCAGTGTGCGGATGTGCTGCCGGAGCTGCACGCCCAGCAGTAAAGATGGCATTAAGCAGGAGCGAATTTCGTCCTGATCATTTATGTACTGTTTTTGCTGGTCAGGATGTGGAAGCTACCTCTCACGCACGCAGGCTCACCTTGCCATATCCTCCTTCTTCACCAAGCATTGCTTTGTTTAAGGACGGAGAACTGGTTCATTTTATTGAGCGTTATCTTATAGAAGGTCATTCTGCTGAGATGATAGCAGAAAACCTGATGGCTGCTTTTGAAGAATTTTGTGAGCCGGTAAACGTGAGATAAAAAAAAGAATTTTTTTTAAGCCGTGGTTTCTTATTGTAATCAGGGCTTAACTTTTATTAATCACTTTAGGAACTAAAAAATATTCCTCATTTTTCATTGGCGCATTCTTTAATGCATCTGCTCTTGTAATTTGATGCACTACTACATCCTCACGTAATACACTGGTGTCTTCATTGATAAAAATCAAAGGCTCAACACCCTCGGTATTTACTTCATTAAGCTGATCAACAAACTGCAAAATTCTGTTTAGATCGTTGCGGATCTTTTCTTTTTCTGTTTCATCAGCAAAAGATAAACGTGATAAGCGCGCAAGCTTGTCAATGAGTTCCCGGGATATTTCCATGTTTTATCATTGTTTGCTTAATAATATTACGTACGCTCTCTCGAAGTGTTGAAACATGTTCATCTCCCATTCCTTTGGTTTCAATCGGTGTATGAACAATTATCCTTGACAATCCTGGCCGGCACAGGTAACGAAATCCTTCTCTGTCAGGAAAAATTTTCCAGTTATCCAAATAGGTGATCGGTACAATCGGAATTTGTTTTTCAATGGCAAGTTTGAAAGCTCCATTCTTAAAAGGACCTACATCAGGTGAACATTCAGGGATTGTTCCTTCCGGATAAATAGCAATACTAATTCCTCTGTCAATATCCTCTTTTGCACGATTAAAAGCTTTATGTGATGCAGTGATGCTGGTACGGTCAACAGGAATATTCATCCGTTGAAAAAAAATTTTAAATAATGGTATGGTGAGTAATTCTGCCTTACCCATAAAATGAAAGTAATTTGGAAACACAATATTGGTAATAACAATGTCGAGATAAGAAGTATGATTAGGACAAATTACATACGCTCTTTTACGGTCAATAACTCCTTCACGTTTGATAGTGTAAAAAATCCCACTTCCAAAAAGTATAATGTGTGCCCAAACTTTTTTTAATCGGAACGCATACTTGAACCAGCTTCGCTTTCTTAGTAAAACAAAAAACAACGGATAAAGCAGGATAAAAGACAAACCTCCTACTATAAAAAACCATACGCACCAGATTCTTCGCAGCGCAAACGAAATAAATTTCACAGCACGAAAATAAAGTATTTACCCCTGTCAGGGTTTCAAACCTTACAGTAGTGACTTGAAGTTAAGTAAACCATTTAATTTAGCCCGCTATGGAAACAGTAGTCAGCGGCATCCGCTCCACAGGTAATCTTCATATTGGAAATTATTTTGGAGCGGTAAAAAATTTTTTGAAGATGCAATATGAGCATCGTTGCTTTTTTTTTATTGCGGATTATCATTCACTCACTACACATCCAACTCCGGAAAATTTAAAAAATAATGTCAGGCAGGTATTGGTTGAATATCTTGCTTGCGGTCTCGATCCTGCAGCAAGTACCATTTATGTTCAAAGTGATATACCTGAAACTGCTGAATTGTATTTGCTCATGAATATGAATGCTTATGTGGGAGAACTGGAACGGTCAACAACATTCAAAGATAAAATACGCAATCAGCCTGATAATATTAATGCGGGACTACTCACTTATCCTGTTTTAATGGCTGCTGATATTTTACTTCATCGTGCATCACGCGTTCCGGTGGGTAAAGACCAGGAACAACATTTGGAAATGACACGCACATTTGGAAATCGTTTTAACAGATTATATAAAACAGAATATTTTCCTGAACCTGTTGCTTTTAATTTTGGAGAAACACTTGTGAAAATCCCCGGGTTGGATGGAAGCGGAAAAATGGGAAAATCAGAGGGAGAAGGCAATGCAGTTTTTTTAGCTGACAGTGCGGATGTAATTCGAAAAAAAGTAATGCGTGCAGTTACTGATGCAGGACCAACAGAGCTTAATCAGCAAAAGCCCGAGGCTGTTCAGAATTTGTTTACACTAATGAGTGTGTTAAGCAAAACTGAAACGGTTCTGCATTTTGAAGAACTATACAACAACTGTAAAATAAGATATGGTGATTTGAAAAAGCAATTAGCAGAAGACATGATTGCTTTTATACAACCATTAAGTGAGAAGATTAAAGAAATTAGTAGTGATGAAGATTTTTTAAAGAAAGTGATGCGTCAGGGAAAAGAAAAAGCGCATGTAAGTGCATCCAAAACAATTAAGGAAGTGCGGGAAATAATTGGTATAAAATATTATTGATTTTTTAAACGCAGAGAGCGCAAAATTGAATTCTTCCAATAACGCAAAGAACCGCGGAGATAAAAATATTTTCTCTGCGGTTCTCTGCGGTAAAAACTTTGAACTATCTGCGTTTAAACCTAAATTGGAGTAATGTCTTTTATAAACTTTACATTTATTTTTTCCATCAATGCTTTGCAGAATTCATAATTGCGTTGCGTTATTGCTTTGCGGAAAGTATTCAGATTCTGCAGCGAAATAAAATAATAATCACTTTTGTAAAGGTCACCATCAATCTGTTTGTTAATCATTCCGTATTTAACTGAACCATTAATCAATTCAAACTTGGCAGTGACATTCAGATGCTGTTCAATTTCGTTGCTGTGCATAGAAAGTGTTGTTTAGCACTTTTCTACGCAATATAAAGCAGATAGTTTCTTAAAAATTTTGAATAACCCGGTTTTCTTACAAATTACTCCTGCAAAAACGCATATAATCGGTAGAACCAACCTCTGTGAATCCTGCACCGCGCAAAAGATTAATAATTTGTCCGCGATGGTATGTACTGTGATTCATAATGTGAAAAATTATATCCTTTACGGTGTTTTCAAATTGTTTACCATCAAAAGTATTATACTTAATGACAGAATCATAGTTTTCATTTAATTCATTTACATAATCAACATATTGTCGTGAACTTTCCAATAATCCATTTATTGCTTCCTCCAAATTTCCCTCGAAACTCTGGCTGGGAAATGCAGATAAAGATTTCCCATGCAAACGATTATACCATATTACCTGTCCATCCCAAATATGTAATAAAGTTTTTCTTACAGTAGGAAAGCTACCCGATTGTTCAACATCAGCAATTGCTTCTCCGGCCTTAAGAATAAATCCGCAAAGGGTTTGGTTTGCCCAAAGATTATATTTTGTCAGTTTAAGAAACATAGAAATTTTTTTTCAGTTAAAAAATATTATAAATGCTTATTCAGCAAATTGAATTCTAAAACTTTCGGCAGGTATTTTTCGTTAAGGCAGCGATGCAAAGCAACTCCATGTTTGTTGTGATGCATATCACTGCCCACCATATCTATCATTTCAAGATCGATCATTTTTTCACCGGCCTTTTTAGCATCTGGACCATAATATCCTGCCAAAGAATTTAAATTTAACTGAAGCAAAACACCTGTCTCACGAAGCGAACGGTATTCATCAAAATTATTATACCAGAACGGATAACGTTCAGGATGTGCAAGAATAGGTTTGTAACCTAAAACCTGCGCACGAAAAAATATTTGTTTGAGATTATCCGGTGGATTGATATAAGAAATCTCCGTCAGCAAATAATTATCACCAAATGTCAAAAGTTTTTCTTCCTCTAATTTTTGCAGAAATCCATCATCAATATAATACTCAGCTGCAGCAGAAATTTCAACAGGGATATTTTCCACTTTCAATGCTTCGCGAACTTGTTCTAATCCTGCATTAATTATTTCAGGAGTGTTTTTATAATAATCACTCATGATATGCGGAGTGGTGATAAGCCGTGTAAATCCTAAACCATGCAAAGTCTTAATCAGTGTAACACTCTCTTCCATCGTCTTTGCTCCATCATCAATTCCCGGAATAAGGTGCGAATGCATATCAACATTCAATATTGAAAAATTTAACGATTCAGCGGATTTGTTTTTGGAAGAAGTAAAAATATTAAAAATGCTACGCATGTTTTTTTGAGAATGTTTTTTTAAACCACTCTACTGTTGCAGGCAATCCTTGTTGAAGACTGTACTGCGGATCGTAATTCAGCAATTTCTTTGCCATGGAAAGATCAGCTAACGAATTTTTAACATCTCCTTTTCGCTCAGGCATGTATCGTGGAAGTTTTGTGCTTCCTGTAATACTTGCTATCAACGAATAAAGCTGGTTTACCGAAATGCTTTCACTCACAGCAACATTATAAACTTTATTTAATGTTTCTTCATCTTCAGCAAACAATGCACGCACATTCGCCTGAACAGCATTTTCTACGAAAGTAAAATCACGTGTCTGTTCTCCATCTCCATAAATCACTGCTTCGGTATCAAATAATTGTGCGTTCATAAAAAGTGGAATTACAGCAGCGTATGGACCGTTAGGATCCTGACGCGGACCAAACACATTGAAATACCGTAAGCCAATCAATGGCATTTTATAATGAATTGCAAAAACGAAAGCATATAACTCGTTACTCAATTTAGAAACCGCATAAGGCGAAAGTGGATTGCCACGGTTCGATTCCTTCTTTGGTGATGCTGTGCTGTCACCATAAACAGAAGAAGAACTTGCATACACAAAACGATTAACACCTGCATCGCGTGCAGCAACAAGCATATTTAAAAAAGCGGTAACATTCACTTCATGTGTTGCAATCGGATTTTGAATTGAACGTGGAACTGATCCCAATGCAGCCTGATGACTTACCAGATTTATTCCATCACAAGCTCTTGCACAGGTTTCTTTATCTGTAATGTCTCCTTCTATAAATTCAAAAGCAGGATTGGATAAAAAGTTTTCTATGTTGCGATGAAATCCATTGCTGAGATTATCAAGCACACGCACTTTTTTTGCTCCGTTTAATAAAAGATATTCTACAAGATTAGAACCAATGAAACCTGCACCGCCTGTTACAAGAATATTTTTTTGAGTGATATCAGCAGTGTGATATTTATATTTAAAAACAGGGTGTGAAGACATGATTGGTAACTAACTTAAATTATCGTAGTTGATATTGTTTTTCATAATAATGGTGATAGTCACCTGATGTTACCTGTTGCATCCATTCTTCGTTTGCAAGATACCAATCCACAGTTTTTTCAAGTCCTTCTTCAAATTGTAAAGATGGTTTCCAACCTAATTCGTGTTGTAGTTTGGATGAATCAATTGCATAGCGCATATCATGTCCTGCACGATCTTTTACAAACGTGATCAATTTTCGTGAAGCACCACTTTCACGTTTTAATTTTCGATCCATGATATCACATAACAAGTAAATCAAATCAATATTTTTCCATTCATTATTACCACCGATGTTATAGGTCTCACCATTTTTTCCCTGGTGAAAAATTACATCAATTGCTACAGCGTGATCTTCAACAAACAACCAGTCACGAATATTTTCTCCCTTGCCATAAACAGGAATTGGTTTATTGTTTTTAATATTATTAATTGCCAGCGGAATTAATTTTTCAGGAAACTGAAATGAACCATAGTTGTTTGAACAGTTGCTGATAACAACCGGCAATCCATAAGTATGATGATAAGCACGTACCAAATGATCAGAACTTGCTTTTGAAGCAGAGTAAGGACTACGCGGATCATAGGCAGTTGCTTCAGTAAAAAATCCTGTTGAACCTAATGATCCATACACTTCATCTGTACTGATATGATAAAATAAATTTTGAGTTTTGAGTTTTGAGTTTTGAGTTTCCTGAATCCAGTTTTTTCGCGCAGAATTTAACAGATTAACTGTGCCAACAATATTGGTCATGATGAAATCCATCGGATTGGCAATGCTGCGATCAACATGTGATTCTGCAGCGAGATGAATTACACTATCAAATTTATGTTGTTCAAATAATTCATCCATTAATAAAGCATCAGTAATGTCCGCTTTGATAAAAGAATAATTAGAAGCATGTTCAACATCTTTCAGGTTAGCGAGGTTACCAGCGTAAGTGAGATTATCTAAATTAAAAATATGATAGTCAGGATATTTCTTTACAAAAAGTCTCACTACATGTGAGCCAATAAATCCTGCACCACCGGTTATAAGAATATTTTTTTTCATTGTTTATAATTTACCGTCACTGTGATTCCGAAATTTATCGGAAGAAGCAATCTCATGCTATGAAACAGATTGCTTCGTTCCTCGCAATGATTCTTTTTTCTGTAACACATTTTCCCAAGCCCATGCAGAAGTGATCATATCATCTAAAGTTCTGGTTGCTTTCCAACCTAATTCTTTATTTGCATAACTGGTGTCTGCATACACTTTCACCACATCACCAGGTCTTCGTGCAGTAATTTCATAATTTAATTTTATTCCTGTCGTACGTTCAAACGCATTGATAATTTGTAACACACTTAATCCCTCACCTGTTCCAAGATTAAATAATTCGTAATTACTTTTTGACTTTCCGTTTAACATTCTTTCAATAGCAACTACATGTGCAGCCGCAACATCCATCACATGAATATAATCACGGATACAGCTTCCGTCCGGAGTGTCATAATCATTTCCAAACACTAACATTTTATCACGCTTTCCAATAGCAGTTTGTGTTACAACAGGAAATAAATTTATTGGTGCACCAAGCGGGTATTCTCCGATCAATGATGAAGGATACGCTCCCACAGGATTAAAATAACGTAATGCAATCGCATTAATGCTACAGGCCTTCACTGAATCGCGAATGATATCCTCACCAATTTTTTTTGTGTTTGCATAAGGTGATTCTGCTTTTTTAACTTCTGCAAATTCATCTATCGGCAAGTAATCAGGCTCGCCATAAACAGAACAGCTTGAAGAAAAAACAAAATGTTTTATTTTATGATCACGACATAATTCTAAAAGATTGATGAGTGATACTAAATTGTTGCGATAATATTCCAGAGGTTTTTCAACTGATTCGCCAACTGCTTTTAATGAAGCGAAGTGGATGATTGCATCAATATGATGTTTGCGTAAAAATTCGTTAACAGCAGATTTATTGTTGAGATCAATATTTGAAAAAAAAGGTCGCACGCCTGTGATTTGTTCAATAGCATCAATTACTTCTTCATGTGAGTTGCTCAGGTTATCAATAATAAATACATCATAACCTTTATTAATCAATTCAACGCAAGTGTGTGAACCGATATAACCGGTGCCTCCTGTAACTAATATTTTTTTATTCGTATTCAATGTCCTTGTAAAACTTATACGTTATTGTTAGAACAATGTTTATCTCAAGTGATGCAAAGTTAAGCAAGCTATAAACCGATTGTGAGGATTACTTAATAAATTCAACATCAATTAAAGATGAAACCTTTTTGAAATCCTTGTCAATTGTTTTGACAGTTAGATTGAGTGATTTGGCCACAGTCGTTTGATATGCATCATCAAAATCTAATTTGTAACGTAAAGAAATTTCACCTACTTCCTTATAATCGGCAGGAGCTAGTGTAACAAGCTCAGCATTGGGCAACAAATCACTCAGGAAAATTTTAAATTGTTCATGCTGATTGAATTTAAATAATATTACTCCTATTGAATGTAAAGTGAAATCAGAAAGAAAAAGACTTCCAATGTGCTTTTTAAGTAATGATTTACATTCATTGCTTTTTGACTGCGCCAATAATATTTCAAGAAAAATATTGGTATCAATCAGGTATTTCGCCATTCGTTTGCTTTATTCTGTAACTCAACAGACGAAATTTTAGTGTTTCTTAAAGCTCCTTCCCAATCAAACTTAAAAGTTCTTTTTGTTGCTTTCTTTTTTGAAGAGGACGCACTACTGTATTTTGAAAACAAAAAGTCTATAAAATCACTTGCTTCTTTTTGTACATGTCCCGGAAGCTGAAGAATTTTGCTGTATAAATTAAATGTTGACATAATTTAAATGATAAGTACAAACTTAATGAACTTCAACAGAATCTTTATTAATTAATTAATAGAAGAGCAAACCGATATAACTGGCTTCACCTGAAATTGATATTATTTTACTTGTATTCACCTGATTCACTTACTTCAAATTTACAAACTCCAGTAAGCAAGGGTTTTAATTTTCTTTCTGAATATGCCTTTCAAATCAACTATGATTGCTTTATCACTGCACATCTTTTTTAAATCATCTTCTGATAAGCCGATGTATTCTTTATGATTCACAGCAATTACAATTGCATCGTAATCATTGGCTGGTTTTGTAGTTAATTCAAATCCGTATTCGTGTTTAAGTTCATCAGAATTCGCCTTGGGATCAATCACATCAATATTTACTCCGTATGAACGAAACTCGTTTACAAGATCTGCAACTTTTGAATTACGGATGTCTTCCACATCTTCCTTAAATGTTGCACCCATTACCAGCACTTTGGACTTTGCAAGGTCTTTGCCGAGAGCAATTAATTTTTTTACAGTTTGCTTCGCCACATAAAAACCCATCGAATCATTTACATAACGACCTGAATTAATTACCTGCGAATGATACCCTAACTCCTGCGCTTTATAAGTGAGATAATAAGGATCAACACCAATGCAATGTCCGCCAACCAATCCCGGCATAAACTTTAAAAAATTCCATTTGGTTCCTGCGGCTTCCAGCACTTCGAAGGTGTTAATGTTCATTTTATTGAAAATGATACTCAATTCATTCATCAATGCAATGTTTACGTCACGCTGTGTGTTCTCAATAATTTTTGCAGCTTCAGCAACTTTAATTCCTGAAGCACGAAACACACCTGCTTTTACTACCAGCTCATAAATACTTGCTATTTCATCAAGTGATTCATCATCGCATCCACTCACAACTTTTATAACGGATGATAATGTGTGGTGCTTGTCACCGGGATTAATTCTTTCAGGAGAATACCCCACTTTGAAATCTGTTTTGAATTTTAATCCTGATAATTCCTCCAGGACCGGAATACAATCTTCTTCAGTACAACCAGGATAAACTGTTGATTCAAACACAACATAATCTCCTTTCTTCAATACATTTCCGATAGTAGTTGAAGCACCAATCAGGGGTTTCAAATCAGGCAGTTTATGATCATCAATAGGTGTGGGTACTGCAACAATAAAAAAGTTTGCTTCTCTTAATACATCTAATGAATCAGTGAAAACAATATCTGCATTATCAAAAGCTGTTGATTCTAACTCGCCACTCGGATCAATTTTATTCTGCATCATCTTTACACGATCTGCGTTGATATCAAAACCAATCACAGAAACTTTTTTTGCAAATTCCAGAGCGATGGGCAATCCAACATAACCCAAACCTATCACTGCTAATTTCTTTTCTTTACTTAATATCTCTTTATACATGAGTTAATTTTATTTCAGGTTTATTTATTTTTCTTAAAGCGTAAATACGTTCAATTATTTCTACCACTTTTAATCCTTCCAGTGCGTTAGTAGTTGCATGTGTGCGTCCTTTAACTGTATCAATCACATTTTTAAAGATATATCCGTGGTTGTTTGCACTGCCTTTATATTCACCGTAATCGTGTGCAGGATTTGTTTCATTCAATGGTGGCAAAGTATAATCTATGATATGACAATACTCTACTTGATTCATATATTGCCCTCCCACTTTCACAGAGCCCTTGCTGCCAATTACAGTTATGCTGCTTTCAAGATTTTTATCCCAGATAGCTGTTGAGTAATTTATACTTCCCATTCCTCCATCTACAAATTCAAAATGCACGATACCACTGTCTTCAAATGCGGTAAGATCTTTATGATTAAAATCGGCAAACAAAGCTTGTATATTTTTTATATCACCAAAGAGCCAGTACATCAAATCTATCCAATGCGAAAATTGTGTAAACAGTGTTCCTCCATCTAAATCACCAGTGCCTTTCCAGTTATTTTTTTTGTAATAACGATAATCACGATTCCAGTAACATACCAGCTGAACAAGATAAACATCACCAATAATTTTTTTATCAATAATTTCTTTCAGCCATACACTTGGAGGTGAATAGCGGTTTTGCATTACTCCAAAAACATGACGGTGAGACTGTAATGATTTAAAAATAATTTTTTCGCAGTCAGCTTTTGTGATGGCCATTGGTTTTTCAATCACAATGTGTTTACCATTACTTAAAGCCATCAAAGCATGTGCTGTATGAAGTCCGGTGGGTGAACAAATGCAAACTACATCTATATCCAATCCCACATTAAATAAATCTTTTACATCCGTAAAGTAAGGCACACTTAAATTATCTGCATTTAATTCTGCTGCAGGCAACACATCGCATACAGCAACTAATTCACTTTCCTCATTGCGATGAATCATTTCCGCATGACGTTTGCCGATATGCCCATAACCAACTACTGCAAACTTTATTTTACGATCTGTAATCATAACTTCGTCACCATTCCTTTTTCCAGTTTATATCTTTCATTACTTTCAGGACACACCGCAAAACCATTCTCATCAAAAACCAAACGATAGCCGTATTCACTCATCCATCCGATTTGTTTTGCAGGATTCCCAACCACCAGTGCATAATCAGCAACATGTTTTGTGATTACTGAACCTGCACCAATGAAGGCATGTTTTCCAATATCATGTCCGCAAATAATGGTTGCATTTGCACCAATGGTAGCGCCTTTTGCAACATGCGTTTTCTGATATTGATTCCGCCTGCTGATGGCACTGCGCGGATTGGTAACATTGGTAAATACCATGCTCGGTCCCAGGAAAACATCATCATCACAAGTCACTCCGGTATATATAGAAACATTGTTTTGCACTTTAACATTATTACCTAAAACCACTCCGGGTGATACGACCACATTCTGACCAATGTTACATCGCTCTCCTATTTTACAATCAGACATGATATGGGCAAAATGCCATATCTTAGTATCATCACCAATAACACAACCATCGTCAATAACGGCTGTGGGATGTGCGGTGTATTTCATGTTGAAGTTTGCAAGAAAGCAGTTTGCAATTTGCAATTTGCAACTATTGCCAATTGCATTTTGCCAATTGCCCATTGTTAATTGTTAAGCAAAACGATGTGCTGTTTTATAAAGTTCTTCTTCAGATAAATTTCTGAAGTATTCATAAGTTAATTTTAATCCTTCAGCACGATTAATTTTCGGCTCCCAGTCTAAAATTGCTTTTGCTCTTGTTATATCCGGCTTGCGCTGTTTCGGATCATCCTGCGGAAGTGGTTTATAAATTACTTTTTGTTGTGTATGTGTGAGCTTTATTATTTCATCTGCAAATTCTTTTATTGTTATTTCACTGGGATTTCCAATGTTAACCGGATAAACATAATCGCTTAATAACAAGCGGTAAATTCCCTCTATTAAATCATCTACATAACAAAAGGAACGTGTCTGGCTTCCATCACCAAAAATGGTGAGATCTTCTCCACGCAATGCCTGACCGATAAAGGCAGGCAACACACGTCCGTCATTCAAACGCATACGAGGACCATACGTATTAAAAATTCTTACGATGCGTGTTTCAACATTATGATAAGTATGATACGCCATAGTGATTGCCTCCTGAAAACGTTTGGCTTCATCATATACACCACGCGGACCAATGGGATTTACATTTCCCCAGTAATCTTCTGTTTGCGGATGCACAATAGGATCACCATACACTTCAGATGTGGAAGCAACCAATATCCTTGCTTGCTTTACACGGGCTAAGCCTAATAAATTATGCGTACCCAGCGAACCTACCTTTAAAGTCTGAATCGGAATTTTTAAATAATCAATAGGGCTTGCCGGTGATGCGAAATGCAAAATATAATCAAGTTGTCCTGGTACGAAAACAAATTTGCTGATGTCATGATGATAAAACTCAAAATATTCAAGCTTCATCAGATGCTCAATGTTTTTTAAATCACCGGTAATAAGATTATCCATACCTACTACCCGATAACCTTCTTTAATAAACCGGTCACATAAATGTGAACCGAGAAAGCCGGCTGCACCAGTAATAAGGACACGTTTGCTAGTCATTGTTATTTTTTGTTAATTGAACCGACATTGCGGGGGAACGAAGCAATCTGTTCCATAGCTGGAGATTGCCTCGTTCCTCGCAATGACGATTACGTTCATGAAAATGCAGGAATTGTCGGGTTTACCGGTTCGCGACCAATGCTGTTATAATAGAAACCAATTTCGCTCATGCGTTGCAGGTCGTAAAGATTACGTCCATCAAACACAACACGTTGTTTCATCAGTTGTTTCATTTTATCAAAGTCAGGTGTGCGGAACAATGACCATTCGGTTGCTATCAGCAATGCATCCGCATCATGCAATGCTTCATAAGGATCTGTTGAATATTGAATCGTATCCCCAATTGATTTTTTTGCATTTTCCATTGCTTCAGGATCAAATGCAGTAACACTTGCACCGGCTGCTAACAACTCGCGAATAATATATAATGCCGGTGCTTCGCGGATATCATCAGTATCAGGCTTAAAAGCCAAACCCCACACAGCAATTTTTTTATCAGCTATGTTTCCATCAAAATAATTTTTCAATTTTTTTACCAATAATAATTTCTGCTCTTCGTTAATCTGCATCACTGAGTCGAGCACTTTAAAATCATAACCGTAATCGGCTGATGTTTTATACAACGCCTGCACATCTTTAGGGAAACAGCTTCCGCCATAACCAATACCGGCAAACAAAAATCTTTTACCAATGCGGCTGTCAGAACCAATACCGATACGCACAGCATCCACATTGGCACCCACTTTTTCACACAGGTTTGCAACTTCATTCATAAAAGTAATCTTGGTTGCAAGAAATGCATTAGCTGCATATTTGGTTAATTCAGAGGAACGTTCGTCCATAAAATAAATCGGGTTTCCCTGGCGCACAAAAGGAGCATACAAATCACTCATTATCTTTTTTGCTTTTTCAGATCGCGTTCCGATAACAACCCGATCAGGTTTCATAAAATCATCAACAGCAAAACCTTCACGTAAAAATTCAGGATTTGATATCACATCAAAATGGACGCTGCAATTTTTTGCAATTGCTTCGCGAACTTTTTCTGCGGTACCCACTGGCACGGTACTTTTATTAATTACTATTTTATAATCTTTAATCAGCTTTCCCAGTTGATTTGAAACTCCCAGTACATATGATAAATCTGCTGATCCATCTCCACCTGGAGGAGTTGGCAAGGCAAGAAAAATAATAGTTGCATCACCTATTGCTTCTTCTAAGTTCGTGGTGAACTCGAGGCGTCCTTGCCGGATATTTCGTTCAAACAATGCATCCAGGTGTGGTTCATAAATCGGGATTTGACCGTTTCGCATGCGTTCAACTTTGTTTGCATCAATGTCAACGCAAATTACATGGTTACCCATCTCTGCAAAACAGGTTCCGGTAACTAATCCTACATATCCAGTTCCTACTACTGCTATATTCATCTTTTTATTTTTATTTTTTGCTGTAAAGAAATCAATACATTAAGAATTCTAAAATTTTTCAAAATAAATATGTCCTTTTCCAGCACCAATTTCAAGTAATGTAACACTTATACTTTTTAAGAATAAAATAGTTACGGAAAATTATTTATTTATAAATTCAAGAACATTGTCGCAGATGTAACGTAAATCATCCTCCGTCATTTCAGTATGCATGGGCAATGAAATAACCTGGTTACAAAGTTTCTCCGTTACCGGGAAATCGCCATGCTTGTAACTTGAATCCATATATGCTTTTTGCATGTGCAATGGAATGGGATAATAGATCATTGCAGGAATTTCTCTTGCTGCGAGATGTTCTTTTAAGGCTGTACGGCTCACTCCATTTAAAACCAATGTGTACTGATGAAATACATGCGTTGATTTTTCAGCACGTACAGGAGTTTTTATTTTAGAATTATTGCTGAATGCATTATCATAAAAAGCCGCAGCACGCTGACGGGCTTCTGCATACTGATCAAGATAACGAAGTTTGATACGGAGTATGGCAGCCTGTATACTGTCTAATCTTGAATTAACTCCAATCTCATCATGATGATACAAAACAGTTTGTCCGTGATTTGCAATGATGCGTATCTGAGACGCAAGTTCATCATCATTGGTAAAAATTGCACCTCCATCACCCATGCATCCTAAATTTTTGCTGGGAAAAAAAGAAGTGGTTCCTATTGTTCCGATGGTACCTGCTTTATGTGTAATACCATTTTTCATTGTATAATCGGCACCAATTGCCTGTGCAGTGTCTTCAATCACATGTAAATGATTTTCGTTTGCAATTTCCATTACCCTTTGCATGTCGGCACATTGCCCGAATAAATGCACGGGTACTATACCAACAGTTTTTTTTGTGATAGCTCTTTCCACAGCATCGCAATCCAAAGTGAATGTATCTGGATCAACATCCACTAACACAGGTTTTAATTTTAATAATGCAATTACTTCAGCTGTTGCAACATAAGTAAAACTTGAAGTAATTACCTCATCACCCGGTTTAAAGTTGAGCCCCATCATTGCAATCTGCAAAGCATCCGTTCCATTGGCACATGGAATTACATTTTTAACATCCAGATAATCTTCCAGTTCTTTAGCAAAAGCTTTTACTTCCGGACCATTGATGTAAGCTGAGGACATCACAACATCCATAATTGCTTTATCAATTTCTGGTTTTATTTTTTCATACTGGCTGAGCAGGTCAACCATTTGCATTTTTTTTATTGCTTCCATACTTTCAGTTTACGGTTTACAGTTTACGGATTACAGTTTTGTTTGCCTGAGTAAGCAACCGTAAACTGTAATCCATAAACTGTAAACTAAGAATGCACGAAGATAAAAGTTTATTCAGAGATTTTATTTACTTCTCAGGGTGGTTTTATTTCGGGTTAACTTGTCATTCTCAACTCATCATCAATTTGGTTATTTTCGTCCGCTCATGATGCGGATAAATTTATTTTTAATACTACTGATTTCCCCTCTTTTAATTTTTGCTCAATCAAGTGTAAAAGATTCTTCTATTTCCATGTTGATGATAAGGCCGGGAATCGGTTTGCAAATGCCGGGTGGAGATTTATCAAAGCGTTTTGACAACAATGCAGTAATCAGCATGGATGTGACTTTCAAACACCGTAAGAAGTGGATGTTAAATGCAGAAGGTAGTTTTATCTTCTCCAATAAAATTAAGCAGGCAAATCTTTTTACTCACCTCATTAACGATCAGGGAATAATAATCGGAGATGATGGCCGTGTTGCAGATATCAGGGTATATGAACGCGGATATTACATCACAATTTCATCAGGCCTGTTATTCAACTTCAAAAAACCAAATCCTAACTGTGGAATATTTGTGACAACGGGTGTTGGATATATTCAGCACAAAATACGTATTGAGGATTACAACAAAACAGTTCCTGCTTTACGCGATGATTATAAAAAAGGCTACGACCGGTTGACCAACGGAATATGTTTACATGAAAGTGTGGGTTATTTGTTTATCAGTAATTATCGTTTAGTTAATTTTTATTTTGCAGCGGATGCGGTGCAGGGATTTACCAAAAGCCGCAGGACATATAATTTTGATGACATGGGTTCAGAAAATAATCAGCGATTGGATTTGCTTTTTGGTGCGCGCATTGGTTGGGTTCTTCCATTATACCGTCAGGCTCCTGAAAAATTTTATATCTACTGATGTGGATCTTTTATTACTTTTTTTCATTCTTCAAGTAAAAAAGCAGCTAAGTGGATTAGAGGAATTGATTTTTGAAATAAACAAAAATCAACATTTATTGTAATAAAATCTGATTAATAAATATTTTCATTGTTACCGTATCTTTGACAAAAAGAAAAGTACTATGCAAACGGTAATTGTTGAGCTCACTAATCAAAATGCATTGGCTTTATTACAGAAGCTTGAAGAGATGCACATCATTAAGCTGCTTGAAAAAAATAATGACTCCAACCAAAAGCTTTCTGAAAAATTTGCAGGCAAGCTTCCTGTTGACGTTGCGGATGAGTTGCAAAAACATATTTCTCAAAGCCGCAAAGAATGGGACAACAATATCTGACCGACAGCAATTCCGTTATTGATTATCTCGGTGGCAAGCTTCCTTCAACAGGAATGGATTTTATCAGCGGAATTGTGAACCACACTCATAAAATTTCTGTTATCACAAAGATTGAAGTTTTGGGTTATAATACCCCCACTGCTTCCTATCAATTGCTCAATGATTTTGTGGAATCTTCCATTTTGCTGGAGTTGACCAGTGATGTAATAAACCAAACTATTGTTTTGCGAAAAGCGCTTAAAATAAAAATTCCTGATGCCATTATTGCTGCAACCGCTTTAGTTTTCAACCTTACCTTAATCACCAGAAACGAAAATGATTTTCAAAATATTCCGGGTTTAAAATTGTTAAATCCCTGGAATATCAAATGAATTATGGTAAACCGCATTTCCCTCATTCCGCTTTTAGTACTGGTTCTCTACATTTAGCCACTTTATTGAATTTAGAAAGAATAATATTTCAATAACTTTATGTGGATCCTGTATTACTTTGCTCTTAAATCGTATGGTATTGCTTTAACTTTTTTTTCTTTTTTCAATAAAAAAGCTGCAAGATTTATTAAAGGAAGGATTGGGCTTTTTAAGCACGTTGAAAACACATTGCAGCCGGGAGAAAAACGCATCTGGTTTCATTGTCCTTCCTTAGGTGAATTTGAACAAGGCAAACCGGTGCTTAATGCTTTACACGATGTTTATCCGGATCATAAAATTGTACTCACATTTTTTTCTCCTTCAGGATATGAGAATAAAAAAAATGAACCGAGCGTTGACTATGTTTTTTACCTTCCGATTGACGGACCATCGCACAGTAAATGGTTTGTGAAAACTGTGCAGCCGTCAATGGCGTTTTTTGTAAAGTACGATTTCTGGCATTTTTATATTAAAGAATTGCACGACAATAAAATTCCTGTCTTTAGCATAGCAGCAATATTTCGTCCTTCACAAATTTATTTTAAGCCTTATGGAAATTTCTTTAAGAACATTTTGAAAAGATTCACACATTTATTTGTGCAAAACCAGCAATCATTAGAATTATTGTATCAGCATGAACTGGCTCATGTATCCGTTAGCGGTGATACACGTTTTGACCGCGTTTATCAAAACAGCCGCAATGCACAGGCAATACCTGGGATTGAAAAATTTAAAAACAATCTATTTCTTTTTATTGCAGGAAGTACCTGGCATGCAGATGAGAAATTATTGGTTGAATTGATTAATCAAAGTGAAGCAATAAAATTTATCATTGCTCCGCATGAAATCCATCCTCATCATATCAGGACTTTATCTCGTTCATTGAAAAAAAAGTGTCTGCTTTATTCAGATATTAATAAAGAGGACGCTGCTCAATGTGATGTTTTGATAATTGACAACATTGGTATGTTAAGCCGCTTATATTCTTATGCAGATATAACTTATGTCGGAGGAGGGTTTGGCGCAGGAATACACAACACCCTGGAAGCAATCGCATACGGTGCTGCTGTAATCTTCGGACCTAACTATAAAAAATTTCATGAAGCAAACGATCTTGTAAATCAACAAGGAGCTTTTGTAATCAATGACGATACAGAATTGATAAGGATTGTAAAAGATTTAAAAGAAGATGTGGAGCGCAGAAAAGAAATCAGTAAAAAAAACAAACGATACATTGAAAGCAGAAAAGGTGCAACTGATGTAGTGATGAATTATCTCAAGATTAATTTTCCGGAAAGAAATTAATTCCTCAATTAACTCTGCATTAATAATGTTATATATATCCTTTGTAAATTTGAGTGTATAAAAAAAATCATGGAAACACAAATTGTGAACATAGACCCTGAAATTTTAGGAGGTACTCCTGTTTTTTTTGGAACCCGTGTACCGATTAAAAATCTATTTGATTATTTGGAGTCAGGTGATACTATTGAAACCTTTCTGAGCGATTTCGATTCGGTACGTAAAGAACAGGTAATCGGAGTGCTTGAAATGTCACAACGGCTTATTGAAGAAAAGCCCAACAAATTGTGAAAATTTTACTTGACGAGTGCGTCACCAAAAGGCTAAAAAATTTTCTGCGTGAATACGAGGTTTTTACCGTTACCGAGATGGGTTGGAGTGGAGTTAAAAATGGAAAATTGTTAAGCTTATGAGTTGAAAATGGCTTTGATTTATTATTGACGATTGATAAGAATCTGATGTTTCAACAAAATATTTCAAAATATAAAATCACTATTGCCGTGTTGCATAGTTCTTCGAGTAAAATAGAAGAACTCAAATTATTTATTCCCTCATTTAAAGCGCAAGCAGGTAATCTTCAAAAATCCAAAGCGTATTTAATTGAAAAATAAAATTGCTTAGCAAAACATACATTGAAAAAGAATTAGTAGAGCAAAACTTATTTCTTCGGTTTACCAATCACTTTGTACTCTCCTTCGCCTTTTAAAATGCTTGCATAAAGCGTAGGATTATTTAAAACTAAAATTGCATCTGCAACAACAGGATCATTATTGAAAGAATATTCATAACGTCCTTTTTGAAAATAATAGCGTGCAACAATTTCTTTTTCGAGCAGTAGTTTTATTTCAGGTTTGAATTTAATTAAGTCAGCGTTTTTATCATGCTTTAATTTCTGACCTAATTTTTCAAATTCAGTTTTAATGTTGTCAAAATATTTATCCTTGGTGGCAATCACTTTTAATTCTTCAAGATTTTTTTCTGAATCAGTGCTGTAGTCATAATCTTTATCAGCAAGAAATTTAATGAAGTCATTATAATCTGCATCTGTTAATTTAAATTGTCGTGCTCCCGGAATTGAATCATGGTGATTGCGGTAATAAGTTGCATAATCAAAAAGCAACAACTTCTTAGCTAAACTACTGGTGATGTTTGCTGTGATGGGAGGTTCGATATAACGATCAGGATACACACCACTTCCATCATATACAACCCGTTGATGTAAAGTATTAAATGGTTTCATAAGTGAATCAGGAACATGATCCACACTTCCGTCCTCATGTCGCGAAGCATAATTAAGTGCCTGAACGCATCGTCCGCTTGCGGTAAAATATTTTGCTACCGTAATTTTTACCTGGGTATTATAACTTAATGGTTTGGTTTGTTGTACCAATCCTTTTCCAAAACTTCGCTGACCAATAATCACTGCACGATCTAAATCCTGGAAATTGCCCGAAGTGATTTCACTGGCGGAAGCAGAGCCACGATCTATCAGCACTGCAATTGGTATGTCAGAATCCATGGCATCTACCTTGGCTGCATAGGTATTGGTGGAGCCTTGTATCTTACCAACCTGCTTAACTAACAGTGTTCCTTTGGGAATCCATAAGTTTAAAATATTCACTGACTCTTCGAGCAATCCTCCACCGTTGCCACGTAAATCAAACACAAGCGATTTTAATTTTGGATTTTTCTTGAGTTCTGTAAACGCTTCACGCATTTCGCTGTAACAGTTTTGTAAAAACTTATCCAGCTTGATGTATCCGATGCTGTCATTAATCATTCCGTAATAGGGAACGTTATTGATTTTAATTTCTTCGCGCATAATGGTTTTTTCGATGGGCTGGGCAACTCCTGGTCTTCCAACCTTAACGCGGATGGTAGTTCCGCTCTGTCCTTTCATCAAATCATCCACCTGGTCAGGAGCCAATCCTTTTAAAGGACGACCATTTACCTCCAGCAAAATATCTCCAGCCCGCAGGTCGGCTTTGTGCGCAGCAAATCCTTCATACACATCAGCAATCACGATACTGTCACCACGTCTGAAAGAAGAAGCGCCTAATCCACCATACTCTGTGCTTACATGTTTCATCCTGTAATCTTCAATTTCTGATTCAGGATAATAATTAGTGTAAGGATCTAGGTTCTTTAACATGCCATCAATACCGTTTTTTAATAACTGACCTGGCTTAACTTCATCAACATAAAGCTGGTTTACGGTTTTGTAAACATTGGAGAAAATATCAAGCTGTTTACTGATCTCAAAATAATCATCTACAAATCCAACGCTGAGGATAAATACCAGGCAGACGGATAACAATAGTAATGGCTTACGCAATTTTTTCATTCAAACAAATATTTTAACAAGGAATCATAAATTTTCTGCGAGTCAAAGATAAAAACTTAAATGCGGATGGAATATTGTATGAGGCATTAGTCATAGGTATTAGGTAATTGAGGAAATTAAGGAAAGAGTTATGGGTTCAACTTTCTCATTACCACTTTTAGCAATTCACGTTCAAGAACCAGTTCTGCAATGTATTCTTCAAAGGCAACTGAAGAAGGCGCTTCCTTCACTTTGTTTTCTGAAACATCAATTCTGTAAAGCAGATTAAAAACTTTTTCAGCATCACGGGTTAATAAATCTCTGAATAGAATAATTAGCTGATCTTTCACTTCGCGATAAGCAGTTTTTTCGTTACCGCTAAAAACAATATCCAAATCAAAAATGCTCAAATCCTTTTTTATCTGCGCAATCGTATCACGAATTATTTCAAGATCGTGACGGTAAGGAGCGATGGAAAAAGATGTCATTTTCAAATACAATTGATTGCTAATGTACGCTGATCACTTGCAACAAACATAGGCAAGAAAGAAATTTTTTATTGATGCGATTTGCTAATATGACACTGCAATTACACGTTCAGTACTGAACTGCATCAAAAGAGATTACATTTGATATGTTCTTAATCTACTTAATCATGAAAAAACTACTACTCTTTATTTTAACAGTAAACATTAGCCTTTCTGCTTACACAAAAACTTTAAATCACTCTACTGCTATAAAAAGTAAACCAGCATCAGTTAAAATGAAAACAATGAAAGCGCAAATGGCTTGTTCAATCCAAGATGTTATTTCCAAGAGAAAGAAAATGCAATCCCCCTCTACTGAAATTGGAGAGCAGAAGATTTCATCAACTTTAACGGAAACTCTAATTGGCAGAACCATTTATGATTTACAAAGTAATAAGAGTGTTGGAAATCGTGTTTCAAATAATGGTGATGGAACAATTTCGGCAGTTTGGACACAGGTTAATCCAGGTGGTTTACCTGATAAAAGTAACACAGGCTACAACTATTATAATGGAACAGCTTGGCTTCCTCCCCCAATGAATTCTCTTGATACATCTGGAGCTTTTCCTAATATTGACATAACCCAAGCTGGAGAATTTATAGTTGCACATGGTGATTCAGGAATAACATTAGCTAAAAGATTTATTAAAGGAACAGGATCATGGACTAAGGATACAGTAGGAAATTGGGCATTATTTCCGATTCAGCAAGATTTATGGCCACGTTTTGCTGCTGGTGGTAGCACAGGAAATACATTGCATGTTATAACAAACTCACAAGGAATGGAGACTGTACCCATTTTAGGGCAAAACGACCCCCTTACTTATAGCCGTTCAACGGATGGAGGAATTACATGGGTGGATGATCACATACAAATTCCCGGTACCGATTCAACTTTCATGTATGGCGTAGGAGCTGAAGATTATCATATTGATGCGCGCGGTGATGTTGTAGCGATTGTAATTGGCGGGTTTACTAATGATGTAGTTCTTTTAAAATCTATTGATGGTGGAATATCCTGGGTACGGACTGTTATCCTTCCTTTTCCTCTCGGATCGATATATAATCCGAACACTATGAACACAGATACAACCGGAGATGGAATAGGTGAATTAGTTTCTAGTAATGCAGGTGATGTAACTGTAATAATTGATACAGGGAATATTTGCCATGTTTCATTCAGTCACATGTTTGTTTCAGAAGATTCCGGCAACACTGAAGTAAGTTATTACCCTCTTGATAACACTGGCCTATATTATTGGAGAGAAGGTATGACAGCTCCTGCTATTATAGCTTCAGCAGAAGATTTCAATGGCAATGGTTTTATAGATGTGGCTACTAATCCTATGGACACTACTGATCCGGGAGTGGGTTTATACAATGTTGGTTTATGCGCACAGCCCTCCATCGGTATTGACAGCAGCAATAATATTTATATAGCTTATTCTGCGCTTGATGAAAGAGCAGATACCACTGCATGGCAAGAATCTTTTCGGCATATCTTTTTGATTTCTTCTACTGATGGCGGTTTAACATGGACATCACCCTACACATTAAACCCTTCTCCGGATGGAGATTTTCAGGAAGCTGTGTGGCCCAGCGTTGCATCCTTTGTAGATAAGGATGTTCATATTGTTTATCAACGTGATCCTGCACCGGGGCATTCGTTATCTGATAATGCTACTCAGATGTCAAATAATCTGCTTAGTCCAAGTGACATTATTTATGCAAGAGTTTTTTCCAGGATATACTCCAATACAATTTCCGGACATTGCTTCATTGACATTAATCAGAATGGTATTTGGGATAATAATGAATCCGCTTATAAACATTTAAAAGTTCAATCAACAGGTAATAATTTGACCTATTCAAGCATGACGGATAATAATGGATACTTTGAAAACTCATTAGATACAGGTACGAGTACTACTTTCTTACCAAACCTTCATTATTATATTTCAAATCCTACACAACATGCTTCCACCTTTGCAACTTACAATAATATTGATACAGTAAATTTTGCATTGGCACCTATACCAGGCATACAAGATTTGAAGATTAGCCTTATACCTACCACTAATGCAGTTCCAGGTTTTGATGGGACTTACGAGTTGATTTATTCGAATGTGGGCACATTAACAATTACCGGAAATATTTATTTTATAATTAATAATAATCAAACCTATGTAAGCTCATCCATTGGAACAAGTAGCATAATAGCCAACACTCTTGTTTTTAATTATTACAATCTTTCCCCGAACGAAACCAGGATTTTAAATGTCCGTTTGCACAATGCGGCAACCCCTTTCTTAAACATTGGTGATACAATAGGTCTGATAGCATTTATTTATCCTATAACGTCTGACAGTATTCCATCAGATAATGGAATGATAATTACTCAAGATATTGCTGGCTCCTTTGATCCCAATGATAAAACAATGCTTGGAGGACCATCTATAACTCCTACACAAGTAAATAGTGGAGAGTATTTACATTATCTCATCCGGTTTCAGAATACCGGAACAGATACAGCATTTACAGTAATAGTAAAAGATACTTTGAGTACAAATCTTAACTGGAACAGTTTAGAAATGGAAAGTGCGAGCCATCCTTACAACCTCACAATAACAGATGGAAATATTTTAAAATGGCAGTTTAACAATATCAATCTTCCTGACAGTAATGTAAATGAAACAGCAAGTCATGGTTATATTGCCTATAAAATTAAGCCACAGAACACGCTTACGATTGGAAACACGATAAATAATTCTGCTTATATTTATTTTGATTACAATCTTCCTGTAGCAACTAATGTTGCACACACGCTTGTTGATGTAGTTGGAATAAAAGAAAATTCAGGCAATGGATTGAGCGCTAATATTTATCCAAATCCCAATAACGGAACTTTTAATATTGACTTGGGGAAAATTTATCATGATGTGGATATAAAAGTTTGCAATGTATTCGGACAGGTAATTTCACAAAAGCAACCTCATTCAACAAGTAATATTATTGAGAATATTCATGGTGCAACAGGGTTGTATTTTGTGCATGTGATAACTGAAAACGGAAATGCTGTTTTAAGAATTGTGAAGAATTAAAACTTGTTAATCAAAAAAGTAAGTTGAATAGTTAATAGACAAAAAAATATTTCTGTCTATTAACTATTCAACTTATTTGGATTTGAAGGAGCTTGAAAAAAATTAATTCGCTCTTAACTGATACCACTCCCATTAGCAAAATCTTTTGTAGGAGCAATGAAACACAATTCTCCTTTTTCATTCTCTGCCATCAAAATCATTCCTTTTGATTCAATGCCACGGATTTTACGCGGTGCAAGATTTGCAAGCAATGTCACGCGTTGTCCTATAATTTCTTCCGGCTTATAATGCAATGCAATTCCACTTACCACTGTGCGTTGGTCAATGCCTGTATCAAGCGTAAGCTTTAATAATTTATCTGCCTTCTCAACTTTTTCTGCAGCAATTATTGTTGCAACACGCAAATCCATCTTGCTGAAATCATCGTAAGAGACCTTACCCTCTCCCAAGGAGAGGGAATCGTCTTTCGTGATTTTGTCCACTTTGTTTCCCACTGCTTCCTGCTTCCTGCTTCCTGCCTCCTGAATTGCATTCACTTCTTTCGAAGCATGTAATTTATCCACCTGTTTCTCTATCATTTCATCTTCTATTTTTTCAAACAATAATTTTACTTCGCCCATTACATGTCCGGGTTTTAATATTTGTCCTTTTAAATCTTTTGCCCAGTTTAATTTTTCAAGATTGAGCATTGTATATAAGCTTGCAGATGTGTGCGGCAGAAACGGTTCGCATAATGCAGCGAGATACGCTGTTATTTCTAAAGCGATATATAATATTGTTTCCACACGTTGCGGATCTGTTTTATAAACTTTCCACGGTTCCGTGTCGGCTAAATATTTATTTCCTACACGAGCTAATGTCATCAGCTCATTCAACGCTTCACGGAAACGGAATTTCTCAATGCTGTCACTGATGTTTCTTTTTGCTGCCTGTATTGCAGAAATACATTCCTGATCAGCATCTGTCAGTTTGTGATGTGGAGGAACTTTCCCTTCAAAATATTTTTGTGTGAGTACTAACGTGCGGTTAACAAAATTTCCAAACACTGCTACCAACTCATTGTTGTTGCGCGCCTGAAAATCTCTCCAGGTAAAATCATTATCTTTTGTTTCGGGTGCTGTTGCACACAATACATAACGCAACACATCCTGCTTGTCTTTGAAATCAATTAAATATTCGTGCAGCCACACTGCCCAGTTTCGTGAAGTGGAAATCTTATCTCCTTCCAGATTTAAAAACTCATTAGCCGGAACATTGGTTGGCAACACATAATCACCATGCGCATTCAACATGGCAGGAAATATCAAACAATGAAAAACAATATTATCCTTTCCAATAAAATGAATGAGCTTTGGATTATCTTTTGGGTTGGGTTGTTGTTTCCAATATTGCTCCCAGACCTCTCCCCCTTGCCCCTCTCCAAAGGAGAGGGGAGTCGTCTCGGATAATTGTTCACTTGTTTTATTTTCTTCTTCTTTTTTTTCTTTTGCCAACTGCCCACTGCCAATTGCCAACTTATTTTCCCCTGCCTCCTGCTTCCTGCCTCCTGCCTCCTTTTCAAAAAGCTCCTTTGTTGCAGAGATATAACCAATCGGTGCATCGAACCAAACGTCTAATACTTTTCCTTCTGTATCAGGCAACGGAACTTTTACACCCCAATCAAGATCACGCGTCATTGCTCGCGGCTGCAATCCTGTGTTCAACCAACTCATACACTGACCATACACATTTACTTTCCAGTCTTCCTGGTGCGAGCCAATCCATTTTTTTAAATCCTTTTCAAACTTGTTTAAAGGCAAAAACCAATTCTTTGTTTTGCGTAACACAGGCGCTTTACCACTCAGCTTTGAAACAGGATTTATTAAATCAGTGGGGTTTAATGATGAACCGCAGTTCTCGCACTGATCACCATAAGCACGTGCAAAACCACAACGAGGACAAGTACCTTCAATATAGCGATCTGCCAAAAATTGTTTTACTTCCTCATCATAATATTGCTCCGTAATTTCTTCTGTAAAAACTTTATCATCATACAGCTTTTTAAAAAATGCCTGCGCTGTTTCGTGATGTACTTTGTTTGTTGTTCGCGAATAAATATCAAATGAAATTCCAAACTCCGCAAAAGAATTTTTCATTATGCTGTGATATTTATCTACAACCTGTTGAGGAGTTACGCCTTCATTACGCGCTTTGATTGTGATCGGCACACCATGCTCATCTGAACCACAAATAAATTTTACATCTTCATTGATCAGTCGCAGGTAACGCACATAAATATCAGCCGGCAAATAGCATCCTGCAATATGACCAATGTGAAGAGGACCATTTGCATAAGGAAGCGCAGCTGTAACGAGATAACGCATAGAATTTTACAATTTACGGTTTACGGTTTTTCTTCTAACGTAACTAAACGAATGTGTGAATGACTATCGCAAGAAATTGTTAACTGAAAACCGTAAACTTTTTCAGAGTGGCAAAAATATCAAATGCATTCATTGTATTTTATTTGATAGTGTTTAGTTAGACTGTAAACTACACTCCTGATAATTTCAAATAAGAGTTATTGGAAAGAAAATAATGAATACCTCCCGTAGCCAAGCTGCGAGATATCTTGCCACAAATTACACAAATTGGCACTAATTGATTTGTATAAGATAAAATGGGTTTGTGTTAATTCTTGAAATTAGTGGCTAAAAATTATGCGCAACCCTGCAGCCCGGTTGCGAGGAATTATTTGATTAAGTATTATTCTTTTATCATTTTACAATAAAGGTGTTTTCCTTCTCTCACTTCCACATCAACCATGTACCAGCCGGGTTGTAATCCATTTAACAAGAGGGATGGATTTAAAAACTTTTTATCATATATAACAATCCCTTCCAGTGAAATAATTCTTACGCGTTCAATATCTGATTTGATGTTACCTGTAAAAGATATTTTGTCTTTAAATGGATTAGGATACACCTGCAATTTAACATCAGTCAGATTATTTTTAATTCCTGTAGTGTACTGCACAAATACTTGAGTTGTCATACTGTCAACCTGAGTTGAACTCTGCGTTGAATAAGGCCATACCACCACCACATTATTACCCGGACGAAAAACAGCCGAATCGAATACAAAACCTAACATTCCGTTTGCAGTATATAAGGTTAATGTATCGTTAGGAAAAATAACAATTGAAGGGTTTTGATTGTAATAGAGATAAGTAAAAGCACTATCCTGCATCAAGCCAACTTGTAATGGTCCCTGGTAAGGTTGGTTGCCAATGTTCTTAATGCGTATAGCTATAGGATAAGCCTGACCTATGAAAGCGGTATCAGGAAAATTGATGAGCGAATCAATCGTTAAGTGCACCTGTGCCTGTGCCTTTTGATTGTACCCGCCCATCATAACGAATACAAAACTCAATATTGCCAACAGCCTGTTCATTGTTTTCTTATTGTGTGAAACAAATCTATGTATTGTTAATCGGATCACAAGGCTTAATTTTGGAAAATATTACGCGCTCAAACATGAATATTTTACAACAATTAATTACCGGCATGAACAAAGAGCAAATTCGTTTCTTTAAATTATTTGCAGGCAGAACAAAGACACCCGATGACCGGAAAGATATTTTACTGTTTGATTATATCCGTAAAAACGGTGCAGCACACAATGAGGAAAAAATTTTTAATAAGCTATATGGTTCAAAGGACAAGAATGCATTTTACCGCTTGAAGCACCGGTTGCTGAATGATTTGAATAAAAGTATTTCTATTCAGCATTTTGAAGACGATGATTTTATTTACACCTGTCACATGCTGGCATTGTACAAATATTTTGCAGATAACATCAAGCTGAACGAGGCTGAATATTATTTAAAAAAAGCAGAAGGTGGAGCAAAATCATTGGAAAGCTTTGAGTTGCTGGATATTATTTACGGAGAATACATTCGTTTATCACAGGAAACTTTACACATCAATCCGGAAGGATATATTGAGAAAAGAAAAAAGAATCAGCAACAGATTCATGAATTAAGAGCTATTGATGATTTGCTGGCGGTGGTTACTTATCGTTTGAAGACCACTCAAAATTTTTCTCCTGAAAAAAACCCCTTGCTGGATTTGTTAAAACAAACAACTGATGATTTTGTTTTAGACAGAGATTTGAAAAAAAGCCCTACGCTTAGATTTAGAATTTATCGGGCAGTAAGCCAGGTGTTGTTACAACGGCATGATTACAAACCACTGGAACAATATCTATTGAATATTTACAAAGAGTTTGAAAAAGAAAAATTATTTAATAAAAATAATCATGACACCAAGCTGCAAATGCTTACCTATATTGTAAACACACTTTTTAAAAACAATAAGATCAGACAATCATTACAATATGCTGAACGGTTACGCATTGCAATGGAAGAGTTTCATCATATACTTTATGACAAATATTTTTTCTTTTATTATAATTCGCTGGTGATTAATTATTCCATTCTTGATAAAGACAAAGCGATTGAAATTCTTGAAGATTTAAAGGACAATGAAAAAATAAAATCGAATTCGTTTTATCATTTGTTTGTTTATCTCAACCTGGCAACGCAATGGTTTGATAAAAAAAACTACAAAGAAGCAATTAAGCACATCACCAGATTGTATTTATTAGATGGCTATAAAACTGCTGACCGTTCATTGAAATTTAAAATTGCGGTTTCTGAGTTGATCATACGCTATGAATTACAGAGCCTTGATGTTTTAGAGTATAAAATGGCGCAGGTAAAAAAAGATTATAAGGATTTATTATCAAAAGAAGAACACCTGAACGAGAAAGATTTATTGCTTATTCTGAAAGATTTAATCAACTCAGCGCAGCCTTCACAAAATAAAAATCTTCGTATGAGAATAACGCATTTTATGGAGAGAAATAAAAAGGAAACGGAAGAAACAGCAATCATTGGTTACGCAGAGTGGATTAATAATATTAATGCTGGTTTTCGTAAACTGAACACGTAAGAATTCAGAAATACTCGTTTCAGAAAGGATTAACAGCTGAATACATTTGTATCGTTAATAAAACCAAAAAAAATATTATGAAACAATTCTCCTATTTAAAATTATTACTGTTGATGCTGCTGTTATCAGTATCACAATTTGTAAACGCGCAATGCTCAGCATCATTTAACTGGACCATTGACAGTAATGGACTTGCAACCTTTACCAATACTTCAATAGGGACGTATGATACTGCCCAGTGGTCGTTTGGTGATGGAACAGGAATGATGACAGCTTCACAAACTACCAGTATTACACATCAGTATAATGCTGTCGGACCTTTTTATGTATGCCTTACTATTTATGCTTTCAACGGTCCTTGCCAATCTACATCATGTGATACGGTTATTGGGAATCCTGCAGGTGGAAACTGTGTCGCTTATTTCACAGGATTTCAAATCAGTGGAACAATGGATGTTTCATTCACCAATTATTCAACGGGTACATATTCGAGTATGCAATGGAGTTTTGGTGATGGCACATATTCTTCTGCATCCAATCCATTGCATGTGTATGCACAATCCGGAACATATTCTGTTTGTTTAAACTTACTTGATTCAAATCAACAGGTAACTTGTTCCTATTGCGATTGGGTAACGGTTTCGGGAATTGGCTCTCAATGCAATGCATATTTCAGCCATCAAAACAATGGATCCACTTATTATTTTTTCAGCACTAATACATCCGGTTTAAATTATAGCTGGACATTTGGTGATGGCACTAATTCGAGCGCACAAAATCCAACTCATATTTATGTGCAGACTGGAAATTACCAGGTATGTTTAACCGTCACTGATTCTGCGCTAACTTGTACTGATACTTATTGTGACAGCATCAGTATCACCAGCACTGGTTCGTGCCAGGCAAATTTCAGTTTCAATTATAATCCTCAAAACGGAAGCATAGTTAACTTCACAGATCTATCATCAGGCGGTTCTTCGTATTACTGGGATTTTGGCGACAGTACCTTTAGCGCCTCTCAAAATCCTAATCACACATTTACGCAAAACGGAACTTATTATGTATGCCTTACGATCACTTCTTTTTTACCAGGCTGCACCAGTACTTATTGTGCTTATATAACCATAGGAAATTCTACCGGCTGCCAGGCTTATTTCACAGCATCGCCTGATACTTCAAATGGGGTGCAATTCGCAAATCTTTCTTCAGGAAATTACATTGGGCAATATTGGTATTTCGGTGATGGCAGCAGTTCAACTCAAAGCAGCCCCTTCCATCAATATGCTGCATCAGGTACTTATCTTGTTTGTTTGTCACTCTACTATAATGGGGCTATTTGCGATTCTTATTGCGATTCAATCATAGTTGGTAATCCTGCTAATTCATGTGTACCTGTTTTCTATTCTTATCCTGACTCAACATTTGGAAACGGCACAATCAACTTTGGCGTATTTAACAATTGTGCATTGACACAATACATCTGGAATTTTGGAGATGGCACATTTGGCAGCGGGTTAAATCCTGTACATCAGTATGCTGACAGCGGATGGTATTATGTATGTGTAACTGCGGGTGGTCCTGCCGGGTCATTTACTTATTGTGACAGCGTGTATTCAAATCGTATGTCAATGGTTGGAGTAAATGAGCATGAAAACAATTATTCATTTAGTATCTATCCGAATCCATTAACAGAAACAGGAACAGTTAAATTGAATTTACAATCAGCCAGTCATGTGATGTTGGATGTTTATTCAATTACAGGAAAATATATTTTAAATGTGATGGATGTAACCATTCAGAATGGTGCTTCAGAAATTACGGTTGATGTTTCAAAACTTCAGGCAGGATTATATCTGCTGCATTTGAATATAAATAATAATATTTCCTATCGAAAAATTTCAATATTGAAATGAGTTGAGTTAATCAGTAGTTGTTGGAAAGCCTCTTGAAATTCAAGAGGTTTTTTTTATTCCTGTTGCTCAACTATTAATCCTGTCCGCGACTGTAATAATTATTTTCCTCATCTTCTGAGCCGATATCTTCTGCATCATCATCTAACTCTGCGCCCGGCACATCAAGATCATCACCAAAAAGATCAGGACCAATTTTAATTTTAGGAATTAATGTTTCATCCTCGCCATCATCCTGATCACCATCGAGTGTTCCTAAAACTTTTAAATCATCGGGAGTAAGATCAGCCTCAGTTCCCTCCACAATTTCAGGTGAATAATCAACTTTGACATCTTCTCCTGGATTTAGTTTTATTTCATTCACTTCATGCTTATGCGAACGGGATAAATTTTCAACATCAGCATCCACTCTATTTTCATTCGCTAAAATATCTTCTGATTCAGGATAGTGTGGATAACCCGGCAGCGTTTCATTTTCTTCTTTTTTATTTTTCCTTGATTTCATAATTCCGTTTTCTTCTTCATACAAAAAAAATATGCCTTGAATAGTGATACTTCTTTACAGCTATTGAAACATTGAATGGCATGTATTTTATTCTTCAAAATAAATCTTTATACGATAAAACAGAAAAAAAAGAAACCGGTAATACTAATGATCCGCGAGGAAAAAGTTAATAATGCACCGGTTGATAATAAAACCAAAGATGCATCACATTCCACAGCAGAAGAAATCTTAGAAACTGAAAAGAAAGAAAAAAACATATTTTTCCAGAGGACAGAGTTTAAATCTATAAAATAATTTAAAGAAATGAAAACATCAAGAAGCACCTCCAATAAACAAAGTAAACAGGGAATGAGTCACAAACCACGTCCTGAAATCAGAGATGATATGGATAGCAGCAAAAATAAGCAGGGAATAAGGAAAGAAGAGCGGCAGAATATTGACAAAGCAAAAAATTAAAGAAGCTTGATTTTGAAGGCATAATTACGCGGAGTTATATCTTTGCTTCGCAAATGAAATTGATACGGCATTTATTATTTTTATTATTTTTTCTCTTTACTTTTTTTTATAGTAATGATGCAAACGCTGTTATTGGCAATTCCATTGTTAAACAAAATGAAAATTTTAATTCTGGCAGAGCCGAGTTTGATGATGATGCTATTTTGATATTTAAAGATGGAATTCTTCAATCTTCCATAAGAATAGCTGAAAATATTCCACTTACGTTTCGTGGTGTAAATCCTGAAATCAAATCTTCAATTCATCCGTTAATTGATTCAAATTTCACCCGATGTATTACTTTTTATTGCAATACCATTCGCAATTTCAACACATCACTTCCCATTTACATTTCCTTTAGGGTATTGCTGATTTAGCCTCCCGTAATTTTTTTTTCAAGCACGCTCATTCTATGTTGAATCCACTTCAGCATGTATGGTGCTTGTCTTATTATTATTAAAACATAAAATAAATCACATGGAAAATCAAATTGAAGATAAAGAAAAAGGAACCGGACTTGGTTTTGTTGTTATGACAGTTGGAATCATAATAACAATTTTAGTGCTTGCTAAAATATTTGTTCTAAAATAATCGAGCGATACAAATACGGCATTCTAACGTAATGCCGTATTTTTTTTACTTTAACCACTGTTAAAATCAAAAACTATGAGCTTATTATTTCAGCAATTGGTAATTTATGCAACCGGCCGGCATAAAAAGGGTGTAGCAGGAAATCCTTTAAGTCGTTATCAAACAGCCCGTGAATTTCATAAGCTGAAAATAGCTTTGATTAATTTGCTTAAAGATGCTGTGCTCATTACGATCGGAATTTTTTCTGCTGCATTTGGACTTAAAAGTTTTTTATTGCCCAGTAATTTCATTGATGGAGGAGCAACAGGTATTGCATTACTTGTTTCTGAGCTTACCACTTTCTCACTTTCGCTTCTTCTCATACTTATCAATATTCCATTTATTATATTAGGGTATAATGTGGTTGGAAAAAATTTTGCCATCAAAGCAACTGCAGCCATTTGTGGTCTTGCATTGGTAGTTGCAACTATACATTTTCCGGATATTACCCATGATAAACTTTTGGTGGCTGTGTTTGGAGGTTTTTTCCTTGGAGCAGGAATCGGGTTTACTGTACGTGGTGGAGCCGTACTTGACGGAACCGAAGTTTTAGCAATTTTCCTTAGCCGTAAATTAGGAACTACAATAGGTGACATCATTATTATGATTAACATACTTGTATTCTCATCGGCTGCCTATTTTCTTTCAATTGAAACAGCGCTTTATTCCATGATCACTTATCTTGCTGCATCCAAAACGCTTGACTTTGTTATAGAAGGAATTGAGGAATATACTGGTATTACCATCGTTTCATCTCACAGTGAAGATATTCGTGTAATGATCACCTCCAATCTTGGAAGAGGCGTGACAGTTTATAAAGGCAAACGCGGATTCGGTACACATGGTCACAAAAGTGAAATTGATATTATCTACACTGTAATTACGCGGCTTGAAATAAGTAAACTACAGATTGAAATTGATAAGATAGATCCAAATGCCTTTGTTGTGATGAATAGTATTAAAGATACAAAAGGAGGCATGATCAAGAAAAGGCCATTTAAGCATTGAATAATATTCACAATTTTTCTAAAAGTATTCTTATGCTTGCAAGATGATGGTCATCATGCTCCGCAGTAAAGTAAGCCATATCAACTGGTCGCATCATTATTTTCAAACGTGGATGAAGCGATTTAAAATTTTGCGTTTCATCATCCATTGTTTTAATTCTTTTGATAAAACGTTCACGTGATTTTTTAAAATCATTTAATAATTGTTGTACGTTAGAGTTGTTATGATTTGCAGCTAACGTTTTTGCATTGGTCATATCAGCGGCACGAAGAATTTTTTCTCTTGCAAGGAAATCATCAATGCGACCTTCGTGCAGCTCTTCAAGATCCAGCAAATGACCGATGTGCTCCTGGATACTCCAACTATCGTTCGCTTTTCGGGTAAGATGATCATGAGATAGATTTTTAACCAAGTGCTCCATTCGAACAGCAGTGCCACGTAATCGCTCAAGAATATTAAATATCCATCCTTCCGGAAAATCAAATATAAATTTTCGATCAATCCATTTAGTTCGTTGCATGGCTGGTCATTTTCTCTTTTGATTTATTTTTTATCCGTTCAATAATTTTTTCATTATGCAATTCACGCAATGCATCTGCTGCAATCCATTTCGCGCTTTTATAAGGTTGCTTTTTGATTTTCTCCGCACATGCTATTGCTTTTTCATGAAGTGTAGTATTCCGTTTACCAATTTGCCGCAATGCCCAGTTCACCGCTTTCCTGACAAAATTGCGTTCATCGTGTGCCTCTTCTTCAATGCGTTTAAAGAATGGAATAAACTTTTTATCACTTGCTTTTTTATCATGCATAGCCAACACAGCCATCATGGCAAAACCAGCACGTTTGATAAATTCTTCTTCAGCATAACTCCATTGGATCGCCTTCTCAAAAGCAAAAGGTGTTTTATCAAACAGATCACCGCAGCAGCAATCGCAAATTGCCCAGTTATCAAAATCTCTCACCCATGATTCCATTTGTTGCTCTGTAACTTTTGAAGGTTCACTAATCAGTGCGGCAACAATTCTTGCTTCATAATTTTTTAATTTCCATAACTCCAATGCAAGTTCATGATTTTTGCCAATGGCTTTTGCTGTTTTTCGCAGCACAGGCATACTGATACCAAAAACATTTTGAGTTGGTAATGCAAAGCGAGCCATGGCTTGCACTCCTTTCGGATTGTACATTTCTTTTAATTGACTTAATATTTTTTTGGCAGCTGATTTCATCTTAAGGATTTTTCAATGGCAGCACCCAGTTTCTCAAATCAAATGGATTGTATTTTATTTTCATCAAGTCTGTTTCAGGATTTACAATGTATTGTTCACTCCTTCCGTTAAATTTAACTTTTACAGCTGCACGAACACCTGCACCGGAGATTCCTTTTTTCCTGGCATCATTACCAAGAAACGTTGCCATCTGATAAATCATTTTTGGATCAAGAATAAGCGTTTGCATTTGTGCGTATGTCAGATATTCTGCCGGATCTAAATCCATTAAGCGCTTATTGGTATAATCAACCACAGTAAATTTCATTTCCGTATAATCACGATGTTGAATTTTCATTCGCCAAGAAAAACGCTGGCCCACTCCATACCATTCAGCATTACCTGGAAATAATAAATACCTGAAAGGAAATAATAATTGAAATGACAAATAAACGGCAAGAAAAATATTTACCCTGTTATAAGGTGTAAATGCAACCGGTTGCAATTTTTGTTTTGAATCTTTCTTTTTTGTGGCTTGTTTTTTTGAAATAAGTTGATGAATAACGTCTGGCTCAAAAAATAAAATGGTTGCCATTATCATAAAGAACGGAAACACCCCTATATCATTAAAAATAATTGCATTGCTGATATTGAAAAACACAACACCAATGATTCCAATAATGCGAGTGCGCTTAAACCACAATAAGAAGCCGATACTTAAATCAAATATCAGTCCGCCATAAACCAGGAAATTTTCCACTAACGATGAATTGAATCCATTCATCTGTAACATTGCATGCATCGGTTGATGATGTAAAAGCCAATCCGTGTTTAGCTTTGCTATTCCGCCATAGAAATAAACTATAAAAATCTGTATCTTAAAAATTAACAGGTGCCATTGAGGAAGTGTTGTTGATAGACTTTTTTTATTAAGTGATACTGCGGCATCTGCTTTAGTCACAATCAATAAAAAACAAAGTAGTATGAAAAGATAAAGATGATTATTGTACAAACTTTTATCAATAAAAAATATGTAGGAGAATCCTGTGAAAAACAGAATCGTTGCTGTACGGTAAAAAATTCCCACGGTGATACAAACAGCGGATAACAGCAAAACAAACAACATTACCTCCATTGTTTTGCCGGGAAGTAATTGAACCCATTCTAATCCTTCGTAAGTAAAACGCATTGCAGGAGCACGCAAACCTTTATCCAGTAAATCAATACTGAAATAATAAAACAGTTCATACACCAAACACAAACCAAATAGAATTCTGAACAATCCTAATTGCGTGGAAGGAATGGGTTTATATAAATAATTCTTTATTCGTGCAAACATCCAATCAATTTTGCTGAAAAATTAAACAATAGTATTTATACACATTCCGTCATGCTGAACTTGTTTCAGCATCTCTCTATTGCAATAGATGCTGAAACAAGTTCAGTATTACTTATTCCTTATTGCTTCACAACTTTCCCTTTTAAACTTCGCCCTCCCGATTGAGTGGGGATATCTTTTAACTCTAACAAATAAACTCCTTGTGTCAAAATACTTAAATCAATTTTATCATCAGAATTAAAAGTTTGTTGTAGCACTGTTCGCCCTGTAATATCATTAAGATTTAAAGTTGCATTGCTAAATTGTTGCATTGTTAAATTGTTGTTGAGCACAATTGTGCAAACATCCTTTACAGGATTTGGAAAAATCGTGACCTGATTATTTTCATCAGCTAATTCATTCACTGTAGTGAGCTCACTTAATCCTCGTGTCCACACTCCTCCTTGTCCGATGCCTGCATACACGTTTGTGCCTTTAATTGCTAATGAATAAACTCCTCCTGCAGTAAATCCTGCATTGTTTACTGTCCAACTATTTCCGTTCATTGTATTGATAAACACTCCACCATTTCTGCTTCCTGCAATAATGGTGTTTCCATATTTTACTAAAGCAACTACTTCAGCTGTAAAACTTGTGGGTAAACCGGTGCTGATGTTTGTCCAGTTTGCTCCGTTATCAGTGGTTCTAAAAACACCGTAAATAGTTCCGGCAAACAACGTATCAATTCCTGCATACAGCAATGATAGAATGGTTGTATCCGTTAAACCGTTGTTGATAGCTGTCCAACTTGTTCCATTATTATTTGAGTAATACACTCCACTATTGTAAGTACCTGCAAAAACTTCATTGCCATGATTTGCTAAACAACGAATATCACTTGTCAATAATCCTGCTGGTGTCCACGAGCTGCCATTATTAGTTGTGCTATACACACCTTTTTCTGTTCCTGCAAAAAGCGGATAGGTGATGTCCGAAGAATTTAACGCATGAACTGCATATAACTGACCAACTAAATCAGTTGGCAAACCATTGTAAGCAGGCAACCAACTTGCTCCGCTGTCAGGAGAAATAAACACACCACCATCCAATTGAAACGCTGCAAATAAATTGTAATCACTCACAAATAAAGCATTGATATTGCTACCCATTAAAAATCCACTGTTTGCAGGATAACTCCATGCAGTATTTGAATAGGCATGAACACCATCATACACATTTGCAAATAGATTGGTGCTGTTAACAGCCATAGTGGTAACTGTTGCACCCGGAGATGGTCCATTGGTAGTCTGCCATTGTGCATTTATGTTGTTTGCCAGAGTAGTGATTGTGATTAAAAGTAAAATATTTTTTTTCATAGAAGCGTTTTTTTATGTTTGAATTAATTTTGGAGTTTTAAGATTTTGGTGAAAAATAAACAATAATTCTGTGCGCATATTTCGTCCGGATGTCGTCATGCTGGACTTGTTTCAGCATCTCTCTATTTATTTGTACAGATGCTGAAACAAGTTCAACATGACGGTTACTTTTGAGTACTGTAACGATTCACAAAATCCTTCGTAAAAATTATTAGCTATTTTCATTATCACATTTAACTATGCAAAAAATCAATAAATTATTAGTAGCCAATCGTGGCGAAATTGCCATTCGTGCATTACGTGCTGCATCGGAATTGCAGATACGCACCGTTGCCATTTATACTTATGAAGACCGTTATTCATTGCATCGCTATAAAGCTGATGAAGCGTATCAAATCGGTAAAGACAATGAGCCGCTGAAACCGTATCTTGACATTGAAGAAATAATTGCGGTTGCAAAAGAGAACGATGTGAACGCCATTCATCCCGGCTATGGATTCCTTTCGGAGAATGTAAATTTTGCAACACGTTGCCGTGAAGAAGGAATTATTTTCGTTGGTCCTTCGCCTGAAGTGATGCAGCAACTCGGAGATAAAGTAGCAAGTAAAATTGTTGCTCGTAATTGCGGTGTTCCTGTTATTGAAGACAATAAAATAAAATTGACTGATGCAACTGTTGCCATTGAAGAAGCAAAGCGAATTGGTTTACCCATAATTTTTAAAGCAAGTGCAGGTGGTGGTGGTCGTGGTATGCGTGTGATTAGAAAAATTGAAGAATTAGAAAAAGAATTTAACGAAGCAAAACGCGAAGCAGGAAATGCTTTTGGTGACGATACTATTTTCATTGAGAAATTTGTTGATAATCCAAAACACATCGAAGTACAAATTCTTGGCGACCAACACGGAAACATTGTTCACTTGTTTGAGCGTGATTGCTCGGTGCAACGAAGATTTCAAAAGGTGGTAGAGATTGCTCCCGCTCCGTGGCTGAAACAAACTACTCGTGACAGGTTGTATGATTACGCTTTGCGAATTGCAAAGCAGGTGGGTTATAACAATGCAGGCACAGTTGAATTTTTAACGGACGAAAAAGAAAATATTTTTTTCATTGAAGTAAATCCGCGCATACAAGTTGAACATACGGTAACAGAACAAATCACAGGAATTGATATTGTCCGCAATCAAATTTTAATTGCGGATGGTGAGCGTTTGGATTCTCCAAAAATTGAAATTAAAAATCAGGATGCAGTGCAATGTCGTGGTGTTGCTATTCAATGTCGCATCACAACGGAAGACCCTTCCAATAATTTCAAACCTGATTACGGAACACTCATTGCCTATCGAAATGCAGGAGGTTATGGAATTCGTATTGATGAAGGAAGTAGTTATCAAGGAGTAAAGGTGTCTCCGTTTTTTGATTCGATGTTGGCAAAAGTTACTGCACAAGGCCGCACGTTGAGTGGAGCAAGTAAACGCATGTATCGCACGCTGACAGAGTTTCGTATTCGTGGAGTAAAAACAAATATTCCTTTTTTAGAAAATGTAATAACGCATCCTGTTTTCCGTGAAGGTGGAGCAACCGTAAAATTTATTGAGCAATATCCTGAACTGTTTCATTTCAAAATAAAACAAGACAGTGGAACGAAAGTGTTGAACTATCTCGCTGATGTTTTAGTAAACGGAAATCCTGATGTAACTAAAATTGATTCATCAAAAATTTTTAGTCAACCACGAATTCCAAACCATTCGTCATTGCGAGGCACGAAGCAATCTCTCCAATCAGGGACCAAACAAAAACTCACTGAACTCGGTCCTGAAAAATTTGCAAAATGGTTGAAAGAACAAAAGCAAGTCCAGTTTACTGATTGCACTTTTCGTGATGCACACCAAAGTTTATTGGCAACCCGCGTTCGTACGGTTGACTTAATGCGTGTTGCACATTCGTTTGCATTGCAACATCCGCAAACATTCAGTATGGAAGTTTGGGGCGGAGCAACGTTTGATGTTGCGTTGCGTTTTTTACATGAGAGTCCGTGGAAACGTTTGCAACAATTGCGCGAAGCCATTCCAAATATTTTATTGCAGATGTTGATTCGTGGTAACAATGCAATTGGTTATGCAGCGTATCCAAATAATCTCGTTGAAAAATTTATTGAAGAGAGTTGGAAGAATGGTGTGGATGTGTTTCGCATTTTTGATTCGCTCAACTGGACTAAGAGCATGAAGGTGAGTATTGATGCAGTGCGAAATTCAACAGGAGGAATTGCAGAAGCATGCATTAGTTACACCGGAGATATTTTAGATAAGAGCAAAAAGAAATACACGCTTCAATATTACCTTGACCTTGCAAAAGAACTGGAGAATATGGGCGCACATATTCTTTGCATAAAAGATATGGCTGGTTTGTTGAAACCCTATTCCGCTTCATTGCTCATCGCTGAATTAAAAAAAGTAATTGATATTCCGATTCATTTGCACACGCACGATACTTCTTCCATTCAATCTGCAACTTATTTAAAAGCAATTGAAGCAGGTGTTGATGTGGTGGATGTTGCTCTTGCTTCGATGAGTGGCTTAACATCGCAACCAAATTTTAATTCGATGGTGGAAGCATTGCGCAACACACCTCACGAAGTTGATTTTAATATTGACACGCTCAACGAACATTCCAATTATTGGGAAACAGTTCGCGAATGGTATTATCCTTTTGAGTCCGGAATGATGGCTGGTACTGCTGATGTTTATCAACACGAAATTCCTGGAGGACAATATTCAAATCTCAAACCACAAGCGACTTCACTTGGGTTGGGAGATAAAATGGTGGAGATAAAAAAAACTTACGCTGATGTGAACGAATTGTTTGGTGATGTGGTGAAAGTTACACCGAGTTCAAAAGTGGTGGGTGATATGGCTTTGTACATGGTGAGTAATAATTTGAGCAAGGAAGATATTTTTACCAAAGGAGATAACATTAGTTTTCCTGAATCAGTAAAAAGTTTTTTCAAAGGAGATTTAGGACAACCGCACGGAGGATTTCCGGCTGAATTGCAACGCATCATTTTAAAAGATGAAAAGCCCTACACTGATTTACCCAACGCACATTTACAACCTGTTGATTTTGAAAAAGAGTTTGCAGCATTCCAAAATAAATTTGATTCACAATGCACATTTTTAGCTTTTTTATCATGGAAATTTTATCCAAAAGTTTTTGAAGAGTATTATGCTTTCGTAAAAAAATATGGTGATGTGAGTTCATTGCCCACCCCTGCATTTTTTTACGGCATGAAAAACAACGAAGAAATTTTAGTTGAGATTGCAAAAGGAAAAACAATCATCATTCGTTTGCTTTATGTTGGTGATGTGGATGAAAACGGACATCGCACTGTTTACTTCCGTTTGAACGGACAAACACGCAGCGTGGATGTAATAGACAAAAAAGCAAACGTTAAAAAAATCTCACATGCAAAAGCAAGTAACGAAAAACAAATCGGAACACCATTGCAAGGTTTGCTAAGTAAAATTTTTGTGAAAGTTGGTCAACAAGTAAAACGCAACACTCCATTGTTTACCATCGAAGCAATGAAGATGGAAACAACCATCACTGCGTCCAATGATTTTAAAATAAAAAATTTAGTGTTGAGTGAAGGGACTTTAGTGGAGGCGGATGATTTGGTGGTGGAGGTGGAGTAAAAATTACAAAGGCGTTTCTTAGAAACACTAAGGAAAAATTTATAACTGTTAATTGTTATATTTCCCAAAGTGGTTCGTTTTGCCAATCAGGTTTTATGCCCAAAGCATTAGGATCAATGTTTGGGTACTTCATCATCATAGACATTAACATTTGTGTAAAATGACTGTTGGGATTTACCACATTCATCAGGTATTTCATGCAACACAAATGCACATACAACAGATGGTGCTCTGTAACCGCAGGCACATTAGCAATCCACACATTCGGAGGTTTAGGAAGGAGTTTAGGTCTCCCCGGCAAATTCTTATTCCATAGTCTTCCATGGTGCGCGCAAATGTTTCTTATCTGTGTAATGCTTTGCAACCAGCTTGGTAAAAAGGTGTGATTAACAGTTCCAAAATCCTTTGCAATCAAATCTTTTGATTTAATGGACGGCAGCAGATTGCCATAAAGTTTTGAAAGATTACCAAAGCTGGCTATCTCAAGTGTTTTCCAGGCTGGAGGTCTGCGTGTATCGGTATGGTATTTAATATAATGTTGTTTTATAAAAACCTCTTTGGTCTGTTTGAGTTCTCTGTCAATTGCTAATAATGTTTCGGTATGTTCTACTGCGTTTTTGAAATGACCAGCGTATTCAAACCACCATGGTGAAATTTCACGCGACAGGTGATAAATTAATTTAGTGCGGAAAGCAATTTCGATTCGTTCTATCACATCAAAAAGAAGGATTCGTAATTCACGATCAAAATTGTAAATGGCTATTACATTTTCAAAAGTGCTGTTAGGCTTAAAAGTGTGCAATGTTTTATCCAACTGCATGGGCCACCAGTAACCTGCCAAACGATAGTAACTTACATTTTGTAAAAAATGAGATGCAACCTGCTCATCTGAAATAACAAGGCCTCTGCGTTTTAACTGTTCAATTTGCTGAGGTATTGCTATGGGAGGTTTGTTATACTTCATACTATAAAATAAAATGTTTACAGATAGGTATAAAAGCAGAAGACTCACCCTGGGACACTGTTCCTATGGGAAGTGTGGTGAGTACTGTTGCTGCAATTATACGAATGTTTTTCATTGATGTTATCACGTATGATAATGTAAACACTAACTCATTGAATAGATGAAAGTTTGTTTTATAGAACACAAACTTATTAAACATCCTGAAGTAGCCAGATAAAACAAATTCAATAATCGGTCAACAGGTAAAACGCAATACACCTCACTTTACCATTGAAGCCATGAAGATGGAAACAACCTTCACAGCTTCCAATGATTTTAAAATAAAAAATTTAGTGTTGTGTGAAGGGACACTTGTGGAAGCGGATGATTTGGTGGTGGAAGTGGAGTGATAGCTATCTCCAACGATAGAAGAAGGAAACATTTTATTTGTAATTTTAGAGCATAAAATTTTATCATGACACAAGTAAATATCAACGAAAATACCGAACAAGGGCAAGCAATACTTTCTTTAGTAAAAACCTTTCCGAAAACAATTGCCTCTATTGTTGATGAAGATGATTTGAGCGATTCTATTTCTTTGGAACAGTTTGGTAAAAAACTGAAAGAAGAAGTTAAAAAAAGATATTCAGCGAAAAAGGCAAGCAAAAAATGAAGGCTGTTTTAAAGCCTTCGGCTGAAAATGCAATTACTTCGATTGCTGATTACATTTCAGAAACTATTAAAATGCCTGATACTGCTTTGAAGTACATTGATAAACTTTTAAACTTTGCAGATTCAATCTCGCACGCCCCAAATGCCTACACCATTTGCAAATACCCAAAGTGGAAAGTTGAAACCCTGAAATGTGCAACTTTTGATAAGACATGGATATTTGCCTTTAAAATTATTAAAAACACAGTCGTCATTTATTATATCAAAAACGGGAAATTGATAAATTATTAAATGAGCATTCAATAATTTTATCTCTTCTTCTTTTCTAATGTTTTTTCTTCCTTTCCAGTTGTTTACTACCCACGTCTTATAATAATTGCAATCATATTAATTTAGAATTAGTAAAATCTTACCCCGCCCATCCTTCTCTATCTAAACTCCTGTATTGAATTGCTTCCGCAAGATGTTCTGTTTTAATATCTGCGCTGTCAGCAAGATCAGCAATGGTTCTTGCTACTTTTAAAATACGGTCAAATGCACGTGCTGATAAACCCAAACGATCCATTGCAGTTTTTAAAAGCTGCTGTCCTTCATCTGTTATTTTACAAATGGTGCGCAGTTGCTTGCTGCTCATTTGTGCGTTGCAATACACATTTTCATTTTCTTTAAATCGTTCTTCCTGTATTTCTCTTGCTTTCACTACACGTTGTCTTACATCTTCACTTTTTTCAGAAAGTCTTTCTTTAGTTAATTCAGTAAATGATACGGGAGTTACCTCCACATGCAAATCAATTCTATCCAACAGTGGTCCTGAAATTTTGTTGAGATATTTCTGTACAACACCGGGAGCACACACACATTCTTTTTCCGGATGATTGTAATATCCGCAAGGACAAGGGTTCATTGATGACACCAACATAAAACTTGCCGGATATTCAATAGAAGCTTTTGCACGAGCAATGGTAACTTTTCTTTCTTCCAACGGCTGACGCATTACCTCCAGCACAGTGCGTTTGAACTCAGGCAACTCATCTAAAAATAAAACTCCATTATGCGCCAAAGAAATTTCTCCGGGTTGAGGATTGCCTCCACCGCCTACTAATGCTACATCACTGATGGTATGATGTGGTGACCGGAAAGGACGGATAGAAATTAATCCTGCATCTTTTCCCATCTTGCCTGCCACAGAATGAATCTTTGTTGTTTCCAATGCTTCATGCAAAGTGAGTGGAGGAAGAATGGTTGGTAATCGTTTTGCAAGCATGGTCTTACCTGCACCGGGTGGTCCGATCAATATTACATTGTGTCCGCCAGAGGCAGCAATCTCTAACGCACGTTTAATATTTTCCTGCCCCTTCACATCCGAAAAATCAATTTCACTTTGATTTTGTTTCATTAAAAATTCTTCACGTGTATTTACAATTGTCGGTTGCAGCGAACCTTCCCCGATAAAAAAATCAATCACTTCACGCATATTATCTACACCATATACATCAAGTTCACTTACGATTGCGGCTTCACGTGCATTTGCTTTTGGTAAAATAAAACCTTTGAAATTTTCTTTGCGTGCCTGTATTGCAATTGGCAAAGCGCCTTTGATTGGTTGCAATCCGCCATCAAGCGAAAGCTCTCCCATAATTATATACTGATCAATTTCAGGAGCGAATATCTGTTCTGATGCACATAAAATTCCCATTGCCATAGTTAGATCAAAAGCAGAACCTTCTTTACGGATATCAGCAGGAGCCATGTTCACCACCACTTTATGTCCCGGCATTTTATAACCAGTGTTTTTTAAAGCAGCTTCAATGCGATGTTGCGCTTCTTTCACAGCGTTATCAGGTAAACCCACCAGCCAGAATTTAATTCCCTGGCTCACATTTACTTCAACCGTTATGGTTGTCGCATTGATTCCATACACAGCACTACCGAAAGTTTTTATTAGCATTTAAAATATTTATTGGATGGTATTAATACTTCGGAGTAAAGATGTTAAATTTTCGCTTGATAGAAAGGAAAAATAGTTCGAATTCAAACACAAGTCTTTTTAATGAACTCTATTATCTCGGTAGAAAGATGAAGCATTCATTTCAGATTTTGGGAGCTTAAAAAAATGGCTGCAAAAATTAATTGTTTTAGGATCTAATTCTCTGCTTTTGCGAAGTGCGGTTTTTATTTCATCCTCAGTATAAATTTTCAACAGCATATAAAAATCTTCAGTGAATTCCCGTGAAAGAACTCTTTCTATTACATATCGTTGATTTTTTTTCAGATCAATTTTTTCTATATCAACATCCCAGAATAAAAATTGCTGAAGGGAAAATTTCCCGCAGACAGCTTTTTATCAAGCTTTTGAGTGTCAATAAAACTGAAATAATTAACCATTACATTTTTTTCGAAGATAAAAGGCTTTGATAAATAAGTACAGATGTTTTTTCTTTTAATTTACTTTGCTATGTAATGCAAAGATTTTCATACCCGGGCACAACGCAGGAAATGCGGGAGCGGATACTAAACCTCTCATCGCAATATGAACATTTTGCTGTATTGGATAGTTGTCCGCAGGTTTTATTTGAAAATATTCCTGTTAAGTATGAAATGATTGCCGGGTTCGGGGTAAAAAAATTATTGTCGGTTAATCAAAACTGTTTAAGTGAATTGAATGACTTTCTTAAACATAATGCTGATGCCTGGAAATTTGGAATGATCAGTTATGATTTAAAAAATGAAATTGAACATTTAACATCTTCTAATCCTGATGCAATCCAAATCCCGATGCTTCATTTTTTTATACCAGAAGTATTAATTGTTTTAAAAAAGGGAAATATTGAAATAGAATGTTCCGACAATATTGCAGCAGCAAATATTTTTCAGCGATTAATTAATAAGGAACCTATCAATAGTGAAACTGTAGAATCAACCTTTGAATTTGAATTGCCTTCAGCAGAGAATTATTGCAAAATCATTGACAAAATAAAATATCATCTGCATCGTGGTGATATTTATGAGATGAATTATTGTATTCAGATTTTGCAGAAAAGCAAAATTGATCCGTTGAATGTTTACAAAAGATTAACTGAATATTCGCCTTCACCATTCTCCTGCTTTGCGCGGATTAAGGATCACTACCTGATGTGTGCAAGTCCTGAAAGATTTATTGCTAAACAAGGAACAAGAATTTTTTCTCAGCCAATGAAAGGAACAAGCAAGAGATCAGATGATAAAACAAAAGATCATATTTTAAAACAACAGCTACAGCAGAGTGAAAAAGAACGTGCAGAGAATGTAATGATTGTAGATTTGGTACGCAATGATTTATCGCGTATTGCAAAAAAAGGCAGCGTGAAAGTGGATGAGCTTTTTGGTGTTTATACTTTTCCAAGAGTACATCAGATGGTCTCCACAGTTTCGGCTGAACTAAGAGATGAAATTTCTTTTACAACTATTATTAAAGCTATGTTTCCGATGGGTTCAATGAACGGAGCGCCAAAGGTGAGAGCGATGCAACTGATTGAAGAGTTTGAAAATTTTAAGCGTGGAATTTTTTCCGGTTCAGCAGGATATATTGATCCAGATGGAGATTTTGATTTTAATGTTGTGATCAGAAGTATCATTTATAATTCGAAAACAAACCAACTGAGTATTCCCGTGGGAAGTGCGATAACAGCAAAGAGTGATGCCATACAGGAATACCATGAATGTATTCTGAAAGCCCAAGGCATGTTAAATGCATTAGGTATTAAAGAAACTTTCAAAATCATTAAAGAATGAATTCAAACAAACTGATTGCTGCTTTTCAATTATTTCTTGAAGAACAATGTGGTGCTTCAAAACAAAATAAATTTTTACTTGCTGTGAGTGGAGGATTGGATTCTGTAGTACTGACTCAATTGTTTTTTCAGTGTCAATATACTTTTGCCATTGCACATTGCAATTTTAATTTGCGTGGTGAGGAATCAAATGCTGATGAAAAGTTTGTAAACGAACTGGCAAATAAATATGATGTAAAAGTTTTTTCTCAGCATTTCGATACATTAAAAGTTGCAGAGCAAGAAAATATTTCTATTCAGATGGCAGCGCGTAATTTGCGTTACAAATGGTTTGAGAAGTTAAGAACAGAAAACAATTTTGATTTTATCGCTACAGCACATCACCAGGAAGATTCAACAGAAACAGTTTTGCTGAACATTATCAGAGGGAAAGGATTGGAAGGATTGAAAGGAATTCCTGTAAAAAATAATTTTGTAATTCGCCCGGTATTATTTGCGACACGTAAAGAAATATTGGAATATGCATCTGAGAATAATTTAAAATGGCGTGAGGATAGTTCCAATGCAACAACAGATTACCATCGAAACTTTATCCGTCATAAAATAATTCCATTGCTAAAAGAGATTAATCCATCCGTGCATGATGCGATAAAAAACATTTCACAGTTTACCAGCGAATCACTGCTGCTACTGGAAGAAACAATTAAAAGATACAGCGATGAAATTATTCTTCACTCAGGTGATGATGTAATCATTGATGCAGAAAAAATAAATAATCATCCTGCTAAAAAAACTTTAATTTATTACCTTTTAAAAGATTTTAATTTCAATTCATCACAAATAGATTCCCTGTGTTCTGAAAAACCGGACAATAGCGGAATTGTTTTCTACTCAGTATCACATCGCCTCATTGTTAACCGTAAACAGTTTATTATTACTTCACCTCCTTTTATAAATGATGATCCCACTTACCTGATCAATAAAAACGATCATAAAATTTATTTTAATGATACAATACTTGAGATTAATCTAACAGATGATTTTAATCTTTCTGATTGCAGCAAAACAAATGCTGTCATTGATGCCTCAAAAATTAAATTTCCGTTGGTGTTAAGAAGATGGCAAAAAGGAGATTATTTTTATCCTCTCGGAATGGAGCATCGCAAAAAGCTGAGTGATTATTTTACAGATGAAAAATTTTCGCTTGCTGATAAAGAAAGAACCTGGTTAATTGTGAATCCGGCTCCATCGGGAGATGAAATTGTTTGGGTGGTAAATCACAGGTTGGATAATCGTTATCGTGTTACGGATGAAACAAAAAAAGTTATTCAGCTGCAAATAAAAAAATCTGTAAAAGAAAATGGATAGCAAAATTTTATTTGAAGAGAAACAATATTTAGGTTTCAACCCTTACTCCATTTCGCGGAGAATGGTGCTCGCCATTTTTTGTTTTGTTGCTTATTACTACACTGAAAACCGTGAACAGGACGCTGATCTTTTATTTGTGCTGGGACTTTTTATTCTTGTTGTTTCAGTGGTGTTATTATTTGTAAAACATTTGCATATCATCGTCACTGAAAATTCAATTATCCTAAAAGGAATGTGGAAAACGCGGTTGGTTAAAATTGACCGCAGCAGTATTGTTAATATTGAAAAAACCGTTTACAGCAATTATCATTTAAATAATCCTGCATTTAATGTTCATTCTAAAAACACGATAAAATTTTATTCAGGCGGAAAGGATGCCATTAAACTCACTGACCGTGAAGGAATGAATTATCTTATCGGTACTTATAAACCTGAAGAATTCCTGAGGGCTTTAACCGCTCAATAAATTATTTTTGCACTCCTAAAATTTTTATGACAATGAGTAAAGGACCTGTATCGCAATTCATGGCGAAAAATTATTTGCATTTTAATGCTGCTGCCATGATGGATGCTGCTGAAGCATACATAACACATTTATCAGAAGGTGGTAAGATGATGATCACTCTTGCAGGCGCCATGAGCACTGCTGAGTTAGGAATTTCATTGGCTGAAATGATTCGCGAAGGAAAAGTGGATATCATCTCCTGCACCGGAGCAAATCTGGAAGAAGACATTATGAATCTTGTTGCACACAATCATTATAAACGTGTGCCTCACTATCGTGATCTTTCTCCGCAGGATGAATGGGATTTGCTGGAGAATCATTTCAACCGTGTAACCGATACCTGTATTCCTGAAGAGGAAGCTTTTCGAAGACTGCAAAAACATATTCATAAAATCTGGAAAGATGCAGACACAAATGGCGAACGGTATTTTCCGCATGAATTCATGTATAAAATCTTATTGAGCGGAGAATTAGATCAGTATTATGAAATTGATCCGAAGAACAGCTGGATGCTTGCTGCGGCTGAAAAAAATTTACCGATTGTTGTTCCCGGTTGGGAAGACTCTACGATGGGAAATATTTTTGCTTCCTATGTAATAAAAAAGGAAATAAAAGCTTCCACCATGAAATCAGGAATTGAATACATGGCGTGGCTGGCTGACTGGTATGTAAAAAATTCTGAAGGAAAAGGAATCGGATTTTTTCAGATCGGTGGTGGCATTGCAGGTGATTTTCCCATTTGCGTGGTGCCGATGTTATACCAGGATATGGAGATGGAGAACATTCCATTCTGGAGTTATTTCTGCCAGATAAGTGATTCAACAACGAGCTATGGTTCTTACTCAGGTGCTGTGCCGAATGAAAAAATTACCTGGGGAAAATTGGGAATTGACACACCAAAATTTATTGTGGAATCAGATGCGAGCATCGTTGCTCCGCTGATGTTTGCGTGGATATTGGGAATGTAATTTTAACCGCAAGGATTAATTATTCACCGCAATTCCGTGATCTGTCCAATTTTATATTAAACTTTACGTATTAACCAGAGTCAAACTCAATAAATCATACAAGAAAATGAAAAAACTATTTTTTTTACTCGTAACACCAATTATCTTTTTAACACAATCCTGCCAAAAAATGGATTTCAAAAAAGATCATAAGGATAATGCTAAAGTGGAGTACCGCACAGTGGAGGCAACTATCAATGCAAATGAAACCTACACTTACGCTATGCCGGAAAATAAATCAGATGATCCTTTTCAGATCACAACACAGGCTTCACATTTTAAATCAAGTATGTTGGAAAATAATGCAACAAGCTATCGTTACATTCCATCAACAAATTATTCAGGTACTGACAGAGTGGTAATTTCATCCGTTGAAGAACAACATGACGGTCATCAATCAAATGGTGGTGGTAATTGCAATCAAAATAATAATCATCATGATGATGAAACTGAATTTGTGATAACGATTAACCTTACTATAAAAGGAGTAAGCACTGCAAAATAAAATTCGATTCTTAAATTTAAAAGCGACATCAATGGTGTCGCTTTTTTTATGACTGATAAATTTTATTACTCTTATAAAGATTGATTATTAAGAAACACATTTAATACTTTTGCATTATGAAAGACACCAGTAAAATGAAATTCGGAACCAAAGCCATTCATGCAGGTCAAGAGCCAGATCCAAGCACCGGAGCCATTATGACTCCTATTTACCAGACTTCTACTTATGTGCAGGAATCACCCGGAAAGCATAAAGGTTATGCGTATGCACGCGGAAAAAATCCGACACGCAGTGCACTTGAAAAAAATATTGCAGCCCTGGAAAATGCGAAATATGGTTTGTGTTTCAGCAGTGGAATGGGTGCAAGTGATGCGGTGATTAAACTTTTACGTCCTGGCGATGAAGTAATAGCAGGCAATGATTTGTATGGCGGAACATACAGGATGTTTACAAAAGTGTTTGCGCATTTTGGGATTAAGTTTCATTTCATCAATATGCATGATGCTGCAAACATCAATAACTATCTCAACAAAAACATAAAAATGCTTTGGGTTGAAACTCCAACTAATCCCACCATGCAGATTGTTGATTTGAAAGCCTGTGGTGATATCGCTGCAAAAAATAATTTATTGTTTGTGGTTGACAATACGTTTGCTTCTCCTTATTTGCAAAACCCGCTTGGTTTCGGAGCACACATCGTTTTACATTCTGTAACAAAATATATCGGTGGTCATTCGGATGTGGTGATGGGTGCTTTGTGTATGAATGATGATAAATTGTTTGAACAACTTGCATTCATTCATAATTCCTGCGGGGCAACACCCGGACCGATGGATAGTTTTTTAGTGTTGCGTGGAATTAAAACTTTGCACATCCGGATGGAACGCCACTGCTCAAACGGAAAAGCTGTTGCTGAATTTTTACGCAATCATCCGATGATTGATAAATTATACTGGCCCGGCTTCGCAGATTTTCCAAATCATGACATTGCAAAAAAACAAATGCGTGATTTTGGTGGTATGATCAGCTTTACTTTAAAGGATGCAACATTAGAAGAAACATTTGCAATGGCATCACGCACAAAAGTTTTTTCACTGGCTGAATCATTAGGTGGTGTTGAATCATTAATCAATCATCCGGCAACGATGACGCATGCTTCCATCCCAAAAGATGAACGAGATAAAGCAGGTGTTACAGATTCGTTATTGCGATTAAGTGTTGGTATAGAAGATGTGGAAGATTTGATCGAAGATTTAAAACAAGCCATCGGACAAAAAATAAAAGCAAGCGCTGCTGTTTAATCACACATTATTTTTATCGGTCACTACTTCCCTCTCCCGATAGCTATCGGGATTGGGAGAGGCATAAGATGATGAGGCGAATTGTTTTCAGATAAATTTATTGTCTGCCTGTAATCACTATTCTTTTATTTACAATTCCTTTTTTAGTAAAGCAACGAACCATGTAAATTCCATTGTTAAAACCTGACAAGTTTTGAATAAACATATTTCTATTTATTTTCTCACGAATTAAAATTCCGCCAAGTGGATTAACAATTTCAATCGCATTCATTTTTAAATTTCCTGATGTAATAGTTATTTGATCTTTTGCAGGATTGGGATAAACATTTACATCAATCATTTTCTCAGCTGATGCATTTTGCTGAGTAGATACAGGAATGGAAGAAGGCGCAAACCGCATGTACCAAATATCAGGATAGGCATTTATCTGATTGGAGCTATGGCAACTTAACACACTGTCTCCATTGATAAAACAAACACCATCCAGAATTTGCTGGTTAATGATCATAACAGCACTGTCCCAACTGTTACTTATCGAATTATATTTATAAACAAAGGATGGATTATTTCCTGCAAGTAAATATCCATCATTGTCTCTTACAAACGTTTGCGGAAGATAAACATTGGGGTTACCCGGAATAGAAGGAATAACACTCCATGAATCGTTGATGGGATCATATTTATAATAATCAAATAAATTGGTCACCTGCCATCCTCCTCCATAATAACCAAAGCCATTAACGGCAAAGGCAGCTCCTCTGATTCGTTCAAGACCTGGCATGGATGTTCGTTGTGTCCAAGTATCATTAGCAGGATCATATTCCCAACATTCATTATTATAAATTGCAGTGGAAGCAACAACTTTATAACCACAAATTACATACGCTTTATTGTTCAACACAAAAGAAGAACTTCCGATTCTTGCATTTCCCGGAAAGAGTGCTTTTTGAATCCACGTATCGTTAGAAGCATCATAACGCCATAACTGATTTTGATTTAAGGTTCCATCATAACTTACCTCGTACCCATAACCACCAATTGCAAATCCGGTATTGCCATAGCGAGGTGAGGCAGGTAAGTTTGCTACCGGTTCCCATGTTAATGTTTTTAAATTAATACGAAAACAAGAGTCGGTAGATGAAACATTGAGTGAACCGTTGCAACGATAACCAAAGTTCCCAATCTGAAAATTGGCTGACTTAACCAGGTTGCGATAATTGATACCTGTACGTTGCAACCAAACTGATCCGAATGGATGAACATAAATACTGTTGGAATAATCAGCATTACAGTTGCCATCAGAAGCCATCAAAGAAATTGCGTGACTGCCAGTATCGCTGCTTGTGAAATCATAATCAGTATTGCCGGTGATAAAATTTCCATTATCATACCATTGAAATTGCTGTGCATTTAACGATTGATTGATGAGATGTTCGGTATCGCTTTCAAATATTCCGGCATAAGGACGATCGTATAGAGCCTTGGTTGCGCAAAGAGGAAATCCGTTTATAAAATTACCTGTTATCAAATCACCATAAAAAATTACTTCGCCTGTTGGTGATTTTGTAAGATTGCGTAAGTAAGGTGTAATTTCATTTTCAGCAATATTGAAAGTAACACCACTATCCATTGACAAATAAAAATAACTTCCTAAACCAATGGAACAAACCGTTTGCAGGTCAATCATTTTTATATTCACTAAATTGCTGTTAGTGCTTAAATAATTCCACGTAATTCCTCCGTCAGTTGTTTTATAAACATCAGAATTAGTTGATAAAACACTTATACCGTTTAACGAATCAAGCATGTCCCAGGTGCTCATTGTAAAATTTGAATTCATAACTTGCCAGGTGGCTCCGCCATCTATGGTTCTGTACAACGTATTTGGATAAGTAACAGCAAATCCAACATTGGCATCTAATTTTTTTATTGAAGGATTATTATAAACCGGCTGAAGCAGATTCCATGTAACGCCTCCGTTGGTGCTGGTATATACATGGTTGCCATTTATACCATCGTATGCAATTAAGTTTAATTGATTAAATGCTTTTACATCTTCAATTGGTGTAGCGTTTATCAATGTCCAAGTAAATCCTGAATCAAGAGTGGAATACAATCCTCCCGGTCCTGCTCCAAAACCAACTGCAGGCGAAACAAAATCCAGGCTTGAAATATTTAAACCTGAAGGTGTGACATGATGCCTCCACGATCCACCACCATCAAAAGTCTGGTAAAGTAAATCCTGCCAGATTGCAGAATAAGAATAAAGCGTTAAAGAATCAAATGCAATTACATCGGCTGTTCCTGCATGCTGATAGCCGCTTGCCATCCATGTTGCACCTCCATCAGTTGTACTATAAATTTCGTTGGCACATCCAATCCATCCTTTCATTGCACTACTGAAATGAATTGCTTCTGCATCACCAACAGGTAAGGTATATTTTAAAATCCATGTATTGCCACTATCTACCGTTTCATAAACTGAACTATCCTTTACCCCGATAAAATGTGCGTTATCAAATTCGTGCAGATCAATAATGTTAGCAGTAGTATCCACTGTCCAGGATAAACCAGCATTAGTTGTTTTACCGATACCCCCGCTGAATGGTGCAGCAAAACCTTCCTGTGTATTTTTAAAATGCATTTTGGTTTTTATAAAACCGGAAAAATTACTTCCGATATTCCATGAATTGCCTCCATTCGTTGTAGTATAGAAACGCTCTCCGCAAATAAAACCTCGTGTTGCACTTGCCCATGTAATATCATAAAGCCCGTTGTATGAGGCACCAATTGCTTTTTGCGTCCATGTGTAACCGCCATCAATGGTTTTTAAATAACGTTCCTGCGAACCGGTTGCATAACCTGTTAAAGAATCAGTGAATTCGATGTTGTAAAGATTAATTCCTGATGGCAATGCAACACGAAACCACGATGATCCTGCATCAATGGTTTTATACATTAGTCCACTGTCAGCTACGGCAAACCCTGTTGAGTTATTAAGGGCATATACAGAATGAAATTGTGCATTAGAATGCAATCGGTAAATAACTTTCCATGTTATACCACCATCAATTGAGCGTAATAAATAGGAATAATCTCCGGGCCAACCTGAAACAGGATTGTATTTATATCCACCGGCTGCAATAACTGTATCGGTTCCAAAAGAAGTGATGCTTACTATTTGCATCGGTGCAGAGATAATGCCGTTGAAAGCCTTTACGGAATGCATTCCAGTCACAAATAAAATTGTTATGATTAACAATCGAAAATTATATACCATAGTAATATTAAATTTTATTTATAAAGAAACCCGGGTGATAAGAATTACTTCCTGACTGCAATTACCATTCGTTTATTGAAAACTCCTTTATCAGTATAACAACGAATCAAATAAATTCCCTGTTGCAAATTTGTAACATTTAAACTAACAAAATTTGAATTTATTTTTTCATTAACAACCATCTCACCCATGCAGTTATAAATTTCAACACCATTCATATTAATTCTACCTGAGTGAATATGTAATTTTTCCTTTACAGGATTCGGATAAACAGAAATCATGTTTTCAAGATTTCCAACTTCATTAATTCCAACAGATGAGATGGTATCAAGTGAAAGAGAATCATTCAAAGTATTTATAGCAAGCACATATTCCGAGTAAGTGATTGCATGAACATTGGAAAGCGTGAAAGGAGTTGTAATTCGTGCACCGATATTATCCACCACCACAATTCCTATGCGTTCTAAAAATCCAAAGCCTCCGATATTCTGATGATCAGTGCGAACCATTGCCATGTCAACTGCACCCTCTAAGAAACGTGTTTTCTGAAACGTTAATAAATCAACACCTGAAACTCCCATCCAGTTACCAGTGTAATCAAAAGGCATATAAGTGGTATCCACATAAGCAGTATCAAAATTGATGGTGAAGGCAATTCCATAAATACTGTCAACAGGTGTGGTGTTTGTTCCAAGAAAAACATCCACATTAACAGTATCGCTTAAGCTTGCGGAGTCAGGATTTATTTCAAGATATAAATCTGGAGATGGTAACAGTTGATTTCCGGGATTTGAAAAACGTGCAGGATGATTTTGTCCATAGTTCAAAGCAATTGCAGCCGTGTCATTGTTGTCAACTATTCCATCACCATTACAGTCAGCATGTTTTTTATTTACTGCTGTTTGAAAAAATCCACTCCAGTCAACTGCAGGTTGTGCAACATAATTGTTTGATGCACCAGTACGAACAGCACCTGTATCTCCATAAGCCATGCCGATGTTTAGCACATCCAAATTGTTTACTGTTAAATCATAATTTGCATCACCGGGCCACACATCTGTTACTACTGAACATGGAGCAAATGTCCAACCAGTGTTGCCTCCTGCATCAGTACATCCCTGACCTGCATAAAATTGTGCGCCACCGACAGCAGCAACATTTTGCAGGGCTACATTGTGAAGACAAACTGTTCCTGATGCAACGGATAGAACAGGACCATTGCTTGTAAAATTTGATTGTCCGGATGGTTTGTTTATGATGAATTGATTGTTTACAAAAACTGTATCGCTGCTGTTACCTTGAAGTTGAAAGGTACTCGAAGATTGATCTACGAATACTGTATCAAAATAAGAAGTGTTAGAGTCAATTCGTCCATTAAAAGGAAATATTGCTTTTTGAAAATGATTAGGGGCTATTGCATTACCAGTGGCTTGATTGCTTATATAAAAGGTGGTTATTTCTTTAACAGAATTGCTTAAACCATTGAAACCTGTGCACACGATTTTATTAACCGTACAAGAATCAACATAAATATCTACAGCATTAACAATATTGAATGCGATACCATTTTGATTTGAAGTTAGTGTACCAACTCCTTGAATAATTGTTGAATCGAGGTCAAGAGAGGCGCCAAACAGAATGTGAAATTCAGAACATTCGATTGTGGAAGTTCCAAACAATCCAGTCGCGCTGCCAGCCGTAATCCTATAACAGGTTACATTAAAATTATTTGATTTAAAAGTTCCGCTAACAACAGCGAGATTGCCCACACCTCCATTTACAGGCAAAGTGAGGTTGTCAGCTAATTCCCATTCACCGGTGGGATTATTAAATGTGAAGTTCGTACCTAATAGTGACAGATTACCATAAGTGCGAATGATGTTATTGGTTTGTGATGAAATAAAATTGATATTGGGCAAATCGCAGGTCATTGTTGGACATAAAATAAATGAGCCATAGATATTAACGGTAGTGCCGCTTCCATAAATATCAGGACTGTTATTTGCACCTGTCCAATCAAAATTATTACAATAGGCAGTTGTTACATCTACATGAACAGTATCATTCGCAGTTGGAAACGAATTCGCATCAAAATAAACATCACCATTGGGTCCTGGTGGAGCTGTTTGAAATGTTGTACCTCCACTTGTAGTAGCCCAATGGTTTGCATAATCGCTCCAGTTGCCTGTGCCTCCAACCCAGTAATATCCTGCATTGGAAATTGTATTTCCAACAGTAACAGTCAATGTAGTATCACACACATTCCTTGTATTATTATATTCCATGTAAATGGTATAAGTTCCCGGATGCAGCGTGTTGCTCAGGTTCATCAATCCTGATACTCCGTTGAATGAACCAACAGAACCAAGACTGTCATTAAGAATAATATTTAAAGTAAAAGGTCCGGAGTGATGGTCAATAGTCAAGCTCCCGTTGCTTTGTCCGTTAGTTGCTGGCGTTGTAGAAATAATATTGGTGCTGAAATAATCAGGACCAAATTCCATATCGCTGAAGTTTCCGGTGCAGCCTGCATTATCAGCTATTGTTATAAAAAACTGGTCGCCTGTCATCAGGCTATCAACCGCAAAATAATAGCCGATTGTACCTATACCTATATATGCATCTGCATACGGATTAAAATTATTAGTACTGAAAGAAGTCACTGAAAAAGGAGGGATTCCACCTACTATATTTAAAAAACCATACATAATTCCATCATAAGTATTCGGACATGCAAAACCGGGATTTCCCGGAAATGGAGGACCACTATTAGTCATCATATTCATTGCTCCTAGTAAACCGTTGCGATCAAGGTTAGGATAATTTGTTAAAGTAGCGCTGACAACCGCACTGTCCCCTGCCGCGTCATACACGGTTAAAGAATATACCCCCGCAAAAAGATTATGAATGGTATCTTCCGCATCATTTGAAATATCAGTTGTTCCATTCGACCAGACAAAAGTGTAAGGAAGTGTTCCTCCAGAAGCAAAAGCACCAATAGATCCGATGCCTTCAGCACATGCATCATCCACTTTGGATATCTGAACATTGATGCTTTTTGACTGAAATGAAATTATTATCAAAATAGAAAAAAGAGAAACATGTTTTTTTATGCGCATGATTTTGAAGCAATGTATTGTTTTGGAGAAAATACTTTGCGTCTTACAGGAGGTAAATATTGTTTTCATAAGCTGAAGTTTAAAGGTAGTGTTTCTACCAGATAGTTTTTCACGATACAAACATACTCGGGGAACAGGTTGTAAAAAAGTACAGTTTTTTTGATTTGTCAAAGTATAGTTTACGTTTTTCGGTTTACAGTTTACAGGCAAAGCAAACATATTTTTGAAATGATATGGTTATTTGTCGGGATAAAGTATTTTTACACGAAATAACTGTCATCCTGAAAGGAACTTGTGTAATAGTTGCACCAAAGTTTGAATACGAAGCAAGTTTGTTCAACGCACCTCTGTTAAATCAACTCCCCACTAAGTCAACCTTTATAATACTATTACACAAGTTCCTTTCAGGATGACAATACAGGAAGGTCTTCTCAATGCAAAACTCAAAGCTTACAGAACTTATTCGTTCACTCAACCTGCATGAAGTAAAAGCATTTAAATCTTATCTCCATTCACCCTACTTTACAGAAAACAAAAAGCTGGATGATTGTTTTATTGCTGTGAGAGTAATGCTGAATAAAAACAAAAGTTTTTCACGCAAGGACTTGCATAAAAAAATATTTGGTATTGTTAGATTTAACGATCAGCAAATGCGTTACCTGCTCACTGATCTCACCAAGCATCTTGAATATTTTATTTCACTCAGAGGTTTTGATAAAGATGATTTATTGCAAAATACAATTTGCGCAAATGAACTTGCCAAGCGTGATTGTGAGAAATCATACCAGTATCGTTATCACTTAATAAAACAACAGGACGAGATTCAGAATTCCAAGTTTTATTATCACCGTTTCGTTGCGGCAGATCAGCATCTCAATTATACAGGAAGCAAGCAATCACGAAAAAAGAAACTGGATTATCAGGATGTATTACAAAATTTAGAAACATTTTATTTATCGCGTAAGCTCCAATTGTTTTGCGAGGTAATCAATCTTAAAAATATTCTTTCAGGTGATTTTAATTTGCACTTGTTTGATGAAATCAAAAAACTGGCCGTTAAAGAACCGTTTGCTAAAATTCCTGTTATTCAGATTTATTATCACATACTCTTAACGCTCACTGATGCTGACAAGGAAAAAAACTTTGACCGTTTGCGTGAGCTGTTGAAAAAACACGGACATCTTTTTCCTGTTGCAGAATTGAATGGCATGTATCAGTATGTAAAAAATTATTGTGTTAAAAAAATTAACCAGGGAAACACTGCATACATCAAAACACTTTTTGAAATTTATAAAACGATGCTTGCTGACAAACGGCTGATGAATGCAGATTATCTTTCGCAATGGGAGTATAAGAACATCGTAAGCATTGCCTTGCGTTTAAATGAAAAAGAATGGTGCCGTATTTTTATTCACAAATACATCAATTACTTATTGCCTGCCGAACGTAAAAATGCATTAGCATATAATCTTGCTTACTGGTATTTTATGAATGCAGATTTTAAAAAATCAATCCGCCAGTTGCAGGATGTTGTTTTCACAGATGTGTTTTATCAACTGGATGCACGAGTGGTTTTATTAAAAGCATTTTATGAATTGGATGAGGTGGAAACTTTTTTTTATCACGCATCAGCGTTTCGTTTATTTCTTTTACGCAACAGAAGCATTTCAGAATATCAGCGAACAATCAACCGCAACCTGGTTAAATTTTTAACGCGATTGGTGCGGGCAGGGATTAGCAATACCAAACTTCAAAAACTAAAACAGGAAATTGATGCAGAAAAAAATGTCGCTGATTTGAAATGGCTGAATGAGAAAGTGGAAGCGGTGATTTAGGATTCAACATTCTTAGAGCCTGTTTAAATTTTAAATCCAATGTGTTTCATCTTCAAAAACCCCTAACCCCTAAAGGGGAATTGTCGCGTGTGGTATCCCTTTAGGGAATTAAGGGTGAGCGCGGGCCAAAGCATAATTATTTAAGAAATTAATCACGCTCCGAATTCTGCATTAGCCAAACTATCTTTGCTCTATGAATAAATTGAGTTTTGATGATATTTATATGGACCTGGCTGGCAACCTCGCCCGAAAATCGCATTGTGTAAAGAAAAAAGTGGGTGCAGTAATTTCAAAAGACACACGCATTGTTTCATTAGGATATAACGGACCACCTGCCGGAACACATAACTGCGATGAAGAGTGGCCTGATACCGGTTGTCCGCGTGACAGAAAAGGTGGATGTTCACTTGCATTGCATGCTGAAGCCAATGCTATTTTATATGCTGCAAAAAATCAGATTACATTAGATAGTGCTACTTTATATATCACACTTTCTCCCTGTCTTCCCTGCGCACGCATGATTTATTCTGTTGGAATTAAAAAAGTAATTTATCTGAATTCTTATGCTGACTATAAAGGAATCAATGCAGATGAGGGCGTTGATTTTTTAAAAAGATTTGGCATAGAAGTTTTACATTATCAGCCTACGCAGGAAACAATTATATGAATCAAACAAAATTTAAAATCTGGCTTCCTTTTATTTTAGGAATTGTGCTTGCTATTGGATTATATCTCGGCAGTAAGTTAAGTCCTGCGCCAGCAACAACCAATTACAATAAACTGAGCGATGTACTCAATTATGTCAGGCAGGAATATGTGGACACCATCAATTCAAAACAATTGATGGATGGAACCATTGAAAAACTATTAGAGAATCTTGATCCGCACTCTGCATACATTCCCGCAGAAGAGCTGGCAGCAGCCAATGAACCGCTTGAAGGAAATTTTGAAGGAGTTGGTATTGAATTTCATATTCAGCAGGATACTATCATGGTGGTTGCTGCATTAAGCGGTGGTCCTTCTGAAGCGGTTGGGATTATGGCGGGTGACAGGATTATCAAAGTGGATGGAAAAAGTAAAGCTGGTATTCATATCACCAATGAACAGGTATTAAAAACATTGCGTGGAAAGGGCGGGACAAAAGTAAAAGTAGATATACTCAGAAGAGGTGAAACCAGGCTGAGAGAATTTATTATTACACGCGGAAAAATTCCGATTTACAGTGTTGATGTTGCTTATATGGTTGATGATAAAACAGGTTATATAAAGATCAGTCGTTTTGCAGCTACCACATATAACGAATACATGGAAGCGTTTGATAAGCTGCATCGAAAAGGGATGTCACAACTCATTCTTGATTTGCGAGGAAACCCTGGTGGTTACCTGGATGCGTCAACCCGTGTGGCGGATGAATTCTTAGATGGAAAAAAACTAATTGTTTACACCAAAGGCAAAGCACGGCCACGAACAGATTATTATGCAGATCAACCGGGAGGATTTGAAAAAGGAAAATTAGTTGTGTTGATTGATGAAGGATCGGCATCAGCATCAGAGATTTTAAGCGGTGCTTTGCAGGACTGGGATCGTGCAACAATTATTGGCAGAAGAAGTTTTGGAAAAGGACTGGTGCAGGAGCAAACTGTTTTTCCGGATGGTTCGGCACTGCGTTTGACGATCGCACGCTATTACACACCAACAGGAAGAAGCATTCAGAAATCATATAAGAACGGAGTGGAAGCATACAATGATGAGTTGATGGAGCGTATCAAGCATGGCGAACTTGAAAGTGCTGACAGCATTCATATAATTGACTCATTGAAATTTAAAACTCCCGGTGGAAAAATTGTGTATGGCGGAGGCGGAATAACACCTGATGTGTTTGTACCGCTGGATACAAATTACAATTCCGACTATCTGAATAAAATTTTTGGTGAAGGATTACTCACCCAGTTTGCTTATGATTATGTAGATGACAATCGTGCGATGCTTAAAAATTATAAAGACTTTGATGCATTTAATAAATCCTTCATGGTGGATGAGGCAACGTTGAAAAAGTTTATTGTTTACGCAGAAAGTAAAAACATTAAATATGCTGAAAAGGGATTTCAACATTCCAAACCTTTAATCCAGGTTCAGTTAAAAGCATTTATTGCACGGTTGCTTTGGCAGAACAATGGTTTGTTCCCTGTTTTGCATACGATGGATAAAGCTTTTGCAAAAGCCATTGAAGTGATCAATAAATAAAATGACATCAGCAGGGCATCGTAATTTTTTGTGGGTGCTGTTGCTGATTTTTCTTTCACGCTTACCATTTTTAAATGCGGGTTATGGTGCAGAGGAAGATGCATGGGCAATGCGATTAGTAACGGAACGAATTGCCGACACAGGTCAATACGAAGTTTCCAGATTACCAGGTCATCCATTGCAGGAATTAACGTATGTGATGTTTTGGAACCGTGATGCCTCAAGTTATAATTTCCTCACTGTTTTATTAAGCACAGCAGCCATTGCTTTTTTTATGCTGACATTAAGAAAACTTCAAATAACAAATTATTTATGGGTAGGTGTTGCACTGGCTTTTGTTCCTGTGGTTTATGTCAATAGTACCAACGCACTGGATTACACATGGGCTTTATCATTTTTAATGATGAGCTTTTATTTTATTGTTTGCAATAATTATTGGATTGCCGGAATGTTTATCGGGCTTGCTGTTGGCTGCAGAATTACCTCCGGAGCAATGCTGATTCCTTTTATTTATCTTACCTGGTGTATTGGCCAAAATACTGGTAATAAATTTCTCCGAGACAATCACGCAATAAAAAACATTGTTAAACTCACAATTTCAACCTTGCTTTTTTCACTCTTGTTATTTCTCCCGGTTATCAAAGTGTACGGACTAAGTTTCTTTCAGTATTATGAACATTTTCCATTGCCATCATTTGCTAAAAATTTTTACAAAGGAACATTTGCTGTGTGGGGAACATTGGGTTTTATAATCGTAATGGCAGCAGTATTGTTTTCATTTCGAAAAATTATTTTAAAAGAAATTTTTTCTCAACACAAAAAAATAATTTACATGAGTTTGATTGTTGTATTGATTTATACAACAGCATTTATAAAGCTTCCGCTCAAAGCAGCATTTATGATTCCACTGATACCTTTTGTTATTTTAATATTTGCAATCACGCTTTCGCAGAACCAGTTTAAATTATTTTCATTGGCAATGATTGTCAGTTCATTTTTCTTTGGTATCAATCTTTATGATCCTTACCGCGCTGCTGCTGCTTCACCATTATCAATTCAAAAAACAATTTCCAATCAATCTGTTTCATTTGATTTTTTACAAGGGCCTGTTATTGCAGATTGTCTAAAAAGAAAACAACAAATGCATTATGCTGATGAAGTGATTCAAAAAGCATCAATCATCAAAAACAAAACACTCATTATTGCTGGTTGGTGGATGGCAAATATTTTAGTGCAACAACAAGGAAGAGATAACACGAATATTATCTATCGTTATTATCTTCCCGAAAAGGAACTAAAATTTTTTCACGATCACGATTATAAAATTTTTTATCTGCCACAGCAGGATGAATATAATGATCTGCGATTTGGTGGAAACTTTACAAAACATTATGCTTCTTTGCTGGATATTTAAAAACAGATAAATGAAAATCACAATCATCGGTTGCGGAAACATGGGACTTGCGTTTGCTCGTTCTTTTATTAAATATGATATTGTTCAACGGAATGATTTATTGCTTGTTGCTAAAAGCGATGAACGAAAACATACTTTAGAAACACTAAACATTGGTCGTGTGATTTCTTCATTAACTGAAGAAGTTTCTACCAGTGACATTGTGCTGATCTCTGTTAAGCCACAGGATTATCCATCCATTGCCTCCACCTTAAAATCAGTAATCAAACCAAACAATGTAGTGCTAACCATCATGGCTGGCATTCGCATGGCAACTATTGAAAAAGATTTGAATCATACCAACATCGTTCGTGCAATGACAAACTCACCTGCTGAATTAGGATTGGGAATGACTGCTTACACCAATCATCCTGCAATGGATTTTAATTTAATCCGCAAAGCAGAATCATTGCTCTCCACCACTGGCAGAATAGTTTATTTAGAACGCGAAGATTTATTAGATGCTGTAACTGCATTAAGCGGAAGCGGACCTGCTTATTTTTATTATTTCTTAAAACACATGGTGGATGTTGGCAAGAGAATGGGTTTTGAAGAAGCAACCAGCACTATGCTTGTTAAACAAACAATGATTGGCGCTTATCACCTCGTTAACAATGCAACAAAATCTTTGGATGAACTCATTCAAATAGTTGCTTCAAAAGGCGGAACCACAGAAGCAGCTTTAAAAGTTTTTGAAGAAAATAATTTAGGTGCTAATATTGAAAAAGGAATTCTTGCAGCTGAGAAAAGAGCAAAAGAATTGAGTAAATGATTTACTTTATCAAATCAAAAGCAGTCATTTTTTTTCTCCATTCAACAGGAATTTCTACTGATTCCTTAATTTCATAATTATAACATACCAGAGTAGAAACACCGGTTGCAATTTCTGTTTCCTGATTTCCTTTCAACGCTACTAACAAATATTCAAGATCAAAACTTTTATTACCTAACCGCACACATTTTGTGTAAGCATACACCTCATCACTAATCAATAATGGATTTTTATAATCAATCGCCATGCGGGCAAGTATAATACCCTCCTTATTCCAGTTAATATCCTTTCTCACCACATCCCTGAAGTAATGAATGCGTGCAAGTTCAAAAAAGGTGAAGTGATTAGCGTTGTTTACATGGCCCATCACATCACCATCTTTAAACCTAAGCTGGACAGGTATTTTATGTTTATAGGTGCTCGGTTTTGTTTCGTTTTTCATTTTATTTTTTTTGAATTTCCCGTCATTTGTTTGTCAAAATTCAATGCCTTTTGTTAAAGAAAAGATGAACTTACGTATATTTGATATACCTGAATAACAAATATAATTTCAAATATTATAAATACTACACCATGAAAACAAACTTACTCACCTTATTAATTTTTGCCATTGCATCCGTTTTATATTCCTGTACCAAAGAATCGGATAATAATTACGCATCTCAAAATGCATCTGATAAAAATGCGCTAACTACTGCTGAAAGAAAAATAATTATTTCCAACTGTTCCGGTCATTCCGGATGTCATAGCGGTGCCCGGTTAACTCAGGTAGTAAATATGCAGGAAACTGATTTTATACTTAAGAGGAATATCAGCACTCCTGATTACGGTCTTTGCAATCGTAATAAATTGCAATCATGGGTTAAGGGTGAAGATCAAAAATAACACTTAGCTCATCTTTTAGTTCTTCCTTATATTCGCGGTGATTTATATCCCGCAATGAAAAATTTTCTTTATAGTTACTGGCTCTTAATTTTTTTTGTGATGTTTTGCAGTTGCAAGAGATCAATAAAGGGAGAAGGAGCAATTGTTACCGAAACCCGAAGTATTACTGATGCCACGGAAATTGAACTTTCCATTCCTGCCATTGTCAATTTTGTGGAAGCTGACAGTTTCAGTTGTGTAATTGCTGCACAGAAAAATATTTTAGAATTAATTAAAACTAAAGTGAGTAGTGGTGAGCTCACCATTGAATCGGATAAAAATTTTAACATTAATAAACCTGTTCAGATTGTTATTTCGCTTCCTAAAATAAGTGCGATTACACTAAATGGCTCCGGTGAAATTTCGGGAATTAACAACCTTCATGAAAAACAACTTGAACTGGAATTAAATGGTTCAGGAAAAATAAAGCTAAGCGGAAAAATATTAGATATTGAAAGTGCTATTAATGGTTCGGGTGAAATTTTTCTCAATGGAAAATGTGATCAGCAAAAGATCAGCATAAATGGTTCGGGTGATTTTCATGGTTATGAATTAGAAAGTGCCAATGCCAGCATTGAAATAAACGGTTCAGGTGATGCAGAGGTTAACGCATCTGATGAGCTAAAAGCAAATTTAACCGGCAGTGGTAATATTCGTTACAAAGGAAATCCGCATATTAAATCAGATATAACAGGCAGCGGAAATGTTCAAAAGACTGAATAGAATGATAAACACACATATTAAAATTATTCTTGTATTAACATTGATATTCCATATTACTTTTTCCAACGCGCAGGAAAAGTATGATGTTACTTTGAAAAACGATACGGTTTATAATAATGGAGTACCACAATTTATTTGCAATGTAAAAAGTGGTGCAAAGGGCAATTTTTATTCGCTGCGTAATCTTGACAGCAAATCAGAAGCACTGCTGATATTAATACCTGATAATGGGAAAATAAAATTCAGCGGATCATTCCCGACTTTGCAAGTGCAGTATGCGTGTCTCTATCCGCAAATGGAAATTATCACATTACTTGACTCTTATGTCCGTAACAAGGTTTTTGTAAATGGACACGCAACTTTAATTGGCTTGCAGGCTTATTGTAATGAACGCGGACTTCCTCTTAATAAAATTCAGCAACGCAAAGTACAAAAGCCGGGTATGAATGATAGTTTAATGATTGCAAGAGCAAAAGAAGATATGTTGAACCAGGTTAAATTTACATTCCACAATAATGCAGATAAACCGGTTCGTGTTTTCATTGGTAATAAACCTAAAGGCGGAAGCGGAAGAGTGCAGGTAATTCCACAGCATGGAGATTTAAATGAACATGCACGCAAAACGGAAAAGATTTTTTTACTCAATGATGCCGGTGATGAAGTTAAATCTATGGATGTTACTGATTCACTCAAACGTATTGTGATCAAAGCATCTGTGGATGGTTTTGAGTAGTGCGTGCAAATGAAATTACTTTTTCTTACCTCCAGGTTTCCATTCCCGATAGAAAAAGGAGATAAACTCAGAGCCTATTATTTAATTAAATACCTCAGCCGTTATCATGATATTTATCTTTTTGCAATTAATAATAAGCAACCTGATCAAAACAGTATAAACGAAGTTGCTCCTTATTGCAAAGCAATTCATGTTGACCAAATCAGCGTTGTTCAATCTATACATCTGATGCTTGTGGCAATAACCACAGCAGTTCCGTTCCAGGTTGCATACTTTACAGGTAATAGTGTAAAAAAAAAATTAGCTGAATTTGTAAAAACACATCATCCTGACAAAGTTTTTTGCCACCTCATTAGAATGGCAGCTTATGCAGATGTAGTTCAGCTACCTGACGGAGTAATTGATTACATGGATGCTTTTGGCAAAGGAGTGGAAAGGCTGGCACAACACAGTGTATGGTGGAAAAGAATGCTGCTGAAGATAGAAGAGCTGCGGGTGAAAAAATATGAAACCAGCACTTTTGATCACTTCAAACATCATCTGATTATTTCTGAACAGGACAGGGGTTTTATTCAGCATCCAATGAATAATACTATCAGGGTAATTCCAAACGGTGTTGATTTTGATTATTACAAACCAAAATTGTCAGATAAAAAATTTGATCTTTTATTTATTGGTAATATGGCTTATCCGCCAAACATCGAAGCAGCCACTTACGTTGTAAATAAAATTATCCCCTTATTACAAAAACATAAACCCGATGTTACAATGTTAATTGCCGGGGCAACCCCAGCCAGGCAGGTTCGTAATTTACAAAGTGACAAGGTAGTGGTAACAGGTTGGATTGATGATGTGCGTTCGGTTTTTTCCTCATCAGCAATTATGATTGCTCCCATGTTGATCAGTATTGGATTACAGAATAAAATTCTGCAGGCTATGGCAATGAAAACTCCATGTGTTATTTCCCGCCTTGCTAACAATGCAATAGGAGCTCCTGAAAATTGTGTGCGTGTAGCTGATCATCCGCAGCAATATGCTGATATGATTATTGATTTATTAAACAATCCGGATAAAGCTCAGGATATGGCTGAGCGTGCTTATACATTTGTAAAGCAGAATTTTTCCTGGGAAAATAATGTGAATAAAATAAATCAGTTGCTTTAAGATTTTATATCATTCATCGAATTTCGTTTTTTCTGAAATTCTTCAATCACCTTTCCTATCACCTCATTAAGTTTATTCAAATCAAGACCAAGCTGGTCTCGTGTGCGTTTTTTCTCTCTGAAATTCTCGATGTTGCGAATTGTTTCTCGCAGACTGATAATTCCTGCACCATCCAAAGTAGGTTTTATTTTATGCGCAATAGAACAAATACTATCAATTTCGTTTCGATTAAAATGATCGAGCATTTGTGCAATTAAAGGTGGAATGGTATCAATAAAAATATCAAGCATGCGTTTTATAAATTCCTCGTTATTTCTCACATTATTTCTTAATAATGAAAGATCATAGAGGCTTTCGTTATTAGATACGGGCTTTCTGCGGGTAGGAAACCGCGGACGCTGAAGACTCGTTATCAGAGATGGATTGGTAAGTTTTATTTGTGCTGCTATTTTAGTAAACAACGTTTCTTCTTTGTATGGTTTTATCAGTAAGTCCGACATCCCTTCAGATAAATATTTTTTATGAAGTGTTCTGCTGGGGTTTGCTGTTAATGCAATGATGGGAACATTTGCTTTACGCGAATCAGATAATTTCCGTATTAGCTTAGTGGTTTCCACACCATTTAGCTCAGGCATTTGTATATCCATTAACACTATATCATAGTTAAACTGAGTAAGAAGTGACAATGCTTCTTTTCCATTATTTGCAAGATCTACAATAAATCCCCAGTCCTGCAACATTGCTTCTGTTACGTATTGATTAAGCCTGTTGTCTTCCGCCATTAATACCCGCAATTTGCCAAGGCTTGTATATTCAATATGTGAAGCTGACTTAGTAATAACCACATCAGTTGGTGCTTTGTTATAAGGAATTTGAAATCTGAAATCACTGCCTTTGCCGGGTTGACTCGTAACCCAAATCCGTCCACCCTGCATTTCCACAAGATTTTTACTAATCGCAAGTCCTAAACCGGTTCCTCCATATTTACGTGAAGTATCATCTGTTGCCTGTGTGAAACTCTCAAATATTTTTTCCGGATTATCTGCGGCAATCCCTATTCCGGTATCTCTTACAGAAAATTCAATTGTAAGCTGTACACTATCCTCTGCAACAATGGCACAACTCATTTCTACTTTTCCATGCTCCGTAAATTTAATTGCGTTACTAAGCAGGTTGAGTAATATCTGATTAAGGCGATGTGGATCACCAATCACCATAGGAAACGGTTCTTGCGGCAAATAGAAATGCAATCCAAGATCTTTTTCTTCTGCCTTGTACATTTGGGTTTGAAGTGCTATATCAGCGGTGTTCTCCAGCTTGAATGGTATTTTTTCAATGCTTAGCTTACCTGATTCAATTTTTGCAATGTCTAAAATATCATTAACAATCATTAACAGATTATCGCCCGTAATGCGTAGAATATCGAGATAGCTTCGCTGTTTTGAATCAAGCTTTGTTTTTTGAAGCAGGCGTGCCATTCCTAAAATCCCATTGATTGGTGTACGTATTTCATGGCTTACATTGGCAAGAAAAGTTTCCTTATCACGCGCTGATTCTTCTGCCTGCTGTTTGGCAATTACCAATTCCTGTTCTGCTTTTTTTCGGTCAGTAACTTCCAGCACAGTGCCGAAGAGCTTGATCACATTTCCTTTCTCATCAATCAACGGTTTGCATAACGCATGAATAGTTTTTACTGTGCCATCATTACTTATTACCCGGTGATCCATTTCATAAGCAACAGCTTTTACCAGTGCTCGCTCAATATTTGCCATTACTTTATCAAGATCATCTGGATGAATATGGCTCAGGTACTCGTGATAAGAAGGCCCTTGTGCTGAAGGAGTAACCCCAAACAAACGATACACCTCATCCGACCAATTAATAGCCTGTGTTACCAAATCAAATTCCCAATTGCCAAAACGCGCCATCCGTTGCGCTTCTTTCATTCTTATCTCATTCAGCTTAAGTTGTTCCTGCACATGCTTACGTTGAGTAATATCAGTGGAGATAGCAAGCACATACACATCGCCATTTGGCTGCAAAAGCGGAATCTTAACTGTATCATACCAGGCTATTTCACCATTGGGAAGGGTATAAAATTCTTCAATGTGAATTTCTTTTTGTGTTTTTATTACTTCCTCATCTACTTTACTATAACGATCTGTATCCTTTTTGTTTGAATGAATTTCATGATTCCATTTATTTAATATCTGATCAAGCGTGTATCCGAAAGTTTTACAAAAAGCATCATTAGCCAAAATGAATTTGCCGGTTTTGTCTTTGATAAAAATTAACGAAGGAGATACATTAATTACCTCGTAAAGAAAATCTTTGTTGTCAATGAGCAATTGCTCTATTGCCGACTGATACAAATTTGTATTATTTGCTAAAAGCATTATGACAAAATATTATTATTATTTGAAAAAAGGTTTAAACTTTTCCTTCTTTTATTAAACGATAAATTGTTGACTTCCCTACCTTGAGTTTAGCCGCCACTTTCAAAACATTATTATCATACTTGCTAAGGTAATGCCTGATTATTCTTCCGATATAATTATCAAGCGTTAATTCTTCTTTGAGCAAATCAGCAACGGAAGTGGAAAGTGTAAATGTAATTGCATCGGGTTGAATAATATCCTCATCACTCATTACAACAGCCAGCTCTACAATTGCTTTTAATTCTCTCACATTTCCCGGAAAGGTATACCCAAGTAATTTTTTTTGTGATGCAGTGGAAAGTGTTTTGCGTTTCATTTTATTCTCTTTGCAAAACTCATCAATGAGGTGTTTGGCAATTAATAGTATATCGCTGTTACGTTCGCGAAGCGAGGGGAGATGAATTGGTAATCCCAATAATCGATAATATAAGTCTTCTCTGAAATTTCCTTTCCTCGTTTCTTCGGTTAAGTTTTTATGTGTTGCCACAATGATGCGTACATCCACCGGCACTGCCTGGTTGCTGCCCACACGTGTAATTTCTTTTTCCTGCAATACACGCAGTAGTTTCGATTGCAGGCTTATATCAAGTTCTGCTATCTCATCCAGAAACAAAGTGCCACCATGTGCTTCTTCAAACTTTCCCTTTCTGCGAGCAATTGCCCCGGTAAAGGCACCCTTTTCATGACCGAAAAGTTCACTCTCAATTAAATCACTTGGTATAGAAGCAACATTAACAGGTAAAAAAGCTTTATGACTTCTGGCAGAATTATAATGAATAGCTTTTGCAACAAGCTCCTTGCCGGTACCTGTTTCTCCTGAAAGACTAACCGTAATATTAGTACGCGCAGCTTTATCCATCATTACAAAAACGCGTTTCATTACATCACTGTTACCGATGATGGCTTTACTGAAGTCATAACGCTGACCAATCTCTTCGCGCAATTGTTCAACCTCTTCTTTGAGCAATAAATTTTTACGGATATTATTTACTGTGTTCCATAAACGGTTGCGTGCATCATCATCTTTAACAATATAATCATAAGCACCTTTTTTAAGAAGGTCGATGGCGGTATTTATATTTTCCTGCGCACTGATAATTATGACCTGTATGTTAGGATTAAACTCCAGTATTTTTTTTAATACCTCAGCCCCATTCATATCAGGCAGGGTATAATCGAGTGTTATTACACACGGTTGACGGTGCAATTGAGCCAGGCACTCACGTGCAGTAGAAAATTTAATTACCTCGTAATCGGGATTAAGTGAAAGATGATAAACCAAAAGCTCAGCATACCATGCATCATCTTCAACAACAAATATTTTAAAACTTTCAGCCAAAAGAAAATGAGTTTAAGGGTTTAAGGTCTAAAGTTTTCAGCGGGTGCAACTTATCCAAAACTTGTAACCTGTAAACCATAACAGAGTTCAAAGATACAGCAGCAAAAGAATTTATTTAATTAAATTTACAAGCTCAAAATGCTACTGTTATGGCTGAGAAGCAAATGCATATACTACTTGCTGATGATGATGAAGATGATTGCTTTTTCTTTAAGGATGCCGTAAAAGAAATAAGGCCAGATATTCAATTGCACATTGTTTTTAATGGTGATGACCTCTGGGAGTATCTGCACAATCATGATTCGAATTTACCGGATGTAATTTTTTTGGATATGAATATGCCGGGAAAAACAGGTACTGAATGTCTTGAAAAAATCCGTGGCAATAAAAAGTTTAAGGATATTCCCATAGTGATCTATTCCACTTCAGGTGTCGATAAAGATGTTGATGCCTCCTTTCGTTATGGTGCAAACATTTACATTAAAAAGCCAACAGAATTTGTGAAGCTAAAAAAAATGATAAGCGATGTAATTAATACTGACTGGCAAAAACATCCTCCGCGTTCAGGCCGAGATAATTTTTTAATGCGGTGATAATGTATGTTTAACATCGCCATTTTTGCTTCGGGCAAAGGCAGCAATGCTGATAATATTTGTACTTACTTTAATAATCATCCTTCGATTAAAGTGGGTTGTATTCTATCAGCTCGCAAAGAAGCAGGAGTTTTTATTGTTGCAGAAAAGCATTATATTCCATCAGTGTATCTTTCAAAAGAATTACTTCAGGCACCAACGAAACTTTTAGAAATTCTACAATCTTATCAAATTCAATTTATCGTGTTAGCTGGTTATTTAAAGCTCATGCATGTAGAAATTATTAATGCGTATAAAAATAAAATCATCAATATCCATCCTGCACTGTTACCAAAATATGGTGGTAAAGGAATGTATGGAATGAAAGTGCATGAAGCTGTTTGCAACGCAGGAGAAACAGAAACAGGAATTACGATCCATCATGTGAATGAACATTATGATAAGGGAGATATTGTTCAACAAATAAAGACAAGTATTAATCCAACCGACTCACCAGCACTTGTCGCTGAAAAAATCCATAAATTGGAAATGGAATATTTCCCAAAAGTGATTGAAGAATTAATACAAAAAGAATTTTCAACCTGAATTTCAAATACTCAACCGCTGCGTAACTTCTCTTGTAAGTGTTCGCGAAACGGGGATAGACTTTTCGGTATCAGCTAAAACCAATTTGTATCCCTGCGAATTACCGGTAACTGATTCTACTTTATCAAGATTAACAATATAGGTACGGTGACAACGGTAAAAATTGGAGAAACGTTTCAGGGTATTCTGCGCATTTTTTAGTGTGCTACGAAGAAAAATTTTTTTCAGCAGATTATTTTGTTTTATATGTACTTCAATATAATTGTCAGCACCGGATATGTAATAAATATCAGCAGCTTCCACTGTTAAATTATCATTCTGTTGTTCTGAAGTTAAATGTACGAGGGTTTGCTCAAATGGAGAAATACGTGTTTTATGATAAAGTTTTTCTGTGAGTGCAAATCCTTCTTTAACATTTTTTCTAAACAGATAATTTTGTTTCAATAAAACAATTAATGTAATTGGAAAGAGGGCAACCAGCATTGTAACTATTTCAAACCAGGTGAATGAACTTAGGGTTACCGGAAATAAACCAAGCGCTGCTGAATATATCATTATGCCAATTCCATTACACAAAACAATAATAAGTGCGTAAAGAATCTCTTTGTAAACTTTCCAGTGATCCTCATTAAAAACAGAAGAAATAAAAAATGGCAAAACAAACTGGAGTAATAAAATTATCAGCAAACTCACCAATACATATCCAATTAAAACATTGGCTTCAGAAGGGATTTCTAACTGAATAAGTCCAAAGGGACGAAAGACGAAAAGAAATAAAAAAACGAATATTGAAATACCTGTAATGGTGTAAGACTTACGCCAATTGTTATCCCACAACGGATAAGGTTGCAGAAATATATTAGAGAGGCTCATGAAAAAAATTAAGGAACTACTGCGTATATTTTTGCTGAAAAAATTCTGAATACTTTTCTATATCATGCGTGCGGGCAAGCTGTGTAAGATTCTCCTGGGAGATTACAAAAAACATTGGCTCGCCTGTTTCTAACTCAGCGGAAATAGTTTCGTCAGATGAAATAGAATCATAATAGGACATCGCATCTTCCTTGTTCTTTAAACCTGTTACAGTTATATACTGATAGTTTAAATCGAGGTTGCCACTTTGCAAATCCATTTTTTCACCTACATAATTCATATTGTTGAATGAAGTGATCTTTCCCTTTAAAGCAGGAAGATCAGTAGAGTTAATTTTTACCAGGATAAGAAAAAGCTGAGGAGATTCGGGCGCATAAGTAAACACCGCGGAATCAATAACCTGGTTAAGCTGCTGTTTTTGCACCGTGCTGTCACCGGGGTTTTGCTGTGCCTGTTTGTTTTGATTATGAATGTAATCAAGAATTTGCTGCGCACGAATACTCACTGAGTCTTTAGGATAAACACGCACAACATCCTCCAACGCGACTTCGAAGGAAGAGATAGGCTGAGTTCTGCCAATTGCCAAAGCTTTTAATAAAGCAAACTTGCCTGCAAGAATGTTGTTTTTTGGGAATAAAGTGTCTGCCAGTGTTTTCCGCTCTATCACATCTGAATACTGCCCATTGATATAAGCCCTGTATGTATTTTCATAAAAGACCTGGAGCACTGCTGTTTTCTTTTTTATTTCAGCAAAGAAATTAGGATTTAAAATAAGCTTGCTGTATTCACTCTCAGGATAGTTGGTAAGCAGATAATTTTTGTAAACATCGGCTTTAGCCGTATCGTGCATTGCTAAATATAATCGGTAAAGATTATAATAAGATGGTTGTTTATATTTATTCTGCGGAAAGCGCTCATCCAGTTTTTCAAAATGATAAACGGATTGCGGATAATTCGCCAGCTGTTCTTTATAAATTATTGCCACATTGTAATAAGCTTCTGTAAGCTTTGCATTTGATTCTTTAAGTTGAGCAGAAGTGGATGGAATCAATTTAAGATATGCTTCCTTTCTTTCTTTTGCTCCAAGTTTTGATAATGAATCGTTGAGTGCTGCCTGTGATTCTACCAATGAGTCAATAGATGTTTCACCTTCTTCACTGCCTGCTTCTGCAACAAGCTCTTTGTCACTTCTGCGCCAGTTGTCCTCCAGTTTTCTCAATCCCCATTTTTTTAAAAACTCATTGATACCAAAATTTAGCGTGGTGGGATTATAAAAATACCAGGCACCAGTTTGGTTTTGCTGGTAATTTCTCGGCTGGGTTTTTAATTGCTTCTCTTCCAACACTTGTTGCTCTTCTATACGTTGCTGATCTTCTTTTTCTTTTTTCAGTCGTTCCTGTTCCGCTGTTTCGAGATTGATTACTTTATCAATACTTGCTTCGCGCTCAGCGGCACTCATCTTCGAAAGGTTCTGAATACTATCTTCCATCAAAATAATCTTGAGATTTTTAACCAACCGGTCAAGACTGTTTTTTCTCTCCAGTATATCATAATAATCAGGATAGTCAATAGTGAGTGATGTAACAGCACTATCATAATAAGCAGCAGCAGGAATGTATTCAGGACGCTGATAATAAATATCACCCATGCTTTTATAACTGATTGCTTTTTGCGTTGTATTTCCGGAGCTTACACGAACTGATTTATTAAGATAATCCAAAGCCTGATCTTCTTTTTTCTCCTGCTGCGCTATTCCTGCCAAAGCATAATAAACCTGATCTAAATATTCTTTATTCTTTTCATCCTTCAGCATTTTTAGCAATTCTTTTTTTACAAGCTCTCCCTTCTCACTGGTAACATCAAAACAACGTGCACGGTTTATGCGCGCATTAAATGCCATTTCATAAGGAGGGTTTAACCGGATTACTTTACTGTAAGAAGCAAACGCTTGCTGCAGGCTATCCTGCCGTTGCTGCAACTGACCAAGAATAAAATAATAACGGGCTCTTGTATCTTTTTTCCTGGTGTTGGCAGCAGCAGTTTTCAGTTGTTCCATTGCTTCCGGAATCTGATTTTTTTGAAGATAATAATTTGCATACGTGGCAGCATAATCCCCTTTAATACGCAATGGAAATTCTTTATCATTCTTTAAAAAATCAAGCAGGTATTCAGCATCTACTGTTTTACCCAATTCAAGATAAGATTTGATTAACCACAGTAAGGCATCATCACGGATATGACCATTTTTATATTCGGCAGAAGTATATTGAAAAGTCTCAATGGCAGTCCAGAAATCATGCTTGTAAAACTGCGCCTGACCAATCACCAGGTAACAATCCTCAATCCATTTGTTTCGTTCAGCAAGCTTATTATCGTGTCTTGATTTCGCATAAATCGAATGGCGTTGAATGGCAACGGAAGCTTTTTTAATTGCTTCATCCATGTCAGGATAAATGGACTTGGCCTTTGCTACATCACCATACTTAAACACACTCAGCACACGGTCATATTTATCTTCATGCGCATCAGCTAATGCCTGCGCTCCCTGTCTCATTCTTTCACGCGCATTGAAGTAATAATTATAATGCGTAGTGGTGCCGTGATAACCCCTGCTTAAGAAATTATTCTTGTGCGTTTTGCATGCCGATAGAGTGCATAACAGCACAATAGATGCAAGATATGATATCCGTTTTAAGGTCATTTGCTAAATAAAATATAATAACTTTATACTCACTAAAATAGTATGTTGTTCGACAAATATAGTGAGGAGTAGTAATATTCTACCATTTTCTGCAGACGTATGGGGTTGAAATTCTATTCTTAATCCTTCATAGAATTTACTTTTGCGCATATGTCGCGAAATAGAATATTAATCCTTTCCATTTTTATCCTTTCCCTCAGCCTGCGTTTTATTTTATCTCTCCTTAATTATGAAGCAAACGACCCTCATGTAGAAGTGGTTGAGTGGATTATTAATCACAATGCGCTGCCGGATAAGGATAATTGCTGGGAGTGCTTTCAGCCAAAACTTTATTATATCATCAATGCAGGAATTATTCAGATGCTGGGTATTGATAACCGGATGGACAGCATTCTCTGTATGCAAATGTTCAATTTTGTTTTGAGTTTTTTTATACTTTTTTATCTATGGAAATTTATTGCGAGGCAACCGTTTTCAGAAAAAATTAAAATTGCAGCCTTTGCATTTCTTGCTTTTAATCCATGCCTTACGGGAATTAATATTCAAGCTACCAATGATACTCCTGAAATATTAGCAGGCATTCTCACCATTTATTTTGCAGACAGGTTTTTCAGTGAGAAGAAATTTCGGCTGGGAATTTTGTTGTGTGTATTTGTGATAATTGCCTGTCTCATTAAAGGATCGGGGCTTATTTTGATTGCTTCACTCGCTATAATTTTTTCAATAAAACTATTGGCTTCTCACTTTGAAGAAAGAAAACTTTACATAAAAATTTTAACAATACTGGTAATAAGTTTTATTGCAATCATACCTGTTGGTGCCGGTTACATTCATAACTATATTAAATACGGAACTCCTTTTGTGCTGGTATTGCGCAAAGATCCTCCACCACCATTTTTCAATCACACTTATGCAGGAAGACCAGGAATTACTTCTGTTGTTGATGGATACTTCACGTTTCGCTATTTCGATATGATCAGGGAACCATTTATTGTGAGCACCATTGATAATTATCAGTTGCATCGCACTTCATTATGGTCACAGTTATATGGAAGAACCATGTTCATGCATTTTGATCAGCACCCCGATAGCTGGAAAAGTATGGATCCAAATTTATTAAATGCCGGCCGGTGGTTAATTGTTTTAGGAATTGTGCCCTTAATACTTTTTATTGCAGGCATGCTGAAAACTATAAGAGATTTCTTTAAAGAGAAAATTACTGCTCAATATGACTGGATTCACCTTGTTTTTGCAGCAGGTTTTTTATTGTTCATGATAAAATATTCATACAGTTACCGCGATTTCAGCATAATGAAATCCATTTTTATTTTTCCTGCATTGCCCTCATTTATAAAATTTTTTATGCAAGGGTTTATTATGCTGAAATCAAAACTTATCTGCAATACAGCATTACTTATTATTTGCCTCATTGTCTCATTAAGTATTTATGACATTTATTTTTTAATTACACAACTATGGTTTTAAAATATTAAATAAATATTCATTCTTTAAATATTTTTATACTACAAATAATAAGAGATGAAAAAAATTATTCATCAACTTCAACAAATAATCAGCTCCTATAGAGAACAGCTTAACCAAGTAAGTGAAAAAGATTTTTCAGAAAAACCTCACCCTGACACATGGAGTAAAAAAGAAGAGCTTGGACATTTAATTGACTCAGCACATAATAACCTTCGCAGGTTTATTGTTGCTCAATATGAGCATCAACCAAAAATTGTTTATGATCAAAACTTCTGGAATAAAGCAGCTAACTACCAGGAACAATCTTCCGATGAACTTATCACACTATGGACTTTGCTAAATAAGCAAATTTGTTTTGTGCTCGATGCATTGCCTGCTGAATCAAAGGAAAAAATGTGCAACTCTGGAAAAGATCAACCCGAGATTCATACTATCAAATGGTTGGCAGAATATTATAACAAGCATCTATTACACCACCTTCATCACTTGGTTTCGCTTGAGAAAATTCCCTATTAATCAATTTTTGTCTAATAAATCTGTATCGATTTTTCAGGACGACACAATTTAACCATTAATCCTTAGAAAAATAATCAATGCTTTGATAAACTCCTGTTTCCAGTTTTACAATTTGCATTAATAGATCATTGGCAAGTGAGCTTGCGCCAAAACGGAAGTAATTATTATTCATCCATGCTTCGCCTAAAGTTTCGCGCAGCACTACAAGATATTGTAATGCGAGTTTTGCAGTAGCAATTCCTCCGGCTGGTTTCATGCCGATCATTTTTCCTTCGCGGTAATAAAAATCACGGATGGCTTCAAACATTACTAACGTTACAGGCAAGGTTGTAGCAGGCTGCACTTTTCCTGTGGATGTTTTAATAAAATCAGCACCGGCATACATCGCAAGATCACTTGCTTTGCGCACATTATCAAGTGTGCTTAATTCTCCGGTTTCTAAAATTACTTTCAGATGTGCTTCTCCACAAGCTTCTTTCACTGCTGCAATTTCATCAAACACATAATTGTATTCACCGGCTAAAAAATGTCCGCGAGAAATCACCATATCAATTTCATCGGCACCTTCGTTAACAGCAAATTTTGTTTCTTCAATTTTTACTTTGCGTGTACTCATTCCACTTGGAAAAGCAGTAGCTACTGCTGCTACTTTTACTTTGCTTCCTTGCAATGATTCTTTAGCCACACGCACTAAATTAGGATACACACAAACCGCTGCAGCCGAAGGAAGGTCAGGCATGGCATCATGCGGATGCATTGCTTTCACACATAGCTGGCGCACTTTTCCGGGAGTATCACGTGCTTCCAGTGTGGTTAAATCCATCATGCTTAATGCAAGCCGCAATGCAAAACCTTTTGATTCGGTTTTAATGCTTCGTTTAGTAAACCTTGCAATGCGTTCTTCCACATTCACCTGATCAACAGCAGGGCTGATGCTTACATCGTATCGGGATAATATTTGTGTTTTCATTATTGTGTTTACAGGTTTAATTTATCCGGATCCTGTCGTGTTTCAAAAACTGTAACGATAAAAACCTTTTCCATTTTCCTATAATAAATAATTTTATAGTTACCCTCAATATAATAACGATAATCGAGATCTGCTCTATTCTTAGAGAAATGCTTTCTCCCTTCGAAATTAACCTCACCTAAAAAAATTCTTTCGCTGGAAAATATTTTATCAATAAATTTATCTGCTGCAGATATAGATTCTTTAGCAATATAAAGCGCACTTATTACAACATCATTTATAGAACGGTTAGTCCAAATAACTTCTGTCATAAGTTACGTTGACTAAATCTTTTTTTAGTAAGCGCTTTGGCTTCTTCCGTTGTATAAACCCTGCCATTCTCAATATCTTCTTCTGCATCTGCAAGCCTTTGTTCCAACTCTTCGTGTGTCATAGGTTTTAATGATTGCTCAAAAGCTTTTGTTCGTTCTTGTTTTAGAAGTTTTTCAAGCTTCTCTATAATCTCCTCGTTGGTTAAACGAATAAATTCTTCGATAAACGAAAGTTTTCTTGATTGCAAATCCATGTTTAATACTTTATGTCAAAGTTATCATTTTTTTTCTCGTCATACCGATATTCAAGCAAACGTTTGCATCTCATACAACTTTTTGTAATAACCGCCTTTGTTTAATAATTCGTGATGTGTTCCGCGTTCAACAATTTCTCCTTTTTGCAACACAATTATTTCATCTGCATGTACAACAGTTGATAAGCGATGCGCAATCACCAACGAGGTTCTGTTCTTCATTAAATTGGTTAATGCTTCCTGTACCAATCGTTCACTCTCCGTATCTAATGCAGAAGTTGCTTCATCTAAAATAAGTATGGGTGGATTTTTTAACACTGCACGTGCAATGCTGATGCGCTGCCGTTGTCCACCACTCATTTTCATTCCGCGATCACCGATGTTACTTTGATATCCTCCGGGCATCTGCATAATAAATTCATGAGCATTTGCAATCTTGGCAGCGTTGATGACTTCTGCTTCACTTAAATGCTGCATCCCGAATGCAATATTGTTAAAAACAGTATCATTAAACAAAATGGAATCCTGTGTAACCACTCCCATCAACGAACGCAAATCATGAATACGTAATGCGCGCAAATCATTTTCATCTAATAAAATTTCTCCTTCAGTAGGATCATAATATCGTGGAAGCATGTCAGCCAATGTTGTTTTTCCTGAACCACTTTGACCAACTAAGGCTATTGTTTTTCCCTTCGAAATTTTAAGGTTGATATTTTTCAATACATAACCTGTTTCACCTTTGCGATATGCAAACGACACATTTTTATATTCGATTGCATTACTAAATTCACTTACTGAGGTAGGATTTGCAATTTCACGAATGGCAACTTCTGCATCAAGCACAGCATTGATACGGTCCTGCGAAGCCAGTCCGCGTTGAATATTATAAAATGCTGTTGTAAAATTTTTGGCAGGAGGAATGAGCTGCGAAAAAATGGCAATGAATGCAATGAACTCTGAAGGTTCTAATCTCCTTTCAGGCGAAAGCACAAGTTGCCCTCCAAAAAACATCACGATTGCCATTATAGCGGCACCCAGAAATTCACTCATCGGTGCTGATAAGTCACCTCTCCTTCCAATCTTGGTTGCTATGCCTTTATAATCATTATTGATGACGCGGAATTTACCACGAGAAAATTTCTCTGCAGTAAAAGCATGTATGATCCTTAATCCGCTTAATGTTTCTTCTATCGTGCTTAACAAGCTTCCCATTTTCACCTGCAGATCTGTAGATTTTTTGCGAAGACTTTTTCCAATGCGTCCTATTAACAATCCAGCAAGTGGCAATAGAACTAAAACAAAAACTGAAAGCTCAGGACTCATCGTAATCATAGTGAGTAAAAACAAAATAATATTCAATGGCTCCCGAAATGTAGCTTCCAGCGAATTCATGATACTCCATTCTACCTGTTGCACATCACTTGTCATGCGCGACATTAAATCTCCTTTGCGTTCTTCTGTAAAATACCCAATCGGCAACGAAAGAATTTTATCATATAATTTATTTCTGATATCACGCACAACGCCATTTCGAATAGGTTGCATGTAATACATACCGAGATAACGTGTAAGATTTTTCAGCAGAAATACAATCACTATCATTACACTGATAAGTGTCAATGCGTTTAATTGCCCATGCACTTTTATATACTCGCTCAGGAAATAATTAAAATTGTCAAGCAATGATTTTAAAGACAAACTGAATGGCACTTGCTTATATTCCTTGTGCTGATCAAAAAGCACATTCAGAAAAGGAATAATCATGGTGAGAGAAAACAAAGAAAAAATGATGGAAAGGATGTTTGAAATCACACTCAGTATTGCATATCCTTTGTATGGACGCAAATAACCAAGCAGACGTAAATAATTTTTCACGCGGCAAATATAGTTACTAAACCTGCGGCAGTTTGCCAATGAAAACAGGCACTTGAATAGAAAGATTTACTTTTGTGCTTCATGGATTCTACACGTCAGCAAAAGTTCGGAAGATTGATTCAGAAAGAGCTTGGAGAAATATTTCAGCGCGAGGGGAAAAATTATTATGGACAAAATTTTGTCACCATAACAGGCGTAAGGGTTACTCCTGATTTAAGTGTGGCCCGTGTTCAGGTAAGCATATTTAAAGCGGCTAAACCGGAAGAAGTGATGAATATGATTCGTGATAACATGCATGAGATCAGACGTGAGTTAGGCAAACGCATCCGCAACCAGGCACGTATTATTCCTGCGCTTGAATTTTTCTTAGATGACTCATTGGATTACGTTGATAAAATGGAAAACATTTTCAAAAACATAAATATCCCTCCTGCTCCTGACGCAGAGTAAATTTATCATGGAACAAGACGAGCTTTTATATTATTTTAAAATGCAATTGGCAATTGGCAATATGCAAAAATCATTTTGTCAATTGCCAATTGCCAATTGCTTGTTGCTTATTTCAATTTAATCACAAGTACAGAATACCTATGCAATACGATCCAATCAAGCGAAGTCTTGGAAATGTTTTTAATAAAAACCCTTTTCTGCGAAAGCTGTTTTACCGTTTGCTTGATTTGCTTTTGCTGCGTGCCTGGCATGTTCATAAAGAGTTGAGAGCTTGGATTAAAAAGGAGACAGGAAGCAGGAGGCAGGAAGCAGGAAAAAAACCGCTCAATATATTAGATGCAGGTGCCGGATATGGGCAATATTCATTTTGGTTGAATAAAAAATTACCGCAGGCAAATATTTTAGCTGTTGATGTTAAAGAAGAACAGGTTGCTGATTGCAATAATTTTTTCAATGCAATTGGATCATCACAAAAAGTAAAATTTGTGGTGGATGATTTAACAACATACAAAAGTGAAAACACTTATGATCTTGTTATTTCTGTTGATGTAATGGAGCACATTTTAGAAGATGTGCAAGTGTTCAGGAATTTTTATGCGTCATTGAAACCGGGCGGAATGTTGTTGGTTTCAACACCAAGTGATCAGGGAGGATCAGATGTGCATGATGATGATCAATCATCATTTATCGAAGAGCATGTGCGTGACGGATATAACATTAATGAAATTCAGGAAAAATTACGCACGGCTGGTTTTACAAAAATTGAAGCACGATATCAATACGGTGCTCCTGGTAAAATTTCATGGCGTTTGTCAATGAAGTACCCGATTGTGATGTTGGGCAAAACAAAATTGTTTTTCATCATTCTTCCTTTTTATTACATCATTGCATATCCGGTTTCCTATATACTGAACTGGATGGATGTGAGTATGAAACACCCAACAGGAACTGGTTTGGTTGTAAAAGCATGGAAGTGATTTCTTTTAAACGCATAGAAGCAGAGACGCAAAGTTTACATTCTCCCCGCCTTTTCCTCTCTGCGTTTAAACCCTTCTTGAGTCATGAATCTTAGCCTCGAAATAGCAAGACGATATCTCGTTGCGAAAAAATCGCATAACGTAATTAACATTATCAGCATTGTTTCCATCGTAGGAGTAATGGTGGGAACGATGGGATTAATCATAGTGCTTTCTGTTTTCAATGGCTTTGGCAATTTGGTTTTATCACTCTATAATTCTTTTGATCCTGATATCCGGATTACATCTGCCTATGGAAAAACATTTGATCCTGACAATGCAAATATTTTATCTATAAAAAAGTTTAAAGAAATTAAATATGTAAATGTATCGTTGGAAGAAAATGCTTTGCTGCGTTACCGCGATCGCCAATACATTGTTACATTAAAAGGAGTGAGTGAAGATTTTATCAATGCAACCAATCTTGAAAATAAAATTGTACAGGGGAAATTAGCTTTGCAGCAAGGCGACACCAACTATGCAATCGTTGGCGGACAGATAGCTTATTCGCTTACGCTGAATGTAGAGGATCCATTTCATTCGTTGGGTGTATATGTTCCAAAACGCGATGTGGATGCTTCCACATTGCTTGACCCTTCCGAGGCATTTAATTCCAAAAATATTTATGCTGCCGGAATCTTTTCTATTCAACAGGATTTCGACAGTAAGTATGTAGTAGTGCCTTTGCGTTTCGAACGAGAGTTGATTGGTCAGGATAAAAATATTTCTGCAATAGAAATAAAACTAAATAATGGAGTTAAGGAAGAAGCAATAATTCAAAAAATAAAATCTTTAACAGGAAAAAATTTCGAAGTAAAAGACCGTTTACAACAGCATGATTTTATTTACAAAATTCTACGGTCAGAAAAATTAGCAGTATTCCTGATACTGAGTTTTATTTTACTCATAGCAACATTTAACATTATTGGCTCGCTTACTATGTTGATCATCGAAAAGAAAAAAGACATTGCAATATTGTTAAGCATGGGTGCAGATATACCCATGATAAAAAAAATCTTTTTGCTGGAAGGATTATTTATTTCATTAACAGGTGCAGTTATAGGATTAATACTTGGAGGTTTGATTTGTTTTATTCAACAAACATTCGGTATTATCAAATTAGAAAATGCTGAAGCTTTTATTGTGAATGCTTATCCTGTTTCAATGCAGGCAATTGATTTTATTGTAGTGTTTGTCACAGTTTTTATAATTGGTTTTGGTGCTGCGTGGTTCACTTCATCTCAATTAGTAAAAAAACAAATTCCTGTTGGGATGCAGTATTAAGAATATCGTTGTCATGCTGAACTTGTTTCGGCATCTCTCACTTATATTTGACAGATACCGAAACAAGTTCGGCATGGCGAATGAATCTTTTTCACTTCATTTGCGCCTGTGAAAACCAAAGCATACATCGCATTAGCAGCACTCTGTTTTTTTTGGGGAACAACTTATCTCGCAATAAGAGTTGGGATGCAATCCATTCCACTTTTTATTTTTTCGGGTTTCCGGTTTGTTGGTGCAGGGTTAATTATGTGTCTCTTTTTTTTATTACGTGGATTTAAATTACCTGACCGTGAAGATTTTCGCAAGCTGATGATTAGCGGAATGCTTTTGTTTGTGGGAGGAAATCTGATTTTATGTTATGCAGAAATTGAAGTCCCCAGCGGACTGGCTGCTTTAATCTGTGCTGCATTTCCATTCTGGATTGTGCTCATAAATTTTATTATCAACCGGAATGACAAACCTCCACGCAAAGTAATGATGGGATTGCTGCTTGGATTTGCAGGACTCATAATTATTTTTCGTGATAATCTTACACAACTTTCAAACCCTACTTATCTTGCAAGTATCATCTTGCTTATAGCAGCGAATATTTTCTGGGCTGTTGGTTCTGTTTATTCAAAAAGAAATCCAGTAAAAATCAATTTGCTTTTTGGAGCAGGATTACAAATGTTGTGTTGCGGTTCGGTATCTGCTTTGGTTGGAGTTTTTAAAGGAGAGTTGTCACATTTAACATTAACCAACGAAGGCATATTTTCATTTTTCTATCTCTTAGTTGCAGGTTCTATAATCGGCTACAATTGTTTTGTTTATTGTCTGCAGGAACTTCCCGCAACATTGGTTTCCATTTACGCATACATCAATCCCATCATTGCCATTATACTTGGATGGATTGTTTTAAATGAAACAATAACTGCAAGCATGATGATTGCAATGATGATGACTTTAGCAGGAGTTTATATTGTTAACAGGGCGATGATGGAAGCGAAGAATGTATAATTGATTGATTATTTTTGAAAGTGTAAAGTTTTTCCACCGACAACAAATTAAATTCCATGAGCAATATAAAATTATTCGAGAGTAAACAGATTCGTTCTGTTTGGAATGAAGCAGAACAGAAATGGTATTTCGTTGTTGAAGATGTAATAGCTGTTTTAACGGACAGTAATGACCCAAAACAATACGTTAAACGTATGCGTCAGCGTGACGAAGAGCTTTCTAAAGGGTGGGTACAATTTGTACCTACCCTTTTAGTAGAGACCGCAGGAGGTAAGCAAAAAATGGGTTGTGCTAATGCAAAATCGTTGTTACGAATCATCCAATCCATACCATCTCCCAAAGCAGAACCATTCAAACTTTGGTTAGCTCAAGTGGGTTCAGACAGGTTAGATGAAATTGAAAATCCGGAATTGGCCACACAACGAACAAGGGAACTATACAAACTGAAAGGTTACCCGGATGACTGGATTGAAAAAAGAATGCGCAGTATAGCAATCAGGGAACAGTTAACTGAAGAATGGAAGAATAGAAATGTAAAGGAGCAACGTGAATATGCTATACTAACAGCAGAAATTTCAAAAGCAACATTTGGTTTAACACCTTCTCAATATAAGGATGTCAAAGGTTTAAAGCGTGAAAACCTTCGCGATCACATGACTGATCTTGAACTTATTTTCTCAATGCTTGGTGAAGCATCTACCACCGCCATTGTGAAAACAAAAAATCCAAAAGGTTTTATTGAAAATAAAATCGTTGCTAAACAAGGCGGGAATATTGCAGGCAATGCAAGAAAAGCATTGGAGATAAAAACAGGAGAAAAAGTGGTTTCGAAAAAAAATTACTTACCTGGTTCAAAACAAAACAAAAGATTAAAAAAGTAAAAAATAACATACAAAATTTATCGCGACATCATTTTATTTTTTCTTAATCTTTTTATAATATTCACAAACACTATTCATCACACACTCACCATGCTTTGGATCAGTAGGACGACATGTTTCTCTACCTAAAAAAGAAATAGCCATTCCCACATCCCATTCTTTTTGCGGTATCACTTCCATAATCTGCTGCTCAATTTTTTTCGGATCCGTTCCTTTTGCAATTCCTAATCGCGGAGCAACACGCATCACATGCAAATCAACAATAACCCCTTCCAGCTCTACGCCTGATTCACGCATAATAACATTAGCAGATTTTCTACCGATGCCAGGCAATGCCGTTAATTCCTCCATCGTTAAAGGAATGTTTTTGTCTTTTTTAATTTGCTGAGCAATTTTAATAAGCCATTCAGCTTTGTTACGAAAGCTCCTTACTTTATTAATGTGTTTATATAAATCTTCCGGCTTTGCTTTTGAAAGCACTTCCATTTTTGGAAAAACTTTAAAAAAACCGGGAGCAATATTATTAACAAGTACATCTGTTGTTTGAGCTGATAACACTACCATCACCAATAGCTGAAAAGTGTTTTTATATTCAAGCGGATGCTGTTTGCCCCTGTATTTTTTTAATAATGGTTTTACGGCTTTCGCCCAATCAATTTTTGCTGCCATAAGTTTTGATATAAAGTAAAAATAGAAAAAACGGCAATTGAATTCAATAACTCATTCTTAACGTTATAGTTCATTATTAAAAAAACATTTTGAACTTCTACCATCTTTTAATCGTTAAAAAGTTGGCATCCACTCGGTTTAAAGTGTTATGAAATATAGTACATTCGTTGCGCCCAAAACTCTTATTTTCCTTTGATCCATTACAATAAAACACAATGAGCACTACTGACACAGACACAACAGATTCAAAAAAAGTCATTGTAATTATCGTCATTTCCATTCTTTTGGGAGTGAACGGATTGCTGTTATGGCAATTCTTTGATAAAAAAACACACTTGGAACAGGTTAGCCGTACGTTGACTTCTACTGTTGCCGAGAAAGAATCATTATCAGCAGAACTGCAACGGGTAAAAACTGAATATGATAAACTCAACCAGGAAAATGCAGGTTTGCAAAGCCAGCTTTCTGCACGTGATGAAGAGATCAAACAAAAAATAGCTGAGATACAAAAGCTGATTAATTCCGGTGATGCGGTTCAATTGAAAAAAGCTAAGGAAGAATTATTGCAATTGAGAGCAATGAATCAAAATTACCTTGTTCAATTTGATTCGCTTAAAACCGTGAATAAAATGTTGGCTATACAAAACGATTCATTGAATGTTAACTTGACAACTGCAACCACTCAATTAGATACACTTAGTAAAAAAAATACTGTTTTATCAGGCAAGGTTGCTATTGCTTCAGTGCTTAAAACCACCGGAATGAAAGTGACAGGTGTACGTTACAAAGGCAGCGGAAAAGAAGTGGAAACCAGCAAATCAAAAAGTACACAGAAACTCAAAACCTGTTTCACTATTCTTGAAAATTTAGTGGTTGATAAGGGACCAAGGGATATATATGTACGAGTGCTGAGTCCTGATGGAGCTGTGATGTCAACTTCGCAGGAAACTTTTGATGTGAACGGACAGCCTACACTTTACACAACCAAAGAGTCTATCATTTACGAAAACCGTAACACTGATTTATGTGTTTACTGGGATAAGGGTGGCAAGTACACTCCCGGCAGATATAATATTGAATTGTATTGTGACGGAAATCCAATAGGTGCAACTTCGCTTACGCTGAAGTAGTTTTCTAAAAATAAGCTCTCGCCTGTATTCCTCCACTGTGAATAGTTTTTACAGTTTCTGATTTACGTCCGTCATAATTTAAACTCAGCTGCAAACTGTTGGTGATGTTGCGTTGAATAGAAACATTCCATGTAAAATTTTTTCCGGTCTTTAAACCTTCTAACATTTCATAAGCAAGCGGTGTGTTTTCAGGTTGGTTGTATGCGATATTGATAAAATTAATTTTAGCCGACATCAATCCTTTTTTTAATGAACTGAAACGAAATTCCAAACCTGCATTGTTACTTTCAGCATGTTCACCAATATCACCTAAAGCATTTTTCTTTTGTTTATATGCATAAGATGCGGAGATGCGATAAACACTTCCCGGCTGAAAAGTTATTTTTTGTTCACCGTTATAGGAGTTAATATCAAAACTGCGTGCTGCAAAATTTTCAGAATTGTTTTGCTTGCGCTGATATTCACCAAATGTATTTAATCCTAACCATTGCTTCACATTCCAGTGAATGTTTCCATTGTATAAACGCTGATTGCGAAACTCAAAACCATTACTTAACAATTGTTTGTTCTGCTGATCCTGGAAAGTTACATCAGCACCAAACACATTGCTGGTTCTGTTATAATATAAAGTATGCCGTTGTGATGAATTGGTGGTGACAAGCAATGAATCTTTTATAGATAACGGAATCGGGTTGAGTGCTTCCGCAGGTTTACTACCTAATAATTTATTCTCAAACCTCACAGCAGATTGTGTGGCAAAATGCGTAATGAAAGAACCTTTTGCTGTAGTAGAAAAAATTGCTGCCGGATTTAAACCAAGCACAATATTCAACTGGTTTGTGAAAGTTTTAATGTATTCATTGGTAGGAGTAAACACACGAATGTAATTGGCCTGATCCTGAAATTGTGCAATCTCAAATTCATTGAGTTGAGGTATTTCATCACCATTATAATCTTTCCAGGTATAAACACCCGTGCCCGCTGCTACCTGTACATAACTGTATTCTTTCTTCTGTTCTCGACCAGTACCTGTTTCATAATAAGTATTCAGGTTAACTGCACCTTTCCATACAACAAGGCTATGTTCAATTCGTCCAAGCAACGACTGGTCAGGGGGCTGAGAAGTAAGCAAACTATCTATAATGTACAATTTACGATACGTTACTCCTCCGCTAATCCTGTTATTTGGGTTTTTATTCCATGCAAAATTTCCGTTGATATTATCTGCATACGTTGCTTCCACAAATTTATTCTTACGGATACCATCATCATAACGCCTGCTGTAATCACCACTTAATTTTAAATTCAATGTATCACTTGTAGTAAAATATGCCTTGTAAGTCCTGAAAGAAAAACTGTTCAATGCAATAGAATCTTTCCCCGGAACATTGATGGTATTGTGTTCCACCTGTTCTGCAACGCCAAGCGTTATGAGTCCAAACTTGCGTGATAAATCCGCTTTATGTTTATAGTAATCTGATTGAATAACATCACCTGAGGTTTGAAGATAACTTCCATCTGCCTTTAATATAAATTTATAAATCTCAACAGCTGTTTTTACCTGATGCATGATTCCGTTGTAAATGCTTCCACGCTGGTAAGTTCTCACATTATAGTTGAACAGATATTTCAGAGGTAGCTCCAAAGTAAGCCCAGTAGTTACAAGGTGTTCATCTGTAAATGCTGTAATGCCTGTGGTATTCCATATCCTTGAAAATTCAACCGGCCGGAAATTCTCAATTGCTTTAAAATTTTTTCCTACATATTCATAGCGCACACTCCCGGTCAGTTTCCATTCTTTTTTTGCTTTACGAAAAACTTTTATTGATTGTTCAAGTCCACCCAATGCAGCATAACCATCATCATTGCCTTTGTCTTTTTTTGAAAACTCATTCACATCATCCTTGCTTCCTGCTAGCTCTGAATAAACTTTAAACCCTTTTTCAGTGGCATATTCACCACCAACAGTCAGCATTTGTCTTTTTTTAGGAGTAACTAATAAAATCACAGGTTCATAACTTCCCTGCGGAATGCCATTCACCGGAGCCACCCAATAATATACACGTCCGTTAGTGTTGCTGTTAGCACTTTGGTTGTAATTTCCTTTATTCAATCCCACAAAAGAAAAACCCAGGCGGTAATATGCACTGTCTTTATTTGTACTATAAACATATATGTTACTTGTATCACCATTCAAAATAGTATCGCGTTTTGTATATAAAATTTCATTCACATTAAATGCTACACTATCCACATTTGGAGAAACCGCAAGCTGAAGACTATCACCCACAACAGCCAGTAATTTTTTTTGCTCATTGGATAGATCCTGTTGCAAGGGTTGGTTTTTACTGTCCTGCTCAGAGTAAATATTCAGATGCAACTTTAATTTCTTTTGTTCCCATTGTGTTCCTCCGAAAAACAAAGTGCGTGCATAATTTTTATCTGAGTATTGAAACTCAATTACGATACGCGAGTCTTTTGTGATCAGTCTTCTGGCTGTAAAAGTTATTTCTGCTGTGTTATAATCAATGATATAATCGCCATCCTGGCCACGTGACATCACTTGTCCATCAATGTAAATCCTTTCAGAGCCTGAAAGAATTACAATGAAACTTTCATTTTCTGCCCCACGCAAACGATAAGGACCCTGGTTTGCTTCTGTACCGGCAAATGCATTTCGTGCAAATTTTCCTTTTGAAACAGCACCACTTAAAGAAGAAGTAAGTACGCCTTTATTTTTTCCAAGCTGTGAGATGTTGCTGTACAAAGCACCTTGTCCTTTTTTATAAAATGACATGAAATATCCTTCGGGTTTTTTTAATTCAAAATCTCCTGCAATCAATTTATGATTTGCATTACTCAACTGGATAAAAACTTTATCAAACTCCTGCAGCTGTTGTGTGTTTCCCTCTGCCTGCACCGGTATATTATCATCTGTTATAGCAGCCAACACATCAATATTGTTTGACAGCTTACCTGACAATTGCAAATTCAAACTCGAATTAACAACAGCATCCTGGTTATTTCCGATTGTGATTCCTCTCGAAATACTTCCGCTCTTATTTAATCCTTCCATCTTAAAAAGATTTCCTTCTTTATCATCACCCACATAAGTGAACGGATTATAATTTCCTGAAAAATCTTTTTCAATACGTTCGCGGTTTCTTCTTTGATAAGTTTTTGAAAACAATAATGGGAACACGCGATAAGTAATCAGCACGCTGTCTTTTAAAGTGCTATCACGTTTCAGCCAGATTAATTTTGAAGATGTTGCATCCAAACGAAAAAATGTGGAGTCAATAAATTTTCCATCCTGTGTGATAAAAAACGAATTAGGAATAATGCTTAATGTGTCAATAAGAACAGTATCTGTTTTGATATTTATATAGTGCTGGCGCAAATTACTTTGCTGAGCAACTACACATTCACACTTTATAAAAAGTGAAAGAAAAAGAAAACACAAAGAAATTTTCCGGATCAACGCTAACTGTTTGGCTGCTAAAAATACCAAAAGAGAAACGTTAAAGAGTTTAGGTTGTTGTTTGTTAGATTTGGCTTCTATATTTAATAAAATCAGTTCAATCAAAAAAATCAGATTAATCTGTGGTAAAGAAAATAATCACTTACAACCTTAACGGTATTCGCTCAGCAATCAACAAAGGCTGGTTACAATGGCTACAAGCGGTTAATCCTGATGTTGTTTGTTTGCAGGAATTAAAAGCCCAACCTGATCAATTAGATTTAACGCTGTTTGAAAAGGCAGGTTATCCTTATCACTATTGGCATCCGGCTGAGAAGAAAGGATATAGCGGAGTTGCCATACTTAGCAAAGAAAAGCCGGATAATGTAATAACCGGTTCGGGTGAAATGGACATTGATAAAGAAGGAAGAATTATCCGTGCTGACTATGGAGATGTTTCTGTGCTGAGTGTTTACATGCCTTCGGGTTCCAGTGGTGAGTTGCGTCAGGCATATAAAATGGAATGGCTGCCCTGGTTTGAAAAATATATTACAAATCTGAAAACCACAAGAAACAAATTATTGATAGCAGGAGATTACAATATCGCACATCAGCATATTGATATTCATAATCCTGTAAGCAACCAAAAAACATCTGGCTTTTTACCGGAGGAACGTGAATGGCTCACAAAATTTATTAGCTCTGGATTTACTGATAGCTTTCGTCATTTTAATAAAGAGCCACATCAATACACCTGGTGGAGTCAACGCTTTAAAGCAAGAGATAGAAATTTAGGATGGAGAATAGATTATCAAATGGTGACCGAAAATTTGCGGGAAAAACTAAAGCGTGCTATAATTTTACCTGATGCCGTACACAGTGATCATTGCCCTGTGTTGGTGGAAATGGATTTTTGAAAACAAAAATTCTTAAAGCATTACTGATCTTTACAGATCACAATATCACATCAATGCTTTCTACTGTAGCAACAATTAAATAATTGTCACTGATTAATTCTAAAATTGTTTTCCAGTTCTTATGAAAATATTGATGGAGCTGTTCCAAAGTAGAATTGCCAATATTAAAATAAACAATGCGGGGTTTTTTGGAAGCCATTATTGACCGTGAATAAAAATCAGTGTCTTTAGTAAGAATGATCAGGTTGTGCTCTAACGCATAATCCCAAAGACGAGAATCTTTCATTCTTGCATCAATATCACTTGCAAAAACAAATTCAGGACTGTTAAAGAATCTAAAATATTTTGGAAGGTTGACATCTACAATAAACCTCATTAGAATTCAGCTTGCAATGCGATAAGAGGTCACATCCTTATCAGCTGCTAAAGCTGCATACTGTAATGCGGCTTTAATATCATCAGGTTCAAGGTTAGGATACGCACTCAAAATGTTTTCTGTTGTTTCACCGGCTGCTAAAAATTCAAGGATTGTTTTTACACTAATCCGCAATCCTCTTATAGTCGGTTTGCCATTACAAACATCAGGTATTAAAGTAATTCTTTTAAGCAAATCCATTTAGCAAAATTAAGGATTAGAATCTATCGAATAAACTTTATTCAACTTTACGCTTGCGTACTGATATACTTCACCAGCGTTCTCTTTGCTAAAGGAAGCAGTGTATCGTCAATCGGTAAAACCAAATCTGTCTCTACAACATAGGTTGCAGGGTTTGGAAAATTTTTGTTGAACAATAATAAGTCACGCTTGATATTCTCGTAAGTGTTGTTTAGTGTTTTTTCATACGAAGCAATGTATTGCATGCTGATGCCGCGGTAACGTTCAGTGCTCTGCTCAAAAATGGTGATCTGGTATTCGTAAATTCTTGTTTCGTTCTGATGTCCGCTTTTTAACATTAGATAACCTGAATCAAAATTAAGCGGCATAATTCCTACAGGAAAAATATTAATCTTGGATTCAATAAAATCATAAATCTTTTTTCCTTCACTTAAATGTTTTTGAAATTGTGGTATGCTGAATTCAATTATGGATTGCAACTCCTGCATCAGCTTATCATCTTCACATAGCTTTTCATAAACAAGCTTGAAATTATTCAGATCAGTCTGTGTTAGTTTCTCAGGAAAACTATCCAACAGACTTTTTTTGTTTTCTTGCAACGCTACCAGGTTGCGGTAGTGATTTACCAATTCGCTTAATGCGGGATATAAGCGTACTTCTTCAAATTGCTCGCTCACATGTTGCAGATACGCAAGCAACACATATCGCTTGTACTCCAAATCAATGTGTTTTTCAGTAATCCAGTTTTCACTCAGCTTATCCATATGCTTTTAAAATTAGGATATATTAATAAGAACAATTTTATTCCTTTTTAGTTTATTATATCAATATTTCTCAATTATGTTTCAACAAATTTCTGTTAAATATTACATTCATACAAGTCAATCTTCCTGTTTTCCTATTGCTATCTTTATGCCAATCTTAAACTCTGCAAATGAAAAAAATATTGTTTTACCTCGCAATAATCATCTATGTAACCTCCTGCGTTCCTGCACGCCAGTATAATGAGCTGAAATCTAATAAAACAAGATGTGAAGAAGATGCGGAAAAACTCAGAGCTGCAAATCTTGAAATGACAACGCGAACTAAAGAATTGAATGAACAGGTTGAGCAGGACAGAAAAAATATTGATAAGCTGAAACAGGATACAACAAGTTTGGGAACCGATATAAGGAGAATGAATGCGCTCTATACCTCCCTCACTAATTCTTACGACAAGCTGAACAACAACAATGAAAAATTATTAGCTGGCAGCCAGAGTGAAACAAAAAAAGTAATTAAGCAATTGCAGATGACACAGGAGGAATTGCAAATAAAAGAAGATGCGTTAAAACAACTCGACCGCGATCTGAATGCCAAACAAACCAATTTGAATGAACTTAGTTCAACACTGAAATTGCGCGAAGAAAAACTGGCTGAGCTTCAACAAATACTTGCAAGTAAAGATTCATCCGTTGCAGCACTTAAGAAAACAGTGAGTGATGCATTAAAAGGTTTTACCGGTAACGGGTTAACGGTGGAACAAAAAAATGGTAAAGTTTATGTTTCGATGGAAGAGCGTTTGCTTTTTGCATCAGGAAGCACAGTGGTTGATCAATCAGGAATGGAAGCATTAAAAAAATTAGCTAAAGTTTTAGAAAATAATTCTGACATTAATGTGTTGATTGAAGGACATACTGATAATGTGCCAATGAAAGGAACAGGAGAAGTAAAAGATAACTGGGATCTGAGTGTTATGCGTGCAACTTCGGTTGTGAAAATTATTACCGGCAACAGCAAAGTAAACCCAATGCGATTGACTGCTGCAGGCCGTGGTGAGTTTGCGCCACTTGGATCAAATGCGACTGCTGATGCGCGCAAAAAAAACCGCAGGATAGAAATTATTCTCACTCCCAAGCTCGATGAAATTTTTAAAGTGATTGAGACGAATTGATAATTAAATATTTTCATACGACTTTCTTTATCTTTGGTATTCATAATTTAATACAATGCAAAATCTAATAGAAAGGATTACAATAGACAATCAACTTTTAAATGGAAAGCCTGCGATCAGGGGTAAGAGAATTTCCGTTCAAACCATTTTGGAATTTTAAGTGCAGGAGAATCACATGAGGAAATCTTAAATCAATATCCTTCACTCGAAGACGATGACATTAAAGCTTGTTTACAATTTGCGATTGAATTAATGAACCGTAATTACACTTTAAAATCTGTTGCATAATTGGTACGGTTTTTAATTGATGCTAACCTTCCTTACAAATTAGAAATTTGGAATTCTTCTGAATAACTTCATTGAAGCAATTAACTGATACTTTATGAAATGAAATATATTTAAATGACAATTACAATGCGCACTAAATTTATTCTTTTCATTTCCGTTTTTCTTTTTGCAACTCAATTTGTACAGGCTCAATTCATTCAGGCTTACGAAGATTTCAGAAAATATTTTTATGTATTTGAAAACGGAATGCCGCATCAGTTAGAGTCGCAACCCGTTAAATCATTTTCGGTAAGTGGTGAATCGGTAGTGTATGTTGACAATGCAACAAATCTTAAAGGGTATTATCATGGTGAAAAATTTGATTTGGGAGAAGGAAATAATTTGCAGTTTAAAAGTTCAAGAAAACTTATCACTTACCAGCGCGACCAGGTGCTTTATGTTTTTGACAATGGTAAATCAAAACGGCTTACTTCTTTTTTAAAGGAGTATGCTTTAGGAGATGAAATTGTTATTTTCAAAGAAGACAATCTTGATATATTAAAAGCTTATTATAACGGGCAACTTTATGATCTTGAATATACTTTGGTAAGTAAATTAGGAAACTATAAAGTGGGAGACAATGCGGCTGCTTTTATTAACGGCTCACATTATTTTAAAGTTTTTACAAATGGAGAATTACTTGAACTTGAACAATGGGAACCCAAGGATTTTGTTTGTGGAAGGGATATGGTTGCTTATGTGGATGGATCAACACAAACGCTGAAGCTTTACAAAAACGGCAAGGTGCTAACACTTGAAAACTTTCCGGCTGTCTCTATGCAAATGGGTGATAGTGTGTTTGCTTATGTGAGTGATGAAAATGCTTTTAAGGTTTACACCAATGGAAAATTACTAAAGGTTGAATCTTATGTTCCCGATTCATATACTGTGAAAGATAACATCTGTGCTTTTTTTACAGAGAACAAACTGCAAATTATGTTTCAGGGAACAAGGTATGAACTGGAAAATTTCAATCCTAAATCCTATCAGATCAGTGGAAGCAATATTGCATGGTTAGATAATTCAGGCAGATTGAAAATGTTTGACAATGGAAAAATAAAGACTGTGACCACAGATATGGTAAGCACCTATACTTTAAATGGTGATGTGCTTAAATATGTAGGAGGCGATGGTCTCAATCACATTTATTATAAAGGAAAAAATTTTTGATGTTGATTATCTTATAAAATATTATGGGTGATACACTTTATAGAGATGCTTCGTACTTCAGCATGACAAGACTCGCACAATTTGTCCTGCTGAAGTACAAAGCGTCTCTCATTTTACTCACATTTACTTTTATTTTTCTGACCAATACCTCTAAAGCCCAGGAATATTTTCTTCCACTCAGCAACGAAATGAATTTAAAGTATGAACCGTTTCTGCAAAGAGTAACTTCAGAAAATGTGCATAACTCGGTTAAACCGTGGCTAAGCAAAGATGTGATGGCAAACACTCCGTTTGATTCATTAAGCAATCCTGTTTTAAAAGATAAAAAATTTAATAAAACTTTAGTTGGCAGAAAACTTTTTAAGGAACATCTTATACAGTTGAATGATGATGATGTAGTGCTGCACATCGATCATGTGTTTGAATACAGTGGAGGGAGAGAGCAGGGAACCGTTGATAAAAATATTTATACTAATCAACGCGGAGTTTGGATAGGCGGAACATTTGGAAAACGATTTTCATTTGATGCAACATTTTATGAAAACCTGGCTGTGTTTCCTTCTTTTGTTGACTCGTTTGTAAAAAAAACAAGTGTAGCACCGGGGCAGGGACGTGTTAAAAAAGAAAATGATCGTTATGACTTTGCAATGTCAACCGGCACGATCAGTTATGCATTAAGAAAACATTTTACTTTCCAGGCTGGACAGGACCGGAATTTTATCGGTGATGGTTATCGTTCCTTATTATTAAGTGATAACTCAACTCCTTATCCGTTTTTAAAAATCATCACCGACTTCTGGCATGTACGTTATGTAAATTTATATACGGTGATGCAGGATCTTGAAAACGGCAATGGGGCTGATGCACATCCGTTTCGCAGAAAGTATGGTTCGTTCCATTATCTTGATCTCAACATTGGTAAACATGTAACTTTTGGTGTGATGGAAGCTGTTATTTGGCATGCAGATTCAGCATCAGGAGCAAGAGGCTACGACATCAACTATTTGAATCCGTTTATTTTTTTCCGCCCTGTTGAATACAATATTGGTTCACCTGATAATGTATTGCTGGGCATTAACGGAAAATTAAAAATTAACAGTCGTAATATTTTATATGCCCAACTCATGTTGGATGAGTTTGTACTTCGTCATGTAATAAAAGGTGATGGATGGTGGGCAAATAAACATGGTTTACAGGGAGGATTTAAATCCTATAATTTATTCGGGATAAAAAACTTTCATTTTCAAACAGAATTTAATTATGTAAGGCCTTATACTTATCAGCATCGTGAAACACTTGGAAATTACGCTCACTTCAGGCAGCCACTCGCGCATCCGCTTGGCGCAAATTTCTGGGAGTCAGTTAATTTTATTTATTACTCATGGAAAAAAGTAGATGTAGTTGCACGATTGAGTTATGCAACATTCGGTACTGACACCGGAGGAGTAAACTTCGGACAAAATGTTTATCTCAGTTACAATGAACATTACAGGGAATTTAATAACACTGTGGGGCAAGGATTAGAAAATACTTTGATAATTGCAAACCTCAAAATCGGCTATTTGATAAATCCCGTTACAGATCTTAGGGTATTTGTGGATGTGACAGCACGTCAGCAAAAAAATATATTCCAAACAAAAAACGCATTGGTTTTACAGGGCGGTATAAAAACACATTTATTCAACAGGTATTATGATTTTTAGAATAAACACCTCAAACAAGAAATCACTCACGATGAAATACGTAGCTTTGACCAAAATTTATTCTTGATACATGCTTTTTGCATAGTAACTTACTCCCAAACAATAGTTTCTAATGCTCAATATTACTCTTGCCAGTATAACAGCTTTTGCAATTACCTTTCTTGCAATTCCATCTATTATACGTGTATCTATTATTAAAAATCTTTTTGATGAACCTGATGAACGCAAAGCACACGCTTCCAGCATACCCACTTTAGGAGGGCTTGCCATTTTTGCAGGAGTTGTTTTCTCTTACACCTTTTGGTCAGCAGGACTTGATTATACGGGCACCCAATACATAATAGCCGCCATCATCGTAATGTTTTTTATTGGTATCAAAGATGATATTGTACACTTAACTGCACATAAAAAATTATACGGACAGATTCTGGCAGCCATCATCATTACTTTTTTTGCCAATATCCGCATCACCAGTATGTATGGAATTTTAGGCATCACACAAATCCCTTATTGGTTCAGCGTAACACTTACTATTTTCACCATTCTTGTAGTTATCAATGCTTATAATCTGATTGATGGTATTGATGGTTTGGCAGGAGGAATTGGCGCCATCGCTTCTTTTACTTTCGGTCTTTGGTTTTATAATTACAACCAGCTGTCACTTTGCATTCTGTCATTTACTTTATTCAGTGCATTGCTTGCATTCCTGGTTTATAATTTTTCTCCTGCAAATATTTTTATGGGTGACACCGGCTCACTGGTTGTCGGTCTTATCCTCTCCATACTCACCATAAATTTTATTGAGTTAAGCTATGAAGCAATGCCTTATGCGTTTCCTTACCGTTCCAGTCCGGCAATGGCGATTGCTATTTTAATTTATCCGTTAACTGATACGCTTCGGGTATTTATTATCCGGCTTATGAAAAAGCGTTCACCATTTTCTGCTGATAGAAATCACCTGCATCATTTTCTTATTGACCGTGGATTATCTCATCGCGAAGCATCACTTGCTCTCTATCTTGTAAACATTGTTTTCATCATGCTTGCATTACTTCTTAGAAACATAAGCAGTCTTTCCTTACTGTTTATACTTATCGGGATGGGAGCATTGCTGAGTATAGTGCCTTTTGTTTTCCGACCGATACAGCAAAAGCAGGTTACTTCCTCCTGAAATTAATGTGACACAAACTCTTTCAGATAGAAAGGTTCAAAATAGGCGATATCTTCAAAATGATTTTGCTGAAAAGCATTTGATGCAATTTCAATTTGCCCTCTTGCCGATGGAATAAAATCATCAACAAAAACTGCATTGGTTTGATGTTGCAATAAGGATTTGCATTTGGAAGCACCATCACCAAAGAAAACTATTTTGTGTTTTTGTAATTCTTCAGCGAATGATTGTTCCGTAATAATTTCCGCTTTTGTTTCGCGCACAAATTCTTTTTGCTGATTAAACAAAGCGCTGTAAACCTCCATTCGTCTGGCATCAATCATGGGACAAAACAAATCAGCGGATGATAATTTATCAGCAACGTTATTTTTTTGTAACAGCAATTCATGGGTGAAAGTTTCCAGTGTATTCACTGCAATTAAAGGTTTCTCCAAAGCATAACACAATCCTTTTGCTGTGGCAACGCCTATGCGTAAGCCGGTATAAGAACCGGGTCCTTTGCTTACAGCCACCGCATGCAATGAAGAATAAGAAATGGAATGCTGCTTACAGATTTTTTCAATTAATAGTGTGAGTTGTGTTGCATGTGATCTTGCTTCAGTTGCATGCACCTCATCAATTAAAACACCATCATTTGCCAGTGCAACAGAACAAACATCGGTTGCGGTTTCTATGTGAAGTATTAAAGCCAATGTATTTTATAATGTTGTTAATGCAATGAACAATCATTCTGTTTATATGATAAGATTACGTGTTCATCGCAATGACGAAAAAAATTTTTATTCTTTCTCCTTTTCAAAAAGGTCTTCTTTCTTCACCACCTTAACATTCATTTTATCTTTTAATGTTTTAGAAATAGCATTGTAGGGTGCTGTTATAACCACATCATCTTTCTTTAGTCCTTCTTTTATTTCGATGTAAGTGTTATCCTGAATTCCGGTTTTCACTAAAGTGAGAATTGCTTTGTTATCCTTAACAACAAACACGCATTCACGAGGCTTCTCATTTTTATTGGTTGCTTCTTCTTTTTCAGGAGCAGGTTCTCCCGGACGGCTAACACGTTTCTCACTGGCGCGTTTGGTTGTATCTCTTGTTGTTACAGCCTGAATGGGCAAAGCCAGCACATTGTCAACATGTTTGGTTCTGATCTCTACAGTGGCTGACATTCCGGGACGAAAAGGGCTTTGATCAGGTTTATCAGCAGGAATTAAATCCTGATAAGAATCGCGCATGATTCTTATCTTAACAGTGAAATTAGTAACCTGGTCAGTGTTTAATCCTGTAACATTTGCAGAGTTGGCAACTTCGGTTACAATGCCTTTGAATTTATGATCGAGATACGCATCCACTTCAATATCTGCAGTATCATTTAAATGAACACGCACAATATCGTTTTCACTTACATCCACACTTACTTCCATCTCATTCAGATTGGCAATGCGCATAATCTCCGTACCAGCCATCTGAGAAGTTCCTACCACACGTTCACCTTTCTCCACGCTCAATTTTGAAATAGTTCCGTCAACAGGTGCATAGATGGTAGTTTTATTCAGGTTTTCATTTGCTTCTTTTAATGATGCCTCTGAACTTTTCACATTAAAATCAGCAGCAGCTACTCCCTGCTGTGCTGCATCCACTTCACTTTTCGCAACTTCCCAGGCAGATTTTATCGCTTCAAAGTCTGCTGAAGAGATTGCTCCATCATCATACAATTTTTTATTGCGGTTATAGGTTGCTTCTGCTTTTGCAAATTGCGATTGCGACTGTGTGAGTCTTGATTTAGTACTTTCAAGATTGGCACGCGAACCATTCAAAGCAGCTTTCATCCGTTCCAACCCTGACACATAAATTTCAGGATTGATGCGGCAAAGTAATTTTCCTTTCTGCACCTGGTCTCCTTCTTTAATAAATAACTCCACCACTTCACCCGATACATCAGCGCTGATTTTTACTTCCACTTCGGGTTGCACTTTGCCGTTGGCTGAAACTGTTTCAGTAATACTCTGAACGGATACTTTATCCGTGCTTACTTTAACTGCATCACTACTGCCAATCCATCCTGCACTTTTTGCAATGGCAAGTAAAACAATTACAACACCTGCTGCAATGCCAATGTTTCTCCATAATTTTTTCTTGCCAGCCATTGAGGAGTTTAAAGTTTAAGATTTAAAGTTTTAAGTTGTGGCATTTCTTTATCTTGATACTTATGTCTTGATACTAAAATCTATAGTGTAAGTGGTTTCCCTGAATAGAAATCAAGAATTTTAATGCGGAATATAAAATCATATTTCGCCTGCAGCAAATCTGTTTCTGCTTTACTCAGACTGTTACGCACGGTAAGTAATTCAACAGAGCTTAGTATACCAGCATTAAATTTCTTTTCAGCATACGTGTAGGATTCCTTAAAGGCATCCTGACTTTTTTGTGCTGCAGCAAATTTCTTTTGTGCTGACAGCGCATCAGCATGTGCCTGCTGAATGCTTTTGAATAATTGATTGCGTATCAGTTCAGCACTGTATCGGGAGTTTTCTAAATTCAGCTTTGCACGTTTAATATTTGTAGTAGCTGACCATCCGTTGAATAAAGGAATATTTAAACTAAAGCCAAATGATTTTCCATAATTCTGATTCAACTGATCGTTAAAGGGAGTGTTTTCATAATGATAACTATACGATGGAACTCTTACTGTATCACCAGTGTCAGTAATACCATTTGGTGTAAGGCCAGTGAAAACCGGAGCACCTGTTATTCGTTGCGTTGCACTTGAATAACCAGAGCTGAAAGAACCAAACATTGTTAATCGCGGTGAACGCCCTCCACGTGCAACTGCTAAACCTTTTTCTGCAGCCATCACTTTAGTATCAGCACTTTTTATTTCAGGCAAGCTTTGCGCTGATACAAATATTGCCTGTGGCGTTTGATTAAGGATGGATATATCACTCACATTAGTTTCAGGCACTGCTATTTTTTCTGAAGTCACACTATCAAGCTCTAAGAGTTGTGCTAAACTTAAGTATGCACTGTTAAGTTGATTCTCTGCTGAAACGCGGTTATACTCTTCATTTGCAAGCTGTGCTTCTGCATCTAAAAAAGATGATTTGGTTAATGAACCTGCATCAGTCAACAGTTTGGTGCGATCACGTTGTTTGGTGAATTCATCCACACGGTTAGTTGCCGCTGTTAACAGATCGTTGCTGTAAAGTATCTGCAGGTAAGCAGAAACTACATTGAGCGAAATATCATTCCTTATTTTTTCAAGATCATATCTGCCAGCCAGGTAATTTAATTTGCTTTCACGCAAAGTGTTCTGCATTTGAAAACCGTTGAACAAGGTAATGTTGGTGTTTAATGAGAAATTGTCTGACTGAATTTGTTCTGTTGTAAAAGTGTAACTGAAAGGATCTATTGAGCGTCCGTAATTATAATTATGCGAAATGCTGCCATTGACAGAAGGTAACATATTAGTAGTATTCTGAACATAGTTAACATGCGAAAGCTCAGTGCTTATTTCACTTTGTTTAATGCTTATGTTATGAAGCAATGCATAATCAACACACTCCTTTAATGTCCATACTTTTTGTGCAAATGAACATTTAGCATACAACGATAAAACGATGGTTGCCAGAAAAAAAAGTAATGCACGGGATGGATTCATAACTCCTGTAAAGGGTTAGCAAAAATAACTAATTAGCCAATGTTTAAATGTGGTGAAGGTGGTTGCTTTGCGCAAAATTAAAACTCGCAAATGTTCCAGAACATACCCATCCTTTTGCATAGCTCTTCTACCTGGATGATGTTTAAGGGCTTCACAATGTAACCTGTTACATTGTATTGGTAAGCTTCACGGAGGTCATGATCATCTTTGGATGTGGTAAACAAGAAAACACTTAGGTGTTTAAGCTCAGGATCAACCCGCAAAGCTTTTAAAAACTCCATGCCGTTCATGCGCGGCATGTTGATGTCTGAAAGAATAATTTGAGGAAAGGGTGAAAGTTTCTCCTGCTTATTAGTGCCTCTGAGTTTATCCAATGCTTCCTGGCCGTCCTGTGCATGATGAATAGTGGATACAGCAGTTACGGTTTTCAGTAATTTTTCCATTACCATTTTATCCACCTTATCATCTTCAATATGTAAAATGTGAATTTGCTTATCTTTCATTTTCTTTCAGGGAGCTAAAAATATGGATTAATTAAAAACCCTTTGTCTGTTATCAGGTGCTAATTAAGTTTAAAGAAGTTTCAGAGACTTTATTGTCAATTAATAGTAAGTACCTTATCTGCTTTCGCAGAGATTTAATAATAAAGGATTGAGCTTACTGAGGCCATTTGATTTTACCACTTTAAATTAATTATAGTTTACTGATTGCCAAATTATCACTTTTATATTATCTGATATTCTTACAGTAACTACCGTACCAAAAAAGTGCACTTCTCTATTATACTGGATGCCTGGAAATTTATTGGAGAATACGGGCACTTCTTTATTTCCTTAATAATAATAACTTAATAATCGCCAAATTAAAACTTTAAATAATATTGAGAATTTATCACCTAAATGTTCTTGCAGCATATGATTTCCTGTTGTAACATTGCCTTTTAGAATTCCGATCCTAAATAATTTAATATAAAAATCAAAAAAAAATGAAAAAAGAATGTACAACAATGAAAAAAGGATTTTTTAAAAAAATCCTTGTATTATTAGTCGTTTGCGCCTTTGCAAATACTAATAGCAACCGTGCGAATGCACAATGCAATTTAACTGCAACCCTTTCAAAAGTTAATCCTACCTGCTACGGTGATTGCAATGGTAATTTAACTGCTAATCCTGCCAATGGCAGTGGTAGTTATGGGTATTTATGGAGTAACGGATCTACCACTAACCCTCTTTCAAACCAATGTGCCGGTACTTATACAGTGACGATAACTGATCTGGTTACACAATGTCATGTAACAAAATCGGCCGCTATTGCCAAAGGCAAAGTGGGCGCTACCATTACCAAAACTCCGGCTTCTTGCGGTTTGTGTAATGGTGTTATATCTGTAACCGGCAAAGGAGGCAATGGTGGACCATATACGTACTTGTGGTCTAATGGTGCAACTACTTCAACCATTACAAATGCATGTCCTAATTTAAACTATGCAATTACTGTATATGATAATTTAGGATGCACTTTCCTCTGCCATGCTCAGGTAACTAATGTAGGTACAGTGGTAAGTGATAATAATCCCTGCACCATTGATGCATGTGATCCTGTAACTGGACTACCTACTTATACTCCAATAAATACAGATGATAATAATGTGTGTACCATTGATGGTTGCGATCCTGTAACCGGACCTTATCATACTCCGGTAAATACAGATGATAATAATGTGTGTACCACTGATGGTTGTGATCCTGTAACCGGACCTTATCATACTCCAATAAATACAGATGATAATAACCTTTGTACAACCGATGGTTGCGATCCTGTAACAGGAGTATATCATAATCCGGTAAATACAAATGATAACAATGTTTGTACTACTGATGGTTGTGATCCTGAAACCGGACCTTATCATACTCCGGTAAATACCAATGATAACAATGTTTGTACTACTGATGGTTGCGATCCTGTAACAGGAGTATATCATAATCCTGTAAATACCAATGATAACAATGTTTGTACAACAGACGGTTGTGATCCTGTAACAGGACCTTATCATACTCCGATAAATACAAATGATAACAATGTTTGTACAACAGACGGTTGCGATCCTGTAACAGGACCATATCATACTCCTGTAAATACAAATGATAATAATGTGTGTACTACTGATTGTTGTGATCCTTTAACGGGACCTTATCATACTCCTGTAAATTGCAATGATAACAATGCTTGTACCACAGATGGTTGTGACCCTGTATCAGGATGTTACCATACTCCTATCTCCACACCACCAACTATTAACTGTCCTGGTGATGCTGTGGTTTCCGGTGCAACAGGTAGTAGCGGACCTTGTGTTGACTTAGGTGGCGGAGGAGTTGCTACTGTAAGTAATCCAAATCCATCAGGCCCTCAAACAAAATGTGGAATTGACTTCCGTCAGCCAAGAAATCAGGGTCACCCTACAGATCCGTTAAACTGGACGAATGGGGTTAATAATATCACACAGGCAGAATATTTTGAAGGAATGGGAAATCCACAAAGAATTATTTTAACAGGACTTGCAGGTACTACACATACCCTTAGATTCCGCCATGAGGCGGTTAAACATCAGGCAAGTGACGTGCATGCTTACGATTTTCTAATGTCTTGGAACCAGGCTATTGCCACTGCAGGTACCATTGGTAACGGAACATTAAATGAATTGTTAAATTTAAATGCTCAGACCTGTAATAGCGGAATTAGTGCGAATGCCCTGGCTGCTTGTTCCAGTGTCAGCAATACTGCAATTGCTAATATTCCTGATTTGATGGGCAATCCTCCAAACCATCACGGTATTGCAAACGTTAATGATGTTATTGCATGTTTTGAAGCAATTTATGGAAACAGAACTATTGAGATGGATGGCAACGCACCTATTACTTCTTTCTCAATCGCGTTTGATGGTTATGACGGAACCGCTTCAGGAGATAATTATGCTTGGTACACTATATCCTGGACATCTGCCTCAACGAATGTAATGATTAAACTTGCCGGTAGAGCTGCAATGGGAGCTGGTCCTTGCGGATACGGTGCTTGTTATGGCGCAGGAAGTATACATGGTGCGCCTTATCATTTCAAGCTTGAGCTACTTGATGGAGCTTCTACAGGCAACAGGGATAACCAGCTAATGGTAGAGGAAAACCCAACTTGCGATCTCACAATACCTGTAACATTTGGAACAGCAACATCTACTGATGGAACTATAACTGTGGTTACCAGCGATAGTGTTACTACTTCTACGGGCTCAGTAACTCACTGCAGAAGATGGAATGCAACTAATAGTTGCAATATATCTTCAGAATGTACACAGTGCATCCAGGTGGTTTGTCCTCCTGCTCGTTATGCACACGGTGATACAGAACTTAATGGTGCCAAGTTGAATGTGTATCCAAATCCTTCTAATTCAAAAGTTAATTTTGACATGGTATTTGACAATGATTTGGAAAATGTTTCTTTAGAGTTGTTTAATGTGGAGGGACAAAAGGTTGCTGATTCCTACAAGGGTTCAGTTGTTAAGGGTTCACAATATCATTTTGTGTTTGATGCCGCTAATATTAATGAGGGTGTTTATTTCTATCACTTAAATGCTGGAAATATGAGTAAGATAGGAAAGGTGGTTATTTTAAAATAGAAACCTTGACAGATAAGAGTTGTTAAAAAAAACAGTTTCTTATTAAATGAGTGTATAATTTTGAATAGAAGCCGGGTTAACAACCTGGCTTTCTTTTTTTTATCTCAGGTAACAGCGAAAATGATTTACTGGTAAAAAATTCCTTTACGATTGGTTCTATATCTGATCCAATCTTAATTAATATACTCCGTAATAATTGTTTTTACGCAATTAACTATTTCATTATAATGCAATGGTTTTTGAATATAACACGCAGCACCAAGATAATGCGCCATGTGTTCCAGCTCTGGTGTTTTTGCAGTGGAATAAATAACGACAGGAATTTTATTTAAACGGAGTATTTCTTTTATTTTTTTTAAACATTCAAACCCACCCATGCGTGGCATGTTAATATCGAGGAAAATAATATCCGGAAGCAGCACAGTTTTTTCCAGATGTTCAAGTGCATGCAATCCATCGTAAGCCTGCTTGCAGGTGAAGGCAGGGTTTATTTCCTGTAATGCTTCTGCAAACATTTGGCGGTCATCCTCATCATCATCAATGATTAATACAATGTTTGAAAGCATAATATTTTTTTTGAAGCAGGTTAAAATGTGGGATAAAGATATTATTTAAAAGGAAATTGAAACCAATTGCAGCGAGCTATCGTAACAAGGCTATTGAAAAGATTATCCTAAATGAAAAGACAAAGAATAATGTTACGACAAAAACCTTTATCTCAAATAACAGTAAAGCCTGCTTTGAGGCTAATAGGTGCATTCAGTTCATTAGCATTAATGCTATTTGCTGCCGGATGGTTTGTTTATTTTAATCACCCAAAAGAAAGTTATGGCGCAAGTAATGGCGATTACCGTTCAAAAGCATCTGGAAATTGGAATAGTACAAGCACTTGGCAAAAATACCAGGGAGGTTCATGGATTAATGCAACTGCAACACCCACAAGTTCTGATGGAGTAATAACAATACTAAGCGGACATACAGTAACTGTAACTGCAGATGTAACTGTGGATCAAACTGTAGTTGCAGCAGGAGGTTCAATTGTCATCAATTCAAGCCGGTACTTGTATGAAAATAATGGCACAGGAACTGACTTACAGGTGGATGGTTTAATTACCGTCAACAATAGTGGTTATCTGACTCAAAACACTTCTTCAACCATTGTAGTAAACGGTACTGTGACATTGGCAAACGGATCAGTTGACCAGATTGGGACGAGTGCAACATTTACTATAAATAATGGTGGAAGAGTGATCAACAGCGGATCAACCCTGCCTACTACTGCCGGAAAATGGATTATAAATTCAGGCGGTACATTTCAGCATAATACTAATGGTGGTTCGCTTCCTTTAGCTACATGGAATACCGGCTCAACTTGTGAAATTACAGGTGTGACATCTTTAGTGCCTGGTAATATAAATCAGACTTTTAAAAACTTTATCTGGAATTGCGCATCACAAACGGCTAATATTGATTTGGGAGGTTGGCCTGTTGCAATAAATGAAAATTTAACTATAGCCAACACTAATAATTTTGAAGTGGATCACTCAACAGGAGGTATTAATTACACAATAAACTTAGGCGGAAATTATATACAGACAGGAGGAATATTTGCATTAAATAAAAACAATGGAGCGCCAATGTTTAATATAGCGGGGGATTATATTCAGTCAGGTGGGACGTTTTCAGTCGTTACCGGAAACAATTCAACGGGAACAGTAAAGGTTTCAGGCAACTGGTCGCACACCGGAGGAACAATAACAGTGGGTGGGAACAGCAGTACTAATGCTCAATTCGTTTTTAATAAATCCGGTTCACAAACTTTTACTGCTTCAGCTAACACTGTGTCGGGCAACGTTGATTTTACCGTTAACAGTGGATCAACCCTTGTGATGGGCAGTAGTGTTTTAACCGGAAGAAACTACACACTCTCTTCAGGTGCAGGTATTCAAATTGGTTCTGCAGCAGGAATATCGAGTGCCGGGATATTGGGCGCTAACGGAAATATACAAACTACAACGCGCAATTATAATACAGGTGCTTCTTATACTTATAACGGAAGCGCTGCACAAGTTACAGGAGACGGATTGCCTTCAACAATTGCAAACCTAATTGTCAACAACATTAATGGTTTGACACTTACTAATACTGTTGCAGTAAGCAACTCTATTACCTTTATAAGTGGAAAAGTTAATACGGGATTGTTAAACGAATTATCATCAACCAATTCATCTCCCGCTGGTGTGACGGGACACTCTTCTGCAAGTTATGTAGTTGGCGTGCTGAGAAGAACAGTGAGCGGAACAGGAAGCTATGATTTTCCGATTGGTACTTCAACAAATTATGAAATGTCAAACATCACATTGGCAGGAGCAACGGGGTTTACAAATATTAGCTCAACATTTACCCAGTCCAATCCTTTAACCGCGATTACTTCCCTCGCATCAGTGGTTGTAAATGGATTAGCCCTTAGTAGCATTTTAGATTATGGTTACTGGACATTAACTCCTAATAACCCAATGACAGGCGGAACGTATACAGTAACATTAAAGGAAACGGGGTATACTGCTGCTGCGGCTGCACCTGCTTATAGTGTAATAAAAAGACCCAATTCATTATCACCCTGGCAATCTGTAGGCACACATAACTACGCGCTTCAAACAGAAAGCAATGGAGTTGTAACCGCAGTACGATCAGGGTTAACTTCCTTCTCTGATTTTGCAGTGGGTTATGGAGAATATTTGCAATGGGAAAATCCTGTACTCATCAGTGGTGTTGCCGGTCAGCCGGGCGCAATTTATAAATTTTCCGGTGTTAGTACAGGTGTGGATGCATGGGTGGAAATTGTTTCGCTGCAAGGTGGAGCAACATTGAATGATATTGATTATTCAACCGGTGGGTATACTGAAGCATGGCAACCGTTTATTAATGCAAGTGCCAATTCCAATTCTTCCATTGCATGGAAAATAACCTATAAAATAATGGGGACAAACACTGATACGATGATGGCAAATTTATCGTTAACAGCAATTGATGTGGATGGAGGTAGTGGTATGAGGGAATATGTTATCGCTTCTAATATTTACAGTTACACAGTGGATCCGGCAACTACAATAACCGTTTCATATACCTGGGGATATAAAGCCCTTGGAGGAATCACGTCCATTGCAAATATCGACACTTCGCGACATGATGCCATGTTCCAGATTAATCACCGGAATGTATCCAGCTTTGTTTATGAGACAGGAATTGAGAATACGTCAGGAGTAGCAGCCACACGCCAGTTTTCCTTATACTTTAAATATTTTATGTCGGGTAATATTGCGCTTCCAATAAAGCTTGTTTCCTTTGATGCAAAAGCTGCTAACAATGAAGTAAATTTAAAATGGGTAACAGCTTCTGAAACCAACAATGATTTTTTTACCATTGAACGTTCTGCCGATGGTGAACATTTTACAAAAGTGCTGACGCAGAAAGGAGCAGGAACAAGTCACAGCACCATTACTTATAATGCAATTGATAAATATCCTTTAAGCGGGGTTTCTTATTATCGTTTAAAACAAACTGATTTTGATGGAAAATTTATTTACAGTGATTTAAGAAGTGTAAACAACAGTGCTAAAGAAGCCAAAGACATTGAGATAAAATCTGTTGCTCCAACTCTCTTTCACGATAATTTCAAAGTTAATTTCATGTGCAAAGCAGAGGGTGTTGTTGATTTCGTACTCGCAAGTGTTTCCGGTCAAATAATGGCGCAGAATAAAATAAATGTGCAGCAGGGATTTAATACTTATCAGTTTGATGATAGTCAAAATATACCAAATGGAATTTATTTTGTGGTGCTTTTATTCAATGATAAAAAGGCGAGCTATAAAGTAGTAAAGCAGTAAATTTTAAGCTGCATATAATTTTTCGTTAAGATTTATGGCCGCGTTGCTCAAACAATCGCGGTCATTATTTTTTATCAGACTCTGAAACATTCTTTTTATTCATTCGTAAAAAAACACACATTAATGGTTATATGCGAATAGGTAAAAAAAATTTTAAGCTAAGGTCTTCTGTAGGTTTATCAATCAAACCAGGAATAAAGCAGGTTGCAATCATTACATCACTGCTAACAACCGTTGTAATATTGGGCTGGTTTACCTTTTTGAATTTTTCAAAACAGGATGCTTATGGAGCAGTAACAGGAGATTATAGAACCAGTATGTCTGGCAACTGGAATTTAATAACTACATGGCAGCGATACAATGGAAGTTCGTGGGTGGCAGCTATAGCCACTCCTAACAGTGCAGATGGAGTCATTACCATTCAAAACGGACATACGGTTACTGTTACTGCTAATGCTACAGTTGATCAGGTAGTGATCAGTTCAGGAGGACAGATGGTATTAAACACTGGTGTTACTCTTACCCTGGCTAATGGAACAGGAACAGATTTGGATGTGAGTGGTGTGTTTAAAAATGCAGGAACAGTTACTATCAGCGGTGCTGCTGCCATTGCCTATCAAAGCGGAGGTAAATACCAGCACAACTATACAACAGCAGCCGGAACAATACCAACTGCTTCATGGAACACTTTATCAACTTGTGAAATAATTGGATACACAACAAACGCTGCTAAACCATGGGGTTTGTCACAATCGTTTGGCAATTTTACATGGAACTGTGCCTTACAATCACAAGACATTGATCTTGCAGGAGGCTTAACAAGTATTACCGGAAATTTCACAGTTGCAAACACAGGAATAAAGTCAATTATCATGGCTTCAGGTGGCTCTACATTAGCAATCGCCCGTGATTATATTCAAACAGGAGGCATTTGTACCCTTGCATCGAATAGCAGCGCATCGTCCACTTTTAACATAGCGGGAAGTTATAATCAATCAGGTGGCACGTTTACAGTTGTTACCGGAAGTAGTGGAGTTGGCACTTTGAATGTTTCGGGAAATTGGTCTCATACCGGAGGAACATTAACCGTTGGCGGTAACGGCAGTACCAATGCTCAAATAAAATTTGTGAATACCGGCTCGCAGATTTTTTCTGCTTCATCAAACACCGTATCGGGTAATGTTGATTTTAATGTGAACAGTGGTTCTATATTAGTGATGGGTAATAATATTTTAAAAGGAAGAAATTTTACGCTTGCATCAGGAGCGGAATTGCAAATGGGTTCAGTAGATGGTATTACCAATTCAGGCTCGTTAGGTAATATTCAGGTATCAGGCACACGCAATTTTAACGCGGCTGCAACTTATACTTATAATGGATTATCCGCTCAAAACACGGGGAATGGGTTACCGGCAACCATTAGTAATCTTACATTAAATAACAGCAACGGGCTTACCATTAGTTCAACCATTGCTGTAAGCAATATACTAACCTTGACTTCAGGTAAAATTATTACGGGTTCAAATGAATTACAAATAACAAACTTAGTAGCGTCACCCATTGCCGGGTATTCTTCTTCTAATTACATCATTGGTAATCTTCGCCTTACTGTTAACGGCTCAGGAACTTATACTTATCCGGTAGGATCAATTTCAAATTATGAATTATTGACAGTGAAACTGATAAGCACAACAGGATTTACTTCTTTGCTTGGTAGTTTTACTAATAGTAATCCTATTAACCCATCCTTTCCGTTAAGTGGTGTATCGGTGGGAGGATCGTCCATTGATTCAATGCTTAATTCTGGTTACTGGACGCTTATACCCAACAGTGCAATAACCAGTGGAACTTATGAAGTGAACGCAAGTGAAACGGGTTATACCAATACAATTGCTGGAAAGTATTACTACCCTTTACTTGCGCGAACAAATATTAACTCATCCTGGGTAACAAACGGCAATGACCGTGCATACAAATATGCTTCAAATACGATGACTGCCCGCAAAACAGCCATGACATTTTTCGGAGATTACGGTATTGGTTTTGGATTATGCCCACCCATTTTCAGTTTTGATAACTACACTTTAATCAGCGGAACCAATAACACACCAGGAGCAGTATATCTTGTTTCGGATATTGCGATGGGGTTGGATGCATGGATACAAATAACAGATTTTGTTGGCGGTGCAACAGTTTCTGATGTTGATAACTGGAATGGGAGCAATGGATATGAAGATGCCTGGCAACCCTTTGTAAATGCCTCAGCCAACACTACTTCTTCTGTAGGATGGAAAACTACTTTCAAAGTAGGAGGAACAGCAACAGATACCGTTCTACCTAATGTAATTTTTGCTGCTATTGATGTGGACGGAGATGGCTCTTCACTTAAAGAATTTGTAACTGCGTATCAACCCAACAGCATTTCCTATTCGTCATCCACACTTTTACAAATTACCAATAATGCAGGTGACAGAACTGCCACCGCGGGAACCTCAACCAGTTTTCCAAACATTGATACAAATAATGTACAGGCAATGTTTAAAGTGAATTATAAAAATGTAAGCAGCTTCAAGTACCGTACTGGAGTTATCAATAATGGTGGAGCACAGGTAAGGCAGGCATCCCTCTATTTTAAATCATTCTTCTCACTACCGGTTACTGTGCTTCCCATAAAGCTGGTTTCGTTTAATGCAAAGCTTAACAGCAATAACCAGGTTGATTTAAAGTGGGTGACAGAATCAGAAACCAACAATGATTATTTTAGTGTTGAACGATCCGCAGATGGGAAATTTTTTGAAAAAGTGGTTACGCAAACAGGAGCCGGTAACAGCCATACAACCTTAACTTATGCTTCAATTGATAAAAATCCTTTAAAGGGAGTTTCCTATTACCGTTTAAAACAAACGGATTATAATGGAGAGTTTACCTATAGTAATGTGATAACTGTAAACAATCAGGGCCAAAGTTCTTCCCTTGAAATTAAATACATCACACCCACTGTTTTCCATGAGAGTTTCCGAATCAATTTCACTGGAAAAGAAAAGGGCTTAGTTGACTTTATGCTAACTAACACTTCCGGACAATTAGTAGCAAAAGATAAAATTCAAATGGAGCAGGGTTTTAATAGTTATGAATTTATTGATCAGAAAAATTTGCCGAAAGGAATTTATATTGTCACGCTTTATTATGATGGCAGAAGAACGACTTATAAGGTTGTGAAGCAGTAAATCTTATTACACAACTGCTTCCTCATAGCTGCTCACATCAGGGCAAGTACAAATCAGGTTCCTGTCGCCATAAGCATTGTCAACACGCTTAACTGAGGGCCAGAATTTATTCTCTGCAATCCATGGTGCAGGATAAGCAGCCTGCTGACGCGAATAAGGATGTTGCCATTCGTCAGCCGTAACTTCCGTGGCAGTATGTGGCGAATTAATCAAAACATTATTGATACGATCAGCGCGACCTTCTTCTATTGCACGAATTTCTTCACGTATTGAAATCATTGCATCACAAAAACGATCCATCTCATTTTTTGATTCGCTCTCGGTCGGTTCTACCATTAAAGTTCCTGCAACGGGAAATGCAACGGTGGGTGCATGAAATCCGTAATCCATTAATCGCTTTGCAATGTCTGTCACTTCAATGCCGGCAGTTTGTTTAAAGTTTCTGCAATCTAAAATCATCTCGTGTGCCACATGTCCTTTAGTTCCTTTGTATAATATAGGATAATGTTGTTCTAATTTTCTTTTGATGTAATTAGCATTAAGAATTGCATACTCGGTTGATTTTTTAACTCCCTCACGGCCAAGTAATCTTATATAAGCATAACTGATAATTAATATTAAAGCGCTTCCCCACGGTGCTGCACTTACCGCAGTTCCTGTTCTTTCTTTACCGGTTGAAATAATTGGGTGATTACTCAGATAAGGAGTAAGATGTATTTTCACACCGATGGGTCCCATGCCTGGTCCGCCACCTCCATGCGGAATGGAAAATGTTTTATGTAAATTCAAATGGCACACATCTGCACCAATCATTCCGGGGCTTGTTAAACCAACCTGTGCATTCATATTTGCGCCATCCATGTAAACCTGTCCGCCATTGTCGTGAACAATTTTTGTTATTTCACGAATGCCTTCCTCATATACTCCATGTGTACTCGGATAGGTAATCATAATTGCAGCAAGCTTTTCCTTATGTAATGTTGCTTTTGCATTTAAATCATTGATGTCAACATTTCCTAATTCATCACATTTCACCACTACCACTTTCCATCCTGCCATCACAGCACTTGCAGGATTTGTACCATGTGCTGATTGAGGAATTAAAACAATATCACGTTGTGTTTCCCCTATTGCTTTAAAGTATCCATGTATTGCCATCAATCCTGCATACTCACCTTGCGCTCCTGAGTTTGGCTGAAGTGATACTGCATCAAATCCTGTAATGGTGCATAAATATTCTTCCAGCTCTTTAATAACCTGTGCATAACCCTGTGCCTGTGCAACAGGAGCAAATGGATGAATACTGTTCCACAATGGCCAGCTCAATGGCATCATCTCACTTGTTGCATTTAATTTCATGGTACATGAACCCAATGCAATCATGCTGTGATTCAATGCAAGATCTTTATTCTCTAATTTTTTAATGTAGCGAAGCATATTTGTTTCGCTGTGATGCGCGTGAAAAACCGGGTGTGTTAAAAATTCTGATTTACGTGCAAGTTTCAAATCATCTTTAATGATTGGTTGAATTGTCGCATCAATTCCATTGCGTTTATAATTTACACCTGCAGCTTCGGCAAAAATGGAAATCACTTCCGTTACATCTGTATGTTCAGTGGTTTCATCAAATGCAATAATGATATGCTGATCATTAGTATAACGAAAATTAATCAACGCATTATCGGCAGCAGCACGAACAGCATTTAATTTATCACCGGCAAAAACTTTTACCGTATCAAAAAACTGATCGTGAATAATTTTATAATTCAGCTTTCGCAATCCTTCTGCCAATGTAACCGCACGTAAATGCACATCAGCAGCAATTGATTTCAATCCTTTCGGTCCGTGATAAACGCCATACATACTCGCCATCACTGCAAGCAAAACCTGTGCAGTACAAATATTGGAAGTTGCTTTATCACGCTTGATATGTTGTTCGCGTGTTTGCAATGCCATACGCAAAGCGGTCTTGCCCATCATGTCAACAGATACTCCGATAATACGTCCTGGGATATCACGCTTGTATTCTTCATGCGTTGCAAAATAAGCAGCATGTGGTCCGCCATAACCCATGGGAACACCGAAACGTTGCGTGCATCCAACCACTACATCGGCACCCCATTCACCGGGAGGAGTAAGCAGTACCAATGATAAAATATCAGCAGCCACCACAATGCGAATATTATTTTCTTTACAACGGGATGCAAATGCTGAATGATCAATCACCGCTCCATCAGCATCAGGATATTGAAGTATCACAGCAAAAAAACTTTTATCAAAGTCAAAGTTTTTTGCATCCCCCTCCACCAGTTCAATACCCAATGGATTTGCACGTGTTTTTAAAACATCCAGCGTTTGCGGAAAGCAACCATTCCCTACAAAAAATTTACTGCTTCCGTTTTTTATTGATTCTTTACTTCTTGTATGAAACAACATCGTCATTGCTTCAGCAGCAGCAGTTGCTTCATCTAATAACGATGCATTGGCAAGCTGCATACCGGTAAGGTCAGTCACCATTGTTTGAAAATTCAAAAGTGCCTCCATTCTTCCTTGTGCAATTTCTGCCTGGTAAGGAGTATATGCAGTGTACCAACCCGGATTTTCCAACACGTTACGCTGAATAACTCCGGGAACTATTGTATTATAATATCCAAGACCGATATAGGAACGATAGATTTTATTTTTTGCAGCTTTTCTTCTTAAATCAGTTAGAAAAACATGCTCTTCCTGAGCTTCAGGAAGATTTAATTCTTCTTTTAACCGGATATCAGCAGGAATAATTTCATTGATCAGCTGATCAACAGAATCAACTCCGATAGTCTTCAGCATTTCAGCAGTTTCGCGCGCATCGGGTCCGATATGACGGTCAACAAAACGATAATAACTCATGATAATAAATTTGAAGTGCAAAGGTAGGAAAATGAGATCAGCGGCATTGATTTTGGAGTGCAGCATCGAAATTGTTTAGTTTTGAACAGTAATCATTTCCATTATGCAAAATGTTAAACTTCTCTTCCTGATTATTTTCTTTTTAGCATCCATAAAAACAAATGCACAACAAAAAATATTGTTGCTTAATGGAAATGAAATTGATATTAAAAGTTATGTAATTGATGATCCATATATAACTTATAAAAAAACAAATGACACGCATAACAGAACACGGATTCTTGAAAAGCTGGATGTGTTTGCAGTGAAAAAAGAAGATGGTACCGAAGAGATTATTTATACACCAGACTCTTTGAATTTTACGATAGAAGAAGCAAGGAATTATATCCGCGGTGAGCAGGCAGCAAAACAATTTTATCATAAGCCAATAAATAAATGGGCAGCGGGAGTTTTTGGTGTTGGCACGAGTGTCCTGTCTTTTTATTCCTTACCTGTTCCTATGCTTTATAGTGTTGTGGTCGGTCGTTTCAATCCAAAGAAAATGCAGATTCCTGATGGATATGATGTGCCTTATTCTACCACTGAAGCATATCGTTATGGTTATGACAAAAAAGCCCGGAATATAAAAATTCAACAGAGCCTTAAGTGGGGTTACATTGGCTTAGGTGTAGGGCTTGCCGGATTAATTATTTACAGTGTTACCAATCCTTAGTTTTTCTTTTGACCTTCATGCATGAAGCAAGGTTATCGTGCAATTATTATTCATCATCTTTTTCTGGCTGTAACAACACTGCTGATGATGAAGCAAACATTAGTTATGATTGGTATTGAAACATTTGATCCTTTAAAATATTTCATAATTTTTCTTTCCACAATTATTGTTTACCAGTTAGCAGCATCAGGAATCAGGTTTCCATTTATAGCAACAAGAATTCATAAAAACAAAAAATGGATTGTAGTAATGGCAATTCAATTACTGCTCCTATTTATAATTGCTGTTAAAACATTATCACTTACAGAAATTATTTTGCTGTTGCTGATTTTATTTTCGTGTCTCGGTTATTTTATTTCCATTGGTTCATGGAAAGGATTGCGGGCTTTTCCGGTGATGAAAGGAATTGTACTTGCATTCGCGTGGTCAGCAGTAACAGTGATTTTTCCACTCGCTTTAGTGTGGAACAGCAGACTGCACTTTCCACTTTTTCTTCAACGGTTTTTATTTATGCTTTCCATTTGCATCGTTTATAACTTACGTGATGTGGATGCTGATCGCAATCATGGAATTGTAACTATTGCTTCATTAGCAGGAGAGAAATACACAAGAATTATTTCGATATTATGCTTAGTGCTTTTTACATTCAGCATTCTTTTTTATAATTCAAATGATTATGTAAAGTTTGCATTGTTATTATCTGCTGTGATTACTGCAATTATAATAAGCAAAGCAAAAATCAACGGTTCAGTAATTTATTACAGATACGCGGTGGATGGTTGCATGACGCTGCAAAGTTTGTTTGTTATTTTAGCAGGTATTATTTTAAAAAATTAATTTCCATTCTCAAACCATATTAAAAATTTATACAAGAACTTTTAAAAACAGAATAAAACTTTATGAAAACACAATTAACAAAAAGTAAAATTGCATTAAGCATATTAATAGTTTTAATGCTAAGCACAGTTAGTTTAACATTTGCTCAAAAAGAAATCAAGTACGAGAAAATTTATTATCTCGATACAAAAGCTGAATCAAATGATGTAACAATTTCCATTGATAATGCAGTGTCAACTGATGCAGAAACAAAATTCAAGCTCAAGATAACAAACAAAACAAATGATTATATTATTTACAAACCTTCAGAAAGTAAGTTTATAATTAATGGTAAAGAAATAAATCCACAGGAAAAACCGCTTGTTATTGAACCCAACGAGTCAGGATCGAGAGTGATTAACACGAAGGGAAATTATAACACCGTAAAAGATTATTCTTTTGTAGCTTCCGGTTTATATAAAGTGAGCACAGGTACAAAGTCAATTGCAGCTGCTGATTTTAAATTACCTCCATCACGTAATGATTTTAAAGCCGCTGATTTTGATTGTGTATTGAGTAAAGTAAGTAAGGAAACGGATGAGACAGCTGTTAAGTTCAAATGCACATACCTCGGTAAAAATGTTGGAATAATAATGCCTTCAAAAGTAACCGTTAAGATGCCTGACGGAAATGAATATGCAAATGCAAAATCAAAAGCTGCTCCGCTACTTTTTATAAATAAAGGTGAAGAAGATTCATTCACGCTTTTATGGCAACGCATGCCGGGTGGAAAAGACAATGACATGCAAAAGGTGGAGATGATTATTAAGTGGAATGATGCATTTCACGAATCAACTCCTGACAAATTAAAGCCGGTATCACTGGAATTAAAATTCGATGAGAATACCAGCAACGATAAGGGGAAATAGTGGATGAGCGTTCATCCAAATTTTAAATCATCCAAACCAAAAGAATAAATATATATTTGCCCGCGAAAAATTCCTTTCCCTCTTATCTTACTATTAAATCTAAAACAAATGTTAAAAACAAAAAAGTACTTCCTGATCCTTGCCAGTATCTTATTAGTGACAAACTCCTTTGCACAGGTAAAAGTTAACGAAGGCCCTCCTTTAAATAATGATGAAGACAATAAAATGAACCGGATGATTGAAGGCGAAAACGGTTTCTTTTATGCTTACCGTATTCGTACAAAAGGAAAAGGCACCAGTTATCTTATCGAAAAATTTGATGAGAGCAAAATGAAACAGATCTTTTCAAAAGAAGTGGAGATTCCTACTGAAAGAACCAAAGTCGTAGATGTAAAATTTGCAGGAGGTAAAGTGTTTGTATTTTATCGTTCTTATGATAAAGACAAGGATCTTGCTACATTGAATTATAAAACCGTATCAGCCACTGGTGAGGTGTCTTCTAAAGCAACCTCTTTAGTGAGTACTAAATCGGATCACTATGAATTTGTTGATTATGCCGTTACCGAAAATCAAAGTATGTCAAAACTTGCAATCAAAAATGTTTATAAAGCCAGCAAGGACGAGGCATATAAATCAGATTTTCTACTATTTGATGCAGCCGCTGAAAAAATAGTTTGGACAAAAACCATCAATAAAATGCTTAAAAAAGACTTTGACTGGTCTCGTCTGATGTCATCCTTAGGTTTAGGTGTGTTTATGGGTAAAAATGATGAAACAACTGGATTTCTTGGTTATCTTTTAAATGATAATGATGACATTTACTATGCGTATAATGATAAATTGAAAAAAGAAGATCGCAAGGAATCACGATATAATGCAGCAGTGGAAATACTTAAATCAGAAAGTAATACACCTCAAACCGTTAAATTAAATATGAATCCCGAATTCCTTATTTATGATATACAATTTGCAATTAATAAGGATAACAATATTGTTATAGCAGGTTTTTTTAAAGATGTAATTGAAAGAACGGGGCGCGATCTTGTAGATGTAGGAGTATTTAATTATCTTATCAATAGTAAATCGGGAACTATAGAGGGAAAAGCTATCAAAACCTTTGATAGTAAATTGCTAACCGCACTTGAGTCAAGTCAGAAAAAAGCCCGTAGTCTTTATTACAAGGTTGATTACATAATTCCTGAGGGTGATAATTTCTATTTGATTGGGGAACAATATAGACTTACTGTAACAAGTTCAAACAGCGGAATGGGTATCGGGGGTAATATTGGAATGGGTGGATCCAGCACTTATGAGTATGAATATCAGGATGTGATAGTATCAAAAATAAATGCTAAAGGAGAATTTGAATGGATTGTAAATTCGCCATTAAGAAACGGTATTACTTTAAGAGGGATGGGGCATGTTTTCAAACAATATTTTGCAGAACTTACTACTAAAGGGCTATATCTGTTTTATAATGAACATCCTAAAAACGTAGAAAGGCTTGCTCAATCTGATTACGAACCTAAAGATTTAAAAACACAATATTTCATTCATGGTAGTAATATGGTTTTTTCTAAAATAACTCCTGACGGAAAAGTGAAACATGAGGTGGCATATAAAAATGAAACATACTGTTTTGCTCCTATTCAGGAGAGAGATCCTAATTTTTATCCACCTGAAGATGCTGAAATTTTTATAAGTGCGGAGAGCGATAATGTAATAGTTTATACTGAAGATAAAGGCAAAGGCAGGTTTGCCAAGATGAAAATGGATTAGTAAAAGCAGGTTATTAATAGAACAAGAAAAAGGAAGCAAAATAACTGCTTCCTTTTTCTTTTTTTAGGTTGCCTCATCCTGAAATAAGTTGACACAAAAGTTGACTTATATGGAAAACAAAAGAGAAAGAGATTATTCGAGACGGACTCAAAAGGATTACAGTTTAGCATTCAAACTGCAGATTATTGATGAGATAGAAAAGGGCTACC
>JANLZB010000036.1:0-8886 GCA_031366005.1 Bacteroidota bacterium | reverse complement strand
CCTGTTTTTTATTAACGATGCAGAATGACAGCATTGACGGAATCTATAATACCTTAAAACAATGTGCACAGATTTCACAATCAGCCGGAGGAATTGGATTAAGCATACATAACATTCGTGCAACGGGTTCTTATATAAGAGGAACAAATGGCACCAGCAATGGAATCGTTCCAATGTTAAAAGTATTTAATGACACCGCCCGTTATGTTGACCAGGGTGGTGGAAAACGTAAGGGATCATTTGCAATTTACCTCGAGCCATGGCATGCCGACATTTTTGAATTTCTGGATTTAAAGAAAAATCATGGTAAGGAAGAATTGCGTGCGCGTGATTTGTTCTTTGCGCTTTGGGTTTCTGATTTATTTATGAAACGTGTGAAGGAAGAAGGACAATGGAGTCTCTTCTGTCCCAATGAAGCACCCGGTTTAGCGGATTGCTATGGAATGGAATTCGAACTCCTTTACTCAAAGTATGAAGACGAAGGTCGTGCACGTAAAACCATTCCTGCACGCGAATTGTGGACTGCTATTCTTGAATCACAAATTGAAACCGGTACTCCTTATATACTTTATAAAGATGCATGCAATGAAAAGAGCAACCAGAAAAATTTAGGAACTATAAAAAGTTCTAATCTCTGCACCGAGATAGTTGAGTACACTGCAGCTGATGAAGTAGCTGTTTGCAATCTTGCATCATTAGCATTACCACGTTTTGTAATCAACGGAAAGTTTGACCACAAAAAATTATTTGACATCACTTATGTTGTTACCAAAAATCTTAACAAGGTAATAGATGTTAATTATTATCCGATTGAAGAAGCCCGCAACAGCAACATGCGTCATCGCCCGATTGGATTAGGAGTGCAGGGACTGGCTGATGCATTTATTCTTTTGCGTTATCCATTTGAAAGTGAAGAAGCGCGTACACTTAACCGTGAAATTTTTGAAACCATTTATTATGCAGCACTCACTGCTTCCAAAGATCTTGCAATAGAAAATGGTGCATATGAAACTTTTAAAGGTTCGCCACTTTCAAAAGGTATATTTCAATTTGATATGTGGAATGTAAAACCTACTGATCGTTGGGAATGGGATGTGCTTCGCGAAGAAATAATGAAACACGGAGTACGCAATTCTTTATTGGTTGCCCCGATGCCAACTGCGTCCACCTCACAAATACTTGGTAACAACGAATGTTTTGAACCTTATACATCCAACATTTATAACCGCAGAGTTTTATCCGGTGAGTTTGCAGTGGTAAACAAGCATCTGTTAATGGATCTGGTGAAACTTGGTTTGTGGAATGGAGACATGAAAAATAAAATTCTTGGTGCAAACGGATCGGTACAAAGCATTCCTGAAATACCTCAGGAGATAAAAGAACTTTATAAAACTGTTTGGGAGATAAAGCAACGCGCACTTATTGACATGGCTGCTGACCGTGGTGCATACATCTGTCAAAGCCAGAGTTTGAATTTATTTATTGCTGATGCAAATTTTGCCAAGCTCACCTCTATGCATTTCTATGCCTGGGAAAAAGGTTTGAAAACAGGTATGTATTATCTGCGCACAAAATCTGCAGCCAATGCAATTCAGTTTACTGTTGAAAAGCATTTTGAAAGTATACCTGCTGCTGAATTGGTGACAGTCACATCTACTACTGTAGCTCCGGAAAATTCAGTCTCCAACTTAAATCCCGAAATAGCAATGAATGAAATTTCATGTTCATTGGATAATCCCGATGATTGCCTGGCTTGCGGAAGCTAAATTGCTTTTTCTATGAGCAAGTAGTTGGTGTTTTTGCAGCCAGCTGACTTGTTATTAGTTTAGCCTTTAGTTTAAAGATTGGTTGTTATAGATTAATGGTAGTGAAATATTGCAACCATACAATAATATAAAACTGAAAAGAGTGTTTTTTTTGTTATAGTTTTGCTTTGAAATTTTTACACATGGAAGCTAACCTGTTGTTTAATAACAATGCTTCTTAAAATTTTAGTAATAGTGTCATTTTAGTAATACCACTTTGAAACCTTAAATACCCGAATAAACACTGGTCTTTCATTTGACCAGAGCTAACATGTTAAACCAAATTTTTTCAAACAATGACCAGCAAAAGCCAACTCAAATTGATCGAGAAGATCTCACAGAGCACTTACAAGCTTCATGAAATTCTTAAAGAAAAGCCAGTTGCTTTTAAAAAGAAAAAAACTGCTGCATCTAAAAAATAATTTATCCTTATGGATGATTTAACATTAACAGGTCTATATTTTTTATTTCGTGTATAGTTGGATGCGTTACTTGAAAAAATTACCACCTCAACTTGTTAAATTATGGTTAGTGGTCAGTTAAAGGAAGACCGACCACACGACTAATCGCTTTTCAATAGATATATAAAAATCAAAAGCATTGCCTGAATTGGCAATGCTTTTGATTATATATTATTTCACCTTCACCATCTTCTTAGTATCAATCACTTTTCCATTTACTACAAGCGTATAAGTGTATTCACCATTGCTCAGGTTATTAGCATACACAATTAATTCACCATAGCCTGCTACTTCAATCTTCACAGTTTTCAAAATAGTACCTGCCCTGTTATAAAAGAAAAGTTTAGCATCAAAAGATGAACCGACTTCTGTATTATCTGTCGGAATATTCCATGTAATCTTAGTTTGCTCTGCAAATGGATTAGGACTGTTTTGATCCAATACAATTGCATTGCCGTCCGATAGTTCAGTGGTGAGATGCTGAGTGTTTTGATTTGGACTGTCATTACTTCTTTGTCCTGTTGTGGTCAATTGCGAAACAATTTCCACCAATGAATCAATACGAGCTTGCTGTTTATTATATCCTTCAACTAATAATGGAATAAGACCAATATAGTTAACCATTTTTACCGGCTTAATTGGTGAAATAAGTTGACCAATTGAATCAAGCTGGGGAGGAAGAATAGTATTTAACACCAGGTTGGGTGCAACTGCTTCTACTTCCTGCGCCATTAAACCAAACTGCAAAGCAGAAGAAACATTTGCAACCCTACTTAATTGTACCGTGTCAAAATAAAAGCTATATGAATTTAGATGACTTAAAATTTCCGCAGCATTGCTCAAGGGTTCAATTTGGGTTTTAATGTTGGCATCTGAAAGTGAAAATAAAGTGCCAGTATTTCCTAGGTCACCGTCAAAATAACCAGCCCATGCTCCGTATCCCAATGAACTATGAGTGATGGGCGCAGTGCCATACACGCCTACATTAAAAGTGGTATTCTCAGAGCTGAAGCTCGGAGCATCACCCCACACTCCATAGTTATATTCACCATTTTCTGAATGACCATACACTCCAATATTGTCTCTTGCCTCAATATCTTTTGTTATAAAGTACCCGCCATAGTTAGTTGTTGCCACTGCAACATTCGAATAAAGTCCATAATTAATTGCATTATCACCGGTAACATCAATAGTTTCACCATACGATATCTGAGGACCGTGCTCGTCAATTCCAATGTCATTAGTTTCAACCTTAACACCTATAGGTCCGTCCACCTGAATACGGGTGTCTGCATAATCCCTCCGCACATGAAGTTTTGCCAATGCACCACCTGACACACCTGAAAGACCTACACCGACACTTACATAGCGATCACCAAGGATTAAGTTATCAACATTTGTAACTATAGCCCCGCTGCCTATTGCTGTTGCATTTGTTAGACCTGAAGCATTAGCATCAGCAGAATTACCAACAAACGTATTGTTCGATCCTGTGTCATTTGAAAATCCTGCACTATCACCTACAAAAACATTTTCATTCCCGGTGCTATTTGAATATCCTGATAGAGTTCCAATTGCACAATTCTGTATTCCACCATTGGTTTCATCTAAAGAACCTGCCCCAACTGCAGTATTATATGTATCGTTACCTGAAGCTGGTGCATAAACTTGTTCCCCTAACGCATACGTCCCTACTGCTGTATTATAGTAGCAATCTGAACTAAAGCTACCCGCCCAATGTCCAATAAAAGTATTATTGCCTCCGGTAAGATTGTCTCTACCAGCACATTGACCTACAAAGACATTCAATCCTCCTGAAGTATCTCTAAGTCCAGCCTGATTACCGATAAATGTATTTTCACTGCCAATTGTAGTTGCAGTACCAGCCGAATAGCCCATATATGTATTCTTATGCCCAGTCATAGTAGCATTTCCAGCTAAGTGACCTACAAAAATATCATTAGTATTACCATTGTGCCTCAGTACATAGTTATCATTTATCTGGTAACCATTTGCAGCATTAGTAATGTTTAAATCCCCGCTTGATTTAAGCATCATCATAAGCGGTGCTGTCGCTCCAGTTCCAATTCTAAAAGGAAGATCATTTGCAGTGTTCCATCCTAAATAGAAGGCGGAATTATACGTATTAAATGCTGTGGTTGATTGAGCATTTGATTCAATGCTTATTAATGCCGATATCAAAATCAACATTACACAAATTGATATTTTTTTTTTCATTTGTTTATTTATTTGTTTGTTAGTACAATTTATATTCGTCCTATTTGGTTATAATAAATTTACCAGATTGATACGATTTGTTTTTCGTACAAAGAATATAGAAATAACTGCCTGCCGAAAGATTTTTAACATCCAATTTATAAACTGTTCGAGGCACATTTAATTTCTCTCTCTTTATTTCCTGTGCGTTATTATTAACAATCACAAGCTCGTATTCATTCATATTGTCTGGTAGATTGATTTTAAAAGTCAATGAATTTGAAACAGGATTTGGGAATAACTCTATAAATGAATAATTGATTTCACTAAAATGAACCTCTGTAGGTAAGGTTCCACATAAAGAATATACATGGATTGGCTCAGGCCCACCTAATAAGTTAGGTCTTTGTAAAAATAACTTAGCACCTACAGAAGTATTAATAATTGGTCTAATCTCGCTTTCTCCTCCCATTTGACCTCCATAACCATAAGGTCCATTCGCACTATCAAGCTGAAACAAAATTGTTCCATCAGTTCTTACAATCCTGAATGTATAATAGGCAGATATAGGTGTTTCATACACATATTCAATAGTTGATGTATCACAATCAAATAATGCTCGCGTGATATATAAGACATTAAAATTATTAAAATTAGTAGGCTGAAATGGTTCAGGTACTGCAATGCTTAGCATAAAAGGCGTAAAATCCATATTATACAAACTGAAAGTATTTGCAGTTGTATCCTGGAAATACCACTTTGTTTCTGATGGGCTTATTTGTACTGCTCTAAAACCACTACCGATCCCACTATATGTGTTTTGTACAATGGTGTCAAGTGTAATCTGAGCCTGACAAACCAATTTTCCTGAACCGTTTGCAAGGACGATCAATAATAAATATTTCCAAATCTTTTTCATAGCATTAATTTTTTAAGTTTTTTTATAAAATAACTACGCTAAATTTAGTTTTTAATAGCGGAGAAAGGCTGCAGTAAAATGCAACCGCCTTTTCTTCCAAGCAGCAGGCAGATTTTAAAGAATAAACTTAAATAGACAATTGAAAAGATTGTAATCTTGTTACGTAAAGAAAATAAAATATTTGAATATGTAAAGAAATGCTTTAATACAACACTCCATAAAAGTAAAATTATAACCAAAGAAAACTTGTCAATAAATATTCGTAACATAAGTTGTATGAGAAGTAGAATGCAGAAGTACACATAATTATATCCAAATGCAAATAAACTTTTCACCCTGCATGTTTTCGAAGTTAACTTGTTGCGTATTTACGCAATTATTATTGCCTTTCTTATCCTTCAGAGTGTTCGCCTATTTATGCCTGATGAATTCTTTTCATTGCTGTTGTCTTGTTAGTCAATCCGCCTATTCCCAAATTTGATATTCTATCCTAACTATTACAAGGCAGGGGGTTTTTAATTCCTGTTTTATCAAACCTAACATTAATCGCCTACATATTATATATCGTTTTGCCTTTTTTAATATTAGCTTAAGTTTTTTTAATTGTAATGTTTCTATTATTAATATTAGAATTGAGGTTTCACCTTATGGTTTTATTAAAGTTAATATTAATAAAGTTTTTTCCGGTATTAGTTTTCACGAGATTAATTTTAATTGTTAGTTTTTTAAGTGTTGGTTTACTAAAACTAACATTAGTTTTAGGATATTTAAGTGTTGTTTTACCAAAACTAACATTAGTTCTCTCGTTTTAATATATAGTTTTATGAAAATTAATAGTAGCCGCAATACTTTTTAACTGTGGTTTCAATCTTTTTCATTCAATCTCAAAAAATATTATTTTTTTTTGAAACCTTTTAAACCAACCATCGTTTTAACATATATCCCGGCAGTTGTCTCTTATGCGCTGCTGAGGGCAAGGATGGTTCAAAACACTCCAGTATTACCAAAATTAGGCTTACACTTATTAAATGATGCGGCATTGGATGATTATGCAGCCTTCATACTTTCGCAGATCATCATAAACGGTGCAAGTTTCCCCGCGCTCACCCCGGATGAAACTACGCTTGCTAACGCCCTTGACAATTATCATTCGAAATTAGTTGCATCAAAAACAGGTTCAAAACAAGCTATATCTGCTAAGAATGATACCCGTGTTACTTTGGAAGGCATATTAATCTATATGGCTAACTCGTGTTCGGAAATTGCTGATGGTAATGTTACTTTATTTAAGCTTTCGGGTTTTGAGGTACGTAATAAACCAACACCGAGCGGCACTTTACCAGCTCCTGCTAATTTTGAACTTACCTTAGGTCCTGTGGAAGGTACGCTGTGTGCCAAGTTTAAGCCGGTTAAAAACAGTCGTTTCTATGATATCTATTTTGGTTTGTGGAATACTGATCCTGAAACATGGACTGACCATATCAGGACTACTTCAACCCGCGGTTGTCTTATTTCTGATTTACCAAGTAACACACGTTATTCTGCCCGCTGCCGTGCTGTAGGTACCAAAGGACCAGGTGAGTGGAGCGCTGTATCTACTGTAAAAACCTATTAACTGCTCAGTACAGTTAATTGTTTAAATAATAAAATCCCGGCAGGCAAACCGGGATTTTTTATGCCTTTCTCAATATTAAACTCTATATCTTAATCTCCTCTCCCTGTTTATTTATAAAATGAAATTCCATCAGGTGATAAGCAGAGATAGGTTCAATCTTAATCCATTTCTTATAGGTCTTAAACCATTTCCACTGACGTGATTTCAACATTCCTCCTTTCTTAAAATAAGCTTCGAGATAAGGATGAACTTGTAAGGTGAGTGATTGTTCATTTTGTTCGCGGCAGAGATAGCGGATGTTGTTTTCAATATCATCAACTAACAACATGCTTGCTTTTATTTCGCCAGTTCCATCACATGCAGGGCATTTTTCAACAGTGATAATATCTGTAACCGGACGAACGCGTTCACGTGTAATTTGTACCAGACCGAATTTGCTGGGAGGAAGTATGGTATGGCGTGCACGGTCTGATTTCATTTCCTCGCGCAATACATCAAACAGTTCTTTGCGATGAACGGTATTGTACATGTCTATAAAATCAATCACAATGATTCCACCCATATCGCGTAGCCGCAGCTGGCGTGCAATTTCTTTGGCAGCCATCAAATTAACCTGCAAAGCATTCTGACCTTGAGTATCTCCTCCACCCTTCATTCGTCCTCCACTATTCACATCAATCACATGCATGGCTTCGGTGTGTTCAATAATGAGGTAAGTACCACCCTGCATGGTTACTGTTTTTCCAAACAATGTTTTTATTTGCTTGTCAACACCCAGTGCTTCAAAAATCGGGATCTTGTTTTTGTAAAGCTTTACAATTTCAACCTGCTCGGGCGCAACTCCTTTTATATAATTACGAATTTCATCATACATGCGCTGGTCGTTTACATGTATGCTGTTAAAATTCGGATTCAGCAAATCACGAAGAATGGTAGAAGTGCGATCCATTTCTCCTAATAACTTAGCAGGTGGCTGAGCAGTTTTTAATTGCTCGTGCATAGTTGTCCACCGTTGCACCAGGTCTTGTATGTCTTTATCTAAATCCGCTACTTTTTTTCCCTCCGCTACAGTGCGGATGATGATTCCAAAATTTCGTGGCTTGATACTTATCGCAAGTCGTTTAAGTCTTGTTCGTTCAGCAGCACTCTTAATTTTGGAAGAAACAGTTACAACATCTGAAAAAGGCATTAATACTACAAAACGCCCGGGCAAACTAATCTCTGTAGTTATTCTAGGTCCTTTTGAAGAGATGGGTTCTTTAACAATCTGTACCGGTATATGAATATTGGCAGAAACTATTTGAGAAATTTTACCACTCTTGTTAATATCAGGTTCCATTGTAAAATTGGTTAACAAAGGATCCAGCTGACGACCAGTGGTAGTCATCTTCATGTACTTAAAAAGGCTTTGCACCTGCGGACCTAAATCAAGATAGTGGAGAAAAGCATCTTTCTCATAACCTATCTCCACAAAAGCCGCGTTAAGTGTAGGCATGAGCTTCTTCACTCTGCCAAGGTAAATATCCCCGACAGAGAAATGGTGCTCTTTCTTCTCCTTATTTAACTCTACCAATCGCTTATCTTCCAATAAAGCAATTGTCACTTCAGTGGTTGAAGAGTCAATAATTAATTCGCTGTTCAATCTATAACAGTAATTAAAAGTAAATGAATGAAAAAATGATTCTGCGCTTTAAGTTGATACACAACAACCCATTAATGAAAAACAGGCTGCTATGCAAAATACTTTGATAAGCACTTAATTAAAAAAACAGATTATTTTTTCTTTTTATGACGATTTTTACGAAGACGTTTCTTGCGTTTGTGGGTCGCCATTTTATGTCTTTTACGTTTCTTTCCGCTTGGCATGAT
>JANLZB010000019.1:0-101058 GCA_031366005.1 Bacteroidota bacterium | reverse complement strand
AAATGAATCTCTTTGCACCGTGACTATGATCTCCTCACCCCCGGCCCCTCTCCCAGGGAGAGGGGTGGCTGACGCGAGAGTAAATTTTTTTTGCGATACCTATCCTAAAGGAAGCACAGAGCGACTGTTGTGATAATTTTGCTGGATGGCTGATGTACACAGTAAGGAAACGCGGAGTTTTAATATGAGCCGCATTAAGGGTAAGGATACTAAACCTGAAATGTTGGTGCGTAAATATTTACATGCACAGGGTTTTCGTTTTCGTTTGCATGTAAAAGATTTGCCGGGCAAACCTGATATTGTTTTGCCGAAATATAAAACTGTAATTTTTGTGCATGGTTGTTTCTGGCATGGGCATAAGGGATGTAAATATTTTGTGGTGCCTAAAACAAGAACGGAGAGGTGGCTGTATAAGATTAATGGAAATATAGAAAGAGATAAAAAAGCGTTTAAGGAATTGAAGAAGTTGGGATGGAAGGTTATTGAGGTTTGGGAATGCGATTTAAAAGATGGTTTATTGAAATTCTTAAAAATTTCTATAAAAAAGTTTTTACTACCTGATTGACAAAAGTGTTGAGAGTTAAAATTTTACTCCTGAATGGGGTTGGAAAACTTTTTAAATATGGTTCCGGAACAACCAAACAAACATTATATTTATACATTTCTTCAAGTTGATTTTGCGAAATACCTTGTTGTAAGGTGAACAAATGTTTTGTTTTTATTCTATCAGCTTCATTTAATATTTGCCTCCAACGATCCTTACACGTGGTTTTTGAAGCTAGCACAACTAGCTTTTTACTATCAAATTTTGGATTCATATACGCTTCAATATTTGGAAATAAAAAATCGGGCTTCTTATTATCTTCTGTAACTGCTTGTGAAGTAAAAGGAAGTTCAAACGTGTTAAATATTTCTTCAAGATGATGTTCTAAAGATTTACCTGCACGACTTTTTCGCCTGTTCAAAATTGTATTTGCGGTTTCAACCAGTTCTTCAACTGTTTTAAAAGGAGTATGAATTCGCTGATTGTAACGATCATTTTCAATTGTTTTAAATAATTGGAACTCGGCATCAAGCCAATTGAGTAAACCTTTATCGGGATTTGATTTAATTACTCCCGAGGTAACATTGTATGCAGCGTTGTAACAACTTCTTGAATTCCTAGCAAGTAAAGATGTTGTTGGAAAATCAACTTTTAAAGACTTAAGGAAAGCAATGAAACATTGAAGTAATTTTTTCTCTGCAGTTAATTGAAATTGTTTCGGTATAATTCCATTCGTATCACTTGAAGAAATATTTAACGCAGCAAAAAACTCTTCTATGTCATCGTCACTTTGTAATACATATGCATCATAATAGTCATTTGACTTTTTGCATATTACTATAAGATCGCCAATATTTTCATCTTTCAGATATGGAAACCCTCTCCCAAATCGAGTTAACCGATATTCATTTCTCGTACCAACTCCATAATAAATAAACCTGCTTTCAGTTTCAAAATCCTCCTGCCAACGAATGGTAATAAACTTATCTTTATTATTTCCCTTATTTCCCGGAGTTTCAAAAAATAGTTGCCATGAATTTTTATGAATATGAAAGCCTGCCTGATGACCTCCAGTTGCACCTGTGTCATTAGCAGTAATGTATTTGCTGAAAGCAATTTCAGATTGCTGAACTGAAAGAATGGCTTTTGTTAAGATGCTTTCCATTTAACATTAAAATTTCTTTAACTATATTTCTTCCAACAAACTGCATTAATGTTGTAACAACTGAATTTCCAAATTGCCTGTATGCCTGATTATCTGAAACTGGAATTTTAAAATTGTCAGGATACCCTTGAAGCCTTGCACATTCTCTTGGTGTTAATCTCCGTGGATTTTTTCGATTTTGAGGAATGAGAATTTCAGCTCCATCTTTATAATATCTCGCACTTAGTGTTCTTGAAATGCCATTTAAATCCGTCATCCCAAATCCAAAACCATTTCCTTTCTCTTTATGCTTTAAAGCGTAACCCTGAAGATAGGTCCATAAATGATCTGTTAAAGTATATTTCGGGTCTACAGTGTATTGGAGAATATCTTTTATTTTATGGCTTTCTTTCGGTAATTCTTCGTTTGTTGGAAATCTAAAATTCTCTTTTGCTTTAAATAATTTGTTTCTAAAACCAACGATTAATATTCTCTCTCTATGCTGAGGCACAAAATATTTTCCATCTAATACTTTACAATGAATATTATATCCGAGCTCAACTAAAGTTTCCTGAATTACTTTAAATGTTTTGCCTTTATCATGCGATACAAGGTTTTTTACATTCTCCAACAAAAATGCTTTTGGTTTCTTTTCATCAATTATTCGTGCAACATCAAAAAACAAAGTTCCTTGAGTTAAGTCAAGAAAACCATGCGCACGCCCTAATGCATTTTTTTTAGATACACCTGCAATTGAAAATGGCTGACAAGGAAATCCAGCTAACAAGATATCATGATCAGGAATATTTTTTTCATGAATCTTAGTTATATCTCCAAAAGGAACATCACCGAAGTTTGCAGCATAAGTTACCTGCGCAAATTTGTCATACTCTGAACTAAATACACAATTACCTCCAAGATTTTGAAAGGCTAATCTAAAACCACCTATTCCTGCAAATAAATCAATGAAAGTAAATTTAGGATTGCGAGGTTTAGGAAATGGAACTTCCCAATCGAAATCTAAAATATATTCTAATCCTCGTTCTTCACTTAAAGAAGAATGGTTTTCAATTGCTTTCACAAACTTTAATATAATCTCAGAAAAATTTTTGTTTTCTGAAATAGCTATTATCATTTTTTCAGTAGTATCATAAAAAGCTTCGGGTTCTGACTCATTAACCTGTAAAAGCTTTTTCTTCTTACTGGCAAGACCATTAACTTTTTTTACTTCTTTTTTCTTTGCCGTTTTTTTCAATGCTTGATACCTTAATCAGTTTATCCAATTCGATTTGAAGAGCTGTAGCAAGCTTTACAATGTTGAGCAGTGAAATATTTCTTTTACCCGTTTCAACTTCAGTGTAGTAAGAGCGGCTAAAGCCTGCTTCAAAAGCAAGAGTCTCCTGGGAGATTTCCTTTTGTTCTCTTATTGCCCTGAGGTTTTTACCGAATAAATCAAGAATATTTTGCTCCTCTTTTGTTCTTGTTTCAGTTACTTTTTTCATTGGTGTAAACTTGTTGGTATTGTCACTCATAGACAACCTGATATAAGTGACATTGCCTTATTTTTATTAAGAAAATGTTTAGAAATAAAACACGACCTAACCTTTTCACTTTCTTTCCGTAAAATCAAATATGGAAGAAGAGACAATAAAAAAACCGAGAAAAAAATTAAGTGCAGAAAAGGTTTCGCACCTGAAGGCTGAATACAATTGCAGCTATATTAAAATGAGTGGCTTGCTGGTGGATAAATTGAAATGGCTGGCTGATGAGGCTAACGATACGCAGGCAGCAGCGCGCTTTACATGGATGGAGTTTGATGGAGATGATGTGTGCATCTGTCTTTTAAGTTGCCAACCCGGGCAGCGAGGTGTTATTGATCTTTTCAAGATTATAAGGAAAGCAAATAAATTTGATGTGGTAACTTATTCGCGTAATGAAAAATCCTATTTATATTTCACTCACCATTTTTTTATAAGATATCGCGAGCGATTAAAACTTATTGATAAAAGCATTTTAGACCTTGTAAAGCATTTTGCAGAACATGGTTCGGATATCAAATATGAACAGGGAACAGCGGATGAACAGGATAGTATAAAAGCTGTTATTGATGAGGCTTTGCTTTATTGCGATAAGCGCACATGGAATTTAACAACTTTTAAAACCATTATCCCTAAAGATCTGCTCAGCCGAAAACAGGCGGCTATGTTTAATGCCCTCCTGTAGTGCGCAATATAAACACCAAGTATTAAATAAAACTATAATCTTGTTACGGGAAAAACGCTAACACCGGTTGTGAAAACAACAATTTTTTAAATTTATTAATTATTAAAAACTATAGATATGGCACGTAACTTAATTAATCACCTTGTTACCTCAGACCGGGTTCAACAATTAAAAACAGCTAATCAAAACGGACAGTTGCAGAAAGAGGATGTGCATTTATTAAAACAGCTTAGTGATGTAATGGGCGCTGAAGCTGTTCCCTTCAATGAAACTGATATATCCAATAAAGAAGCTGTGGGAACTTTTATTAACCATGTGGAGAAAGCATTGCAAACATTGTGATGGAATTTTTTATTAGTTCCACTAATATTTTATCTGGTTCTTTTCCTGTTAAAAATATTTCGATCACACGTTCATTAAAAATATTTTTCCTGTCACTGTATAGCACTTCCTAATTTCTCAAGGTCGCTGCTTTTAATACGGTAAGATTTTCTTTGCACTTCTGAATAAATCACCTCTCCGGTAAATCCATTTACCACACTCACCAGCTTGTCAGCTGAACTCTGGATGATATTAAAATAATAGATATTTCCTTTTGCATTTGTTATCAGATCATTCAATGCTTCCCGTGTAACAAACTTTATTTTATAAGGATAGGCATTTACTACATTATCAAGATATTTGGCAGTGCGCTTATAATCAGATGTATTTTCTTTAGTATCACCAAGCATCGTATTGGTATTTCCATACCAATAATTAGGCATATATAAAGTATCGGTTTTAAGTTTGCCCAGCTCACCAGTACTTGCATGATCATGCAGAAGAGCAACGGTTTTATGTGCCGCAATCATCAAGTTAAAGTACTGTATCATATTTTTAATATTCCCGCTCATTCCGTTCAAAAAATCATTGGGAAAAAGTTCATTGGTAAAATCCTCATGGGCATCATGCGAAATTTTACCCATACCAATAGTGCGGTTGTACAATTCAGCACTTGCTATGATAAATCCATAGTCTTCCCATTCTTTAGATGGCTTGTAAACATCTTTTACAGACCATATATCAAGATGGTAATAATCATTTGCATAGACAACACTATTATCTTTCGACATGGTTTTACTATAACTCGTAACTGATAAAAAGCCATTACCACGCACCAAAAGGTTTTCGGGTATCCCATTTGTTATAACCGAAACAGGAGTAATTTTCCAGTTTGCTTTCACCACATCAATTATTTTTTTGGCATAGGCAGTAGTGCTGTCGTTAGATAAAATATAAAGGTGTTTCAAAGGGGTTTCAGCATACCATTTCGGATATTGTATTTCATACTGCCCGTAACTTAAACTGCAATACCCCATAAACATCAGTATTGATAATAATTTAATTTTCATTTTTGTGCTCTGTTAAAATTTATGCCGGCAATAATACAAAAGAGGTGTAAATTATTTCTGCCCTTGTTGTTTTCTTCTATGTCAAAACTCTTTATTTCGGAAGATAATTTGCTTCAATAGTTTCCTCTGCTCCCACACAGGTTACTGAGTTAAAAGATAAGTACGGTGAATACGAAAAGCTCACCGTTAAACTTACACCGGTCAATTTGTTGATCACTCAGTCACAGGTAGTTTAGCCCGTTTCTTAGTACCTGAGTATATTTCAAATTTTAAAAAGCGGCATTCAATAGGTCCGTTAAACAAATGTATCTTACGTGTGGTGCGCAACCCGATATGTTTTGCTGCTTCAAGGTTACCGGTAAATATCCAGCAGGTCCATCCCTTCAGGTTCTGCTTCATGGCATCACCAATTTTTTTATACATTGCAATAATGTCTTCCGGTTCTATCCTTAAGCCATAAGGCGGATTGCAAATAAGCATACCCGTTTCAGCATGCGGCTTAAAATTTTCAAAGTCATATCTCTTCAATTGAATAATATCTTTTAATCCTGCCGTTTCAATATTCTGTTGTGCTTTCTCTAAAACATTGCCGCTTATGTCAGCTCCCACTATCTTCACTCCTTCGGCAGGTATCTCTGCAGCCAAAGCAGCATTATAAATCTTTTTCCATAAGTCAGCATCATAATCTTTCCATGTCTGAAAGCCAAACCGCTCTTTAAATTTATTCGGTGCAATATTGCGGGCAATCATAGCTGCTTCAATTAAAATAGTTCCGCTCCCACACATAAAATCAGCCAGTGCAGATTTTTTATCCCATCCACTCTGCAATACCAGTGCTGCGGCAAGAGCTTCGTTAATGGGTGCCTGGTTAGTGTTTTCGCGGTATCCGCGTTTATGCAGCGATTCGCCCGAACTGTCAAATGAAAGTGTACAAATATTATTGTAGATATGAAGGTGAATGCGCAGGTCAGGATGATCAATATCAACATTAGGACGATCACCCGTAGCTGCCCTGAACTGATCAACAATGGCATCCTTTGCTTTTAACGCTGCATACTGCGAATGGGTAAGTGTTGACTGATTTAATGTAGCGTTAATAGCAAAGGTTTGATCAAGTGAAAAATGTTTGCTCCAGTCAATATTTTGAATTTCGCGATAAAGCATTTCTTCATTGGATGCTTCAAAAGTGTACACGGGTTTCAAAATACGAAGTGCAGTGCGGCATAATAAATTGGCTTTATACATTACCTCAATATCACCCTCAAATTCAACAGCGCGTGTAAGTTTCCTGGTATTAGTTGCTCCTATGGCTTCCAGTTCTCCGCACAATATATCTTCAATTCCGGCAAAAGTTTTTGCGATTAAAATCATGTAATTTATTTGTTTCAAAGATAAAGTTAAGTATCGCTGATGAATTATGAATTTTGAGTTTTGAGTTGTGATTGATTTAAATGTCAACTCATAATTTTTAATTTAACCTCAAAGTAAATTTATTACCCTTCATTACTTCAGATTTCAGCAGGTATTTAAAGCTATATTATTTTTTTGAGGATAACGGTATATTCATTTTTTCATAGTTCCAATTATGATAATACCTCTATTGTCTATATGTAGAGCGGTTGAAATCGTTTGAGTGAAATTTTTCTTCAACAACTACCGCCATAATAAATGAATATGAGCTGAATTGCGTTCAACCACTAAGGAAACTTACACACACAACCAGGAAAGTTTGACCTCATAAAACTTACATTTACCAAATGGCAAACAATACATCGCAACACATTCTCAATACATCAGCAAACTTATTAGGATTTTGCCTTTTTGTTATCACTTCATTACATATTAGCAGCAAAGCAGAATCAAGTATCATTGATGAGGTTACTTCAATTATTGCAATACTTCTCACCTTCTCTTGTATGTTTTCATTTGTGTCCATCAGAACAAATAATGCTAAACGAGAACAGCAGCTTGAAACAATTGGTAATAAATTATTCTTCGCATCACTGACAGGAATTCTCCTCATTATCGTACTCATAACTCTAAACTTTATTAAATAAATATTTTACCTATGAATCCAGAAATAATAAATCTTCTTAAATCAGAAGATGAACAATTGAGTAAACTTCAACAGATCGTTCGGCAAACCATTGCAGAAGAAAAATTAATCGTTGAAAACCTCTTGCATCAGCCAAAAGAAATTTTAAGTAAAGGCGAAAGTATTTCAGACAAGGTTGCAAGTTTCGGAGGAAGCTGGAAGTTTATTATCTCTTTTTCTATTATCCTTTCTGTTTGGATTTTATTCAATTCTCTGGCTCCGGGCCGTTATAACTTTGATCCCTTTCCTTTCATACTAATGAATTTAGTTTTATCTGCAATAGCTGCACTGCAGGCACCTATTATTATGATGAGCCAAAACCGGAAGGAAGAAAAAGACAGAAAGAGAAGCGAAAACGATTACCTGATAAATCTTAAAGCCGAATTAGAAGTAAGAAGCTTGCATCAGAAAATTGATTTGCTTTTAGAAGAGCAGATTAAAGTTTTATTTGATAGCCAGGCTACACAATTAGATTTGCTAAAACAAATTGACACTAAATTAAACTCCAGGTGAAAAGTATTAAAAAACTTAAATGGATAAATATTTGTTTTAAAAATTTTTAGCATTACATCAAAACCAATTTTGAATTATTACGGATAGGCTTCTTTATTTCTCAATACAACGATTGAAATAACTTTCTTGTTATTGACAATAGTTGGGAATAATACAACATCCCACTTGTAATTGTCTCAATCCACTTTAAAACTATTTTCGCCCCGTGAGCAAACGGGTAATTATTTCTGTCATCAGTGATTTAGTAACAGATCAACGCGTGCATCGTGCTGCAACCACTTTGCATGAAGCAGGTTATGATGTGTTGGTTGTGGCCAGAGAAATGAAAAGCAGCTTACCACTTCCTCCATTGCCTTACAAAACCATTCGCTTTAAATTATGGCGTGAGAAGGGAGCATTGTTTTACGCTCATTATAATCTCAAACTATTTTTCTTTTTAATAAATAGTCGTGCTAATATTTTATTAAGTAATGATCTTGATACATTACTGCCCAACTTTATTATTTCACGCTTTCGAAAAACAAAGCTTGTTTATGACAGTCATGAATATTTTACAGAAGTACCTGAATTGATTTCGCGTCCTTTCATTCAAAAGATATGGAAGACACTTGAAAGTTTTATGCTTCCGCGATTAAAAAATATTTACACAGTGAATGAAAGCATCGCAACGATTTATCGCAACCAGTACAGAGTCAATGTAAAGGTTATTCGTAATGTTCCCATTCTGCACGAACCCTTAATACAAACAAAAGAAGAATTAAGAAAAGAACTCAGTCTCCCGCTTGATAAAAAAATCTTTATTCTGCAAGGTGCAGGAATTAATATACAAAGGGGATCTGAGGAAGCCGTGGAAGCAATTGCCTCGGTGCCAAACGCAACACTTTTAATTGTAGGTGGTGGTGATGTTATACCCGATTTAAAATTAACGGTAGAACAATTACATCTTGAAGATAAAGTGATCTTTAAAAACAAAATGCCATCATCAGAACTGAGAAGACATACTGCGGCATCGGATGTCGGGTTGAGTCTTGATAAGGATACCAATCTTAATTATCGCTACAGCTTACCAAATAAATTGTTTGATTATCTACATGCCGGAATCCCTGTGATTGCAAGCAACCTTCCGGAAGTTGCCAACGTCATTAACAAGTATGAGGCAGGAATAATTATTTCATCGCATCAGCCCGGTGAAATTGCCTTATGTATGAATGACATGATAAATAATCAGCAACTATATGAACGTTTGAAAAAAAATACGCTGATTGCATCACAAGAACTGAACTGGCAGAAGGAACAACAAGTGCTCTTAAATATTTTTGCAGAGATTGAGTAAAAATTATTTACATATCATCAGTTTTGACGTTCCTTATCCTCCTGATTACGGTGGTGTGGTGGATGTTTTCTTTAAACTGAAAGCGCTATCACAATGCGGAGCAAAAATTATTTTGCATTGTTATGAATATGGCAGGCAGCACAATGATGAGTTAAATAAATTTTGCATTGAAGTAAATTACTATCCACGCAATATTTCAAAAGGAAAATTTCTGAGCAGGATACCTTATATTGTTTCTTCGCGCAGCAATGAAAAACTTTTGCAGCGTTTGCTTAAAGATGATTACCCGATTTTGATGGAGGGTTTGCACACCACTTTTTTCTTAAATGATGCAAGATTAAAAAACAGATTTAAAATGGTAAGGACACATAATATTGAACATGAATACTACAAACATCTCGGACGAACGGAGAATAATTTATTCAAACGATCTTACTATCGCAGCGCAGCCATTAAGTTAAATTATTATGAATCTGTTTTAAAAAATGCTCAGGCAATAGCAGCCATTTCTCCTGCAGACGCAAATTATTTTCAGAAGAAATATGATCGCGTGTTTTATCTTCCTGCATTTCATCCTAATGAAAAAATGAGTTGCAAAACAGGCAAAGGAACATTTGCTTTATATCATGGCAATCTCGGCATAGCAGAAAATAATGAAGCTGCTTTATTCTTAGTAAAAAAAGTTTTTGCCGGCACAGTGCATCAACTCATTATTTCAGGTAATAAACCCACCAAAGAATTGCAACAGGCGCTGATGAATCATTCAAATATTACTTTAAGAAATAATGATACACCTGAAATGATTTTAGATTTAATTGAACAGGCTCATGTAAATATATTGCCCACCTTTCAATCAACCGGAATTAAACTGAAGCTTATCACTGCGTTATTCCGTGGCAGGTTTTGCATTGCCAACACTCCCATGGTTGCCGAAACAGGATTGGAATCTTTGTGCATTGTGGCTGACACAGCACCACAAATGATAAAAGCATTGGATGAATGTTTTAAAAAAGATTTTATCTTGAACCAGATTGAAGAAAGAAAAAAAATACTGGAGCAGGATTTTTCAAATAAAACAAATGCTGAATTGTTGTTGAAGAGGATTGCAAAATGAAATTATGAAATCCCTGCTACGTGTTCTACAACCCTACCTTGTTCACACTTGAGTGTGCGTGCAGGAAATTTATCAAACAATGAATAGTTATGTGTAACCATCACTACTGCTCTTTTATTACGGCTTACCTCAAACAATAAATTCATAATCTCACTGCTTGTTTCTGGATCTAAATTTCCGGTGGGTTCATCAGCAAGAATAAGATCAGGATCGTTTAATAATGCACGACCTATTACCAATCGCTGCTGTTCTCCGCCTGACAACTCATGCGGCATTTTGAAACCTTTGGTGCTCAATCCAACTTTAGCAAGCACATCATTTACTCGTTCCTGCATTTTTTGTTTATCGTCCCAACCGGTAGCTTTCAGGTAAAATAATAAATTGTCTTTTGCTGTACGGTCAGTGAGTAATTGAAAATCCTGGAAGATGATGCCGAGTTTTCTGCGCAGATACGGAACATCACGCTTGCGCATTTTATGCAAATCATAACCTGCAACGTGTGCTTCCCCTTCTTTTGAAGGAATATCTCCATAAAGCAATCGCATCATCGAACTTTTTCCGCTGCCTGTTTTACCGATGAGATATAAAAATTCTCCGCGCTCCACATGCAATGAAACATCATTCAATACTAAATTCTTTTTATGAAAAATATTGATGTGCTTTAATTCGATAATCGTATCAGACATTTCTCAAAGTTAATAAGCTTTAAAGCAAAATTGCTTTATTCACGCATTCAAAATCAAGCATAAAACATTCTTAACTAACGATGTATTGTTAATAGTGACATGAGTTGGGATTACATATGAAATATTGTATTAATGTCCCATAGAGACAACATATTGGTAATAATTAAATGGCGAGATGATGAAGTCCCGCAGGGACGCAATATAAAGGGTTATTGATTTAAACAATATTTCGTCCCTACTGGACTTTGACTTGTCGGGGAGATTTTTTGTTACCAATATGTTGTCCCTACGGGACTAAAAAAAATAGTAGATAATTCTAATACGAACTCAGGTTAATAGTAAAACCCCAAAATCATTCATTACACCTCCAGCTTTTGCACTTTGCCGAAAGGCATTTCATTAATAAAGCGAATAATATCTTCTTCTTTATCTGCAAAGCCGGCTTTTGTTATAGCTTTTTCAGGGCGGTCGAGCCGGAAATAAGCCACCAATGTAAAACTATCATCGCGCAGCTGTACGTAATCCGGAATTTTTGCCTTGCCCTTGATCTTTAAAACATACATGGAGCAAAAGTAGAGTTTACGGTTTACGGTTTACAGTTTTATCATCATTGCACGAACTGCAAAAAGTTGTCAGCAACACCAAAACATTACGTCAGCAGTTTTCGTGTATCACAAGCCAAACGATAAACTGTAAACTTATTTCCCTAAATCATCAAAGTCCACATCAGAAAAAGAATTTCCCTGTGTTTCACCTGGGGATGGTTTCTGTTCTGCAGGAATTGTTTTTTCCACATGATTAGTTGGGGGCATACTGCCTCGGATAAATTCCAAAGACTCAAGTAATCCATCCGAAAATTTCTCAAAATCTTCTTTGTAAACGAAGAGTTTATGTTTCTCGAAAATAGGACGGTCTTCCGTTTCACCCGGAATTCTCTTACTTTCTGTGATAGTGAGATAGTAATCGCTGTTGCGAGTTGACTTCACATCAAAATAATAAGTACGTTTCCCAGCGCGTATTTTTTTCGAGAAGTGTATTTCCCGCTGGGGCTGATTTTCATAATCACTCATAAATGTTGGCTTATTTTGTAAAGGAGGACAATGTTAAAAAATAATTTCTAACTAACCTACTCCATACTCCTCTCTTCCATCAACTGCATCTCAAATAGTGTGGAATACACTCCATTTTGGGTGAGTAAAGCAGCATGATTCCCCTGTTCCACAATTTTACCTTCGTCCAGCACAATAATATGGTCAGCATCTTTTACTGATGAAACACGATGGCTTACCAGAATAGTGGTTTTGCCATTCATAATTTTCTTAAGATTATTTAAAATCTGCTCTTCGGTGATGGTGTCAACTGCTGAAAGGCAATCATCAAAAATAAGGATGCGCGGTTCTTTGATGATGGCACGTGCAATGGAGATGCGTTGCTTTTGTCCTCCTGATAAAGTGATTCCTCTTTCACCCACCATTGTATCCAAACCTTTAGGAAACTCCATAATGTTATCATAAATAGCAGCCATGCGTGCAGCATCCTCCACACGTTTTAAATCAGGTGAACCTGTTAATCCAAAAGCTATATTCTGAGCAATGGTGTCTGAAAACAGAAATACATCCTGCGGTACACACCCCACCTGCTGGCGAAAATCATCAAGCTTTAATTCACGCAGCTCCTGTTCATCAATAAAAATATTTCCTTTATCAGGATCCATTAATCGAAGTAAAAGATTTACCAGAGTAGTTTTACCTGAACCGGTTCTGCCGATAATAGCCAATGATTTTCCTGGCTGAACAGTAAATGAAATATCGCGCAAAGCTTGTGTACCACTCTGTGGATAGCGGATACTTACATTCTTAAACTCTATCTTTCCTTTGATCTCTCCAAGGTTAACCGTGCCACTCACTACCTCTGGTGCAGTGTGAAGAAACTCATTGATACGCTCCTGCGATGCAGCGGCTCTTTGTATGATGGTTACCACCCAACCTAAGGAAGCCACTGGCCAGGTGAGCATATTTACATAGATGATAAATTCTGCAATGTTGCCAATGGTTAACCTGCCCTGCATCACTTCAATGCTGCCCGCATAAATGGTGATGATGGTGCTGAGGCCAACCAGTAATAGCATAGTTGGCATAAACAAAGCATTCACTTTCACTAAATCCATTGACACTTCTTTATATGCTTCGCTTTGATCAGCGTAAGCTTTAAGATATTGTTTCTCTCTTGTAAATGCTTTTACTACCCGTATGCCTGAAAAAGTTTCCTGTACAAAGGTGCTCAGCGTGCTTAGCTGCGCCTGCACACGTTCGCTTTTGCGATTAATTAAATCATGTACATAATATACGATGAATGTGAGGATGGGCAAGGGAAGTAAAACATATAATGCAAGCCGTTCATTCACTCTCACCATCGCCCATATCACCAGAATAAACATCACCACTAAGTTGATTGTGTACATGATGGCAGGACCTACATACATTCTCACACGACCTACATCTTCGCTTATGCGGTTCATCAGATCACCGGTGTTGTTACGATTGTAAAAGGAGGTATCAAGGCGTTGGTAATGATCGAATATTTCATTCTTCATATCATATTCAATCAATCGGCTCATTACAATAATAGTTTGCCGCATTAAAAACATAAACACACCTTTAAGCAGCGCCATTGCTAATACCAGCACACCAAATATGAGAATGTTAAAACTTAACAGCTGGTAAAAATCATTTTGTAAATCAAACCCATTAAAGAGTTTGTAATTATTGATATTGGCTGCAACAACGTCTAAGGCGTTGCGGGTTAACTGAGCCGGAAAAATGCCAAATAAATTGCTGATGGTAACAAACAGCACTCCTAAAACTAAACGCCAGCGGTATTTGAAAAAAAATTTATTGAGATGAGAAAGGGCATTCATAAGCGCGATGCAAAAGTATCAAAAGGTCAAGATCGTAATAAGGTTTAAAAATTTATAGAATTCAGAATTTGAAGTCTGGTTATAAATGCCTGTATCAAGAGGATTTCCGAGGGAATCAATACCTATTGCTATGATATTTTGCGTTTCCTTGATTAAACCTTTTGATGGTGAAATAAATTGAGTGATATGAATATCAGAATCAGGAATACTATCCTGATTCATATCATAAATCAAATCGATGATCCAACAATTGAAAGCTCCCACATTAGTTAAAACAGAAGTATTTCCTCTATAAACTTTTCCAATATAGAAATTGTTACTGTAGTCATTATAAGTCCATATGACATTTTGAATCAATGGATATTGAATGGTTTGTAATGGTACTGGTTCTATAATTAATGAATCAGTAAAAGAAGTATTAGATCCTTTGATCATTAATTTTAATTCCTTTAGAGAATTGAACACTCTCCCGGATACTTTGTATTTATTCCTGTTAAAAGTTTTAAGAAAAACTCTGGGATTAGCTCCGCTTAAATAGCCACATTCAAAAAGTCCGTTTGGTTGTAATTTATAAAATACCGTGTATTTGAATATAGCATTATTATCAGTACTATCTATGCAATTCAGAGCGAATACACTATCAGTATTTGGAAAATTTGTTATACTGTCAAAACTGTAAATGGAGTAGTCTGTTTCGTTAAAGTTCATAGAAGGAGAGACAAATGAAATTGTTGAAACATATTCCCATCGGTTTCCTAACGCAACTGGGTATATTAAAGAAGAATTATTGGCATTATTTCCATTTCCTTGGGTAGTATTGGATGAATGATCATCTTTCTTGCATGATATCATTAAAATAACAAAAGCAATCAGCAGCTTATTAATTTTCTGAAACATTGATCAAAAATACATCTTTCAGCCGTTATTGGAACTCCAACGAAGGCTGAAAAGTATCAATAGCTATACGTTATGTAGATACAAGGCAGGAATAAAAAAAATCCCGCTTTTGTTACCAAGCGGGATTTTATTCGGGAGTTGTTTGTAAGAATACGAACAACGGCAATACATTAATTAAGACATAAAGCGTGTAATCATATCACTCCAGGAGCCTTGTCCCTTTGTACCTACATAAGCACAACGGAAAGAATACTGGCTGCCCGGTGTTAAATCAGAAATCATAGCACGGCTTTTAGTACCTACCACATTGCTCCAATTGTTTTCAGGATTAGGTAATTGAATAAATTCAAACAAATACGATTTACACTTCTTATTAGCTGGCACTTTACATATCACCTGCCCGCTTGCCTGTGTAAATTCCACAGTAAAACCTTCGGGCTTTGGCATATCAGGGGCAGGTTTGGGCTGACCAGTCAATTCAAAACCTGTAGTGGATAATAGTGCTGCATTATTTGGCGTTTTGTACTGCGCCAGGTCTGCAAGATGATCAAGTGTGGTCATAATCTTATTGCGGCAATCATCTCTTTTAATAAACCAATTGCGGTCACGCGTGTCGCGTGCTTTTTGTGTGGCAGTGTCAAAAGAAACAAGAATAGGATCAGCAGCGGTAACGATATCAGCTGCTTCGGGATACGCAGAATTGCTCTTCAGATTCGAGAACACACCGTGAGCTACGGTGCTGAAAGTTGGATCTCCCAACCTTCTATAAGTTCTCTTGATTTTCGTAATCATGGCATTATTTACGGCAGGTTACAGGCAATGTTTCGTTTTGGAAAAATAAATTTTGTAAGGTTTTAAAAAAAGTAACCGTTTTTTAATGCTTTCTAATTTGCTGATCCCTCTGTAGAAATTATTATTAATCTCCTAAAACACTGAATAAGCGATGTAAGTTTTATATCAAAAAACATCTGAAAATAAATTTCTGCCATCTTTCAGAAGCACTTTGCAAGTTAGCAAAGGAGGTTTATCATCTCTCAAACCCCGCCTTCAATACGACAAATCACCTGTGTTATCTTGCAAGAGTTGAATGTTAATTAGCTGGCATCTTTTGTTAACTTGCAACAGTCTATTATTAACTGTCAAACAATAAATGTTAACTAACAGAACTGTTCCACCACTTATCAAAAAGCATTTGCACAATGGCTTAGCAATGGTTATATTTCCGAAAGTGAAATAAAAAGTAAGTTTGTTAAATGAAAAAGCTCCTCACATTTCTCCTCCTGCTCTGCCGAGCGATAAATATTAATGGAGATAGCTGGGTGCAGAAGGGAAGTTATCCCGGATTAGGAAGAGCATTTCCTTTTTCTTTTTCTATTGGAAGTAAGGGATATGTTGGCTGTGGTATGGACAGCACACAAGCTCCTCACAGTGATTTTTGGGAATATGATCCATCATCAAATGCATGGACACAGAAAGCAAATTTTGGAGGTGGGCCAAGGTGGGCTGGAAGTGGGTTTGCAATAGGTAACAAGGGATATGCTGGATTAGGAATAGGTTCACCATTTGTATATTTTCAGGATTTTTGGGAATTCGATCCATTTAACAATGTGTGGACTCAAAAAGCTGATTTTGGTGGAGGTTATAGAGCTGCTGCAATTGGATTTGCAATTGGTTATTTGGGTTATATGGGAACAGGTGCAGATACGGTATATGTTAATGATCTCTGGCAATATGATCCGGTAACGGATACATGGTTACAAAAAACAAGCTTGCCAGGTACCGCACGAGATGCAGCAAATTGTTTTGTAATTGGTAATAATGGGTATGTAGTGGCAGGGTATCATACCGGCACTTATTTATCTGATTTATGGGAATATAATAGCATTACTGATAATTGGTTGCAAAGAGCGAATTTCCCATCTACAAGCAGAAGTAATGCTGCCGCTTTTTCAATTTGTGATAAAGGATATTTCGGAATGGGTGAAGGATTCTCTCCTCTTGGATTGTTTTTTAATGATTTATGGCAATATAATCCTGTCACTAATGTGTGGATTCAACAAACAAATTTTATAGGCACTATTCGTAAGGAATCTGCATATTTTTCTATTGGTAACAAAGGTTATATAGGATTAGGAGAAAATAACTACAACTCATATAATGACTTCTACGAATACACCCCTGACAGCCTATGCGCTACAGGCATTACCGATTTAGCATCATCTTCCAACCTCATAATTTATCCCAACCCTGCAAAAGAGGAGTTTACAGTTTACGGTTTACAGTTGAATAAAAATGTAGAGATAAAAATATTTGATTCAAAAGGCAAAACAGTTTTAACACAACATCAGCACACCGCAGCACGTAACCTCACACTGCCCATTGCAAACCTGCCCGCAGGAATTTATTTGGTGCAGGTGAGTGATGCAGAAAATAAAGTGGTGAGAAAACTGGTGGTGGAGTAAAGTCGGGAACCGTCATTCAGGAGGAAACCTGTCATATAGATGTACGCAGCTTGTTATTTACGCAGGAGCAAGGGCAGAGGAGGTAAAGTGATTGCAACAGGTCTGCCGGTTTACGTGCTATCTGCTTCTATCTGACAGGTTTCCTCCTGAATGACGAAGCGGGTATTTGAAAACAACCAAACAAAAAAGCCCTGACCATCGCCAGAGCTTTCCATCATTATTTTCTAAATTTTATTTATTCTTCACTTTTTGTTTCTTCTGCTCCGCCTTCTTCTTTTTTAGCTTTAGCAGTCTTTTTAGGAGACTCGCTAGTTTTCTTTTTAGCAGCAGAACGTCTGCGAGTCGTTTTCTTAGCCGCTGTTTTCTTAGGCGATTTTTCTGATGTTAATAATTCATTGAAATCAACTAATTCCATCATAGCCATTTCTGCAGCATCACCTGGGCGGTTGCCTGTTTTAATGATGCGCGTATATCCACCCGGACGGTCAGCAATCTTTACTGCCACATCACGGAATAAAGTTGTGATAGCTTCTTTATCCTGCAGATAACTAAACACAATTCTGCGAGAATGTGTACTGTCAGTTTTACCTTTAGTTAGCAAAGGCTCCACATACACTCTTAAAGCTTTTGCTTTTGCAAGGGTTGTAAAAATCCTTTTGTGCTTTATCAATGACGAAGCCATGTTACTCAACATCGCGGCACGATGTGGCTGAGTCCTTCCGAGATGATTATTCTTTTTTCCGTGACGCATTTCTTTTTTTAATTATAAATTTTAATCCCGATGTATCGGGAGAATTTTAAATCCTTAAATCCTAAATATCAAAAATCCTAAGTTCAATTAGTCTTTATCTAACATAAACTTACCAACATTCATTCCGAAGGTTAAGCTTTTGCTTCTTACTAATTCTTCCAATTCAGTCAATGACTTTTTACCAAAGTTTCTGAACTTTAACAAATCAGCTTTTGTGAAGCTTACCAAGTCACCAAGCGTATCCACATCAGCAGCCTTTAAGCAATTCAAGGCACGCACACTTAAATCCATATCCACTAATTTGCTTTTCAGCAACTGGCGCATGTGCAATGTGTTTTCGTCTAATTCTTCAACCGGTTGTTTTGGTTTGCTTTCTAAAGTAATTTTCTCATCAGAGAACAGCATGAAGTGATGAATTAAAATTTCAGCTGCTTCTTTCAAAGCTTCTTTTGGATGAATAGATCCATCAGAAGTAATTTCGATAATTAACTTTTCGTAATCAGTTTTTTGCTCCACACGGAAATTCTCAATATGATATTTCACATTACGAATTGGGGTGAAGATGGCATCAATAGCAATAGTTCCTATCGGAGCGCTGTTGCTCTTATTTTCTTCTGAAGGAACATAACCACGTCCTTGCTCAATAGTAACATCAATCTGCAACTTAACGCTGGGATCCATGTGGCAGATAATAAAATCAGGATTTAAAACCTGGAATGCAGTGGTGTGCTTTGCAATATCACCAGCAGTAAAGGTTTCTTTGCCATTTACAGTAATATGAACTTTTTCGGTGTCGGTTCCTTCAATCTGGCGTTTAAAACGAACCTGTTTCAGGTTCAGAATCATTTCAGTAACATCTTCCACCACACCTTTGATAGTAGAAAACTCATGGTCAACTCCACCCACTTTAATGGATGTAATAGCATATCCCTCAAGTGAATTGAGCAGAATTCTGCGCAGCGCATTACCAACAGTAATTCCATAACCTGGTTCAAGGGGGCGAAATTCAAATTGCCCGAATGTTTCGGTTGCATGGTTCATTATTACTTTGTCGGGGCGCTGGAAAGCTAATATCGGCATGTTTATTTTTTTTGTTTTATGTTTATATTTTAATGTAATAAAATCTCAAATTCTGTTGTCGCTGCATTTCCCGGTTCACCGGGATTAAACTCACTACTTAGAATAAAGCTCGACAATCAACTGCTCTTTAATATTCTCAGTGATTTCTTCGCGTGCAGGAGCATTCAAAAAGCGACCAGTCATTTGTGTGCCATCCCACTCTAACCAGCTATGCTTACCCATTCTGGCAGCCAATGCATCAGCAATGACAGGTAATGATTTTGATTTTTCACGCACAGCTACCACATCACCTGCTCTTAAAGTATAAGAAGCAATGTTCACCACCTCACCATTTACCGTAATGTGACAATGCGAAACCAGTTGGCGTGCTGCAGAGCGTGATGGAGCAATTCCCAAACGATAAACCACATTATCAAGGCGTGACTCAATCAACTTTAAAAGATTCTCACCTGTAATTCCTTCAGTGCGTGATGCACGGTCAAAAATCTTTGCAAACTGGCGTTCCAGTATACCGTAGGTGTATTTTACTTTCTGTTTCTCTTTTAACTGAGTTGCATATTCCGAAAGTTTACTGCGTTTCTTATTCAAACCATGTTGCCCGGGAGGATAATTACGTTTTTCGTATGATTTATCAGCTCCGAAAATCGGTTCACGAAATTTTCGTGATATTCTTGTTTTAGGTCCTATGTATCTTGCCATTACAACTACTTTGGGATTTTATTATTTTTGAATTTTCAGGGCTTTTTTCAATAAACATACTCTTCCCCTAAAAACGGACGGCAAAAGTAACAAATCTTTTAATTAAATCAAGCTGTTCATAAAATATTCATTCAACTTAAAAAAAGCGAGGCATAATACTCATTATCAACCACCCGAGGCTCTTTTATCAACCGTCCATATTCATTGCCAAGTAACTGAGTCAAGAACTGAATCCCCTCATTCGGAGATTTTTGAAAAATGATTTATTTTATTTCTGGATTGATGCCACACGGAATATCCCAAATGAAATATTTTATTTTTACCACCTATTCATTAAAAATATGCTTAAACAGACCCTGCTCGAAATGTTTGAAAGAGATTTGATCAAACTTAAAGATGAAATAAATTTATATGAGAATGAAACTTCACTGTGGGTCATTAATGGAGAAATTAGTAACAGTGCGGGAAACCTCTGCCTTCATTTGATAGGTAATTTAAATCATTTTATCGGGGCAACCCTGGACAACACCGGTTATGTCCGTAACCGTGAAAGCGAATTTACATTGAAAAATATTCCACGAAAAGAATTAATTTCCCAAATAGAAGATACGACTAAGATTGTAATTGACACCATTAATAAAATTCCGGATGCGGATTTTGAAAAGAAATTTCCTCTTGAAAAACATGGAAGGGAAGTAACCATAGAAAATATGTTAATTCATCTTTTCGGTCATTTTAATTATCATCTTGGTCAAATTAATTATCACAGAAGATTAATTAAAAGATAAATCTTTATAGTGTTTTTATTAAAATATTAATCAGTGAATAAATATTGTTAAAATTTTCAATTATTAAGAAACTCTTTTTATTATTGGATCCATAATTAAAAACTCATAACCATGAAAAAAAATTTATACTTATTAATTACATTATTAATATGTGTTTGCAACTATGAAAGTAAAGCTATAATGAATTTTTCATCATCTGGCTGTTCGGTTGCAGGTACCGCTTCTCTTCAAACAGATTCTATTTGTTATGAGGACTCAACAGTGTTGAATTTAACCGGATATATAGGATCCATTCAATGGCAAAGTTTTGATGGTACTAACTGGATTAACGAAACAGGTACTGGTGCAACAACTGACAATTATCAGGTTATCCCGGGTGCAACCAAAAGTTACCGTGCGCTTGTTACAAATGGAGTTTGTACACCTGATTCATCCAATATAATTACAATTACAGTAGGAATTATACCTGTTCCTACTGGGATTGGCGCTACCAGATGCGGGCCCGGAATGGTTACAGTTACTGGCTCTGGAAATGGGATATTACAATGGTATTCTGATTCAATTAGTGACTGTCCTATTGGCTCGGGTTCACCATTTAATACTTATATACCTGCAACTACAACGCTTTACCTTGCAGATAATACTTCACTTGTAGGTTGCGGAAAATCTTCTCCTATTTTGGTGACAGAAGCAGATCTAGATGACTTTAACGGTGGTGATGACATCGAAATTATGAATGTTGCTCATTATCCTGTAGATGTAACCGGCTGGAAGGTTGCAGTGAGTAATGATTATGCTAATATAAATTCTGTAAATCCAATTGTGCAAACCCTGAGTGGGGTGATGGCAGCTGGCGATATCATGAGCTGGAATGATGTTTCAGCAGCACCTTTATACTGGGGAACTAATATCTTATGGACCAGTGGTCCAAATTTTGGCGGATGGGTAGCTATCATAGATAATAACAATGTTTTAGTGGAATTTGTAGTATGGGATTATCCTGCTTCGGCAATACAAAGTGCGAGTCTTGTAATTAATGGCATTACATACACCATAGGATCGCAGTGGATAGGTAATCCCCTTAATAATGTTATTCCGAGTGGAAGCAGTGTCTCAAGACAAGGAAATTTAGATCATAATGATGCGACAGATTGGGGTGCAGCTCTATATAGTATAAACGCATTAAATCCTGGTATGACAATACCATTTCTTGGATTAGGTTGTTCAAGTCCACGAGTACCGATTGATGTGACTGTTACTTTCGCTGATCCTATAACTATAACTGCACATCCCGTGGCTTTATGTGCAGGCGACTCAAGCATCTTAATTGCTTCAAGTGCTAATCCAAATTATACCTATACATGGAGTCCAAATACAGCATTGAGTTCCACAACCGGAGATACAGTTACTGCATCACCTGGTGCACCGGTTACATATATTGTCATAGGTGATGAAGGAAGTTGTTCTAATCGTGATACCGTATTTATTGATGTGGGACCTCAATCGCAATCAGGTGTTGCTGCTTCTTCTTTAGATACAATATGTGCAGGCAAATCTACGGTACTAACTTTATCAGGCAGTGTAGGTCATGTACAATGGCAGAGCAATACAGGAACAGGATGGGTAAATGAAACAGGAACAGGAAATGACTCGACCGTTTATGAGGCTTTTCCTTCTTCAGGAATTCAATACCAGGCTATAGTAACCAGTGGTGGTTGTGAGCCTGATAGTTCTTCCATCTTAACTGTAGGCGTTCTTAATGTTAACACTCCTATAGTTAATGATACAATAGCCTGTGCCAATGACACTATCAGCATAACTGCTACTGGAAGCCAGAGTATTGCATGGTTTAATATGTCAAGTGGCGGTAACACTTTGTTTACAGGAAATCCATTTTCAACTTATATAATTGGTGATACTACATTTTATGCTGCCGAAAAAGCAGGTGTTACAGAACATGTAGGTCCGGTATCTAATGCAATTGGTTCTTCCAATCAATCATCAAATGCAAGCTATGGTTTGCAGTTTGATGTAACCCGACCCTGTACACTCGACAAAATTTATTTTTATCCATATCAATCAGGTAAACTGATATTATATCTCGTTGATAACACAGGCACCCTGTTGGGAGATTCGATAAAAGTAACTGTCACAGCATCAGCAAGCAAAACAGCTGTTACTATTGGAAAAGAATTAATTCCGGGTATGGGTTATCAATTGAGACTTGGAGCTGGAAGTGTCCTTTTAAAATATAATTTCAATGGAGGTTCCATCGCTTATCCTTATACTAACAGCAACAGTCCGCTTTCTATCACTGGCTTTTTAAACCCGTTCTTTAATACTTCTCAGCAATATTATTATTTTTATGATTGGGAAGTATTTGAGGGATGCTACAGTGCACTCGTTCCTTTAAATATTACCACAACACCTCAACAGCCTGCCATTATTCAGACAGGAACTACTCTTACTTCATCAGCAAGCACAGGTAATCAATGGTATCTGAATGGAAATATGATTGCGGGTGCAACGTCTCAAACATTAACCATTAGTCAAAATGGATTGTATGAAGTACATGTTACAGTGAACGGATGTACTGCAATCACTTCAATTAATGTAACAACCATTGGAATTAATGAATTGCAGAATGCAGGAATTTCTATTTATCCAAATCCTGTTACACGTAATCTGAATATTAATTTCAATAGATTAAAAAATAAAGTGGAGGTAAGATTGTCACAAGCATCAGGAGCAACTGTATTTGAAAATAAACAGTTAAACAATGTTTCAAATATTGATGTTGATATGATGAAGTACGAGCCCGGAATGTATCTTCTCGAAATAAAAATCAATGATGAGGTTTACAGAAAAACTGTGGTGAAGAATTAAAAGTTAATAACGCTTTATAAAGCCGGATGCCTTGAATACATCCGGCTTTATTTTTATCATTTCATTAATTTCTATAAAGTGAATCTTGTAATAATATGGTTTGACTTTTTATTATTTGCTTAATTTTTATTCTCAAAAATCTTTTATTTTGAGAGGGAAAACCAGGAAGTTTTTAAATACTATAAACGTGTTGACAATTTATTTTTTTCACATCTTGAATAAATCAAAAGATTTGTTACTTTTGCCGTCCCTTTTTAGGGGAAGAGTGTGTTTTCCCGAGAAAACGCTTTAACAAATAACTGAATGTCAAAATGATACAGCAGGAAAGTAGATTAGTGGTGGCTGATAACAGCGGAGCAAAGGAAGTACTTTGTATTCGTGTATTAGGCGGAACGAGAAAGCGCTATGCAAGTCTTGGAGATAAAATAGTGGTAACAGTAAAAAATGCTCTTCCTTCAGGGAATATAAAAAAGGGCACGGTATCAAAAGCTGTTGTTGTTCGTGTGAACAAAGAAGTAAGACGGAATGATGGTTCTTACATCCGGTTTGACGACAATGCAGTGGTACTCTTAAACAATCAGGATGAATTACGTGGTACCCGTATTTTTGGACCGGTAGCACGTGAGCTTCGTGAAAAACAATTTATGAAAATCGTTTCGTTAGCACCAGAGGTATTATAAAAATGGAAAGTAAAAAAATACAACAGCCAAAGCTGAAAATTCGCAAAGGCGATATGGTGAAGGTAATAAGCGGGGATTCAAAAGGCCAGCAGGGAAAAGTGCTGGATGTTATTCCTACGGAGAATAGGGCATTTGTTGAAAAAGTGAACATGGTGTCAAAACACAGTCGCCCGAATGCAAAAAATACACAGGGAGGAATTGTTAAAAAAGAAGCACCGATTCATCTTTCAAATTTAATGCTTGTTGATCCTAAGGGTGGAAAACCCACAAGAGTTGGTCGCAAAGTAGTGGACGGAAAATTAGTTCGCTATGCAAAAAAATCAGGGGAGGTTATTAAATCATGAGTTATACACCAAGATTAAAAGAAAAATATAAAACTGAGATTATAAAAAATCTTAGAGAGCGCTTTGGCTATAAAAGCTCAATGCAAGTTCCGCAATTAACAAAAATCTGTCTTAACCAGGGTGTGGGTGATGCTGTTACTGATAAGAAAATGATTGAGAGCGCTATCAATGAGATGAGCACTTTTACTGGTCAGAAGGCAGTTTCAACAAAATCCAAAAAAGACATTTCAAACTTCAAACTTCGTGCTGGTGTGCCTATTGGTGTGCGGGTTACGTTGAGAGGTGACAGGATGTACGAATTTCTTGATCGTTTGATCTCTGTTGCATTGCCACGGATTCGTGATTTTAAAGGAATAAATGATAAAGGATTTGACGGACGAGGCAATTATACACTTGGCGTGACTGAACAAATCATTTTCCCGGAAATTGATATTGATAAAGTAAATAAAATTACAGGAATGGATATCACCTTTGTGACTACTGCTCCTAAAGATAACGAAGCATTAGAATTGCTTAAAGAATTTGGAATGCCATTTAAAAACCAAGGTAAATAATTACGCATGTCAAAAGAGTCAATAAAAGCGCGTGAGCTGAAAAGAATAAGAACAGTTGAGAAATATGCTGAAAAGCGTAAAGCTTTGAAAGAAGCAAATGATTATGAGGGATTGCAAAAACTTCCTCGTAACGCATCTCCTGTGAGGGTTCGTAACCGTTGTAAATTAACAGGTCGTCCACGTGGTTACATCCGCCAGTTTGGTATAAGCAGGTTGATGTTTCGTCAGATGGCTTTAAATGGAAAAATTGCCGGGATAACTAAGGCAAGCTGGTAAAAACAGTTGACAGTTTACAGTCGGCAGGAAATAAATCAGTTAGCAGTTGGCAAGAAAAAATAGTTGCCAAGAAAAAATAAAAGGAAAATAATTCAGTACAACAAAAAGAATCTTAAACAATGACAGATCCAATAGCAGATTACTTAACCCGGGTACGAAATGCTTCAAAAGCAAATCATCGTATAGTGGAAATACCTGCATCCAATACAAAAAAAGAAATCACTAAAATTCTTTTTGATAAAGGGTATATCACCAACTATAAATTTGAGGATTCGGAGAATAAGCAAGGCAATATTAAGATTGCCTTGAAATACAATCCGGTTAGCAAGCAATCTGCAATCACTAAAATAAGAAGAGTGAGTCGTCCTGGTTTACGTAAGTATGTTCATGCAGATAAGCTTCCACGCGTTATCAATGGGTTAGGTGTAGCAATTATTTCGACTTCACAGGGAATGATGACAGATAAAGAAGCACGCCAGTTGAAAGTTGGTGGCGAGGTTATTTGTTATATATATTAAAGAAGTATCAAGTATCAAGTAGATAGTATCAAGAAAAAAATAGATTAAGAAAATGTCACGAGTAGGAAAACTTCCGGTACCAATTCCAAATGGTGTTCAGGTTTCAGTTGCTGATTCAATAGTATCAGTAAAAGGACCTAAGGGAACGCTAACACAAAAAATAGAAGATGGAATTAATGTAAAAGTTGAAGGAACAGAGGTAATTCTGGATCGCGCAACGGAGCAAAAAAGACATAAAGCACAACATGGTTTATACCGTGCCCTTATCAATAATATGGTAGTGGGTGTTTCCTCCGGCTGGAAAAAAGAACAAGAGCTGGTGGGTGTTGGTTACCGTGCAACTAACCAAGGTCAGATGTTGGATCTTGTATTGGGTTATTCTCACCATGTGGTGTTTGAATTACCAAAAGAAATAAAAGTTGCAACACGCCAGGAGAAAGGTCAGAACCCAATTATTACTTTGGAAAGTCATGACAAGCAATTGATAGGACAAGTGGCGGCTAAGATTCGGTCGTTACGTGAGCCTGAGCCATACAAAGGAAAAGGTATTAAGTTTGTGGGTGAGGCATTAAGACGTAAGGCAGGTAAATCAGCAGCGAAGAAGTAAAGACCTCACCCCCAACCCCTCTCCAAGGGGAGAGAGGAGAAAAAAAATAAAAGATTAAAAACAATGAAAGATCATAAATTAGTAAGGAGAGATAAAATCAGGAGCAGAATACGCAAGGTGATTACAGGCACTGCTGAGCGTCCTCGTCTTTCTGTTTACAGAAGCAATAAGCAGATATATGTTCAGCTGATTGATGACCTGACCGGCAATACAATTGCTGCAGCATCATCACGTAGCAAAGAAAAAGCGGAAGCTGTGAAAAAAAGTGAGCAGGCTGCTTCTGTTGGTAAAGCAATTGCTGAAAAAGCAGTAGCTGCAGGAATTAAAGAAGTGGTTTTTGACCGTGGAGGCAATCTTTATCACGGAAGAATTAAAGCACTTGCTGATGGAGCTCGTGAAGGCGGATTAGTTTTCTAATAGTATAAGAACAAAAAACATAATGATTCAAAACAGCAAGCGGGTAAAATCAACAGATACGGAGTTACATGACAAACTGGTTGCCGTGAACCGTGTAACTAAGGTTACAAAAGGTGGACGTGCATTCGGATTTGCTGCCATAGTGGTGGTAGGTGATGAAAAAGGTGTAGTTGGACATGGACTTGGTAAAGCGAAGGAAGTAACCAACGCAGTTACCAAAGGTATTGATGATGCCAAGAAGAATTTAGTGAGAGTTCCTGTTTACAAGGGAACAGTTCCACATGAGCAGGATGGAAAATTTGGCGGAGCACGTGTGTTTTTGAAGCCAGCAGCTCCGGGAACGGGTGTGATTGCAGGTGGTGCTATGCGCGCAGTAATTGAAAGTGTAGGTATTACTGATGTGCTGGCTAAATCAAAAGGTTCTTCAAACCCTCACAACGTGGTGAAAGCAACGATTGATGCATTGCTTAAGATGCGTGACGCAGCAACAATTGCAAGTCAGCGTGGGGTTGAACTATCAAAAGTTTTTAACGGATAATACGATACAGGCAATGGCGAAGGTTAAACTAACACAAGTAAAAAGCGGTATTGACCGTACAGAAGTTCAGAAAAGAAATCTGAAAGCATTGGGATTAAGAATGCACAAGACTGTGGAGAAAGAACTAACTCCGCAGATTAAAGGAATGATAGCAAAAGTTGCGCATTTGATAACTATATCAGAATAATCAAAATGGAATTACATAACTTAAAACCTGCAGAAGGTTCAACTAAAAATAATAAGCGCCTTGGCCGCGGACAAGGTTCAGGACGTGGTGGTACTTCTACGCGCGGACACAAAGGTGCGCAGAGCCGCAGCGGTTACAGTGCTAAGGCAGGATTTGAAGGAGGACAGATGCCGCTTCAAAGACGGTTACCAAAGTTTGGTTTTAAGAATATTAACCGCAAGGAGTTTAAGGGGCTTAACTTAGATGTTTTGCAGGGTATTGTGGATAAACATTCAATCACTGAATTTGATCATGCAGTATTTGTTAGTCATGGTTTGGCTTCTAAAAGGGAAATGGTAAAAATTCTCGGACGTGGCGAATTAAAAGCGAGCATTAATGTTAAAGCGCACGCATTTTCAGAAACAGCAAAATCTGCAATTGAAAAAGCAGGTGGTACAATCGCAACTGCTTAATCCCCACTATGAAAAACCTTATACAGACACTTAGAAATATTTTCAAGATTGATGAACTCCGCATAAGGATTCTCAATACGCTTTTATTTCTTTTAGTTTACCGGTTGGCTGCACATATTGTGTTGCCGGGTGTTGATCCGAGCCAGTTAGCCGGATTGAAGAATCAAACATCAAGCGGTATTTTAGGATTGCTTGATATGTTTGCCGGTGGTGCTTTCTCACAAGCGTCAATTGTTGCACTTGGTATTATGCCTTATATTTCTGCGTCAATCGTTGTGCAGTTGTTAGGTATTGCAGTTCCTTATTTCCAGAAATTACAGAAAGAGGGAGAGAGTGGCAGAAAGAAGATTAATCAATACACGCGTATCCTTACAGTAATTGTGGTGATGTTCCAGGCTCCCGGTTATCTTATTAATTTAAGAGCACAGGCACCCAACGCTATTATAGCATACAATAATCCTGATATCATTTCTCCTTTCTTTTTTATGTTCAGCTCCACGCTGATCATTATTGCAGGAACTTTATTTATCATGTGGTTAGGTGAGCGTATTACTGAAAAGGGAATCGGTAATGGTATCTCTCTTATCATCATGACAGGAATTATTGCACGTTTGCCATTTGCATTACAAGGTGAATTTATGAGCCGGTTGAATGAAGGCGGAGGATTGGTTTTATTCCTGGTGGAGATTGTAGCGTTATTCGGAGTGGTGGTAGCGGTAATTTTATTAGTGCAGGGCACAAGAAAAATTCCGGTGCAGTTTGCCAAGAAAATTGTAGGTAATAAACAATATGGCGGAGTTCGTCAGTATATACCATTAAAAGTAAATGCAGCTGGTGTAATGCCCATTGTGTTTGCACAGGCAATTATGTTTATCCCGGCAACGGTAGCTCAGTTTTTTCCTGAGTCATCAACATGGCAGGGATTTGCAGCAGCATTAACGGATTTTCATTCGTTCTGGTATAACTTCATATTTGCAACACTGATTATTCTTTTTACATATTTCTATACTGCGATTGCTGTTAATCCAAGCCAGATGGCTGATGATATGAAGAAGAACGGTGGATTTGTTCCTGGTGTGAAACCGGGAAGAAAGACTTCAGAGTTTATAGATGATGTAATGAGTAAGATTACATTGCCCGGTTCTATCTTTCTTGCATTTGTAGCAATTATGCCATCACTTGCAAAGATTGTGGGTATAAACACACAGTTTGCACAATTTTATGGTGGTACAAGCTTACTGATTCTTGTAGGTGTTGTATTAGATACCTTGCAGCAGATAGAAAGTCATTTGCTGATGCGTCATTACGATGGATTGATGAAATCAGGACGTATTAAGGGTCGTAATACTGCAGTAGGTGCAGCAATGTAAATAAATTGTCAGGGGATGCTGAATGGCAAAAGGTACAATCGTATTTAAAACTCCTGAGGAGATAGATTTAATAAGAGTTAGTTCTTTATTTGTAGGTAAAACATTAGCTGAGGTAGCTTCGATTATCAGACCAGGAGTTACTACCAGGAAGCTTGATGAAGTTGCGGAAGACTTTATCCGCTCACATGGAGGAGTGCCCTCTTTCAAAGGATACCAGGGATTTAAAAGTTCATTGTGTATTTCAGTGAATGAGGAAATTGTTCATGGAGTTCCGGGCAACCGCGAGATCAGGGAAGAAGACATTATATCAGTTGATTGTGGTGTTTTTATGAATGGGTTTCATGGTGATTCTGCTTATACGTTTGCAGTGTGCGTAACGGATGAGACAAAACTGAAGTTGATGCAGGTAACACGTGAATGTTTGATGCTTGGTGTTGAAAAATCAAGAGCAGGAAACAGGGTTGGTGATATCAGCGCAGTGATACAGGAACATGCAGAGCGAAATGGATATGGTGTGGTGAGAGAGCTGGTTGGACATGGTGTTGGAAGGGAGTTACACGAAAAACCGGAAGTGCCGAATTATGGCAAACGAGGTTCGGGTGCTTTATTAAAACCAGGGATGACAATAGCTATTGAACCCATGATAAACATGGGAACAAAAAATGTGAAACAGCTCAATGACGGATGGACCGTGGTGACTAAAGATGCAAAGCCTTCGGCACATTTTGAACACACCGTGGCTATTACAAATGCAGAGGCAGATGTGCTCTCAACATTTGAACCTATAGATGAAGCAATAGCGAAAAACGAATATTTAAAATATACATTAATAACAGTTCATTAAGATATGCCAAAAAACTCCGCCATAGAACAGGACGGAACAGTAACAGAAGCTTTGAGTAATGCCACGTTTAGATTAGAACTCGAAAACGGACACGAAATCATCGCTCACATATCAGGCAAAATGCGCATGAACTACATTAAAATATTGCCGGGTGATAAAGTAAAAGTTGAAATGTCACCTTATGATTTAACAAAAGGAAGAATAACTTACAGATATAAATAGTTTACGGTTTACAGTTTACGGTTTCCAGTTGCAAAACGCACGAAACCGGAAACTGTAAACTGGAAACTGTAAACCGAAAGAAGATGAAAGTAAAACCATCATTAAAAAAACGCAGCGTTGATTGCAAGATAGTAAGACGCAAAGGACGTTTGTATGTAATTAACAAAAAGAACCCACGCTTTAAGCAGCGCCAGGGGTAAAATAATTTTAAATTATGAATTATAAATTATAGATTAGGTTAAAAAGTATGAAAATTTAAAATCTATAATTTAAAATCTAAAATCACAAGAAAAAATGGCTCGTATAGCAGGTATTGATTTACCAAAAAACAAAAGAGGAGAAATTGGTCTCACCTATATTTATGGAATTGGCCGCAGCTCAGCGCAGGAGATTTTGACTGAAGCAGGAGTTGACCTTTCTAAAAAGGTAGAGAGCTGGGATGATAATGATCTTAACAGCATCCGCAGTATCATCAACGAAAAATTTAAAGTAGAGGGTGCGCTTCGTTCAGAAGTGCAGCTAAACATAAAACGACTGATGGATATCGGAAGTTACAGAGGCATCCGTCATCGTGTAGGGTTACCTGTTCGCGGCCAACGCACAAAAAACAACTGCCGTACCCGGAAAGGAAAACGCAAAACAGTTGCAAACAAAAAGAAAGTAACTAAGTAAAATTAACGACTGATTGGATGAGGAATCATTCAGGATTATTAAAAATAAAATAAATGGCTACCAAGCAACAAACAACAACAGCAACGAAAGGAAAAGCTGCCAAAAAGAAAGTAGTAAAAATTGAAGCTGTAGGAGAAGCTCATATCAGCGCTACTTTTAATAACATTATCATCAGTCTGACTAATACCAGCGGACAGGTTATTTCATGGGCTTCTGCCGGTAAAATGGGTTTCAGAGGATCGAAGAAAAACACTCCTTATGCAGCACAGATGGCAGCGGGTGAGTGTGCAAAAACTGCTTATGATTTAGGTCTTCGCAAAGTGAAAGTTTTTGTGAGAGGACCTGGTTCAGGACGTGAGTCGGCTATCCGTACATTGCATGGAGCAGGAATTGAAGTTTCTGAAATTGTAGATTTAACTCCTATTCCACACAACGGTTGCCGTCCTCCTAAAAGAAGAAGAATTTAATCTCAAATGGTGGTCTACTGAATTATCAGGAACAACATCTCAATATAAAATATAACCCTGCAGATTGCGGGGTTTTTTTATGACCTATTATCATAAAATGTTTTTCAAATAAGTTTTGACTGGATAAAGTTTGGAATAAAAAATATTTCACGATGTTTGACTCGCCCAAGCATTATTGTTAAGCAACAACAGAAATTTATTTATTAATCAAAGAAAAAAAATTGTTTTTTCTAAATTGAAACTTTTTTACATTTGTCTTGTATAAAGATTAATTACCTCAAAAAAAGAATCTTTAAAAGCAACTAAATTTATAATTTACATAATAATTTATACGCCTCTGATCCTATCTTTTACTTAGACAATAAATGAAAACAAAGAAGACCGAAAAAGCGCCTGCTTCCAAGTCAAAAAAAACGGGCACCGAAATGAACCGTGCACGAAAAATGGAACCGCTGAAGTCAAAAGAACTTAAGAATCTCCATTTCGATTCAGATGAAGATGAAGATCCAGATCCTGAAACGATGGAGGACAACTTCAAAGGCTTTGACGACTTCGAAGGCATGGACGAAGACGAAGATGATTTTTAATCTTCACGCTTTGTACAGCGCACCACCTATGTGATTGCGACTGGCTCCCGTTACGCTGCTTAGCACATTCACCTCGTCACACAAAAAAAGTACACCCAGGAAGGCGAAAATCAACGCTTCCTTAAATGCTATTGTCTGTTCATCAGGAATAATTATTTGATGAGATGTGCTTTTGCGTAAGAGTTGCACCAGATATTTATTGAAAGCTCCTCCTCCGGTAATTAAAATTTTCAGCGAAGTGTTTTTTGCAGAAGATAATGCTGCATCATCTATTGCTTTTGAAATCTGCTCCTCTATATGTTCACATACAGTTGCTGCTTTATCTTCAATTGAAACAGGTGAAGCATATACCAAAGGCAAAAAACTTTTGTCAATCCATTCCTTACCGATTGACTTAGGTGGTGATTGCTGATAATATTCAAGATTGTTAAATTCATTTAACAAATCCTTATCAACAAATCCTGCTTCAGCGAGCTTTCCATCTTCGTCATAATTTTTTCCCGTTAAGGATGCCAGTTCATTCAAAACAATATTTACCGGGCATATATCATACGCTATACGCTGATCATTTTTTTGGTAAGAAATATTTGCAATTCCACCAAGGTTGATACACATATCAAAATCACTAAATAAAAGCTGATCACCGATGGGAACCAGTGGAGCTCCTTGTCCGCCTAAGGCAACATCTTTACTTCTGAAATCGCAAACTATATCAACACCCGTTAATGCTGCTATCTGCGATCCATCTCCTACCTGAGTAGTAAATCCTTTTTGCGGCTGATGAAAAACAGTATGGCCATGTGAAGCAATAAGTCCTGGTTCCAGCTGATGCTGTTCAATAAATTTTTTTGCAAGTGTTCCAAAATATTTTCCAAGTTCTGCATGTGTTTGAGCATAGGTGGATGCGTCTGATTGCATCAGGGATGAAAGTCGTATTCTCCATTCATCTGTGTAAGGAATTGTTTCAGCTATTTCAATTTTATATTTCCAACGGTTATTCGTTTTATTAAAAATGCAATAAGCAAGGTCAACACCATCAAGCGAAGTACCCGACATAATTCCGATTGCAGAAAATGAAATGTCTGTCACTTTTTTTTTACAATGTTACTCAATTGTTAAATTGCTGCATTGTTAAATTGTTGGCTTGCGTCAGCGTTACCAATGTAACAATTTAACAATGCAGCAATTCAATAATCATTTCCTTTCTTTAAGCTATTTTCGCCACGTACTCTAATATAAAAATCCATGTTATTTGAACTAAGCGAAGAGCATTTAATGATACAGAAAGCTGCACGCGATTTTGCGCAGAATGATTGTTTGCCCGGAGTGATTGAGCGAGATGACCAGCAAAAATTTCCGAAAGAACAGGTAAAAAAAATGGGAGAACTCGGATTCTTAGGAATGATGGTTGACCCTAAATATGGTGGCGGTGGAATGGATACTATTTCATACGTCCTTGCTATGGAAGAAATCTCCAAAGTGGATGCATCCTGTTCTGTGGTGATGAGTGTAAATAATTCGTTGGTGTGCTGGGGGCTTGAAACATTTGGATCTGAAGAACAGAAACAAAAATATTTAGTGCCTTTAGCAAAGGGAGAAGTAATAGGTGCGTTTTGTTTATCAGAACCCGAAGCAGGATCAGATGCTACTTCGCAGCGTACCACTGCGGTGGATAAGGGCGATCATTATTTACTGAATGGAACAAAGAACTGGATTACCAATGGAAATACTGCAACGTATTATTTAGTGATGGCACAAACGGATGTTGCCAAAGGACATAAAGGAATTAATTGTTTGATTGTAGAGAAAGGAATGCCCGGATTTACAGTAGGACCGAAAGAAAATAAATTAGGCATCCGTGGTTCTGATACCCATTCATTAATGTTTACGGATGTGAAAGTGCCAAAAGAAAATCGTGTAGGTGAAGATGGATTTGGTTTTAAGTTTGCGATGAAAACTTTAACAGGTGGAAGAATCGGAATTGCGTCACAGGCTTTGGGTATTGCCTCAGGTGCTTATGAGTTAGCATTAAAATATTCAAAAGAAAGAAAAGCATTTGGTAAAGAAATTTCACAGCACCAGGCAATACAATTTAAATTAGCCGATATGGCTACACAAATTGAAGCAGCCCGTTTGCTCTGCCTGAAAGCTGCCTGGATGAAAGACAATAAAATGGATTATGGACTGAGCAGTTCGATGGCGAAATTATTTGCATCAAAAGTGGCAATGGATACTACGATTGAAGCAGTGCAGGTACATGGTGGTTACGGTTATGTAAAAGACTTTCATGTGGAGCGATTGATGCGCGATGCAAAAATCACACAGATTTATGAGGGAACAAGTGAGGTGCAGAAGATTGTGATTTCGAGAAGTGTTTTGGGATAGGATTTAGTTGAGAGTGGAGAATTAGGATTTGAAAGTTGACAGTTTAATGTGGACAGTTGAGAATTTACAGTTTATTGAGTTTCAGAAGCATCTTGTCTGCAACCGAAAACCGTTAGTCTACTTCTCCTTTTTTGCCTTCTTCTTAAAATATCCTCTTAATAAAAAATTGTGTTGTGCAGCTTCAAGGTCTTCATTTAGCTTTTGTGTACTGCTGTCTAAATTTTTAATTGCTTCTTTTAAATGCATTCCTGTTTCTTCATCATGCAGCAAAACACCCACTGATGACTTTGGATTGTTACCTGCATTTTTAAGATCATTGATGAAAACAGATGCAGTGTCCGTTATTTTTTGCAAGTGAAGCACGGAAGCTTTTATGGAATTAAAAACGATTGTATCACTTACGAGTTGATTAGCTAATGTGCCTTTCCGGTTTAACCCGGCACTGTAATCGGCAAGTGAAGCAGCCAGCTGTTCCACCTTTGCGGATGCATGTTGCAATGAAATTGTAGCTGCATCAATATTGGCATACACTGAATTATCATTTAGCAATTTTCCGGCAGTGCCTTCACCACCAGCAAGTTTTTTACTGATGGATTTAAAATCATTAGTTATTGAAAGCAGGTTTTTATTATTCTCCTGCAATGTATTGATCATGTCATCAGATGAAAAAGTTTTTTCAACTCCAAGTGTATCTCCATCTTCAACCTGTGGCGCTCTTGCAGTACCTCCATAGATGACAAGAATTTTATTGCCGATCAAACCGTCAGTACCTATTTTCACCATTGCATCTTTACGGATATAGGATTGCGCTTTTGTTTCAATCTTAATATTAACTTTTACCTGCGATTTTGCATAAAACTGCAGGTTGCTTACCATGCCGATCTTTACACCCGAGAACCAGACATTATTACCTTTTTGCAAACCGCTTACATCATCAAATAAAGCAACTACCTGCATTTTACTTTTAAAGGTTTCGTGCAAATTGCCGATGGTAAGAATTCCTCCTACAAGAAATATCAATCCTATAAAAACAAACAGACCAACTGTTACAGCACGTTTATTGGGTGAATCATTCATGACTTATTGAATAAAATTATAATTAAAAAAACTTTTTACCTGTTCATCATCAGTGTTAAATACTTCATCAAATTTTCCCACTCTCGAAAATTTCCCTCCGAGTAACATCGCTACCCGGTTGCCCGTTGTTTTGGCGCAGGTGAGATCGTGGGTAATAATGATAGAAGTGGTGTTGTATTGCTCCTGAACTTCGTTTATCAATTCATTTATCTCTGAGCTTGTTATAGGATCTAAACCAGATGTAGGCTCATCATACAACATGATTTTAGGTTTAAGAATTAATGTTCGCGCAATACCAATTCTTTTTCGCTGTCCTCCCGAAAGATCGGATGGCATTTGTTTTACCTTGTCTTTCAATCCTACAGCGTCAAGCACTTCTTCTACTGCATCATCAACTTCTTTTTTACTTAAATTTTTTACATTCATCGTTAATGGAAACGCAAGGTTCTGATAAACATTCATGCTGTCATATAGCGCACTGTTTTGAAATGAGAATCCAATATGTAATCTCAGAGCATCCAATTCAACCGGACTTAATTTATCCACTTGTTTTCCCAGCACATTCACTTCTCCTTTATCAGGTGTCAGCAAACCCACAATAATTTTTATCAAAACAGATTTACCAGTTCCTGACTTACCAAGCACTGCTACATTCTCTCCTTTGAAAACATTAAGATCAACCCCTTTTAATACCTCCAGCTCACCAAATGATTTATATAAATCTTTAATTACGATTACCCGTTCGTTGTAATTGATGATATGTTTCTTTTGGAGAGTTGACATCTTTTTAAAAATAACGTATCCAGTTTGAAACTTGTACAATCACCACTTCTTCCATAAAGATGAGAAACATCGCCAGCACCACTGCCTGGTTCGCAGCTTTGCCAACTCCTCGTGTACCTTGCGAAGCATTAAATCCTTTATAACAACCAACGATACCAATAGTAAAACCAAACACTATTGATTTGACTAACGATGTAAACAGATCAAGAAATTTAATAGTAGAAAAACTGTTTTGAAAGAAGGCTATAAGACTGGTGTCTTCTGATCCATGAACATTTACATACGAGCCTAATAAGCCAACAAAACTGCAATACAATGCAAGCACAGGAATACTTATTACTGTGGCCGTTACACGTGTTACCACTAAATATTTAAAAGGGTTGATAGCTGAAACTTCCATTGCTTCTATCTGTTCGGTTACACGCATTGAACCTAATTCTGCACCAATTCCTGATCCGACCTTTCCGGCACAAATAAGTGCAGTTACTAAAGGGCCTAAAGCTTTTACAATAGCAATACCCATCAATGATGGCAACCATGAAGTTGCGCCAAATTCCTCTAATGAAGGACGTGATTGTTTGGTAAAAACAATTCCGATAATAAAACCTGTGAGTGTGATCAGCGAAAGCGCTCTTAAACCAATCTCAAAGCACTGATTAACTATCTCACGAAAGTGTAAAGGGGGTTTAAATACCTCTCTAAAAAAACGTATAGAGAATTGATATGCTTTATAAACATCAATAAAGAATTGGTCAAGTCCTTTGGAAAATATATTTTCTTTTGTTCTCTTATTTATCAAGGATAGTGTGCTTACCCAATTATGAAATTATTTATTAAACTATTAAAATATAGTTTCTTAAATAAGTATGCCATCGTAAACCGAACACCAGAAAGTTGAAAACCCTCATGATTTATAACGGAATACTGACAGTAACTTTTCTTTTTTTGTTGTCTTCATTATTATCGTTATCTTCAACATCCCGCTCTATGATTTTATATAATTTAACTTAATTGAATAGAAATCAAGGGTTGAGAGTTGGTGACAGTAATCAAACAGCATGATCTCGTTCAATCATACAAGAATATTCTCAAATGGTTTAAACCTGTTATCTCCTGCTTAAAAGTAACTTATACCTCAATTAACCAGATTAATTAAATAACTTCGTTCAAACAAGCAGATATTTGGCAATCGTGATTATAAATAAATGAGGTTCGATTACAAAACGGCACGATTGTTACCTGAATTCAGGAATTAATTACCCCATGCCCAAATCCGATCTTTAATAAAATGAAACAACCAATTTATTTTACACATTTAATATTTATCTTACTCATTCTATGGGAGAGTGCTGTTACATCCCGCGTTCAAGCGCAAACAAGCAGTTGTCTTAATGCAGATTTTGAACTGAATAATTTTACCGGGTGGCAAGGCACCACAGGAAGTTGTTGTCCCATCAATTCGACAGTACCCGGATTAGTGGCAACCAGGCATACCATTATGACCGGACCTGGAACTGATCCCAATACTAATGGTGTGCTCAAGGTGGTAGCTCCCGGAGGACAATATTCAGCGCGGTTAGGAAATGATAATGTAGGGGCAGAAGCCGAACAACTTATTTATTCTTTTCCTGTTTCTCCAAACAATCAGCTTTTTATTTACCGTTATGCTGTTGTGCTGGAAGATCCTTTTCATGATTCGCTTGATCAGCCACGATTTGAAATCAAAGTGTTTGCACAAAATGGTAATACCATTGGCTGTGGTGTTTATAATGTTTATGCTGCTGCCGGTATTCCGGGATTCGTTACCATTCAAGGACCCTCAGGATCGGAGATACACTGGAAAGACTGGACAACAGTTGGAATTGATCTGTCAGGTTACGTAGGACAAACAGTTACTATTGTTTTTTCTACTGGCGATTGTGCCCTTGGCGGACACTTCGGATATGCCTACATTGATTGTTTCTGTTATCCGTTTAACATATTCAGTGATTTCTGTCCGGGTATCTCAACCACTACTATGACAGCTCCTCCGGGATTTGCCCAATATTTATGGAACACCGGGCAAACAACACAAAGTATTGTAGTTAATAATCCTGTTGTTGGCGATACATTTTCTGTGGTGATGACCTCGGTGACGGGCTGCGATGTTACATTATATAGTGTAGTTACACCTTCAGTAATTGCTTCAGCATATATACAATCAGACTCGTGTTATAATTCAGTCGCTTTCCTTGATTCCTCATATGTGGTTGTTGGTTCTCCTGTAAATTACTGGTATTGGGATTTTGGAGATGGAACCAGTTCTAATTTACAAAACCCTGTGCATTCTTATGCAGCACCGGGAAACTATACTACTACTTTGATAATTGGTAATTCGGGTGGTTGCCGCGATACAGTGTTAAGAAATATAGTGGCAAACGATGCACCTGCTGCCGCATTTAACTTTACTCCTACATGTACCGGCACACCATTGCAATTTACAGATGCATCACTGTCTCCGTCCTCAGGAATAGCTTCATGGCAATGGAATTTCGGTGATGGCAGTACTGTCTCTTCGGTACAACATCCTGTTCATACTTACTCCCTGCCCGGGACTTATAACACCACTCTAATAGTACAAGATGCTAATAGTTGCAGAGATACCATTGTGACTGCTGTGAATACTCTTGCAACACCCTTGGCGGGATTTACTTACACTACTACCTGTGCAAATAATACAGTAAATTTTACTTATACCACTGTGGTGGTGAACGGTACACTTGCTGGTTTTGTATGGGATTTTGGTGATGGTATAAAAGACAGTACAAATGCAAACCCTGTACATGCTTATACAATACCAGGAATTTATACAGTCACTTTGTTTGCAGTAAGTAATGACAATTGTCGTGATACAGCACAACAGCAGGTTAATCTGATAGCTTTGCCAACTGTAAATTTTACTTCATCTGATACATGTGCGCAAAGTCCTGTGCAGTTTATTGATGGATCAGGATTAAGCGGTGGAACCATTACAGCCTGGACCTGGAATTTTGGTGACGGTTCACCCATTTCCAATGTTCAAAATCCGCTCCATAATTATAACTCCATAGGCACTTACTCTGTTAGCTTAACTGTAACAGCAAGTAATGGTTGCAATAATTCTCTTGTTAAAAATGTAACTATTAAACCATCTCCTGTTGCTGACTTTACAGCACCAGTAGCATGTCCTGGTGTTCAGTTTTCATTTAATAACATTACATTATTTCCTTCGGGATCAATCAATTCTTATACCTGGGATTTTGGAGATGGAATCACATCAGGAGTTGTGACTCCATCGCACACTTATAATACCGGAGGTAATTATATTGTTTCTTTAGTTGCCGTTGCAAATAACGGATGCAGTGATACATTGATAAAATACGTGAATACTGCCGCAACACCCATTGCAGCATTTACTGTTCCGTCAGGATGTCCGGGTTTACCAGTGAACTTCACCAGCCAAAGCACCATTAACTCAGGTTCAATTCAAACAACAGTTTGGAATTTTGGTGATGGATCACTTAATGATAGCATTACTGCAACGCCTCATATATTTATAAATGCTGGCAGCTTTAATGTATTGTTAACAGCCATCAGCAATAACGGCTGCCGGAATAGCGTAGTGCATGAAGTAAGTATTCCCACTCCGCCTGTTGCCAGTTTTTCTGCACCATCCATTTGCATGAATGACACTATGTTTTTTAGCGATCAGTCAAGTAACATACCGAGTTTGATTACAGGCTGGAACTGGAATTTTGGTGATGGTTCACCTACATCATCAATCCAGAATCCTTATCATATTTATAATAATGACACCACTTATACAGTGCGGTTGATTGTTACTAATTCAAGAGGTTGCATTGATACTGTTACTTCACCCGTAACGGTCAAAACGATTCCGCAAGTTTTATTCAATTATTCGGTTTTACATTGCGAAGGCATACCAATTCAGTTTACTGATTCCACTATTTTTCCCGGAACCATTCAAACTTATTCATGGAATTTTGCAGACAGCACTCCTGTTAGCATCCTTCAGGATCCTTTCCATACTTTTACTGAGGGCGGATACTATACAGTTTCTTTAACGGTAATGGCAGCTAACGGTTGCAGGGATGATTTATCATCATTGATTTATATTAATCATACTCCAAGACCTGATTTTTCTTTTTCCAATGTTTGTATTTATGATGCTGCGCAATTTACTGACGCAACAATATCCGGCAACGGCCCCATAAATGGATGGCAATGGAATTTTGGTGATGGCTTTAACGCCAATGGAACCAGTACTCCGTCACACACATTTGCTAATGCTGGGAGTTATCTGGTAACGTTAGTGGCCACTGCGACTACCGGATGTTATAATGATACTACGAAGCAAATAATTGTTTATCCTAAACCCAATGCATCATTTACACATGACACAATCTGTATGCTTTCTGCTGCTGCATTTAACGATCACTCTTCAGTAACAACCGGAAGCATTAGTGCCTGGCAATGGAATTTTGGTGATAACTCACCAATTGATTTCAATCAAAATACTTTGCATTTTTTCAATGATGACACCACGTATATTGTTACACTCATTGTCAACTCTGATAATTTGTGTGCTGACACCACATCACAAATGATAATAACACATCCATTGCCTGTAGTTGATTTTACTACTGATACTGTTTGTCTGCATGAATCCACTTCTTTTATTAATCAATCTCTTATAGCAAATGGAATTATTCAATTATATCACTGGTCATTTGGAGACAGTACTGTATCTACTCTTTTATCTCCTACCCATATTTATGCTGCTGCAGGATTACATTATCCCCTACTTACTGCAACATCTGACCTGGGATGTAAAGATTCCATTCTGAAACCCGCTTATGTTTATGATTTACCTCAGGCTATTTTAACAAGTGATGTCACCGTAGGTTGTCAGCCTTTAGCAATTCAGTTTCAAGATCAGTCAACATCTGCAGAAGGCGTTATTAATCATTGGGAATGGGATTACGGTGATGGCAATGGTGATACACTTCAGGATCCCGGATATTCATATCAGCAAAGTGGAGTTTATTCTGTTGCACTTTCGGTGAGCACTGATATCGGATGTCATGATGAAATTGAAATGTCTGATTATATAACAGTGTTTGCAAAGCCGGTGGCAGCATTCAGCTATGAACCTGAGAAAGCAAGCATACTACATCCAACTGTTTATTTTTCTGATCACTCATGGAATGTGGTTACCTGGAATTATTTGTTTGGTGATAGTGCAACTAGTACTGAATCATTTCCGGAGCATACTTATACAGCACCTGGTTTTTACACTGTTACCCAGGAAGTAACATCTCCTGACGGATGTAAGGATACCGTAGTTGAGATTATTGAAATTGAGGGTGCTTTTACTGTTTACGTGCCTAACACTTTTACTCCAAACAATGACGGCCGGAATGACGTTTTTAATATTTACGGCATTGGCATATCCGAATATCAATTGATGATATTCAACCGGTGGGGAAAGCTTTTGTTTACCACAAACAGTACTTCTCATTCCTGGGATGGAACTTATGCCAACACATCCGTACCAGAGGATACTTATGTTTATCTGCTTAAGATCAAAGATGTTTTTGACAAGCCGCATTCGCTTACAGGGCAGGTAAATCTTGTCTATTAATTTACTTTGATAATGGTCATCCTTACTTATTATTATAAATCCCTATAGCTCTCAGGAATTTTACAATAAAGATTCAATCACATTCCCGTATCTCATCTTTCAGTAAATTTATGGCACAAAAGTTTCATATTTTTAAAAAAAATCTCCCATGAAAAAAACGCTTACATTTTTGTCATTTTTATTAATAGTTTCCTGTGCGGCTTACAAGCCACTTACGCCATCTCAGACAGATGCAAACCGTGCACAGCAAAAATTTCCCGGTACAACTCTTGCAGATCTTGAACAAGGGAAATCAATTTTTGAGCATAGCTGTAATAAATGCCACTCTCTTAAAAAACCTTTTACCAATGATGAAGCAACTGTGAGACAGGTATTGCCTAAAATGGCGAAACGTGCAAAACTTGACAACCACCAGGAGGATTTGGTTTTGAAATACCTTCTCACTATGAAATCTGCAAAATCAAAAGGATAATTATTATAATGAATGCAATTTCGAGGGTTGATGCAATTAATCCTGATTCATTATCAATATCTGATTTTCAGAATAAATATTTTAAAAAATAAATCTACAACTTTAAATTGTTTTATTTCAGGATTAAATTTCTGTCACGTAGCCATACTTAATTGCATATTTAATTAAGCCAGCTATATTATGTGTGCCTGTTTTTTGAAATAATAACAATCGCTGACGTTCAATTGTGCGGGGAGATATTCCTAAACGGTCAGCAATCTCCTTTGATGTCATCTCTTTATATATCAATTGCAGAAGTTCAATTTCCTTTGGTAACAACTGATCTGAATCTTCAATCTCAGCATTGGCCTTAAGATTTTTAATAGTGGTTTCCAATAATAAAGTGGATATATCTTTCCCGTAAAATCGAGTGCCTGTCATCACCGCATCAATGGCTTCCGCAATTTCTTTTTTATCTGTACTTTTTAATAAATAACCAATTGCCCCTGCATTAATCATATCAATCAAATGTTTTCGGTCATCGTACATCGTTAATGCAATTATTTTTATTGTTGGATAATTACGGATTACTTCACGTGTAGTAGCAATACCATCTTTACCAGGCATATTAATATCCATAAAAATTATATGACATTTATTTTCCTGCAATTGCTCCATCACCTCATCTCCATTTGCAGCTTGTCTCACATATGCCACTGATTTTACCTGCTTAAGGGTTTCCGCCATTCCATCGCGAAAAATTTTATGGTCGTCAGCTACTATGACACTATACCTTGTGTTATTGGAATCACTATGCATAGATTTTACTGTTTTGTTCAAGCGCGAAATTAATGGCATAAGTAGTTCCCGTTAATGGTGAACTATCCATCCTGATTTTACCAGTATGGAATTTAACGCGTGTCTCAATATTTTTTATACCTAAACCTTTTTGTACGGATGCAAAATCGAATCCTGTACCATCATCATGATAATCTACTTTTAAATTTGATTTATCTAGGTGAAGTGAAATATAAATGGTCTTTGCTTGTGCATATTTAAGTGTATTATTTATCATTTCCTGCAATATGCGAAACAGATTAATTTCAAACTCCTGCTGAAACCGGAATTTTTCATTGTTAATGGATACAATAACATTTATATTATTTGTTTAGTTCAGCACCTCCCTGATTTCAGATAACTGAGCGGCAAGACCTTGTTCAGAAAGTGTTCGTGGCAATAAATTCCTGGTGATCATTCTTAAATCACGCATAGCTGAATCAATTAATGTTTTAGTACTATGCAATGAAATAGTAGTATTAACAGATTTATCCGGTTCACTCAATAGGCCAACATATAATTTTATTGCGCTTAATTGCGCGCCTAACCCGTCATGCATATCACGGGCTATGCGTTTCCGCTCTTCTTCCTGGGTTTCAAATATGGTTCTAATTGTCTCAATTTGCCTCCGGGCATTTTTGCGTGCATTTATAATGACAAGAGAGATAAGAAAAAAGGCCAGCACTGCAATAACTACAGCGGTTATGAGAATAAGTAATACTATGTCGTTTTGCGAAGGTTGCACAGAAATGCTTTTGCAAAGATGAAATTAGTAATAATATTAAAAACTCCGTGAAGTTTCCAGGAAATACGCATCATTTCAACACCGTTAAAAATATAAATAGCTGAGGCAGTTATTACGGAGGTAGATGAAAAGAAAAATAGAATTCCGGCAGCAAACCAAAATTCCGGAATTTCCATTAACGCTGAATTGGCGGTCTTGCTTAAAGAAAGTAAAAATAAACAAGATAGTGGAATTAATATAATACATTCGGTTACCATCGCAATATTACTATATGCAAATATAGAATGGGTTATTATAAATAAATAAGCCCAGATCAGGCTGTATGTTATCGCTAATAAACGTAAAAACAAAGTATATTTATGATTAAGCCATACATCAATCATGATAATCCAAAAAACACCTTCCACCAATGCATAGATATTATAAAACAATAAATTATTTGAGCCGCTAATGGATAAAATATTAGCAATCACCTCTGTTATGAAACCATAAATAAAAAAGAAAACGAGTGCTCTATAATTTAGCCTCTGCAGGTAGGTTGTTGAATAAATGCCGGCAACTACCGGCAAAAGTATAGAGCCACTCGATATTACAGTAAATGGGACATTCATTTAAGTTTAAATGAATTGAAAAGAGGTCAAATATTTAAGTCATTATCATTAGAACACATTGAGGGACATGGATTACCATACTCAGCAAACTGCCTGCCTTCGCCTATAATATCATTTTCACTTCTGTCATAAGCTGCTAAAATCAGTGTTATCAGTTTGTCCTTATCTAAAGCGAAATAGCATCGCAATCCATTGCTTTCCTCTTGTTCAAGTACCCGCAGGATTGCTTCTTTACTAAATGCTACCGCTTTACGGTAACCATTCTCAGCAAAAAAAGCGGAGTCGCGATACGCGGTGGTCATAATCTTTGCCTCCGGTAAACTAATTTCATGTGGATCTGCCATAATTGCTTTAATTGAGAACTGTAAACCTACATTCTATCTTTTCATACTTGCTAATATTTAGTATTTAGAATATGGCTAATTGCTTTAATGTTTGATTTTGAGGAGATTATTTTTAAAAGCCGTTTGTTTACGATCGTTTTATTTGCGTAGAAGTACGCAAACTTTGCGTACTTCTACGCGAATATTTATTGTTTTTGATTGATGTGAAAAAGGAATTTGCAGTATTTCGTCTATATCTTCTGAGGAGATTGAGTGATACTTCCAAATTCAAACTGCATTTCGTTGAGTTTTCGATAGAGACCGTTATGACTCATCAGTTGGTTATGTGTTCCGCTTTCGCTTACTATGCCTTTATCTATCAATACAATTTTATCAGCATTGCGTATAGTTGAAAGCCGGTGCGCAATCACAAACGAAGTGCGTCCCTTCATCAAATTATCCAATGCCTCCTGCACTAATTGTTCACTCTCACTGTCCAGTGATGAAGTAGCTTCATCTAAAATAAGAATTGCAGGATTTTTTAAAATAGCACGTGCAATAGCAATCCGCTGTCGTTGGCCGCCACTGAGTTTAATCCCCCGTTCCCCTACAATTGTTTCATACTGCTCCGGGAAACGCGAAACAAACTCATGCGCATTTGCTTTTTTCGATGCATCAATAATTTCATCAATGCCTGCACCGGGTTTTCCATATGCAATATTTTCCATAATGCTTCCGCCAAATAAAATCACATCCTGCGGCACAAATGCCATTTGCAAACGTAATTGCGAAAGTGGAAACATTGCAGAAGGATGTTCATCAAAAAATATAGTACCATTATCAGGTTCATAAAATTTAAGCAATAAAGAAGCAATAGTGCTTTTACCCGCACCGCTGGGACCTACTATGGCTATCTGCTCTCCATTGTTTGCAATTAGTGAAACGTCTTTTAATACAGGCACATCTTTCCGGCTTGGATAACTGAATGCAATATGATCAAACCTAACTTTACCTTTCAATTGAAATTCAGGCGCTACAATCACCTGTTTTAATTCTACAGCCTCACCCTTATTACGTAGTATTTCGCGAATGCTCTGCGTGGCTCCCAATATTTTTTGTAACTGACTGAACATATCCGCAAAACCTGCAAACGTGCCTCCCACAAACATGGAGAAAATAACAAACATCGTTAATGAGCCGATGGTTAATTGCCCTGACTGAATCATGCCTGCACCATACCACATCACAAATGCAATGGTGCCAAACACACTAAAAATCATGAATGAAACAAATGCTCCACGATAACGTGCATTGCTGATTGCCGTATTCACCACCGCATAAATACTTTTAACATAACGGTTGATTTCATAAAACTCGCTTGTAAATGCTTTCACAATCGAAATACCCTGGAAGGTTTCCTGCACGATGGTACCGCTGTCCGCTAATTGATCCTGTGCTTTGCGTGACATTTTTCTTATTCGTGTTCCAAATATTACTGCAAATATTGCAATCACCGGCACCACTGCAAGCATCACCAACGCTAACTCCGTACTGATCCAGAAAATAAATGCAAGCCCTATGATTAAGGTAAATATCCCCCTCAAAAATTCAGCAAGAGTAAATGAAACTGCATCTTGAATTTGGGATAAATCAGCTGAAATTCTATTGCTAAGCTCTCCCACTCTTTTCTCGGTAAAGAAACTCATCGGCATGCTGAGTAGTTTACTGTACACATCTTTACGCATGTCAGCCAGACTTTTTTCTCCTACTTCGGTAAGCAGATAAACACGCATAAAAGAAAAAATAGTTTGAATGCTTAATTGCAGAAATATTAATAATAAAGTTGTATTCAAGCTCCAGTGAATATCCTTTAATCCAAACCCGAACTGAGTACTGAAAGAATTCCCTCCACTCATTACGGCACCGGGTGACGCAGCATCAATCATTTTACCAAGGAATAACGGGAACAGGCTGGTTGTAAAAGCTGAAAGCGCAATAAACACCAGGCTTAAAATAAACTTACCGCGATATGGTTTTAAATAAGTAAAAAGAATAAGCGCTTCCTGTAAACTCTCTTTCGAAATTTTAACTTTAACAGGTTCCTCTTTTTGTTTTCCGTTACTTGTATAGCTGTTTCTTCCTGCCATTATTGTATTAAAAATTATTTTTCAGCACTTGAAAGTACAAGATTAAGTGTTTAAACCAATACTAAATTATTGAATGTAACAACACCTGTATGTGATAGAACTACAATCACTATCTTTAATATGCTGGAATATGATAGTTGATCAGGGCAACACGCATTTAATTTTTAAGCCTGGAATAAGATCGTATCATCATAAGCCGCTTTGAGTCTTTACTATTTACTCCGAATCTTTTGAAGGGATGCAGTTTAAGTTTGTTTAATGCTATTCTGCGAACGATAACCATATTTTCTCCCATTGTCTTTTCTTTTTCTAATATGATCTTCGTTAAACTGCACATCTAATACCCAATGCAGTGAATTTTCAATAGACCAGTGTTTGCGTATTGCACTTTGAAAGTGCAATGCATCTTTATTTTGACAGGAGATGAAGTATCGTTCTTCCTTGCTTTGTTCTGTGTCAATGGTTCTGCTGCTGATTACTTTAACTAAGGTGGTCAAGCTTTCCCATTGTTATTTGCTCTCTATCATTTCAAGATTGGTTATTGTCCCGCATTTTCTTTCTTCTATTCTCCCATAATGTCTGTTAAACTGTGTTTTTTTATCTTATTGATGAACTATCACCAAGTCATTATTAGTCTGTTAATTTATATGCATGTTGCCCTGATGTTGTATAATAAAATGTATAAAATATTATTAAGGCGCAATCAATTGCCCATAGTGGGATAAGTGCAAAAAAAATGTTGTCCCTTGTTAGAGGAACAACATTCAATCACTCTTTTTTAACCAACCTGTCAGGGCTTTGTTACTGTATTCATTTGCAGCGTTACTGCAGTTTGAGCAAGCATTCTCCCTTTTATGGTAGCACCGGTTTTCATATTTATAGCTGTCTTACCTAAAATAATTCCTTCAAAATGACTCGTAGTACCCAGGGTAACTGCACCTGCTGACTGCCAGAAAATATTTTTTGCTTTTGCACCACCTGTCAGGATTATTCTGGCTCCCGAGCTAAGTTTAAGTGTACCTGCAACCTGGAATATCCATACTGCTGTGGGCCCTCCTGAAAGGGTAATATCAGTGGGAATAAGAACACCGGTTGTCCATTTATATAATCCGGCTGTAAGCGTTCTTCCTCCAATATTTCCGGCTCCCAGGTTTACATAATCCGGGTTCATCCGTCCTGCTGCATTGGTGTAAGCAGTTTGCATATTACTCACTGCTGTAGTTAACCTGGTAGCATTGGTCACTCTGCATGGTAGCGGACCTGCTGCATTAACTGAGTAAATAGCGCCCGAAACTTCAGTGCATGTGAGATGGATGGCAGCACCAGTAATAGGACTTGTACCTACATCTCCTGTAACTGCAGTTGGATAAACATCAGTGATTCCAGACTTAGAAAGGATCACGAAAGAACCTGCAAGCCCAAGGTTTACAGGCATGCGTCTCAAGCCACTTTCATCTGAAGAAATACCGGAAGTCATACCTGCTTCAGAGGTGGTATTGTCTTCCTTCTTACAACTTCCCATTAGTAATACCAGTAGCATAGCAGCAACAGGTAACATCTTTGATTGTTTCATAATTTTAAATTTAAACTTGTGGTTTATTACCACGGTGTATGCAGGACTCTTTAAAAAACAGAAAAGTTTAAAACTCCGTATTCAAGTTACATCAATTCCCACATTGAGATGCACATGGAGTAGGCAATAGGTATGCCACGAAGTTCGCTGACTTGATCATTTATTATTTCTCAGGCTGTTTGACGCAGAAAATAAGTGGTAACGTAAAATCAGATTTTGCTAATTATGAAATTATAGAATTAGAAGAAAGGGAAATTGAATTGAAGGAAGGATTATATCATAACGGAAAAGGTTCACTGATAAAATTTATGGAACAGAAAAAATAAACTGCCGAAAGCAGCAATTAAATGAAATATTTTAAAACAAATTTTCTTCATTAAACTTTCTTCAAGTTCTGTAATTCTATGATTACACATCTACAAGAGCGAGTGGAGTTTAAGGCTTGCAGAAAAACTTTATTAAGATTGCATCATTAAATTTACCAGCGGAATAACATCTTTTTTATAACTCCTGAATGAAAGAAAATTTATCACAAAACACGGTTGAACCATTAATAATTTACTTTGATAAACTAATGCCATTGAATCCTGAAGAAAAGGAATTGATAGCTGCCAAATTTCATCCGAGATTATTTCGTAAAAGACAGTTTATTTTACAGGAAGGAAATGTATGTACACAAATATATTTTGTGATAAGCGGTTTTTTGAGAATGTATAAAATTGATGATAAGGGCATCACGCACATACTTTAATTTGCCACTGAAAATTATTGGATAAATGACCTTGGCAGTTTTTACAAGCGTAAATCATCTGCATTAAATATTGATGCGCTTGAAGATACCGTTGTATTACAAGCGAGTTATGAAGAACTAACCTTCCTTTATACTTCCATTCCGAAAATTGACCATGTATTCAGAGTACTGGTAGAGAACGCTTATATCAGGTTACAGGAACGGCTGATGCAGAACATTAGTTCTACTGCAGAAGAGCGTTATGAATCATTTTTAGAAACTTATCCTCTCTTAGTTAATCGCTTATCACAAATTCAGATTGCTGCTTTCTTAGGTGTTACACCGGAGTTTTTAAGTCGCTTGCGGGGCAAACGAGTAAAGCCACACAGGTAGTAAATGGTCACGCTTCAATAATCAGACTGGCATCTTTATTTAGGTTCACCCTTTTCGTTCTTAGTACGGTTTTTTTTAATTGCCAAGATTTAATTAGACAGCAAGGTCTTAAAATCTTAATCTACATCAAGACTATTTCTTAAACCAGGTCATTGGCGCAACCCTGTCTTCCAACGCACCTTTGCATCGTGAATTTAATTAATCATTTATAAAAAAAATCAAACATGAAAAAAGTAACAACAACAATCAAAGCAATGGCAGCATTTTTAGTGATTGCCGCAATAGTAACTTTTACAAGTTGCTCAAACAAAGAAAACAATTCTACGAGCAATGGAGAAATTGATTCGCTGAGAAATCAAATCACACAACTGGCAGCAAACGATGCAAACATTTCGGGCTATCTGCAAAAGTTTGACACACTTGATTACACAGTGTTCAGCAATCAGGAGTGGGCACGCTTTCACGAAAGTCATTCACAAGACATTAAAGTTTTTTGGCCTGATGGACACATGACAACAGGGCTTGAAAAGCACATTGAAGATATGAAGGCACTGTTTGTTTACGCACCAGACACAAGGATTAAGGAACATCCTATTCGTTTTGGTTCAGGAAACATGACAGCAGTTACCGGAGTATTTCAAGGAACATTCACCAAACCGATGCCAATTGGAAACGGAAAATTTATTCAGCCAACGGGCAAAGCGTTTAATATGCCAATGTGTACAATAGGAATTTGGGGACCTGATGGAACAATGACAGAAGAACATTTATTCTGGGATAACCAAACTTATATGAACCAAATCGGATTAGGTAAATAACAACAATTAAAAATGCGAATCAAGAGTTGAAATCTTTGAACCACATAGGACATAGAGCACATAGAAAAATACTTTCTGCAATAACAATATCTATGTGAAGCCTTATGTGTTCTATGTCCTATGTGGTTCAGAAATCATCGCTAATTCAATCCTTAATTCGCCTTAAAAATAAAATTCAAACAATTATAAAAAAAACCATGTCAGAAAAATTAAAAGTAGCAGTTATCGGTGTTGGAAATATCGGATCTGCAGTAGCCACAAACCTTGTAAAAAGTGGTCGTTCTATTATTGTTGCAAACAAAGAAATTCAAAAAGCAAAAGAACTTGCTGAAAAGCTGGGTGATAAAGTTACCCCGATGGAAGTTGTTGATGCAATCAAAGCAGCAGATATTATTGTATTTGCAGTTTACTTTAATGTAATACAGGAGTTGTTCAAAACTTACGCAACTGAATTGCAGGGTAAAATTATTGTTGACCCTTCTAACCCAATTGCACCTGATGATAAAGGTGGCTTCAAAAAAATTATTGGTGAAAAAGAATCGTCAGGAGAAATTCTTTCTTCCATGCTTCCTAAAGGTGCAAAGCTGGTGAAAGCGTTAGGCTCATTAGGGGCAGGTTCACTTGCAGGTGCAGCATTTCAGCAACCTGAAAAAGCAGTTGAGTTTTATGCTACTGATGATAAAAGCATAGAAGCAGCAATAGAAGAACTTATTCGCGACAATGGATTTGAACCGGTAAAGATTGGCGGCATTAATCAATCCATCCGTATGGAAGTTTTTGGCGACCTGCATGAGCTTGGTGCATTGGGCAAAACTGTTACTGCATCAGAAGCAAAGTCAAAAATTGAATCATCCAATACAGTAACAATTTAATAAAACATAATAATCACTCCTTGATAAACTACTTATCGGGAGTGATTTTATTAAAAAGAATAAGTGCTTGAATAAAAATTTAAAAAATAATTTACAGCACATTTGAACCACATAGAACATAGGTCACAATAGAAATAACACATAGAAAAATGCTATGTGAAACCTATGTTAACTATATTCTATGTGGTTAAAATTTCTACAGGGCATCCAACCACATAGAACATAGGTCACAATAGAAATAACACATAGAAAAATGCTATGTGAAACCTATGTTAACTATGTTCTATGTGGTTAAAATTTCTACCGGGCATCCAAATTATATGTTATCTTATTCATAACTCAATCTATTTAAAAAATTTAAACAGGCTATAAATAAAAATGAAAAAAATATTTGCAACAGATTCAACAAACACGATAGCACTCATTACAAGAGTTGCTTTAGGTGTAGTAATATTTGCTCACGGAGCACAAAAACTTTTTGGATGGTTCGGTGGCTATGGTTTTGATGACACTATGGGATTTTTAACAGGAACTATTGGCTTGCCTTATCTTATTGCCATGCTTGTAATTCTTATTGAGTTTTTTGGTGCGTTGTTTCTCATCACCGGATTTGCAACAAGAATTGCTGCATTTGCAGTTATCGTAAATTTTATCGGAGTAGTAAGCACCTCGCATCTAAATTTCTTTATGAACTGGAGCAGCGAAGCAAACAAAGGAGAAGGGTATGAATATTTTATTTTCCTTTTCGCTTTGGCAATTGTTTCTCTTGTAGCAGGTGGCGGAAGCGCAAGTGTTGATGCTTTAATAGCACCAAGTATAAATAGTAATCAAACAGTAACAGGAAAGTTAAGTGTTCAGGGAAACAGAAACTAATTTTAATTTTTAAAAAAATAAATCAAAATGAAAACATTAGAAAATAAAGTAGCCATTGTAACCGGAGGCGGTTCAGGTATTGGCAAAGCAATAGCAATATTGTATGCATCAGAAGCAGCAAAAATTGTAATCTCAGATGTGAATGAAACAGGCGGTAATGAAACTGTAACAGAAATAAAATCAAAAGGTGGTGATGCAATTTTTGTAAAAGCCGACACCTCAAAACCTGATGACAGTAAAAATGTAGTTGAGCAAGCCGTTAAACAATTTGGAGGAATTCATATTGCTGTCAACAATGCAGGTATTGGTGGTCCATTACTTCCTACCGGAGAATATCCGATTGAAAGTTGGGAAAAAGTAATCTCCATTAATCTTTCAGGAGTATTTTATGGTTTGCGTTATCAAATTCCTGCCATGCTTAATTCAGGTGGAGGAAGCATTGTAAATATTGCTTCGATACTTGGCAAAGTAGGAACAAAAGGTTCTCCTGCCTATGTAGCTTCAAAACACGGAATAGTTGGATTGACTGAAGCTGCTGCATTGGAATACGCAGATAAAAAAATTCGTATCAACTCAATTGGTCCCGGTTATATCGTTACTCCGTTACTTACAAAAAGTTTGGATGCAGCAGCAATGAAAGCACTGGAAGGTATGCACCCGATGGGAAGACTGGGCACATCAGAAGAAGTAGCTGAACTTGCACTATTTCTTAACTCCGATAAATCTTCATTTGTAACCGGCTCATATTATAATGTGGATGGTGGATACTTGGCGCAATAATTATTGGCTTCATGTTTTGACTTTAAGGCAATGGATAGAAAACATTTTTTAAAATCACTGGAACTATTGCCATTCGTATAGAAAAAAAACAGAAAAATATGACAGACAAAAATGTAATAGTAGTTATTGGTTCGGGCTTAATAGGTTTAGCTATTGCCAGAAGAGTTGGTTCGGGCAAACACATTTTATTGAGTGACCTAAACCAAGCAAACGCTGAAGCCGCTGCAAAAACTTTAAGCGATGCAGGGTTTGAAGTAAGCACAACAACAGTTGACATTTCTTCAAGACAATCTGTTCACGCACTTGTTGAAACAGCAACGAAAATCGGAAGTATTAGCGGACTAATAAATGCAGCAGGTGTTTCACCAACACAAGCATCGCCAGCGACAATTCTCAAAGTAGATTTATATGGCACTGCTCTCATACTTGAAGAATTTGGAAATGTGATTGCACAAGGCGGAGCAGGTGTAGTGATTGCTTCTATGTCGGGACACCGCTTACCTGCATTGACAGAGGAACAAAACAAAGCGTTGGCGACTACACCAGTTGAAGAACTTCTTGCTCTTGATTTCCTTCAACCAAATCAAGTTACTGACTCACTTCATGCTTATCAATTATCTAAAAGGTGTAATTCATTGCGTGTAATGGCAGAGGCAGTGCGTTGGGGAAAGCGTGGTGCAAGAGTGAATACAATTAGTCCAGGAATTATTATTACTCCACTTGCAAAAGATGAATTGAACGGACCAAGAGGAGACGGTTATCGCAACATGATTAAAGTTTCAGCAGTTGGTCGAGCAGGAACTCCTGATGAAGTTGCAACAGTTGCAGCTTTGCTATTGGGACAAGATGGTGCATTTATTACAGGCAGCGATTTTCTAATGGACGGAGGAGTTACTTCTGCTTATTGGTTTGGCGAACTTGCTCCCAAAAAATAATTATGGACAAAAATAGATTAGAAACTTTTTCAGACGGTGTAATTGCAATCATTATTACCATCATGGTTTTGGAATTAAAAATTCCACACAACCCGACATGGCAAAGTTATTTAGAAGCGTATCCGATATTCGTGAGTTACGCTTTGAGTTTTGTTTTTGTCGGACTTTATTGGAGCAGCCATCACCACTTATTTCACACAGCAAAAAAAGTTGACAACAAAGTTCTTTGGGTAAATATGATTGCACTTTTTTGGTTGTCGCTAATTCCATTTGCAACTTCTTCAATGGGAGAAAATTCTTTTACAAATATCACCGTTACAGTTTATGCAGCAGTTTTAATTTGCGTTACTACTTCATACATTTTTTTAGTAAACCAACTATGTAAACTGCATGGTGCAGGTTCTGATTTTTCAAAAGCATACAAAGGACATTTCAAAAGTTATTTAACCATTGCACTCAACGCAACAGCTGGAATAATTTCACTTGTTGGTTTTCCTAAAACTGCATTTGTTCTCATGGCTTTAATCGCTTTAATGTGGTTCATTCCCAATCATAGATTTGGAAATACCAAAACAGAAAAAAATAATTCGTGATGAAAAAGGTAATCATCCTTGGAGCAAGCGGCAACATTGCAAAATTGGTAACTGATATTTTGGTAAAGCAGAATGACATCAAACTCACCTTGTTTCTTCGTAACGAAAGTAGATTGAAAAGTAAAGATGTTTCTAATTGCAAAATCATTGAAGGCGATGTTATGGACTATGATAAACTCAAAGAAGCCACCAGTGGTCAAGACATCGTTTATACAAGCCTTGCAGGAGATTTGGAAGCAATGGCAAAAAATATTGTGAAGGCAATGGAAGAAACAGGAGTGAAAAGAATTATAGCAATCAGTTCTATTGGTATTTATAAAACGCCTTTGAAGCCGGTTTTAATACCTTATAGGAAATTAGCAGACATCATTGAAGCATCAAAATTGGATTACACGATTATCAGACCGCAATGGTTTACAAATGACAACGAAATAGATTTTGAACTCACACACAAAGGACAAGCAGAGAAGGGTTCAGTAATTTCTCAAAAGAGTTTAGCGACATTCATCACACAAATTATTTCATCGCCTGAAAAATATGTTCGTGAAAATCTGAGCATCAACAAGCCAAACTCATGACAAGAAGTGTAAATAGCTTTAGCTTACATTGTTTCTTAACTCCGATAAATCTTCATTTGTAACCGGCTCATATTATAATGTGGATTGTGGATACTGGGCGCAATAATTTATCAAACAATTCTTAGGAGAGAAAACGGATGCTGTTACTGAAAGAGTAGATTAAAGATGCCGGATTAAATATTAGTAGAATAAAACGAATAGACCGGTTGTTAAACAAAAGATTAATAATTTTTAATTTTTTTTACGATCATATCAAATGAAATAAAAAATAGTTTGAAAGGTCAATCATCCAATTGATTTAATATATAATCAGTTTTCCCTCTTGCAGTTTTTCGTTATCACTGTTAGTAAGCCGGTAATAATACATCCCTGCAGAAAAATGTGGGATGTAAATTAAACCAGATAAATCAATTTGAAATTCTGCTATTTGAATTCCCTGAAGAGAATATAATTGCAAAAATAATTTTGAAGGTGAATCTTTTATAACGTAATAAAGCGGTTGACCTGATGCTACAGGATTAGGATAAAGATACAGCCATTGTTTACCGGTATGAAGTAATGTTATTGTCTCACTAAAAATAAAATGCCCAGCTGTCCATAATTTTGCTCTGTAATGATTTGCTCCGGCAGATGGCAATTCATCATAACTAATGTAACTGTACTGGAAAGAGTAGGGGATTATGTTTTCAATAGTACCAATCCAATTACCACTTTCATTTATTTTCTCTACCACCACACTATCCAGCCCTTGCGGGAAATCTAATTCTATTGTAAGTTCCATTCTTTCGCCAACAGGTATTCCGTAAAAAGACTGGTACATACAACCACTTCCCTGATTATTGATATCAACAGCAAAACTGCGTACTGCGTTAATATTGTTATTGAAAACCGGTTGAACTGCGTAAATATTTTCCGGATGCTCGTTCCTTTGCATTACAATAAAAGTGTCGGTTTGTTGACTGATGAGTTTCAGGTATGCACTATCTGTTAATACAAATACATTATAAGACTGTGCTAATGGTTGACTGTTCCATGATAACCGGAATGAATCGGTGCAGAGATAATCGGTATGGATAGAAGTTAATGGTCCCAATAAAATCTGTGGCGAATAGTAGCTGCCATTAATTGTATTCATTTTAAATTGAATCAGTGTATTGGTATCAGGCACTGTCCAGTTAAAAAATTGTGTTGACAATGGAATGGATGCCGCAAGCACCTCCCAGGTATTTCCGTTGTCCATAGATACAAACAGTGAACCCGTTTCAAATAGTGTTGATGAGCCGCTCCACCATTTAATTTTTATTTGTTCAGCTTTATTATTACCGAGGTAGAAGTCAGATTGCTGCAAGGGCACCACGAAACGGAATGATGAAATGCTATCGAACACAAAAGCAATATTAAAATCCTGACGTGATGCTGTTATTATGTCTGTTGCGATTACTTTTATTTCATAAGCTCCGGCAGAAGGCATGTCCAGTGTAATTAACTCAGCTGTGTTTAGTGAATCGCGCCTACGTATTGCAGGAAGCAGTAGGGAATCAGATTCTGGAAAAGAATTCAGGCACCAGGGATGAAAGATATTGCCCGTTGAAATTTCTGTTAACTCAAGATCGAGATCATTTGACAATGCCTTATAACTATTTACTGTGCCAGCAGTGTCAGTCCATGTCAATGCAATTTTTAAATGCGTTGTTAGTGGCGGTATAACAATTGTCTTTATCCATGTATCCCCCTGTGACAGAGAGCTGCTATCGAAATTATTATTTTTCAAACATTCCATTGCACCCAAAACATTCAGGGCTCCAAATCCTGAACGGTAATCAACGCCGGGTGAACCAATATCATCTGCAGTACAGAATAAAACAGATTTGATCAAAGATGCTGCAGGCAATTGTTGTCCATGTGCATCCTTATAAACCTGCTGAAGCTTGGCAACTGTACCGCTAACGATGGCTGCAGACTCTGATGTGCCGTTGGATCCTAATGCCGCCAATTGTGGAGCTATACGCCCGTCATACAGAGGTCCTGAGGAACTATAGGTTGCAAGCTGATCAATGGTGTCAATTGCGGCAATTGTTATTACGTTCTTTGCCATTTTAAAATTACCGGTAATGTTTGCAAATCCACCCAGGCCTGCATAAATACCGGTTGTTGGAGTATCTGTACCGCTATTGCCGCATGAAAAAACATGCATTAGGTTTTTATTTTGCAACGTTTGTAAATCATAGCTCATGGCTTCTGCACCATAAAATGATTGCATCAGCGTTCCGTATGAATGATTTTGTACACTTACGTTATTTTGAAGCAGGAGTGGAGTGCTGTCAGGAAAAAGATTTGCATATGAAGAAGAAAAAAAAGTGCATTGAGATGCTTGTCCTTTGCCTGAAATAAAACTATTACCTGCTCCGCCAGCCAGTGTAGCAATAGTGGTAGCATGCAAATCAATTGTACTTGTGTTGCCTGTAGGTAATACTCTTTTTATAAGATCTATATCTCCTTCGTCCATTTGTTTTTCTTTAATACCAATGGTAACTCCCTGACCATTATCATCCGAATAAAAGAAATCGGAGGCACTGATAAAATTGGTGGTTTTGTAATATCCGCTCAATGCATAATCAGGTTTTGCAGCTGTATATAAATCAGCAAAAAGAACTTCATTTAGTGGAATAATTTCTTTGAACAGGATTGCAGGGTTACATAAAATCACCATCGCATTAGTTTCTTTATAAACCTGTTTAATATCAATGTCGTATTCTACATGTTGAAGCATTTCAATAAATGAATCTGCATTTTTTACAACAAGGGTAAATAATTTTTTGTTTGATTTCAACTGCAATGATTCGGTTGATTCCTTTTTCATCTGATCAGATAATTTCCAGTGATTGTTGGCAACAGCATATTTAATATGATTAGTTTCTAAAAATGCGCGCTTGCTGCTGTCACTCACATAAAATATTCCTGCCCTGGCAGAAAGTGAACGCATCAAACTGATATTATTTTTCTGAAGCGTTTTTATATCAGCGTTAAGCACAATAAAAAATACATGTTTGCTGCTGTTACTTAATTCCTCTGGCGAACTCCATTTCAATAGTAACATTTTCTCATCATCAGTAAACTGTGCAGCAACATGTACGGAAAAAAAAATGTTTATAAACAAAAAAATACTTCTACTTGAAACAAGAAATCTGCAGAATGGTAAAAATTTTTTCATTCAATGAATCTTTGAATTTTTTGTTTGCATCTTAATAAAAAATAACCCCTTTGCGGAAAGCAAAGGGGTTATTAAAAACTATAATTAATTTATTTTTTAATACACATATGCCAGAGCAATTCTGTCACTTGTATTAAATGGTCTGTTAACACCATTGCTGATACAGGCAAGCATCCATGAACTGGCAACAGGACCGCTAGGAGTACCCGGAATTAGAATAGCACCAATTCCTGCAGTACCTTCATTATAATGAGCTCCACCACAACTGTATTCGCGTTGCATATAATCAGTATGACGGAAACCAATGCAATGTCCAATCTCATGAGCAAAAATAGACGCTAAGGTGCTTGCACCCCAACCTGCATAGGCTGTGTTAAAACGAATGGTGTTGTAGGGATTACCGCTAGTTGGAAAACCTCCTGAAGCGATGTATGAAACCCCGGTTACATGAACGATGTTAATATTATAGCCTGTAGTAACACGTTGAAATGTAACTCTTAATAATCTTGCATTATAACGCGCGATAGCACTGTTAATAGCAGTAGAGAGCGCTGCATTGCCACCGGCATAACGAATTTTAATAACACGTGGCAGCGCAGTAACTAAATTAGTTGTACGGTACTGTTCGTCATTGGCAACAATTAACTCAGGGCCGTTGTTTGCTTTCAATCCGCGGAGTTCATCTGCCGAAAGCAATAAGTCACCTTCAATTAAATACTTGCCTTCAGTTTTAATAGCGCCACCGGGGTTAAGACCAGCGTCCTGAATTAAACGCATTTCACTCTGATCCAATGCATCACTGGTTGGTGTAGTTTGGGTTGTTTCATCTTTTTTACAACCTGTCATGAGTAATACCGCGAGTGCCGCAGCCATTACGATTCCTGATTTTTTTTTCATTTGATTAGTTTTTAAAATGTTAAGTTTTAATAAAAATAAAAATGTTAAGAATTAAAAATTGATTAGACTCAAAAAATTGATTTGATAATTTATGAAGCAAATGTAATTTTTAATTTAGATAAATCAAATTAAATTTAATATTTCCTTAAAAGGGTAATTACTAAAAAATATGCTTACAATTTAGGAGGTTATGATTATTTCTTTGCATAAGTATTTTAACTTTGAATAAAACCAGGTTAGTGGTTTTTACGTATGATTATAAAAGCAATAAATGAAAAATAAAACAATATTAGATATGATAGTTATACTTGCCTTAGGAATGATTTCAATATTTCAATTAGAATGTACTCCACCTGATTCAACATTATCAAATAAAAAGAAAATGGAATACAATAAATTAACGCCTGAAGAAGAAAGAGTGATTATTTATAAAGGAACTGAAATGCCTTTTACAGGAGAATACACCAACAATAAAACAGCAGGCACTTATGTGTGCAGGCGTTGCAATGCACCATTATACAACGCTAAAGATAAGTTTGATTCTCATTGTGGCTGGCCAAGCTTTGATGATGAAATTAAAGGTGCTGTTAAGCGCGTACAGGATGCTGATGGGGAACGCACTGAAATAATCTGTAATAACTGTGGAGCTCATCTGGGTCATGTTTTTATTGGTGAAGAGCTTACTGATAAAAACACGAGGCATTGTGTTAATTCAATTTCCTTAAAGTTTATTCCTGAAAAGGAAAAGTGATAAATAATTAAATCGTTTTTCAACCAGCCGCATCCCCGTTTTTCATTTGATAACAAAGAAAAAATGTAGTTTTCATTAATATAGAATTTACTATGCTTTGGCTATTATTGTAGCATCCCATGTAGTTATTCAAAAAAATATTCAAAGAAAATTATTTATAAAAAAATGAAATCAGGTTTAAGACGTGTAATACTTGCTTCATCGGCAGGAACCATGATTGAATGGTATGATTTCTACATTTTTGGCAGTCTTGCTGTAATTTTATCAACCGAATTTTTTCCAAAAGAAAATCCAACAGCGGCATTCCTCGCTACGCTTGCTGCTTTCGGAATTGGTTTTGTGGTTCGTCCTTTCGGAGCTATAATTTTTGGAAGGCTGGGTGATTTGGTAGGGAGAAAATATACTTTTTTACTCACGCTTTTAATAATGGGTGGATCCACTTTCACTATTGGATTAATTCCGGGTTATGAAAAGATTGGTGTTCTTGCCCCAGTCATTATTTTTCTTTTGCGCGCATTGCAGGGACTGGCGCTTGGTGGCGAATATGGTGGTGCTGCTACTTATGTTGCTGAGCATTCACCAGCAAATAAAAAAGGATATTTCACCGGCTTTATACAAACTACTGCCACTTTTGGTTTATTTATTTCAATTGGTGTGATCCTCTCTTGCAAATCATTGATGGGTGATGATGCCTTTGCAGACTGGGGCTGGCGTATTCCATTTTTGTTATCCTCAATTCTTGTGGCTGTTTCCTATTTCATCCGAAGAAAAATGGAAGAGTCACCGGAATTTGCAGCATTGAAAAAAACTGGTACTACAAGTAAAAACCCATTGAAAGAAAGTTTTGGAAATAAAAAAAATTTAAAGCTGGTGTTGCTTGCTCTCTTTGGTGCTACAGCGGGGCAGGGAGTGGTGTGGTACACCGGACAGTTTTATGCAATGAATTTTTGTATTAATACCTTGCACATTGATGCATCACAAATCCAGAAAATACTTTTGATTGTTTTACTTCTCGGCACACCGCTTTTTATTTTTTTCGGATGGCTGTCGGATAAGACAGGACGTAAATGGATTATGCTATGTGGGATGGCATTAGCGGCAATTTTTTATATGCCTGTTTATAAACTTATGGCGAAGCAAGCTGATTATAAAGAATGGCTCAGGTCAGAAAAAATTTTGCCAATAACTGAAAAGACAGATACTCCAACAGGAAAAAATACTCAAGTAAGAAAATTTGTTTTTGCAAATGGAACTGTAGTGAAAGAAAAAACTGAAAGCGAAAAAACAAGTGTCACCATTTTTCTTTCTGAAAAAAATTTATTCATTATTGGTTTTTTGATTTTTGTCCAGTTGCTTTTTGTGACAATGGCTTACGGGCCTATTGCAGCATTTCTGGTTGAGTTATTTCCTGCCCGAATACGTTACACTTCCATGTCGTTGCCTTATCATATTGGTAATGGTGTTTTTGGCGGGCTCACACCGCTCATAGCAGAATCACTTGTTTTAAAAACCGGAAATATTTTTGCCGGACTGTATTATCCAATCATTATAGCTTCAGTTACAGTAGTGGTTGGTGTCATCTTCTTAAAGAGAAAATAATCAGCATCAACAAAATGAGTATGATTCAAAATTTGTTGCGCCTAAGAAATTTTAAAGGAACTTATCCTGAAAAAATTTCTTTATTTTTCTCTCTGACATTACTGGATAGAAAAAGCAGATTATTTAATAAACCTACCAATAACTTCGTTTATCAATGGCTTTTGAAATATAAAATGTTTAGTTACAAGTATTCAAACCTGAGATATTTGTTTAACGAAATATTCATTTCAAATGACTACTATTTTGAGTCAATAACTAAAGAACCTTTAATTGTAGATTGTGGTGCCAATATTGGAATGTCGGTTTTGTATTTTAAAAGATTATTTCCTGAATCTAAGATTATAGTATTTGAACCAAATCCTTATGCGTTTGATTTATTGAAGAGGAACATGGAAATTAACAAAATAGAAAATTTAGAATTGCACAATGTTGCTTTGTCAGATAAAGAAACTGAAATTTCATTCTATATTGATGATAATAGAGGAACGCTGGGAGGATCTGTAAACAAGATACGGGGAGGAAGCAATGAATTAAAAGTGCAGGCAAAAATTTTATCTGGTTTTTTAAAAAATATTTCAATTGTTGATTTGATAAAAATTGATGTGGAGGGTGCAGAATTAAATATTCTTAATGATTTAGTAGCATCGGGTACTATTAATAAAGCAAAAGAATATATCATCGAATACCATCATAATATGAATGATGAAAAGTCAAGGTTGTCTCATTTTCTTGAGGTGTTTGAATTCCATGGATTCAATTACAATATAAAAACTACTTATAAGAAAATAAATAGTTTTCAGGATATACTGTTACATTTTTATAAGAAGTAAATCACTAATGAAATCACTTTATTAAACCTCTAAACGTTTAATTATATCTCATGAATGTTTTTATTTCATTTTTGTAATTGATTATGAATGTTCGTCTTTCAGTTGAAAAATTTTTACTGATTATTGTTTTAACAGTCGGAGCAATACTTCGTTTTTACAATTATGGAGGATGGTCGTTAAGTAATGATGAACTTAGTGCATTGTCACGATTACGTTATTCAGGATTTTTTGAAATGATTGAGAATGGTGTAAAGCTTAATGATATGCATCCCTTAGGTGTGCAATCTTTTTTATATGTACTCACACATTTATTTGGAACAAGTGAAGCAGTAGTACGCTTACCGTTTGTGTTGATGGGAATTGCATCCATGTATGTTTTTTTTCTGATTGGTAAGAATTGGTTCAACACTAACCTTTCGCTTTTAGCAACTACAGTTTTTTCATTTCTTGAATTTCCAATATTGTATAGTCAGTTAGCCCGTCCTTATAGTCCCGGACTCTTGTTTTCATTACTTGCAGTTTATTACTGGACAAAAATTATTCAACATGATTCAGTGAATCTTAAACAAAAAAAACTCATAAAGAATTATGCTGGTTTCATTCTTTCATCCGTTGGTTGTATGTACACGCATTATTTCAGTTTTATGTTTGTTGGAATTGTTGGCTTGTGCGGTTTATTTTTAATTCAACGATCACAATTAAAGTGGTATTTGCTTTCAGGTGTGTTGATGTTTGTGCTTTATCTGCCATCCATAAAAATTTTTATTTATCATTTCAGTATTGGTGGTTTAGGTGGTGAAGGGGGATGGTTAGGTCCTCCAAAAAGTGATGCAATATGGACTTATATAAAATATTGTTTTAACAACAGTTTTCTATTAATCTTTATAATGGCTGCTGTTTTAATCATTAGTGTTATCACAAAAAAGGGAAGCATACCATTCTCAAAATACCAGTTGCTGTCCTTATTATTTTTTTTCGTTCCTTCTTTAATAGCCTATTTTTATTCTATCTATAAGAATCCTGTATTTCAATATTCGATCTTGTTATTCAGCTTTCCTTATTTGTTATTATTTGTTTTTTCATTTCTCCCATCGTTTCAATGGAAACCTTTGGTAATTTCAATGTGGGCATTATTATTCAGCATTGGAGTGTACAGCACCGTTGTAGCAGAAAAATTTTACAGCACTCAACACTTCGGAGTATTTAAAGAACTGGTTGAAAAAACAATTGAATATGATAAAAAATTTGGTGTTGGAAATATCACACATACAGTTAATGTTATCACTCCTTATTACATCACTTACTATTCAGATAAATTACATCAGCAAAGTAATTTTTTGCAATACAGCACTTCGAAACCCGGAGAATTAAATCAGCTTGACAGCATTGTTCAGCAGAGCAATACTCCTTATTTCTTACATGGCTGGTCAAACACTTATGATCCCACTGAAGTGGAACAAATTATCATGCTTAAATATCCTGTAATTATTGAAAGAAATAATTTTTTTAATTCCGGAATTACATTGTATGCAAATGAATCGCAGCAAACGCAAGGTCAACCTATCAAACCTTTATTTGAATTAACTCATGATTTTGAAACATTAAGTTGGGAACATGACAGCCTGTTCAGAACACAAACTGAAGTTCATAATGGAGGGTATGCTGCACATTTCGATAAAGACCATGAATACAGTCCAACTTTTAATGCAACATTGAATGATATTCATTTCAGAAAAGGTTGTGTCATACAATTAAGCGTGTGGATAAATGCTTTAAAAACTCCACTGGATGCCAATCTTGTTTTGAGTATTGATGACAACGATAAAAATATTTTGTGGCGCGGTGTTAACGCGAAAGATTTTATCACCATGAAAAATAAATGGCAGCATTTATATCTTTCTTATAAAATCAATGAAGATTTTTCAGGAAATGAAAAAGTGAAAGTCTATGTATGGAATTCGGGTAAAGGAGATTTTTATTTTGATGATCTCCGGATAAAAGTAATGCCTTAAAGGGCTTCCTGCGCAGGTGGTTCTTCTTCTTCCTTCACAGGAGTTTCTGCTTCAGCTACAGTGGGAATTTCTTCTGTTTCTTTCTCTTCTGTTTCAGGTTCAGCCGGTAATTCCTTTTTTTCTTTCACCGGTTCAGGTTTAGCCGGTGCATTAGGACAGGTAATTTTTAACTGGTACCTGCTGTTTAATTCCAACACAAATTCATTACCCAGTAAAATATTTCTTACTCCTTCGTTTTCCTGCATTACAACAGAAAGCTCTGATGCCATTTCTGAATCGCTGATCCGGTTATTTACACGTCCGTTTACAAATTCAATTCTGAATTTATATCCTGATTTTCTGGTGCCAACCTTTTCAAAATCACCTTTATCAAGATTTAGCGTTTGTTCGCCCTGAAGTGATTTCTTCAATAATATCCTGATCACATTCAGATATCGTGTCCAGATTTGTGCATACTTCCTGTATTCCATATTTTATTGATGTGCTGATAAGGTAATGACCTTAATATTAAAAGTTGCACAATATTATTAAAGATAAATGATAATTAAATGATAAATACAGTTTTGCTTTTGATAAACACGATTATTAACTCCAGCTTGTCAAGTGCTGAAGCTGAAAAGTTTAAAAAATAACGTGTCCTTATCCTTTTAAAAAAATATCGAAAAGAATTTATTGAGCTTTTGAGCTATGGTGTTTCCACTTCTGTAATTCACCAGTTTCTGCAACATTATTTCCTGGTTCATACGGTATAAATCCAGGTTTCTGTCAAACGGATTTTCAAAATCATTTTTTTCCGTTTCTTCCGGTCTGTTTTTTTCTTTGAGATTCTCCATATCTCCAATTTATATATTACTGAAGAAAGTTATTTGTCATAAAAGCCAAAAACATTACATTTTTAAACATATTATCATTTACCTTATAACTTTACTTTTGTGCTATAAATAATTTCTAAATGTTAATGATAATTCTGTTTCTTGAAAGCATTGGTGGTGGTGAGTTGATGGTAATCATGCTTTTTATATTAATGTTTTTTGGTTCCAAGAAAATCCCGGATCTCGCAAGAGGATTGGGTAAAGGAATGCGCGAGATGAAAGATGCGATGAATGGTGTACAAAGCGAAATCCGCCAGAGTATTAATGAGGTTGAAAGAACTATTAAGGATGAAAGCACCAAAGTGGAAGAAACAATTAAACAAACTGAGCCAGATAAAATAACCAAAGTAAATCAGCCTTAATGCCTTTTTTTGCCAATGTTTTAAAATATAGAAACATACTTTTTACCGTTTTTTGAGTAATAAACTGTAGGAAACTTTCAAAACATTTTTCGTTTCCATTGAAAATCAGGCACTAAAAATTTAATGGAAACTTTTAATCTGTTTTTAGTTTCCTTAGTTTTGCCCAGCAATAAATGGAAACTGAGGAAAGAATATTACAAGGGTCAGCCGAGCTTTTTTTTCGTAATGGAATTAAAAGTATTACCATGGATGATGTGGCAACACATCTTGGAATGAGTAAAAAAACAATTTACCAATATTACGAGGATAAAAACGCCATTATACATGCTATTGCCTTACATGAACTTTCGATGCAGATAAAGGAGATGGAGGAAGCACGTAAAACGGCAACAAATAGTATTGATGAAATTTTTAAGACGATGAGTTGCCTTTCACGCACATTTATCAAAATCAATCCTAATGTGTTTTATGATATGCAGAAATTTCATCCTGCTTCATGGAAACTGTTTCATGATTTCAAGGAAAAAAAAATAATGAGTTTTGTTGAAGAAAACTTAAAAAGCGGAATTAAGCAGGCATTATACAGGGTTGATCTGAATGTTAAGATAATGGCAAAATTCAGAGTGGAAGAAGTGGCGATGGCATTCAGACCTGACATATTTCCTCCTGAAAAATACAATATCAAAGATGTGCAAATGATATTGCTTGATCATTTTGTACATGGCATCAGTACTTTAAAAGGTCACAAGCTCATTAATAAGTATAAGCAGGTAAAAGAAGAAGATTAACATTAAATTAATATTCAATTAAAATATTTGCAGCATTCATTCGTCACAATAGAGGAACAGACCAATAATTGAAACACTTCATTACAGTATTAAAACACTTGAGTAACCAATTTATTTGCTTCGCGATAATCTCTCTATCAAACCATAAAAAGTAAATGTTTATTTGCACCCTGAAATTAAAAATTTGATTTATGAAACTTAAATTGTTAATATTTCTTTTCCTTTTTTCACTTAAACTTTCTGCACAGGACAGCATTTATAAGTTCACATTGCAACATGCAATTGAATACGCTTATCAGAACCAGGCCAACGTTAAAAATGCAATGCTGGATGAGCAGATTGCAAAACAAAAAGTGAATGAAATTACGGGCATGGGCACACCTCAAATTAAAGGTGAATTTGATATTAATGATTACCTGAAATTACCCGTTACCATTCTTCCTGAAGATTTTGCATTTGGGGGTTCACGGGAAATTGCTTTCGGAACAAGATATACTTCAACGGCAGGAATCTCAGCTACGCAGCTTTTATTTGATGGCAGTTATTTGGTTGGTCTTAAAGCTTCAAAAACTTACCTGGAACTTAGTCGGAAGCAAACGCAACAAACAAAAATCGAGACCTCAATTGCAGTGAGTAAAGCATATTACAATGTTCTTGTCAATAATGAACGAATGAAGCTTGTACTATCAAATGAAACCCGGCTAAAAAAACTTCGTGACGATACCAAGGCAATGTTTGACAATGGTGTGGTTGAAAAAATTGATGCTGACCGTGCTGAATTGGCTTATAACAATATTATGATTCAGAAGCAAAATGTTGAACGGCTTACAAAACTTGGATATGCTTTATTGAAATTCCAGATAGGATTGGATCAGAATGCAAACATTGAATTAGCAGATGAATTAGATGAAAACAAATGGGCTGATATGAGCATGCCCGATCAAGCCGATTATAATAAACGTAATGAATACAGCCTCCTTCAAACGCAGGAACATTTCCAGGAGTTGGATCTAAAGCGTTATCGCTCGCAATATTTACCAAGTCTTGTAGCTTTTGGAAATTTGAACACCACAGCATCTCGTGATGAATTTACAATTTTCGATACACAATACCGCTGGTTTCCTATGTCTGTTATTGGCATAAAATTATCCGTTCCTATCTGGGATGGTTTACAAACAAGATCACGTGTTCAGCAATCAAAACTTGCAGTGTATAAAGTAAGAAATTCTATGGAAAACTTAAAACAAGGTATAAGCTTTGAATATTCAACAGCGAAAGCAAATTTTCAAAATAACATGGCCGAGTTAGAACACAGCAAGAGAAATCGTGAATTAGCATCGGAGATTGCACGTGTTACCAAGATCAAATATGATAATGGTGTTGGTAGCAGCCTTGAAGTAGTAGATGCCGAGGCATCTTTAAAGGAATCAGAAACCAATTATTTTAATTCCTTATACAACACAATTATTTCTAAATTGGATATTGATAAAGCATTAGGAAATATTAAATAAAAAAAACAAAATAACTACCTTATGAAAAATATACTAATCGTTTTCGCATTGATGTCAGTGATAGCAGCCTGCTCATCAGGTAAATCATCTGATAAAAAAGCAGAGCTTGAGAAATTAAAGAAGGAGCAAGCTGACTTACAGGAAAAAATTACAAAGCTTCAGACTGAGCTCGCTGCATCAGGTAATATGGATGCAAATGTTAAGCCGAAAGAAATTGCAGTTTCAGCTGCTGCCTACAATGTTTTTGTTCACTATGTGGAAGTGCAGGCAAAGGTGGATGCTGATGAAAACGTGGCAGTGAGCGCAGAAGCTCCGGGAACGATAACTAAAATAAATGTGAAAGCCGGAGATAAGGTTTCTAAAGGATCTGTACTTGCTGAACTGGATGTTGCCTCTTCTTTAAAAGGAATTGAAGAATCACAAAACACACTTGATTTTGCAAAAACAATGTATGATAAAAGAAAAGCATTGTGGGATCAGAAAGTAGGGAGCGAAGCAGATTACCTGAAAGCAAAGAATGATTATGAATCAGCACAGAAAAGAATTGCTACACTTCGTCAGGGACTGGAGATGATGCGCATTAAATCTCCGATAAATGGAACGGTGGATGAAGTGGATATTAAAGTGGGGCAAGCTGTTCAACCGGGCTCACAGGCAATACGCGTAGTAAATCTTTCTAACCTTAAAGTGAAAGCAGAAGTTGCCGAATCATACATCGCAAAAGTGAAGCAGGGCAATGAAGTGATGATGGTATTTCCTGATCTTGATAAAGAAATAAAAACAAAATTGAATTATGCAGGTAAAGTAATTGATCCGGTTAACCGTACTTTTCATGTGGAAGTAAATGTGAATGACAAGACTATTGATTTACATCCCAACATGGTTGCAGTTTTAAAAATTGCAGATTATCAATCGCCAAAAGCATTTAGTGTGCCTGTTAATTTAGTGCAAAATTCAGGTGAGAGCAGTTACATATTTGTAGCAGAAGGAAATAAGGATAAAGCAATTGCTAAAAGAAGAACTGTTACGGTTGGCCGCAATTACAACGGAAATGTTGAAATATTAAGTGGATTAAATGAAGGCGATAATATTATCACAACAGGTTACCAGGATTTAGTGGACGGACAGCCGGTTAAATATTAATTAAGAATTAAGAATTTTAAAAATAAATAAAATTTATTACATGCAAACAAACTCACCGAAGACGGCTTCCCTCTCCTTTGGAGAAGAGGGTGAGGCGAATTAAACGTAAACAACTCTTACATGAAAGACAAGATAAAAGAATTTAAACCCAGCAGTTGGTCAATTAATAACAGGACCAGCATTTTTATCCTCACCATTTTCATAACGCTACTTGGAATAGCTGCTTACAACAATTTACCGAAGGAAAGTTTTCCTGATATATCACTTCCGAATATTTATGTGAGTGTTGTTTATCCCGGAACATCTCCCAAGGATATGGAGAACCTGGTGGTACGTCACATTGAAAAACAATGTAAGGGAATTGCAGGTGTTAAAAAAATCAAAAGCAATTCAATGCAGGATTATGCCAATGTGATAATTGAATTTAATTCGGATGTAAAAATTGAGGATGCAAAATCAAAAGTGAAAGATGCTGTTGACAAAGCAAAACCGGATTTGCCAAATGATCTTCCGAATCAACCCGACATTCAGGAAATAAATTTTGCTGACTTGCCAATTATGTATGTGAATATTGCTGGTGACTATGATCTGAACAAGCTGAAGAAATATGCTGATGATGCGAAAGACCAGTTAGAATCATTGAAAGAAGTTAGAAAGGTAGATGTGATTGGTGCGCTGGAACGGGAAATACAAATCAATGTTGACATGTTGAAAATGCAATCTGCAGGATTAACAATGGGTGATATTGAGCGTGCAGTGAAATATGAAAACATGACAGTGCCTGGCGGGTCGGTGCGCATGCCTGATGGCACACGCAGGTCATTAAGCGTGAGCGGTGAGTTTACAAATGTTGAACAAATCAATAATCTTATTATCAATTCCATTCATGGTTCACCCATCTACCTGAAAGATATTGCAGAAGTTAAAGATTCTTTTAAAGAGCAGGAAAGCTATGCTCGTCTTGCTCATAAAAATGTAATTACATTAAGTGTTGTAAAAAGAAGCGGAGAAAATTTAATTGCTGCATCAGATAAAGTAGTTGACATTGTGCATCATCTCCAGCAAACAAAGTGGCCCAAAGATCTGAGAGTGGAACTCACCGGTGATCAGAGTGAACAAACTCGCACTACTTTACATGATCTGATCAATACCATTATCATCGGATTTATTTTGGTTACGGTTATCCTGATGTTTTTTATGGGATCAACCAATGCATTCTTTGTTGCAATGTCAGTTCCGCTTTCAATGTTTATTGCATTCCTGTTTATGCCGCTCATTGGTTTTACATTAAACATGATTGTGTTATTTGCATTTTTACTTGCATTAGGTATTGTGGTTGACGATGCCATTGTGGTAATTGAAAATACACACCGGCTCTTTGCAAATGGTAAACGTGATATTACAACCGCTGCAAAAATGGCCGCGGGTGAAGTGTTTCTTCCGGTATTATCGGGCACACTCACTACGCTTGCTCCATTTATTCCTCTCGCATTCTGGTCAGGAATCATCGGTAAGTTTATGTTCTTTCTTCCCATTACTCTTATCATAACATTGATGGCATCTCTGCTGGTGGCATATATTATCAATCCTGTTTTTGCAGTGCGATTTATGAAACCTCATAATGAGAGTGATTATAATCCACGAAAAGGTTTAAAAAAGACAACGATAATATTCGTGATTGCAGCTGTTTTATTTTTTATCATAGGATGGGTAGGTCTTGGAACCCTTGTAATATTTGGATACCTCATTCATTTAATGCACCGTTTCTGGTTGCATAATGTAATAGTGAAGTTTCAAACCAAAACGTGGCCTGCAGCACAGGAACGGTATAAGCAATTTTTAACATGGGCATTGAAACGTCCATGGACAATGATGGGATCAACAATTGGTTTATTTATTATTTCTATAGTGATGCTTGCAGTACGGAATGGTGGAGTCAGTTTCTTTCCTGCTGCCGATCCCAATTTTATTTTTGTTTATACCAGTCTTCCAATCGGAACAAACCAGGCATATACTGATTCCCTCACAAAAATTGTTGAAAGCAGAGTGTATGGTGTAGTGGGCGAAAAAAATCCATTGGTGAAATCGGTGATTGCAAATGTGGGCGTAAACGTAACAGACCCTTCTGATGAAGACCAGGGATATTATGCCAATAAAAGTAAAGTGAGTGTTGCATTTGTTGAATTTGGAAAACGTAAGGGAAAATCCACTTTGGCTTATCTTGATAAAATACGCGCTGCTGTAAAAGGAATTCCAGGTGCGGAAATCACTGTGGCGCAGGAGCAGGGGGGGCCACCTGTTGGTAAACCTATAAGTATTGAAATTACCGGTGATAATCTTGATGATTTGATTTCTACCAGTAAATCATTGAAAAGTTTTCTTGGTACAAAAAAGATTGAAGGTGTTGAAGAACTGCGCAGCGATTTGCAGGATAATAAACCTCAGGTTGCATTTGTTATTGATCGTGAACGTGCAAACCGTGAAGGAATATCAACCGGACAAATAGGTGGCGAAATCAACATGGCAGTATTAGGTCGCGAAGTTTCAAAGTATCGTGATGTGAATGATGAATATAAAATCATGCTCCGGTTAAAAGATGATCAGCGAAATAATGTTGATCTGCTGAAGAACCTGAAAATATTGTATCGTGATATGGCAATGAATGGTGCTATTCGCGATGTGCCGCTTAATTCTTTTGCTGACATCAAATACAACAACACGTATGGTGCGATAAAAAGAAAAAATCAAAAACGTATCGTTACACTTTCATCAAACGTACTTACAGGTTACAATGAAAATGCAGTAGTAGCACAGGTGCAAAATGAATTGAAAAATTTTAAAATTCCTGATGGTGTGGATGTTCGTTTTGCAGGTTCGCAGGAAGAGCAACAGGAAACAGGCGCATTTCTTGGCAATGCATTGCTTATTTCATTAGGACTAATCTTTATAATTCTTGTCACACAGTTTAATTCTATAAGCAAACCGCTCATCATCCTGGCTGAAATTGTTTTCAGTATGATCGGAGTGTTTCTTGGTTTCAGTATCTGGAATATGGAGTTTTCTATTGTTATGTCAGGTATTGGTATCGTTGCGTTAGCTGGTATTGTAGTTAGAAATGGAATTCTGATTGTAGAGTTTACTGATCATTTAATAGCGCAAGGCCTGCCGGTGCTGGATGCAATTATAGAAGCAGGAAAGACACGTTTAACACCCGTTGTACTTACTGCAACAGCTACCATTCTGGGTTTAATTCCGCTCGCTATTGGTTTTAATATTGACTTCGTAACACTCTTTACCGAATTAAATCCACATATTTATTTCGGAGGTGACAGCACAGCTTTCTGGGGTCCTTTATCATGGACAATGATTTTCGGTTTGGCGTTCGCAACATTCTTAACCTTAATAATGGTTCCTGTTATGTATTTAATTTCTGAGCGCGCAAAAGTTCGTTTCAATCGCTGGAGAGGCAAGCCTGCTTTAAACGGAATGGGTAATGTTAATGAATTAAAAAATATTGAAACAGTAAAAGCATAAATGCTAAATTGATTTAAAAAGTTTTCATTTTTCTTAGGTTGGTTAGGAGGCCCTGGTATAATGCCGGGGCTTTTTTTGTAATACAGATTTTCAGATTGACACGGATTAAATTTCCTGTATTTGAAGCAGATTATAAGATTGGGACAGATTAAAAAATGCTGTTAGCATTGCATCCACAACAAAAAAAAATTTTGTTGGGAGGTAAATATTAAATTAAATGTTGTAATTAAGATTACCGGAAATCTGAAAACTATCTGTTCCAATCTAATAATCTGCGTTTACAAATCCCAAACACTTCCTCTCTTTTTTTTTGCAATCATTTTACCGAGCTTCATCCAGAAAGCCATCACTAAATAAATAATAAGTGGCGAACCAATGGTGAGGAATGATGTGTAAATAAAAAATATACGGATATTGGAAGAAGGTATGTGCAAACGTTCGCCCCACCAGTCACACACACCATACGCCTGACGTTCAAACCACGATTTTATATTTTCAACTAACAGGTTCATTTCTTTTGTAACAGTTTTAATCCAATGCTGCAAGTTAAACATTTTTTTGCATCGCAATATTCATTCTTCAACTGTAATAATGCCTGGCTTTGATACGCTGAGTTTGCTTTTATGTTTAAATCTTTCCAACCTTTAATGGTCACATTGTTTTCGGGCGCACATTGTTCCAGCCATTCCAAAGCTTTTTCTGTTTGATGTTTTTCATTTTTTTGTTGACCATAATAAAAAAGAAATGGAGCAAGTGTATTGATAAGAATGTTTTCAATAGATGAAGTTCCCAAGGGTTTTTCAACAGACTTTGTTTCTTTATCAAAAACAAAATGTGTTTTCCAGTAATCACCGATGGTTACATCAAAAAAATTATGAAGGTCTTTGTAAGAAGTTGTTTCTAAAATTTTTGAAAATAAGTGTGAGCTTTGAGAAATAAGCTGAGCAAATTGTGCAAGCCTGATTGTAGGAAATCCCGGAGGTCGCATGCGTGCAAATTTCCACAAGTGACCTTCCACAGGTTTTAATTTAAATTTTTCTTTGAGATAATTATATTCAACAAAAAGTTTTTGTGCATAATCATCTTTAAGTTCTTTGTTTAACAAACCTGACTGACCAAAAACCAAAGATTCAATCTGGAATAAATTGTTTTTATGTTTTGCAAGAATATTTAATGGTAGTGAACGTGCCAGCAATTCAAATGGGTCAGCATTGGTTTTAAAACCGAAATTACGTGCCAGTTGCTGGTAAAAACTTTCTTCCCAACTTCCTTTATTTTGTTGTAATAACACTTCGATCTGTTTAACCTTTCGTTCCATGCGTTCGGTTAACATCCGGTCAATGGTTTGCTGAATGGTTAATGCATCTATAGTGTGAATCTGGTTTGCACACGGAATCCAGGTTTTAGAATAAATAAATTGTTCATACTGATTCCAGCGTTTTGCATCAAATTGATTTTTCAATTGAAGAACAGGAATCACGCTGTTGTCTTTTCGTTTGATTTCATGCTCACCATCATGCACCACATGTAAAATGGTATTATCAAAAGCTCGGTCAGTAGCATGTCCATGTTTTTGCCAGTCATCCGCTTTCACATGTATCTCCACATTACCCGCCCAAAGTGTTTCTCCTATCTTAATTTTTGCATTAAAAAAATCAGGACCTGAATCAGTATTCTGTTGGCCAGGATGAATGACTTCAATTGTTTCTCCCGATTGTGATTGCAGGTTATCGGAATTGTAAAGCCGGAATTTCCAGAGGTAGTAGAGAAAGGCTTCGTTCATTTGTTATAAAAAAACAAAACTAATTTATTTTTTATTTTTTTTGCTGACATTCATCTTAAAGATGAAAGCAGGACAATGATTTCACCTAATTTTGCATTCCATGCCCACATCATCACAATCGCACGTTAAATACGTGTTTGTAACGGGAGGAGTTACCTCATCACTTGGCAAGGGAATCGTCTCTGCATCGTTAGCAAAATTACTTCAGTCCCGTGGCTATTCAGTCACCATTCAAAAACTTGATCCTTACATTAACGTGGATCCGGGAACACTTAACCCTTATGAGCATGGCGAGTGTTATGTAACTAATGATGGCACTGAAACAGATCTTGATCTTGGTCATTACGAACGTTTTTTAAATGTGCCAACATCACAGGCAAATAATGTAACTACGGGAAGTATTTATCAAACCGTAATTAACCGTGAACGTGCAGGTGATTATCTTGGTAAAACTGTGCAGGTGATTCCTCATATCACTGACGAGATTAAAAGAAGAATTAAAAAGCTTGGTGATACTGGTGAGTATGAAATTATCATCACCGAGATAGGAGGTACTGTTGGCGATATTGAATCATTACCATACATAGAAGCTGTGAGACAGATGATTTGGGAAATGGGTTCCAGTTGTGCTGTAATTCATCTCACATTGATTCCTTATCTCACCGTTACCGGAGAATTAAAAACGAAACCAACTCAACACTCTGTTAAGACTTTGCTTGAATATGGTGTGCAGCCGGATGTGTTGGTTTGCCGTTCAGAAAAACCTTTGAGCAACGACATTCGCAGGAAGATTGCATTGTTTTGCAATGTAAATATCAACGCGGTAATTGAAAGCCTTGACGCCAAAACTATTTACGATGTTCCGCTGATGATGTTAAGAGAGCAACTTGATAAAGTAATTCTCCACAAACTTAAATTACCGGGTCGTCATGAACCTGATCTTGAAGCATGGAAAACATTTTTAAACAAATTAAAAAATCCATTGCACGAAGTAAGAATTGGTTTAGTGGGTAAATACATTGAGTTGCAGGATGCTTATAAATCCATTGCTGAATCATTTATTCACGCAGGTGCAGCCAATGAATGTAAAGTGAAACTGGAATGGATTCACTCTGAAAAAATTGAAGCTGATAATGCACGCACTGCATTACAAGGGCTATCCGGAATTTTGGTAGCTCCGGGTTTTGGTGAGCGTGGTATTGAAGGAAAGATTGCTGCTATTCGTTTTGCACGTGAAAATAAAATTCCGTTTTTAGGAGTTTGTCTCGGGATGCAATGTGCGGTGATTGAGTTTGCCCGAAATGTATTAGGACATAAAGATGCTCATTCCACTGAGATGGATGAAGACACAGGGTATCCTGTTATTGATATGATGGAAGATCAAAAGAAGATTACCAACAAAGGTGGAACTATGCGTTTGGGAGAGTATGCCTGCAGAATTTCAAAGGGAAGCAAAGCATTTTCTGTTTATGGAAAAACAAAAGTGAGTGAGCGTCACCGGCATCGTTATGAATTCAACAACCGTTTTCTGCAAGAGTTTGAAGCTGCCGGAATGATGGCTACCGGAATTAATCCTGACAGCGACCTGGTAGAGATTGTTGAATTAAAAAATCATCCCTGGTTTATTGGTGTTCAGTTTCATCCTGAGTATAAAAGCACTGTTGAAAATCCGCATCCTTTATTTGTAAAATTTGTGAAAGCTGCTTTGGATCGTTCACAGCATCCACAAAAAGAATCGCAGAAGGAAGTAACTGTTTCCTGATTAAATCTTAATTATAAATGTGCAACGTGTTTGCACTTGCATCATATTCTGTATGGTATTTTACCAACGAGCATGAAGCCGGACCTTGTGTAACTGCGCCATCAGTAATTTGAAATTTACTTCCGCAACCATTATCAATTGCAGTAATATTATTGGTTTGAACTTGTAAAGTTGCTGATGAATTATCAGGATCATAAGTGCAAATTCGATCAGTTGCAATAAATTCACTCTCAGATTTCCTGTAAACTATAATTCCACGATTTCCACCATTAATATAGACCCAATTATTGGGTGTGCCAAGTGTTGAATAAGATGGAAGATTAAGATATAAAACCAAGTCTACAAATACTTTCGGAATATTATCACATCGCTTATCTTTTTTGCAACTGTCCGTTAATATTAAACTTAAGAAAAGCATACTGAAAATTATTTTTTTCATCAGACAAAGGTAAAGACATCAAAGAATAAAACGGAAACTGCAATAAATCCTTCACTATATTCGTAATGCAAATATCACCACAACTGTAAATGAAAAAATTCAGAATATTATTGTGCTCTTTAGGTGTTTTGTTAACTCTTTTTTCTGCAGCACAATCAAACAAAGTAACCAAAGCGCAAAAAAAAGCGGAGAAGAAAAAAACGGAACAATTACATAACCAGCAAAAAGCCGAGTTAAAAGCGCGAAAGCGCCACGAGAAAATTCAAACGGCACAAGTGCGCAAACGGATGAAGAAACATCGCAAGGGAGATATACATGTGAGTTCTTATGACAGGAAGCCGGGATTTTTTAAACGCTTATTTCACCGTAAGGAACATTAAATATTTCAAATATGGTGTTTGATTACCAATGGTAGTAGTTGGGAATTTTGTTAAATAATAAGTCAGTGATTAAATTTCTAACTGCCTGCAGGCAATTTCAGCGGCTATCTGCTCTGCTTTTTTCTTTACAAAATCAGTTCCTGTTGCCACTTCTTTTTCATCAATGAGCAAACGGACTTTAATGAGTTTGCTTTTGGCATCTTCATCAACCACTTCAAAAACCACAGTATGTTTTTCCTTTTGACCCCAGTTAATAATGCGGCTCTTAAAATTATTTTCAGTGGTTTCTATTGCGTGCAAATCAACATGATGACGAATGATGCGCATTACTAAAAATTTTCGTGCAGTGTGATAACCTTTATCAATATAAACTGCACCTATCAGCGCTTCTAAAGCATCGCCATACATGCTCCTGTAAGATCCTGGAGTAGTATCTTTCTGTAAGAATTCGTTAATACCTATTTTAAGTGCGATAAGCTTGAGGTTTTCGCGGCTCACAATTTTGGCGCGCATTTCGGTAAGAAAGCCTTCATCCCGGTAAGGATATTTTTTAAAAAGTAATTCTGCTACAACTGCACCCAATACTGCATCTCCAAGATATTCAAGTCGCTCATTACTTAATGCAACTCCTGCTTCGTTTTCGCGACCGAGGGAGCGATGACTGAAAGCAAGATGATAAAGGGAGATGTTGCCCGGGTAAAAACCTAAAAGATTCCTTAAAGCACTGTAAAGCTTTCTATCACGGCCGAATGAGAGATGATAAAGTGTGCGGATCACTTTTTATCAGGCACTATATTTCTTAAATATTGCAGAAGCATTATGACCACCAAAACCGAAAGTATTGCTAAGTGCAATGTTCACTGTGCGTTTTTGTGCTTTGTCGAAAGTAAGATTGATCCTTGGATCGAATGCAGGATCATCGGTAAAGTGATTGATAGTGGGGGGGATGATATCGTTTTTTACGGCAAGTATGGTGGCTATTGATTCCACTGCACCTGCAGCACCCAGTAAATGACCGGTCATTGATTTGGTGGAACTGATATTCATTTTATATGCCTGTTCACCAAAAACACGTTGTATGGCTTTTATCTCCTGCGGATCGCCCACGGGAGTGCTGGTGCCATGCACATTGATATAATCAATCTGGTGCGCTGAAATGTTGGCGTCCTGCAAAGCAGCCGTCATTACATTACCGGCACCTAAACCTTCAGGATGGGGAGCTGTTAAATGATATGCATCAGCACTCATGCCACCACCAATTACTTCAGCATAAATGGTGGCACCTCTTCTTACTGCGTGTTCCAATTCTTCAAGAATTAAGGCTGCTGCTCCTTCGCCCATAACAAAACCGTCACGATCAAGATCAAAAGGGCGGCTTGCTGTAGCGGGATCATCATTTCTTACTGAAAGGGCATGCATAGCATTAAAACCGCCAATGCCTATTTCGTTTACAGCAGCTTCAGAGCCTCCTGTAATAAAAACATCAGCTTTACCTAAACGGATGTAGTTAAAGGCATCAATTATAGCATTGGTGCTGGAGGCACAGGCAGAAACGGTGGTGAAGTTTGGACCACGAAACCCATAACGCATGGAGATGTGTCCTGAGGCAATATCTGCAATCATTTTAGGGATAAAGAAGGGGTTGAAACGCGGGGTGCCATCGCCATTGGCATAGCCTACTACTTCCTCCTGAAATGTTTTGATTCCACCAATACCTGAACCCCAAATAACGCCTACGCGGTCAATATTAAGATCTTTATAATCCTGTATGCCGGAATTTTTTACTGCCTCATCAGTGGCGGCAATGGCATATTGAGAGAAAGGATCGAGCTTGCGAGCTTCCTTACGGTCTAAGTAATTGCTAATATCAAAACCTTTGACTTCGCAGGCAAACCGGGTTTTAAATTTAGCAGCATCGAAACGCGTAATGAGTGCAGCACCGCTTACTCCATTGATTAATCCATTCCAGAACTCTGCAACGGAATTACCTAAGGGGGTAAGGGCACCTAAACCTGTAACTACAACTCTTTTAAGCTCCATTCAAAAGATGGATCAGTCTTATTTGGCGTTGGCAGTGATGTAATCAACAGCCTGACCAACAGTGGCAATTTTTTCAGCCTGGTCATCAGGAATCGCAATGTTGAATTCCTTTTCAAATTCCATGATTAATTCAACGGTGTCTAAAGAATCAGCACCCAAATCATTGGTAAAACTGGATTCAGTAGTGATTTCGTTTTCGTCAACGCCCAACTTGTCAACGATAATAGCTTTTACGCGAGATGCGATGTCTGACATTTTAAGATTGTTTTTTGTTTAAACAGGCGGCAAATGTAAATAAAAATCAATTTTAAATTCCAAATGGTTTTGCACCGGTGTAATAAGTGGCTAATGAGGTGGTTTTAAGGGAGGGAAATAAAGAAGTTTATTAAATCTAATTATGTAGATCAATGCGGATAGAATTTTGAAAGCAAGAACAGCAGAGAAATAAAGCGAATTATTAACAGAGATTAACTTGCTGCCCTGTTGAGGAAATCAAGAAATGGTTTCATCACTTTATAAGCTGCCACACACTCTTTAATTAATGCATTAGAGGTAACATCAATGGTTTTTATCGGGTGCGATATAATATAGCTGGTGTATTTAAAAAGTTCTACATCAGGATGTTCTTTATCTATTCCCTTTGGTGCATTCTTCAGCTTTTCTTCTTCCAATTTGTCAAACCATTTTTTAAAATCTTTATTGCTGATTATACTTTTAAATTCAGGGGTATGATATTCTATTTCCTGGCGGATGGATTTTAACAAGGGCGCTTCGGGTTGCCAGTAACCACCAGCAATCATATTGCCCCATTCGCCACCGGGTTCTACATCAATATATATTCCGCATCTGCCTCCTTTTTTTCCTCCTTCTTTGATGGATGCACTTAGGTTGCTTTTATAAGGTGTTTTGTCTTTGCTAAACCGTACATCACGATAAATGCGGAACACGCAATCTTTAGCTTCTAAGCCGGCAAAGTTTTTATTCACCTTAGTAAGCTCTTTGAGTAATGCAGCGATGAATTGTTCAAAATCATTTTTGGCAGCCTGATAACGATTGCGATTGGTTTCAAACCATTCGCGGTTATTGTTTTTGCTTATGTCTTTTAAAAATTTAAGTGTAGAGGGATGCAGCATTCTGCAAAGATAATTTGAAGATGATCAGCTATTTTTAGCCATTCTGTTTCAGAGGTCATAAATTGAAGTGTATTTTAAAAATGTATTTGCGCCTATCATCCCGGGTATTTTGTATTCTTCTTATTCGCCTCACCCTCTTATCCCTCTCCCTCAGGAGAGGGAAGCCGTCCTCACGACAATTACCTCTTCTAATATTTATACCTGTAAAATATAATTCTATACCGAAACGATGAATATTTTTTATGCAGAAGACTTAAGCGATGCGCGATTGCTGCTTAATAAGGAAGAAAGCAATCATGCGGTTCATGTTTTAAGACTTAGGACAGGTGAAACAATTACCCTGGTTGACGGAAAAGGAACCATGGCAAGGGCTTTAATTACTGTAAATAATTTAAAAGCTTGCGAAGTGCAGCTGGTTGAGAAGCATGAAAACTTTGAACCACGTCCTTATTATTTACACCTGGCAATGGCTCCCACAAAAAATATTGACCGGTTTGAATGGTTTCTTGAAAAAGCAACTGAAATTGGTATTGATGAAATTACACCCTTGCTGTGTAAACATTCAGAAAGAAAAGAAATAAAAGCAGAGCGATTAGAAAAGCTGATAGTATCTGCATGCAAACAATCAGTGAAAGCAAGGTTCCCGGTTTTAAATCCAATGATTTCATTTCTTGATTTTATTCAAAGAGATATGGATGCCATCCACCTGATTGCACATTGCCGGGCAGGAGAAAAACAATCTTTAAAAAAAATATTGCAACCAGGTAAGGATGCATTGATAATGATTGGACCTGAAGGAGATTTTGATGAAACAGAAATTGAAGCAGCAGTTAAGCGCGGGTTTATTCCAATAAGTTTAGGTACATCGCGCCTGCGCACTGAAACTGCCGGTGTGGTGGCTTGCCAGAGTGTGTCCTTTATCAATGAGGATTTGTAATTTAGCGCAATGGTTACTGCGGGAAAAATCAAGTCATTCAAAACAATAATTATTACGCTGTGTTTGTTTTTTTTAACCTCGTTCAGCAATGCACCTGACTATTCCTATAAAATAGGTTTGCTTAAATATAATGGTGGAGGCGACTGGTATGCCAACCTGGAGACATCCTTAAGAAACCTTATTGAGTTCTGCAATCAAAATTTAGGAACCACTATTAATCCCGAACAGGATGTAGTGGAGGTGGGTAGCCCTGAGTTGTTTAATTACCCTTTCATTCACATGACAGGTCATGGAAATGTGGTGTTCTCACCGCAGGAAGCGCAAAACCTGAGAAACTATTTAATGGCTGGAGGATTTTTAGAGATATCAGATAATTATGGGTTAGATAAATTCATTCGTCCGCAAATGAAAAAAGTATTTCCTGAGTTGGATTTTGTAGAGTTGCCTTTTAATCATCCTGTATATCATGCACGTTATGAATTTCCTAATGGATTGCCGAAGGTGCATGAACATGATGGGAAAGCACCACAAGGTTTTGGTTTGGTTTATAACGGGCGATTGGTTTGTTTTTATGATTATGAATGTGACCTTGGTGATGGGTGGGAAGATTTTGAAGTTCACAAGGACTCTCCTGAAATTCACCAGAAAGCTTTGAAGATGGGAGCTAACCTGATACAGTACGTATTTAGTAATTAGTTTACAACAATTAGTTTACAGTTTGCAGTTTTTGTGCGGAATAAAACTATAAACCGTAAACTGTAAACCGTAAACACTAAACCAGAAACGGTTAACTAAAAAAAGTAAACCATAACATGACAGACTATAAAATGGTTGCCACCACTATGGCGGGTTTGGAAGAAGTGCTGGCTGCTGAATTAAAAAAAACCGGAGCGCGCGAAATAGAAACGCATAACCGTGCAGTGTCGTTTATTGGAGACAAAGGATTTATGTACAAAGCAAATTTTACTTTGCGAACTGCTTTGCGGATATTAAAACCACTACACACTTTTACGATTAACAATGCAGAGGATTTATATAAAGAAGTGAAGAAGCTGCAGTGGGATCAATATCTTTCTATCGAAAAAACTTTTGCAATTGATTGTGTGCTTAACTCTGATCTTTTTCTTAATTCGCAATTTCCTTCGCTTAAAGCAAAGGACGCTGTTGCAGATTATTTCAGAGAACATGCCGGTGTGCCGGGAGGTAAACGACCCAATGTAGATAAAGAAAATCCGGATGTATTAATACAGCTGCATATTTTCAGGAATCAATGCACAGTATCATTAGACAGTTCCGGAGCATCATTGCATAAGCGCGGTTACCGCATGGAAGCTGACCGTGCACCCATTAGCGAAGTGCTGGCTGCAGGACTGGTGTTACTGAGCGGATGGGATAAAAAAAGTACGCTGGTTGATTTTATGTGCGGCTCAGGAACCATTTTAATTGAAGCCGCATTGCTGGCAGCAAATATTCCACCGGGTTATTTCCGTGATAGTTTTGGTTTTGAAAGCTGGCTTGATTATGACGAATCATTATTTAAAACCATCCGCGAAAGCGCCATTGAAAGAATAAGTGAACAGGATTTCTTTTTATATGGCTGTGATATTTCAGCACTTGCTGTTGAGAAGGCTCATGAAAATGCAGCAGCTGCAAATGTGGATGATGTATTGAAAATTGTTAAGCGTGATTTCAGGGATATGGATCCCCCTGCACCTAACGGAATGGTTATCATTAATCCTCCTTACGGAGAAAAAATAAAGGAGGAGCAATTGGGCGAGTTATATAAAGATATCGGTGATGTTTTGAAGAAACGTTATAACGGTTACACTGCATGGATCATAACAAGTAATAAAGAAGCAGTAAAGCAAATCGGCTTGCATGCATCACGCAGGTTTACCGTTTTTAACAGTGGGTTAGAGTGTAAGTTTATGCGCTTTGAATTATACGAGGGATCAAAAAAGCAAAGTAAAACGGATTTGCATAAATCATAATTATAATACTGAAAAGTGCAGGTTAACCAAAATTAATTGTTGATTAAATTATTGTATTTTAAAAATAAGATATTGCTGATTGGTTATTTTTAATGCCATCATTTACACTCTATGAACGAACCAATCAAAGGCAATAAAAAAATTATAAATGCATGGGCATTGTATGATTGGGCAAACTCTGCTTACTCATTGGTGATCACCTCTGCCTTGTTCCCCATTTATTTTAATGCTGTTACCACGTATGATGGTAATAAGAATGTGAATTTTATGGGTCGTGTTTTCAACAGCGACTCGTTGCAGACCTATTCTATCTCTATTGCTTTTTTATTGATTGCTGCTATATCTCCCATGCTGTCATCAATGGCTGATTACAGTGGTAATAAAAAACGTTTTATGTTTTTCTTCAGTACGCTGGGCGCATTGAGTTGTTCCTCTTTATTTTTTTTTAAAGGCGTTGATACATTATGGATAGGTGTATTTGGATCAGTGCTTGCAGCTATTGGTTATGCAGGCAGTATTGTTTTTTATAATGCTTTTCTGCCGGAGATTGCAAATCCTGTTGACCAGGATCGTGTTTCTGCAAAAGGTTTTTCACTGGGATATATAGGAAGTTCGTTGTTATTGATTTTTTCTCTAACAATGATTATGTTTCCACAATGGTATGGCAACATTGAAAGTGGGCATGCAACACGGCTTGCTTTTTTGCTGGTGGGCGTGTGGTGGTTTGGCTTTGCACAGATTACATTCACTTATCTGCCTGACAACCCTTTTAACAGAAGGCCCAAAGGAAATATTTTTACCAAAGGATATATTGAACTGAAAAAAGTATGGAGCGAGCTTAAAGATACACCACGATTAAAAAAATTTCTCTTTTCATTTTTCTTTTATAACATGGGAACGCAAACGGTGATGTATGTTGCTTCACTCTTTGGCGCCAGTGAATTAAAACTTGATTCATACATACTGATCGTTGTTATTCTCATCATACAATTTGTTGCCATTGGCGGAGCCTATCTGTTTTCAGCACTTTCAAAAAAATATGGCAACATACGCGCATTGAGTTATGCGATAATTACCTGGGTATTGATATGTGTTGCTGCATGGTTTTGCGACAAGCGCTTTGGAGTAAACGAACAAAATATGTTTATTACCATAGCAGCAGTAGTTGGTTTGGTGATGGGCGGAATACAATCACTCTCACGCTCCACTTATTCAAAGTTGCTGCCCGAAACAATAGATCATGCTTCGTACTTCAGCTTTTATGATGTGTGTGATAAGGTGGGTACTGTGCTTGGCACTTTTATGTTTGGTTATATCAATGAAATTACAGGCAGTATGCGGAATTCCATCATGGTGTTAGGTTCGTTTTTTATTATTGGTTTACTTTTGCTCAGTCGCATTAAAAATATTGAAACCAATTCCAAAGTTGTATACTAATAAACGAATGACTTACAAATACAACGAATATCGTACGAAAACATTCGGTACAGAGTGGTTTATTAGTAGGTAACTTTAGATTTTAAATTACACATGATCGTAGATATTTTCATTCCCTGTTATATTGACCAGTTTTTTCCCGAGGTTGCCAACAATATGATTAAAGTGCTGGAGCGATTGGGTTGTGGTGTTAATTATAATCCAGAGCAAACCTGTTGCGGGCAACCGGCTTTTGAAAATGGTTATTGGGATCATTGCAAGGAAGTGGGAGAGAAACTTATTCACGAATTCCAGGACGAACGTTATATCGTTGCTCCGGCATCATCCTGTGTTTCCACAATTAAAAATAGTTATGTAACACTTTTTCATAATACTGCATTGCATAATGAATACAAATCAGTGCAAAAACATATTTATGAATTTTCAGATTTCCTGGTGAATGTGTTGCATGTAACGGATGTGGGAGCTACGCTGAATGCTACCGCTACATTTCATGATGCGTGTAATGCTTTGCGAGAATTAAAAATTAAAGATGCACCTCGCACACTTTTAAGCAAAGTAAAAGGATTGAATTTAGTAGAGATGGATGAGGCTGAGGCTTGTTGCGGTTTCGGTGGTAATATGTCTTATAAATTTGAGAAGCTCGCTGTTGGTTTAGCCAATGAAAAAATCCGCAGTGTGGAAAAAACAAAAGCCGAATATATCATCAGTACGGACATGAATTGCCTGATGCATATAAATGGTGTGCTTGCTAAATCAGGTAATCCTTTAAAAGTAATTCATATTGCAGATGTGCTTGCAAACGGATGGGAATAAAAGTTTGCCTATCTTTCATTGATAAAACATAAATATCCTGATAAAAAAATATCATTCACTGTAACTAAAACATAAAAAGAAAGTAATGAAAACACTTAAACAAATACTAATGACAATCGCAGTTATGATTACTGCATTGCAAATAAATGCACAAACAACAAATCGCTGTGGCACCATGAATCATCATCAATGGCTGATGCAAAATAAACCCGGATATGCAAAGTCGTTTCAAAAGGGTGAAGGAATGATTCAAAAATGGATTGCTAACCAAGCCGGCAAAAAGATGACAATCACAGCACCGGATACTATTGCTGTTGTGGTACATGTGGTGTATAATACATTATCGCAAAACATTTCTGATGCACAGGTTATTTCTCAGATTGATGTGTTAAATGAGGACTGGGGAAGAACCAATGCTGACGCGGTGAATACTCCCGGAGTGTGGCAATCCATTGCAGGCAGCATGCCTTATCGTTTCGTGCTTGCACGCAGAGATCCTAGCGGTAACCCCACCAACGGTATTGTGAGAGTTTCAACAGCTGTTACTTCTTTTATTGATGATGACGCTGTTAAATTTACTGCACAAGGTGGTGATGATGCATGGGATGTTACAACCTATCTCAACATCTGGGTATGTCCGCTTGGCGGAGGTTTACTAGGTTATGCAGAGTTTCCGACTTCAACACCCAGTAACACGTTTGGATATGTGTGTCTGTATGATGCATTTGGAAGAGTGGGAACCGTATCACCTCCTTATGATTTAGGCAGAACAACAACACACGAAATTGGTCATTGCTTCAACCTGTTTCATATCTGGGCTGATGATGGAGGTGCTTGTACCGGAAGCGACCAGGTAAATGATACACCTAACCAGGCTGATTTGAATTTCGGATGTTTAACTTTTCCTGCTACTGATGCGTGTACAACTACTGCTCCCGGAATCATGTTTATGAATTACATGGATTATACCGATGATAACTGCATGAACATGTTTACACAAGGTCAGGCTACACGAATGATAGCAGCACTTAATACCTTTTATTCAACGCTTATCAATTCATCTGGCGTAGGAGTTTTTAATGTTAACGATGCAGGAACTACCGCAGTGGTAACTCCGACACAATCCACCTGCAATACTACCTTCGTTCCGGTTGTTACAATAAGGAACTGGGGCAGTGCAGCGCTTACTTCAGCCACTATTAATTATCAACTTGATAACGGAGCAGTGCAGACTTATGCATGGACAGGCAGCCTGGCATCACTTGCAACCACCAATGTTACGCTTGCATCAATGAGCACAACACTTGGTGCGCATACTTTTACTTCTTATACAACATTGCCCAATAGTATAGCTGATCCTAATCCTGCCAATGATACTGTTACTATTGCCTTCAACGTGCTTGGGGCTGGTCAGGCTGCACCCATTGCACAAAGTTTTAATTCAACCACATTTCCACCCACCAATTATACTTTGAATAACCCTGATGGTGCAACTACGTGGGAGCGAAATAATGTCGGAACACATTCAGGTGCAGGCGTGATGTATATTGATAATTTTAATTATGCAGCAAACGGTGAAATTGATGAGTTGGTAGTACCTAATCTTGACATCACTACTCTCAATGCTCCTGTTCTGAAGTTTTGGGTTGCTTACCAGCTGTACACTGATCCTACAGGTCCTCAACCTTTCTCTGATACATTAGAAGTTTTAATAAGCACAGATTGCGGTGCAACTTTTACTTCGATTTATAAAAAGTACAATACTAACTTAACCACTACCACTCCCGTTTTTTCAACTGTACAATTTGTGCCCACTGCCAGTCAATGGAGACAGGAATTAATAAGTCTTCAACCGTTTAGTTCCACCAATGCAGCCATTATTAAATTCAGAAATATTACTGATTATGAAAATGATTTGTATGTGGATGATATAAGCGTTGAAGATGCAACGGCAATAAATGCGAATACATTTGAAAATAATGTTGAAGTTTATCCAAATCCGGGTAAAGGAATTTTTAAATTAAATATCCGTAGTGCTGAAACTGAAAATATCAGGTTAACAATCACTGATGCTTTGGGAAATATTGTGATGGAAAAACAATATGCTACACAAACTTTGCACGAGAATCTTGATCTTTCAAAACAAGCGTCAGGTATTTATCAAATAAAAATTGAGAGCAACAAAACAAGTGTTTGTAAAAAACTTGTGATTACAGATTAACAATTATTAATTCAAAAAACAAAGCGCTTGCTGATTTAAATTCAGCAGGCGCTTTGTTTTTACTAACTATAAGTTCAAAACTCTTTATGAATCCCGGTGTAATTTTCAGGTGTTATAGAAAGCAATTCTTTTTTTAAATCATCATTCACTTGCAAGCCATTAATAAAATCCTGGATGCTTTGCTTATTGATTTTCTTTCCTGTACGAGTAAGGCCTTTTAATAATTCATAAGGATTGCTTACCCCTTCTTTTCGCAAAACGGTTTGAATCGCTTCTGCTACTACAGCCCAGTTGTTTTCAAGATCTTGTTTTACTGCATCACGGTTCACTGATATTTTATCCAAACCTTTTAACAATGATTTCGCAGCAATGAGCGTGTGTGCAAACGGAACACCAAGGTTGCGTAGCACAGTGCTATCAGTTAAATCTCTTTGCAAGCGTGAGATAGGAAGTTTGGCAGCAAAATGTTCTAACAGCGCATTTGCCATTCCTAAATTTCCCTCAGCATTTTCAAAATCAATTGGATTTACTTTATGCGGCATTGCGGAAGAGCCCACTTCGTCAGCAACTACTTTCTGTGTAAAATAATTCATTGAAATATATGTCCAGCAGTCACGGCATAAATCAATCAGGATGGTATTGATGCGTTTCATTGCATCAAACGTGGCAGCCATGTTATCGTAATGTTCTATTTGCGTTGTATATGTACTTCGTGTAAGCCCGAGCCGTGTGATAAACCCATCAGAAAAATCCATCCAGTCAATATCGGGAAAAGCAACATGGTGAGCATTGAAATTTCCGGTAGCTCCACCAAACTTTGCAGTGCAGGCAACTTTTTGCATCAGTTCTAATTGAGTGATAATGCGATGATGAAAAACATAAATCTCTTTACCAAGTAGCGTAGGGGATGCCGGTTGACCATGCGTTCTTGCAAGCATGGGGATATTTATCCATTCACGGCTTACCTGTGCAAGCTTGTCGCAAACAGCTTTTATTATCGGTAGGTAAATATGATGTACGGATTCTTTTAATGACAGCGGAATAGCAGTGTTGTTAATGTCCTGTGATGTCAATCCAAAGTGAACGAACTCTGTGTATTTATGCAAGTCTAACCGTTCAAATTTTTCTTTAATAAAGTATTCAACTGCTTTAACATCATGATTGGTTACTGCTTCAATAGATTTAATTTTTACAGCATCTTCATGGGTAAAATGATGATACAATTGCTGCAGCTTGGGAAAAACATCAGTTGGCACATCTTTAAGTTGTGGTAACGGTATTTCGCACAGCTCAATGAAATATTCCACTTCTACCATTACGCGATAACGCATCAATGCTTCCTCGCTGAAATACAAAGCAAGCTCTTCGCAAGTTTTCCGATAGCGTCCATCAACAGGAGAAATAGCATTGAGTGTGTTCAGTTCCATTGAAGATATATTAAAGTTTAAAGTGTGAAGTTTGAAGTTGATTCGCTGACATAAATAAAATTATTTTCTTTTTACTAACTACTTTAACTTTAATCTACTCACGCAATCACTGCTTCTTTATTAATTTTTTTAACCAACCCCTGCAAAACTTTTCCTGGTCCTACTTCAGTAAATGAAGTGGCTCCATCCTGCATCATCCGTTGAATGGATTGCGTCCAGCGGACTGGCGCAGTAAGTTGTGCAATTAGGTTTTGTTTTATCTCACCAGGATTTGAATGTGGAGTGGCAGTTGCATTCTGATAAACTGCGCAGCGTGGTGTATTAAAAATTGTTTTCTCAATTGCCGCTGCTAATCGTTCTCTTGCAGGTTCCATCAGTGGTGAGTGAAATGCTCCTCCAACATTCAACATCAAGGCACGTTTTGCACCTGCTGCAATTAATTTTTCACAAGCTTCTTTCACTCCTTCTATTGAACCTGATATCACTAACTGGCCCGGACAATTATAATTGGCAGGCACCACAATTTTATCAATTGATGCGCATATTTCTTCCACCTTTTCATCTTCCAATCCCAGCACTGCTGCCATCGTTCCAGGTTGCTGTTCGCATGCTGACTGCATTGCATTGGCACGTTCAATTACTAAACGTAAACCATCTTCAAAACTCAATGCCGCGTTAGCAACAAGAGCAGAAAATTCTCCCAATGAATGACCTGCAACCATCTCAGGTTTAAAACTGTCGCCTGACGTTAAAGCCTGTACTACTGAATGAATAAATATAGCGGGTTGTGTAACTTTAGTTTGCTTGAGATCCTCATCAGTGCCTGCAAACATCAGATCAGAAATTCTGAAACCGATAATATTGTTTGCCTGTTCAAATAACTCTTTTGCAGATGATGAACTTTCATATAGGTCCTTACCCATTCCAACAAACTGAGATCCCTGTCCGGGAAAAATGTATGCTTTCATATATTTTAGTTTACAGTTAAATAAAATCCCAACAACTTAACAACCTAACAACTCAACAACTCAATGCAATCTTGCGCGGATCAAACTAATGAACTCACTTCGCGTTCTGTCATTTTCAAACTCACCTGTGAATGCCGAAGTAGTGGTGATTGAATTTTGTTTTTGTATGCCCCGCATTTGCATGCAAAGGTGTGATGCTTCAATTACCACTGCAACTCCCAAAGGTTGCAAAGTATCCTGTATGGCATCACGGATTTCGGTGGTCAAGCGTTCCTGTACCTGTAATCTTCTTGCATACGCATCCACTACACGTGGAATTTTACTTAAGCCAACAATGTAATTATTGGGGATGTATGCAACGTGTGCTTTGCCAAAAAAAGGTAAAAGATGATGTTCGCATAAAGAATAAATTTCAATGTCCTTTACAATAACCATCTGCTTGTAATCCTCACGAAACTTTGCAGAATTTAAAATATCTTTTGGATTAAGATCATAACCATGTGTGAGAAACTGCAATGACTTTGCAACACGTTCTGGTGTTTTTAATAAGCCTTCACGCTCGGGATCTTCACCAAGTTCACCAAGAATTTCTCTGTATTTTTTTGAAATACTTTCAACAAGATCCGGATTATAAAGGTCTATTTTTTCATAGCCATCCATTTCATTCTGTTCACTCATCGAAATTTTTTTCTTTGCCAAAATAATTTTATTTTAAATTTTATCACCAAAATATTCTACATAATTATTTTCTGTTTCATGCAAACGAATGGAATGTAATATTCCTCCGCGGCTTTTAATACCATCTTCCAATTGTTCCCAAATGGTTACCGCAAGTATTTCTGTGGAAGCAATTCTGCCTTTCATAAAATCTACGTCAAGGTTAATATTTCGGTGATCGAGCGGAATAATTATTTTTTCTTTAATCAATTCACTTAACTGTTTAAGGTCAATTACAAATCCTGTTTCAGCATGAGGTTTTCCTTTAACGGTAACAAACAATTCATAGTTATGGCCGTGCCAGTTAGGATTGCTGCATTTGCCAAATACTTCCAGATTTTTTTCATCACTCCACTCTGACCTGTAAAGTTTATGTGCGGCATTAAATCGTTCTCTTCGTGTAATAAATACCATTTCTTACTCTTAATTTTCAATAAGGGGCAAAGTTAATCTATTTTGTTTTTGAGATTTTGAGAGTCGGATTTGATAATTTTGCTTCTTCTTATGCGCATTCTTATCGTTAGTGCAACTCCCGGAGAAGTTTCTTTTTTATCGAAAGATATTTTATCTGCGAAAGCAGGAACACATTTTTCTGTTGATACTGATAAACATGAGGTTGATGTTTTAATTACCGGTGTAGGAATGATGTTGACTGCTTTTCATCTTGGAATGTGCTTGAAAGAAAATAAGTATGATTTGATTTTAAATATAGGTCTGGCAGGTGCTTTGAATAAGCGATTACAATTGGGTGAAGTAGTGATGGTGAGTTCAGATGCTGTTGAAGATTTAGGTGCTGAGGACGATCAATCATTCCTTGATATTTATGAGCTGGGTTTATCAGATAAAAATGAGTTTCCGTTTCACAATAGAAAATTAGTTGCAATACATCCTTATCAGCAACAGCTTATCAATCTAAAAAACGTGGTTGGTATTACCGTTAATAAAGTTCATGGAAATGAGGAATCAATAGCAAAACTTTTAACACACACAAAAGCTGATGTGGAAACGATGGAAGGTGCAGCATTTTTTTATGCGTGCCTTTATCATAAAATGTATTGTGTTCAGCTTAGAAGTATTTCGAATTATGTAGAGAAACGCGATAAATCCAAATGGAATATTCAACTTGCTTTGGATAATCTGCAACTCACGATAATTAATTTTTTAAAAAGTATATCCTAAAAAAATGTTCAGCGTATAATTAATTATTACTTCAGGATAACAATGACTTATATTAAAAGAATATTTATTTTGCTAACGATACTCTCGTATGTAAATACAAGTGCATCAGATAAAAAAAATACAGTGAGAGATGCGAGGCAACATCCGTTGGATATAGTTTTTTGTCTTGACTTAAGCGGAAGCACCAATGGTTTGATTGATGATGTTAGAGAGCAACTATGGACCATAATTAACCAGGCACATGCAATGGAACCTGTTCCTGAGTTACGGATAGGTGTAATAGGTTTTTCGCGACCAAGCTTTGGTAAAGAAACGGCATATGTTAAAGTGCTTTCTGATTTAACTAATGATTTCGATTCACTTGCTTATGAGTTATACAAACTAAAACCGGCAATTGAGAAAGGAGATCAATATGTGAATGCTGCGCTGACAGTGGCTATGAATGAGATGAATTGGGGAAAGGAAAAAAATAATTCTAAAATAATTTTTATTGTTGGCAATGGGCTTGCATCCGTTCGCGGTGTTGACCAGGAAAAAACCTGTGAGCAGTTGGTGAAGCAACATATTGTAGTGAATTCTTTATTTGTTGTGAGCAAAGGAAAAGCGCAATTGGATGCGATAATAGGGTGGAGGAGAATTGCTGATTTAACTCATGGTTTCCAAAGCGAAATTGCTGTTGGTAAAAAAGATGTAGTGATGGATTTAGCGATGAATTATAATCAACTGATAGAATTAAACCATCAACTCAACAGAACATATATCTATCATGGAGAATATGGAAAACAAAATTATCGCAGGATGAATGCGCTTGATTCGGCTTTGCATTTATCAGGAGTTGCAAATTATTATCAGCGTGCATGGTATAAACAAAGTTCAAGATTTCAAAACACACAGTCGTATTGGGATTTGGTTGACTATATAAAATCATCTTATGGCTCACTGGAAAAAATAAATCCTGAATCATTACCTGATTCTCTTAAAAACATAGATGCTGCTCAGTTAGCATCAATGATAATTGTAGAAAAAGAAAAGAGAGAAAAAATTTTGCGTGATATTAATCTCTTGTTTAAGAATAATTACATTGAAAGTATTCATCAGAAATATTTGAATCACGAATTTCCTGACGCCAACATTTTTTCACGCTGTGTGATTAATATGCTGTTGAAAGAGTGGAGGTAATAGAAAAAATTCTTAGGTGAGTTCAGCCAACACCGTTACACCGCCAACAGTTTTCTGTCCCAGCTTCACATTTATTTTGGTTCCAAGCGGTAAAAAAACATCTACACGCGAACCGAATTTTATAAAACCTAATTCAGCGCCCTGCCTTATCATATCTCCTTCTCTCGGATAATAAACAATCCTTTTAGCCAATGCACCGGCAATCTGTCGCACAAGCACTGCAATTTTATTGTCCTTTTCAATTACGATGGTTGTACGTTCATTATCAGTGCTTGATTTAGGATGCCATGCCACCAGGTATTTTCCCTCGTGATAACGTAAATATGCAACCTTGCCTGAGATGGGATACCAGTTGACATGCACATTTACCGGGGACATAAAAATGCTGATTTGCATCCGGTTGTCTTTAAAATATTCTTTCTCTTCTGTTTGTTCAATCACCACCACCTTCCCATCGCAGGGGGCAACTACATATTTTTCATTGGCAGTTTGGTTACGTGTGGGATAGCGAAAAAACTGCAGTATTAATACAAAAAATAATCCTGACAATACAAGCACTGTGGTTAAGAGTTCAACGTTCTCTTCAAAAAAATAATAAGAAATGAAATTTACTATTACTATGATGAGTGCTGTAACACTTAAAATAGTATAGCCTTCGCGATGGATGGTCATTTTTGTTTTATAAATTATAAATATTTTTCGTCATTACGAGGCATGAAGCAATCTCAAGCAAGGCTACAGATTGCTTCATGCCTCGCAATGTCGGTATTGTTGATTAAAATGCTCCACGTGAGCGAATAGCTGTTGCCACTTTTTCAAGGGCAAATATATAAGCAGCTATGCGCATACTTACTTTATGAACCTGTGATACATTCCACACATTTTGAAAAGCCTGGCGCATCCAGCGGTCAGCTCTTTTGTTTATCTCATCTTCTGAATAATAATATCCAGTGCGGTTCTGAACCCATTCGAAATAAGAAACTGTAACACCACCACCGTTTGCCAGAATATCAGGAATCACAATCACACCTTTTTCATGCAATATCTCATCCGCACCAGCGGTAGTAGGCCCATTTGCACCTTCTACAATTAATCTTGCTTTAATTCTTCCTGCATTAGCAGCGGTGAGTTGGTTTTCGGTAGCGCATGGTGCAAGCAGTTCAACACTGAGTTCAAGAAGTTCTTCATTGGTAATTAATTCTCCTCCCTTAAATCCTTTCAGCAATCCTTTGTTTTGTGACTGATAAGCCATTGCTTTTGCAATATCAATTCCTTTAGCATTATAAAATGCTCCGGTGTGATCAGAGATGCCAACGATTTTTATTCCCTGTGCTTCAAAATGTTTTGCAGAGATAGAACCAACGTTACCAAAACCCTGAACAGCTGCCTTGCACTTTTCAGGTTTCATTTTCATCTTGGCCATTGCTTCAAGTGCAGATGTCATTACACCACGCCCGGTTGCTTCCACACGTCCTAATGATCCACCAAGAAATAATGGTTTGCCCGTTACAATACCCGGAGTAAATCCTCCTTTGAGCTTGCTGAATTCATCCACTATCCACGCCATTTCACGAGGACCGGTATTCATATCAGGTGCAGGAATATCTTTATCAACACCAAAAATATCTGACATGGCAGCAGTGTAAGCACGCGTTAAACGTTCTAATTCTCCTACCGACATTTTAGACGGCTCACAATTAATTCCTCCTTTTGCTCCACCATAAGGAATATCAGCAATGGCACATTTCCAGGTCATCCATGCAGCAAGTGCTTTTACTTCGTCAGCATCAACAGCTGTTGAATAACGAATTCCGCCTTTACTTGGTCCGAGTGCTGTGCTATGAATTACACGATAACCCTCAAAAACCTGAATGTGTCCGTTATCCATTTTAATAGGAAGATTTACCTCTATCAGCTTAGAGGGATTCTTCATTATTTCATAAACATCAGGTTCAAGACCTAAAATTTTTGCTGCCACATCAAATCGCTGAATCATTGATTCAAATGGATTGGTAGTATCAATCACTGCAGCTGAAAGATGATTCATTGCCTTATCGTTCTTTTTTATAAAGCTGTAATTTCCTTTGTTCAATGTATTTTCAATAAATTCTAATTTATTATCGTCTGATATCATTACACATTCACATTTTGGTATCAAAACTTTTAATTTTCGCATTACCTGAACACCGTCCATCGCTTTTTTATGTACGGAGTTTAAATGGTAATCAATAAATGCTATTAAGGGTTTGTTGGATCCAAGCGCTGCTATGCATTTCTCACCGGTTTCAAAAGCCTGAATTTCAAATCCGCTGAATTTGCTTTCCAGGTGGTCTTTCAGCAATTCGCGCTGTAAAACATTATCTTCAATTATGTAAATTAAATTTGATTTATGATCCCCCGCCTGTTTTGAGCTTTTTGACTTTTTTGAAATGGTCGTAATAGACATATTGTGCTTGTTTATATGGGTCGCGAAGTTAGAAAAGATTTAATTCGGGAAAATATTAATGGTGCAATCTTATGAAGATAAAGTGACTAAGAACTTCATGGTGTCAATTCCGTCAGCATACTCATCCAATGGTGGATTTTGCGAAGTGCCAAAAGGAATAGTTTTTATTGAAATATTTTTCCACGGATTGCCTGCAACAGTCACACATTGTAATTGATCTTCTGCCTGTTTCAATTTTCTTTCCAGATCGGCAAGTGTACTGTAATATTCATAATTCAATACACTTACGGGCGTTGCCAGGGCAGCGCTTTCGCGGATAATTAAAAAATTATTGGTGAGAAAAGGTTCTTTGTTCAAAAGATAAACCGCATGATTGTAATCATAGTTATTCATGTATTTATTATGCTCCATCACGGTGGAAAAAGATTCAATGGATTTATAAAACTGATCAAAATCATATCTTGCGGGCACATATAACTTTGATACATTTCTGCATCCTAATCCAAAATAAGTAAATATGTTCTGACCTAAATGTTTTAACTCCTCAGTTGTTTCATCACCTGTAATGATGGCTGCAGAGTTTCTGTTTTTGCGAATGATGTGGGGATATTTTCCAAAATAATATTCAAAATACCGTGCAGAATTATTGCTACCGGTAGCAATAACGGCATCTGGTTTTTCTAATCTCTCCACAAATTGTATCTGCGGTTTAAAAGATGGTTCAATAGCAATTAACAAATCCATTAAAAAAGGAAGAAGCACTGCATCAGCTTTTGAAAGTTTTGCAACCAGATTATTTCCAGACATTAAAACACAAAGCGCATCATGAAATCCCACCAAAGGAATATTACCTGCCATAATAACCCCGATATTTTTTGGTGTCTGGTTTTTATTTCCAGATAATTCATATTTATCAAGCCAGTGATTTAGTTTTTCATCGGTAAGTGAGCTACTAATATTGGTTAACGCTAATTGGATTGAATCGGGTGTAAACCATTGATTATGCTGATAAGCTTTTATGACTGCCGACTGCCGACTGTGGACTGAAGACTGATTTCTTAAAAGTGTACCTAATTGTACAAATGCTTTTATCCGTTCTTGTAATTCCATTCAGAAAGTTTATTTTTGACCTGCTGAAATTTCAGCTTTGAAATTTTATTAAAATAGTGGTCAAAATTAGAACAAACAACCAAGTATTATGGCAATAAAAATTACAGATGAATGCATTAACTGCGGAGCCTGCGAACCTGAGTGTCCCAATAACGCAATTTATGAAGGTGGAGCTGAATGGCGTTTCTCTGATGGCACAAATGTGAAAGGAATGTTTCACAAATTGGATGGTACAGAAGTAGATGCTAATACTCCTCAGCCTCCAAAATCAATGGATACTTATTATATTGTTTCAGATAAATGTACGGAGTGTGTAGGTTTTCATGATGAACCACAATGTGCGGCTGTTTGTCCTGTTGATTGCTGTGTGGATGATGAAAATTATCGCGAAAGCAAAGAAACATTGCTTGCAAAGAAAGAAGCAATGCACGTTTGAAAATTAAAAATTAATTTTTAAAATCCGTTCTTAACAGAGCGGATTTTTTTATTTATAGAGTTTGAGAATTAAAGATAATTTCTTCTCTTAGTTTTGCGTTTCATTCACAATGAAAAAATTATTCATAAAATTTTTATTTTTCGTTTTTTTTATAATTAATCAAAATGTTTTTTCTCAATCATCAATTAACCTTGATTCATCACTAACCAAAGAGCTCAAACAATCCGGTGACAGTATTTTAAAGGGAAGTAATGATACCATTCGTATGTTGTACAATGAAAGATTTTATTTTATAATTGATTCTTTGTTGAAAAACGAAGTCTCGTTCAATTATTCATTTGACAGCATAAAAACACTTGCAGTGCTTCAGTCACCGGATAAAAAAATACGTATTTATAACTGGATACTTCCATTACAACATGGAAATGAATACCGTTATTTTGGTTTTGTTCAGGTTAACGATAAAAAAATTAAACAGGTAAATACATTTCCTTTAAACGAAAAAAAATGGACCACCGATTCAGCAGAGTTTATGAAGCTTAATCAGGATAATTGGTACGGAGCGCTCTACTACAAAATTCTTCAGCATAAATTCAACAACAAAGTTTATTACACGCTGTTAGGCTGGCAGGGAAATAATTTTCAAACCACGAAAAAAATTATTGATGTGTTGACTTTGAATAATGGAAAAATTCAATTTGGTTCATCCATTTTTAAAGCTGCCGGAAAAACCAAAACACGAATCGTATTTGAATACAACGCACAAACCACCATGTCACTTAAATATGAGGAAGGTGATAATAGAATTGTATTTGATCACTTATCGCCATCTGACCTACGACCGGAAGCAAAAGGAATGTTTAGTCTTTACGGACCTGATATGAGCTATGATGGATTAAAATATGAAAAAGGTTTTTGGTTATTGCAAAAAAATATTCAACCAAGAAATGACCGCGAGAAACAACAGAAAGAAGTTCCGTTGGAAAAAAAATTACGTATCAGAAAAGTTAATTAAGGTTTAAATTTTTCTTACCTGAAAACAATTTCTTTCACCGCATCATTTTCCAAAAGTTTATTCAATGCAGAAACAATATCATGACGCTTATAGGAAAGTTCATCTCTCAAAACGGAAGAATTCAGCTGAACTGTTAAAACTTTATCTTTTAAATAAATAGCATTGGTGCGTTTGGCAATAGCAGCACCCATCATTTGTTCCCATGCTTCGCGAATACGTGCCTCCGAAAGTTTACCTCTCAAATGATAAGCATCAATGAGCTCATTAATAACTTCTTTCAACGAATGTGCATTGGTATTTCGCATGGTGCTAAGGTCAGCATTTTTAAAGTTCCTGCTCTATTTTGTTAATGTTTATTTTTGAACGCCATGTCAATAATTACGCTTACCACCGATTGGGGATTAAAAGATTTTCATGTAGCTGCGCTTAAAGGTTCGTTGTTAAATATTTCGCCTTCAGCTTCTATTGTTGACATCACTCATTTGGTGGAAGGAAATAATATTGCTCAAGGTGCTTTTATTTTTAAGAATGCGTATGGTTCATTTCCAAATGGCACCATTCATATTGTGGGTGTGGGTTCTTTTACAGAAAAAATTTCAGAATTATTACTCATTAAACGTAACGGACATTATTTCATCGGTATGAATGATGGTTTTTTTTCATTGGTGTTTGAAGAAAAACCTGTTGATATAGTTGTGCTGCCTCCATCGGAAAATGCATTTGCTGCTTATGATACTTCCACGATTGTGAAAGCTGCAGAGCATGTGATCAATGGAAATAATATTTATGAATTAGGTTCGCGACCGGCTGAGTTTGTTGAGAAAACAATTTTCCGTCCTGTGATTGAAGAGGATGTGATAAGAGGAACTGTTGTTTATATTGATGAATTTGGAAATGCAATTACCAATATAAGCCGAGATTTATTTGAGTCGCAACGTAAGCAACGAAAGTTTGAAATTAATGCACGCAGACAACAGTACACGGTTAATTCACTTAATAAGCGTTATGATGAAGCAGAGCAGGGATGCATCATTGCTTTGTTTAATACTTCTGATTTATTAGAGATTGCCATCAATCACGGTAATGCTTCACGGCTGTTAGGATTGAAACAAAACGATACGATCAGGATTGATTTTCAGTAAAGTGGACACAGATTTACTGATGGGAACAGATTTATTTGGAGATTGATCAGAAAAATATATTGCTACATTGTTTTACAAAAAATGTGATCTAATTTTTAATATCGAAACGGTCAATCATGCCGTAGGCAATAATCTGTTCTATTAACAATCTTTGCCATCAGTAAATCTGCGTTTTCTTAGTTCATTAATATCAATTATTCCCATCTTGCACTGATCGCTGGCAAAATTTTATTCAGCAGAATTTAAGATTCTTCTCAAACCACCTTCCAATCCGCTTCAAACTTAAATCCTCTTAACAACTCATCCGCTTTCATTCTTTTTTTTCCGGGTAATTGTACTTCCAGTAAATTCAAAAATCCATCTTTCGCACTGATCTTTAAAATATTTTTATGATCTGTAAATAATGCATGACTCAGTACAACAGGTGTTTCTTCATAAGTAGATTTGAAAACTTTAACAGTTAAAATTTCTCCGTTGCTTTTTTGTATTTCAAAAAATGCAGTTGGATGTGGAGATAAACCTCTCACCTGGTTATGTAATGTCAAAACGTTTTTACTGAAATCAATTCTGCAATCTTCTTTAAATAATTTGGGAGCATGTTTTAATTCTTTTGGATCAGCAATTAATTTCTCCTGTTCTTTTGGCTGATACTTTCCTGATTCAATCAGCTGAACAGTTTTTAAAACAAGATTAGCACCTGTCATCATTAATCGGTCATGTAATTCACCTGCAGTTTCATTTTCACCAATGGTAATTTTTTCCTGAAGCAAAATATTTCCTGTATCAATTTCATGTTTGAGAAAAAATGTAGTGACACCCGTTTCGGTTTCTCCATTCATGATTGCACGATTGATTGGAGCAGCACCACGGTATTGCGGCAAAAGGGAAGCATGTAAATTAAATGTTCCGAGCGGAGGCATGTTCCATAATGCATCTGGCATCATCCTGAATGCAACTACAATTTGTAAATCCGCTTTTAGCGATCTGACTTCTTCAAGAAAATTTTCATCTTTTAATTTCAAAGGCTGCATGATGTGCAATCCTTTTTCCAAAGCGTATTTTTTTACTTCAGATTGATGCAGCAGTTGTCCACGTCCTGCAGGTCTATCAGGCGCAGTGATAACACCTACAATATCATATCCGTTATCTACTAAGATTCTGAGTGATTCAACTGCAAAAGAAGGAGTGCCAATAAAAATAATTTTCATCTTAAAAATTTTGCATCCTCTATTTTAACAATAGTCCCCATCATACAAACACTCATTGTACTTTTCTCAACATGATATTTAATCCAAAGTCTTAAGTTGTTTTGTTTTAAGGTATCATTCAGGTTTAAAGGTTCCAGCATTTTTCCATCTTCCAATGCGAGCATATAACCACATCCGGCTAACTCAGTTTGTAAAACAACTTTAGCAGGAATGTAATTCAGATTGCGTAATTCTTCAGCTGTTTGAATTGTAGCAGTGGATGTTTTTTTGTGACAGGAAGTAAATAATAAAGCAATTGCAAGTAGAACTGTAGAGATGCTTCGTGCCTCAGCATGAC
>JANLZB010000007.1:0-53398 GCA_031366005.1 Bacteroidota bacterium | reverse complement strand
CCGAAAGTGTGGCTTTTTTTTATTGCATTAAAATCATTCAAGTACTTTTAAAAAAAAATTAGTGAAGGACTATAAATGGCTTACGAAATATTTTACCAGCCAATTCAATATTGGCGAAGTATATTCCACTGGCAAGTTTTTTAATTGAAAAAATATTTTGTGATAACGCATCGGGTAAGAGCATCCTATTACCAGTGATATCAAAAATCGAAATACTATATTTTTCTAAAGTGGGTATTATCACATACAACAAATCATCAGCAGGATTTGGATAAAGCACAATATCATTATTATTAAAATGATTATCACTAATCGCGGCTGGTATTCCTAACAAGTCTGTATAAATTAAATAACCTCGGTTAACCTGGTTTCTTACTGTGGTTCCTGTAATATAACATCCACTGGCAAATTGATTTTTGGTGATAGCCAATCCAATATCCACTGACATAGAATCACCAAAATAAGTACGCGATATTTCAGTGCCACTTGAATCAATTCTCATTAGCATAACATCTGCTGAATTATTAGCAGGATTCAATGCATAACCCGTTACCAGATAATTTTCAGGCAATGGTTCAATCATATCAAATGCAGCATCAGTTGAATTAGGCGATCCGTTATAGATATAATTCCATTTAATATTTCCCGAAGTATCAAGCCGTGTTATTGAAGGATCGAAAGAAAAACTTGTTGCTGTAGCTGATTCTCCAACAATGATAACATCACCATTCGAAGTAAAATAATCATTCTTACAGCCATTATTATAAGCATTGGGCAAATCCAGTTCCCATGATAAATTACCTGCAGAATCGGTATGAATAATCGCATTGGTATAATTTCCTGAAGTACGTTGCCGGTCTCCTGAAATTATTATGTCACCATTAATTAAAACAATCACAGCATCGCTGTAAGAGTTAAATGCAGAGTCGTATTGTTGATCCCAAAGCATTCCTCCTGCAGTGTCGGTTTTAATGAGATATAACGAATGGCCTGATCCGGTTTGGTTTTTTGTATAACCGCTGCTGAGTATTTCGCCTTGCGAGGTAAAACCTATCCCTTGTAATGATTCTTCGGTTAACGGCCTGCCATATACACTTCTCCATATTATATTTCCTGATGTATCAGTTTTCATAAGTAATCCATCACCATTGCCTGTGGAGTCGGTTGCAATTCCTGCAAATAGCAAATGACCATCGGGAGTACCTTTCATTTTAAAAACTCTTTCATTATTAATCAAGGGGAAGGTAATGTGCATGAGTTCAGTTCCGTTTTTGTCGAACTTATAAAGCTGAATCACATTGCTTCCTGTAATAATATTACTGCTGTTAGCGGCAACTACAAAATTTCCCGAAACAAGCTGCTCAATTGAAACACCCGTGCAGTTATCTGTTGTATCACCAAAAATGGTTTCATAATAAGTATTCTGCGCTGGCAATGTTAAGGGAATAAAAAAACTCAGCAGTATAAATTTATTGATAGACATATTACAAAAATAGAAAAAGCATTATACGCTCTCAGATAATGAACTACTGGCATAAAGGTTTAATGCCTTTTACCTACATGAGAAAATTAATGCTTTTATGTCTGATTGTTTTAAACATTACAATTACACTTGGGCAAACGGAAAATAGTATTGATAATGTTTCATCGTCTTCTTCTATATTAACTCAGGCAGACAATCCTGATATTCCAGAAATTCCTGCTGCTTCATCTGATACCACTGTCCCCTATGCATTAATAGCAGGTGGAAGCAAAGGCATCGGCTATGGCATTGCAGAAGCACTTGCAAAACGCAAATACAATTTAATTTTAATAGCACGTGGACGGGATAGTCTTATAGCTGCTAAAAACAGGTTAGAATCTGCTTATGGTATTCATGCAGAGATATTGGTTTATGATTTGGCAAAAGAAGAATCAGCAACAGCAATTGCCAGTTGGTGTATCGAAAGAAACATTCATTTAAAAGTGCTTTGCAATGTAGCAGGGCTTGGTGGCAGCAATGACTATTTATCCTTACCTCTTGATTCGCTCCGTTACATGGTTCGACTCAATGTTGAGTCGTGCATGGCACTTTCCTTATTATTACTTCCGCTACTGGAAAAAAATGCACCTGCTTACATATTAAATGTGGCAAGCATGGCGGGCTTCGCTCCCATTCCTGCAAAAAACATGTACTCAGCTACTAAGTCTGCTGTTATCTTTTTCAGTTATTCATTACGCTATCAACTCAAAAAAAAACACATCAGTGTTAGCTGCCTCAGCCCGGGTCCGGTTTTCACAAAACCTGAAATAATAAAAGACACCAAAGAAAAACTTGGATGGTTCGGGATGCAAATGGCATTAGATCCACATAAGGTAGGCGAAGTAGCAATACGCAAAACGCTGAAAGGACGTTTAATGATTGTACCCGGTAAATTAGCTAAGTTATCATCAATAGTGATAAGGGTACTTCCGCGCAGATGGGTCGCAGCGTTTTACAGCAGGGTATGAAAATATTAAGCAAAGAATTAGAGCATAAAGTGCGACCTAATAAAACACTTTTTTTTAAAATCTCAGGCACGTAATTTATGATCTATTCAAAGGCTTAATTTTACATAGTCTAAAAACTATTGAATGGACTATAAAGATTATTATAAAATATTAGGTGTTGATAAGGGCGCTTCGCAAGAGGAGATTAAGAAAGCCTTTCGGAAACTTGCAGTAAAGTATCATCCGGATAAAAATTCAGGGGATAAAAAAGCTGAAGAAAAGTTTAAGGAGATTAACGAGGCGAACGAAGTGCTGGGCAATGCGGAAAAGCGCAAAAAGTATGATGAGTTAGGCGCAAACTGGCAATCTTACCAGCAGCATGGTGGTGATTCCGGCAATTTTGACTGGAGCAAGTGGGCAAACCGTGGCGGACAACGGCAGTACCAAACCGGATCTGAAGGAGATGAATATTTCGGTAGCGGAGGTAACTTCTCTGATTTCTTCGAATCCATCTTTGGAGGTGGATTTAGTGGCGGAAGAACTACACAAAGAAGTGGGCGTGCCATGCACGGGCAAAACATGAATGCAGAGTTGGAGCTTTCGCTCGAGGATGCTTATCATGGTGGCACGAAACAAATTTCACTTAACGGACAGAAAATTAATATGAAAATAAAACCGGGCATCCGCGAAGGTCAGGTTTTAAGGATGAAAGGCAAAGGTGGTGCAGGCACTAAAGGACAACCCAATGGTGATTTGATGATAACCATGCATATTGCCAGACACCCAAAGTACGAGGTGAAAGAAAACGATCTATATTTCGATGAGCCACTTGATCTTTTTAATGCGGTGATTGGCGGAAAATTAAATATTGAAATATTTGGACGAACTATTAAGATGGACATTCCTGCAGGTACTGACAGTGGAAAAGTTTTCAGGTTGAAAGGACTTGGTATGCCTTTTTTTGAAAATCCAGAAAAGCATGGTGATGCTTATGCCAGAATGATGATTCATGTACCTAAACATTTATCAAAAGAAGAGCGTGACTTATTTATTCAACTCATGAAACACAAAGATTTGAAACATGTTTAATCATTATGATTTTTTCTAGAATTTAATTCGTTAATAAAATGTCAAAGTTTGCGGAATATATTAATTCAGAAACACCTACTCTGGTAGATTTTACGGCTGAGTGGTGTGGACCATGTAAAACACAATCACCCATCTTAAAGGAAGTAGCAGGTAAGATTGGGGCTAAAGCGCGTATCATTAAAGTGGATGTTGATAAAAACCCACAAGCTGCAAGTCATTACAATGTGCAAGGTGTGCCAACATTAATTCTATTTAAAAATGGAGAGATAAAATGGCGGCAGTCAGGTGTGGTAACGGGTGAGATGTTGCTGCAGGTGATAAATAAAAACCTGTAGAAATATTTTTCAGAGCTTGATTCTAAAAGGACGACAGCTGTCAATATATTTTTTAGAAAGGGTATAGCATATCTGTATGCCGCTAAACATATACCAGTCTTTATTGGATGGATCGCCACGCTGTCTGCCCACTTGCGGAGTGCCCTGTTCCAGTGAGCGGTCAGAAAGCTGCACAGCTACTTTTCCATATTCTTTGCGTATGGTGGAAGGATCAGCATAGGATTTACTTACATCATCCAGGTAATCAACATAACATCTTCTTACTCCTACTTCTAAAACTCCGCAAAAACGTTTGGCAAATTTGAATTTCAAACCACCTCCGAAGGGCATGTTAATGCTGATGCGTGTGTAAGGTTTACGCTCGGGATATTTTTCCGTTCCCTGCCCCTCAGTTCCCAAAGGTTGCAATGCATACCATTTGCCATTTAACTCTGCTTTAGGATTGTAACGATAAAGAGCAAGCCCTGCAAATAAGTAAGGAGTAATGAACGTAGATGGATTAGCCGTTTGATAAGGAAAAAAATTAAATTCATATCCACCCTGCAACTCCATTATATCAGAGCGAAAAGATAAATTACGATTGATGCTGAATGAATCTGCTGCCTGTGCATCATCAGCAGAAATACGACCATAATTAAATGCAGCACGAAAAGCCCAGTGATTATTATAATAACGCCTGTAAACGATTCCAATGCCAGGATGTAAAAATTTATCACTGAACAACACCGGATTTAAATCACCTTTATATCCCATCACGCCAACCATTACTCCCATTTCGCGTGACTGGGCATTGGCATGCGATGACTTCATTAAGAAGAAAAAAGCGATTAAAACCGCAGCATAAATTCTCATTGATGTGCTAAACGAAAAAAGAGCTTTGTTATTTTTTAACAAACCAATCATTCACTAAAAGTGGAAAACAAAATCAGAAGACTGGGAAATTGGTGCGACCTGTTCTTATCTTATAATGCAAGCTGAAAACGGCAAACATGTATGCATCTCTGTCACGTGGATCACCACGCTGTTCACCTGCCAGTGTTTGTGATTCTTTAACACCTATTGATGGATCAGCTAACTGAGCTGCTATGTCACCATTCTGCTTTCTGATAGCATCATTATCATAATAGGTTTTGCTTACATCATCAATATAATCAGTAAATGTTTTTCGAATACCATATTCAAAGCCTACACCCCATCTCCTGTTAAAGAAATAACGGAAACCAAAACCTACGGGAACACAAAGTTGTGTGCGTTTATATTTAGAACGTGCAGGAGAAATTCCCTGACCTTCCGTTCCTAAGGGCTGCAATTCATACCATTTACCCTGGTACTGTCCTTTAGGGTTAAAATGAAAGACACCGACACCTGCAAAAACATAAGCTGACATTTCGAAAGAAGGAGTTCTTCTCATACCTCTTAATTTATACAATCCACCTTCACGCTGTGACAGTATTGATGCTTCAAAATTTACATTCAATTCATAGATGTTAGATTTGAAATTAAGATTTCTGTTGTGACGAAAAGGTTCTTTGGTTAACTTATCATCACCTGATACACTTGCAAACGTGCCATGGGTATGCAAAGCAAGAAAAGGAGTAATTTTATAACGAAGCCCAGCAGTTAAAACCTGTCTTGTAGCTTTGAATTCAAGGTCTTTGAAACCATTAGTGCCAACCTGGTTAGCTCCACCCAATTCACCTAAGAAGTTACTGGCTCCTATACCCACCATGTATTCCCAGCGATAAGCTTTCCAACGCGCACGCACACGTTGCGCACTAAGCACTTGTGGCAGTGTTAACAAAATCAGAAGGGTAACTATGTATCTCTTTTTCATACTGGCTGGGATATCTCCATGCACAAAAATATAGATTTAACCAGATATTTGTTATGCTATGATAAGAAGTTTAATTTCTGCTATCCAATCCCCACTTTAATTTATTACGCAAGGTGCTTAAAAAATTATCATTACCCATGCGAACAAGGTTCATGGTGAAGTCTTCTTTACGCACTGCGAGCTGGAGACTGGAGTCAATAGTTACTGAACGCGAATCAAGCGATGCCAGAAAATACTGACTGCGCCCCTCCACTTCAAGTGATATAACATGTTTATCACTTACCACTATCGGGCGCACATTTAAATTATGCGGTGCAATGGGTGTGATAACAAAATTATCAGAGTGCGGAGCAATGATGGGTCCACCGCAACTTAATGAATAACCGGTAGAACCAGTGGGTGTGGCAATAATTAATCCGTCAGCCCAGTAAGAATTTAAATATTCTCCATTGAGAAAAGTATTGATAATGATCATTGAAGAACTATCCTTTTTATGAATGGTGAGATCATTCAATGCATAATTAACTTCTCCAAATAAAGTGTGGCTTGATTCTAACCGTAACAATGTTCTTTTATCTAAGGAGAAATGTCCACGGATTAAACTTTCAATGGCAACACTAACCTGATCTTGTGAAATGCTTGAGAGAAATCCTAATCTCCCTGTATTAATTCCCACCACTGGTATTCCCGAATTCTGAACAAGTGCAAGTGTATCCAGTATCGTTCCATCACCACCAATGCTGAACAGGAAATCAATCTTATTTCTTATTTCAGCTCCTGATGTAAACATTTCGATTGCAGTGTTGTTTTCAGCAAGCGATTTTACCTGATTATAAAATGGCTGGTAAATAACAATCTCCACTCCGCTGGCATGAAGTTCAGTGAGTAGTTTATCAATAAAAGGAAAAAGATCAGGGCTTACCTGCCTTGCATACAATGCAATTTTCATTATCCGATGTTAAACATATACAAGTGGTAAAAATATATTTTAAATGGGTGCAGAAAAATGGAGAAAGAATCCACGTTCGCCCATTCTGTTGATACTGTATTCAACCCTGAATACAATGTCATAGTAAGTGAGATAATCCAAACCTAATCCATAACCATACTGCCACGAATTACTCAACGGATTGTATTTTCCAAACTGACGGTCGCGAACATAACCTGCATCAAAAAATGCATTCATAAAAAAAGTGTTAGGCATGCGATTGAATTTTGCTGTATTCAGAAATTTGATCAAAAGAATTTTGGTAGGAAGCAGAGTAAATTTGAGATTGGATTTAAACAGTGCATAATTCTGTCCGTTGATTACATAATATTCATAACCTCTTATGTATTCACCTCCATAACCTAATGCACGCTGGTTAAAATAAGGTGCATCTGTTTGACCAGACAATTTTCCCCTGATGCCCGAAGCAAAATGCCATCGTGGTGTAAGCTCCCAATATTTGCGATAAGCAGAAGTGAGGGTTAAAATTTCAGGTTCGTTTTTTAATACACCAATTCCCTGTTTCAAAATTTCAATCTCAAACACATCTCCTTTTAATGCGTAGGTATAATAATCACGCTGATCTTTACGATAAGTCCAGCCCACAGTAATTTGTTGCTGCATGGTACTGTTGGCGATAAAGTAATCTTTGTTTAACAACAGAACCGTATCAGCAATATTATTCTGACGGTAATCAGCAAAAATGCTGTAGTAATTATTAAAGCCTTTTCTTCTTGTCAACCTTACAAAACCATAATATTCATTACGCAGGTATTTTTCAGGATCCTTTACATAGATGAGTTTATTATTGATGGTGTTGTAAGCAATTTCATGGTTGCGTGTATAGTATGCTCCCAATGAAAGACCAATGTTTTGATTTTTATTGATGTAGGGAATTGAATAAAATAATCCCAGCCGCTGTGAATAACCTAAGCGAACCTGCATTTTTAATGACTCATCACGGCCGCGAAAATTATCATGTGATAAATAAATACCGTAGTTGGTTCTTTTAAAATCACGCTTTTGCCACCACTCATTAAAATTCCGGTCAACCCATTCAAAGAAAGGAATGGGCCACACATACCATCGCTCAGTAACATGAATGTGTACATCGGAAGTTGGTTGCACGTTTGCAATCAGTTCCATCTCTACAAAATGAAAAAGCCCGATGTTCATCAGGTTTTCTTTGCTGCGCTCAAAAGCTGCATCAAGTGTATATTTATTGAGTGTATCTCCTTCGTGAAAAATTAATTCGCGTGTGATGATATGTGATCTTGTGGTTTTATTTCCTGTAATAATAATCTTGTGGATAATTACAGTTTGATTGGTGGAATCAACGTTCTGAATAGATTGAGCACTCAAATTAAAAAGGGTGAAAAGAAAAATTATGGTGGAGAAAAATATTTTACCATAAAAGTTTTTGTTGTCACAATGAATCACTGACTCAAATAATAAACGGTAAATATTTATGACACTTTGTGGCGCTGTGTCTCTGTGGTGCACTCTGCCACAAAAAAATAACTTAGCCAATGCTGAGATAATTCATTAAAGAGTCATAGCGATCTTTTAAATCTTCGGTAAACTCGCTTTGATTGTAAGAACCTGTTACATTATAATTAAGCCTGTAAAAATAAGCCAGTATTCTGCTCACATCCATTTTATCAACTTTGATTGTAAGCTCCACCATTTGTGGATTTGCCGAAGGAGCAATGCTGGTACTTAAAATATGTGCATTGTCCGCTTCCACCACCTGGGCAATTTGTGACAACACATAACTGGAAAGTGCAAGCTCGATAGTGATGATTCCGCCCGGCATGTAAACTGATTTGCTCAGTGCAAAATAATCCACCAGGTCTTTAATTGTAACCACACCCATGTATTGCTGTTGTTCATCAAGCACCGGAATAATATCCGATTTATATAAAGAAGCAAATTTTACTACATCATACACGTGCTGATTCTCATACACAAATTCAGTTTTTAACTCAGCCAGAATATCAGAAATTAAAATGTCTGGCTTATTGTATGAGAGCAAAGCTTTCCTGCTGATCTGACCGAGATATTGCTTACCATTGATAACCGGCAAAAAATTAACATTCATTTCTTCGGTCCACTTTAAAGCACGGCTAACCATATCACTTGGTTTAAGTGGGGGAATAGTATCGTGTATGAGCTTTGCCGCAAACATTGATGTTCTTTTAACTTCTTCTACGTAAGTTAAATCCATTTGGTTTTATAAGGGGCAAACTTAGTTTTATTTTCAGAGATTACACAAAGGATGAGTCCAGGACGGCATTTTAGCACTTTGAGCAGGGATAAAAAAGGTTTACGGTTTACAGTTTACATTTTGCTTGCACCAGCTAACTGTCAATTATCAACTGTCAATTGTCAACTGTCAACTGTCAACTGTAAACTGTAAACTACTTTTGCAGCATGACAAAATTGAGTGTAAACATTAATAAAATTGCTACTATCCGAAATGCACGCGGGGGAAATATTCCTGATGTGATTAAAGCAGCAACCAACATTGAGCATTTCGGTGCGCATGGAATAACGGTGCATCCGCGCCCTGATGAACGCCACATACGTGTGAGTGATGTGTATGAATTAAAAAAAGTGGTAACAACAGAATTTAATATTGAAGGTTTTCCATCTCCTTTTTTTATTGATTTAGTGATGCAGGTTAAACCAACACAAGTAACCCTGGTTCCCGATCCGCCTGATGTGCTTACTTCCAATGCAGGATGGAATACAATACAACATCATTCGTTCTTAGCACAAATTATCAGGTTATTAAAATCAAATGGTATGCGTGTTTCCATTTTTATGGAGCCCGAACCACAATTAATGGAAAGTGCAAAAGCAACAGGAACTGATCGCATTGAGTTATATACTGAAGCTTACGCAAAAAATTATCATAACGATCCTGCTGCTGCAATTAAATCTTACCTCGAAACAGCTAATGTTGCGAATCAACTAGGCCTGGGAGTTAATGCAGGACACGATCTCAATCTTGATAACCTTAATTACTTCCATCGCATCATACCCAACCTGGATGAAGTTAGCATCGGACATGCGTTGATCAGTGATGCGTTGTATTATGGATTGGAGAAAACTATAGGAATGTATTTGGATCAACTCAAATAGGCTTCGAATTTTCAACAGAATGTTGAAATTATTTTTAAACAAGGGAAACATATGAAAATTTTAATCATTGAAGATGAGCCGCAATTGTTGGATGCTATTGTTAAATATCTTTCTGCTGAAGGATATGTTTGTGAAACGGCTGTTGATTATAAAAAAGCTTCGGATAAAATAACACGTTATGATTATGATTGTGTGGTAGTGGATATAACCATTCCTTTCGGAAACGGTTTGCAATTGATTGAAGATTTGAAAGAACTGAAATCAACTGCAGGTATTATTATTATTTCGGCAAAGGATTCGCTGGATGATAAGTTAAAAGGATTGCAACTTGGTTCAGACGATTATCTTACCAAACCATTTCATTTGCCGGAGTTGAATGCAAGGATACAAGCACTCTTGAGAAGAAAAAAATTTGCAGGAAATAATATTATTTCTTTCAATGGAATAAAAGTGGACGCAGGAGCAAAACATGTTTGGGTAAATGATATAGAGTTGACGCTTACGTTAAAGGAATACGATCTGTTAATTTATTTTTTAGCAAATAAAAACCGTGTAATTTCCAAGAGTGCAATTGTAGAACACCTTTGGCAAGATAATATTGATCAATCAGACACATATAATTTCCTGTACACACACATTAAAAACCTGCGCAAAAAATTAATGGAGAAAGGGGCGCCTGATTATATTCACACGGTATATGGAATAGGATATAATTTCAAAACAAATTGAAACTCTTAAACAAATCAACTCTTTATTATTTATTATGGCTGTTGCCTGTAATTATTATTTCCGGATTTTTTATTTATGAAATCATCTATTGGCAAATAAGAGATAGTACGGATGAATCTATTCTCAAAGAAAAAAATCTTTTGATAAAAAAATTTAATGAAAATGCAAATCAGAAAACCTATTCCTATCATTATGGTGATGGAGATGTAAAAATTATTAAGCAAAAAAAGGAGTATACCTTAAAAAATTCATTCTCTGATATTGAGTTGTATGACTCAACAGATGAAGAAATGATTCCATACAGACAGCTCCATACTTCGTTTCAACATCAAGGTGAAACCTTTCAATTAATAATTACGCGTTCAGTCATCGAATCTGACGAGCTTGCAGAAGGCATCGCAAAAGCATTAATAGTTTTATTTGGGTTTATGATGCTCGGTTTTCTTACTGTTAACAGAATTCTTTCGCGCAGGTTGTGGAAACCTTTTGATGAATCATTGGCAAAGTTGAATTCGCTTTCGTTTGCTGACATGAAACCAAACGTATTTGATAAAGTATCCATCAAAGAATTTTCTGAACTCAATGCAGCATTAAATAAAATGACGGAAAAAATGTTGAGCGATTACAACAATCAAAAACAATTCACTGAAAATGCCTCACATGAAATGCAAACACCTTTGGCAATTATAAAAACAAAAATTGATTTGTTAATTCAATCAAAATCTGTTTCTGCAGATGATATGCAATTGATACAGGAAATTGAAAATTCTGCAAACAAATTATCACAGCTTAACAAATCTTTGTTGCTGCTTTCTAAAATTGAAAACAGGCAGTTTGAAGAGTCCGCAGAAATAGCCATTTCAATCCTGCTGGATAAAATCAGTTCAAATTTTGAAGAGCACATTAAACTTAAAAACCTGTCGGTTAATAAAGAATACTTTTCTAATCCGGTAAAACAACTTAATCCGTTACTCGCGGAAATTCTTTTCTCAAATCTTATTCAAAATGCCATTCGTTATAATTTTAATGGAGGATTAATTAACATCAGCCTCGATGAAAAATATTTTTCTATCTGTAACTCCGGCACCTCTTTAAGTGGAAACGAAAGTCAGCTGTTTAATCGCTTTGCTAAATTCAATACTTCTGCCGAATCTCTGGGCTTGGGTTTGGCAATTGTAAGACAGGTTTGTAATTATTATGATTTCGATGTGAGTTATAATTACAATAATAATTTACATTGTTTCAGAGTTGATTTTTGATTGGAGTGTCTTCTATTAGTGGCCGTGAATAAAGTAAATTATCGAACCAAAATATGATTTCAAGGAGGTTAAAATTCTAAACTTTCACAAAACATAATGGAAAAACTACCTAAGTTAGGTTGAAGGAGAATATTTATTAAAACAAAAACAAAACTATTTTCATTCAAAATGTTTTTAAATTGGGTTATCACTGAAATGGTTAATGCATTTTATTCTGCCAAGATTAAATGCATAAAAATCAAGTCAACAACTTCATATTTAAAACATATTTTAATCTTCTCTTTGCAATGTTAATTTAAATACCAGTCGGGATTAACCCCACAATAAAAATGCGCCATTTTCTCCTTTTGTTTAAAAATATTTTCAGGCTAATTCTATTATTCGCATTTGCTGCTTTTCTTTTCCAGTATATTTTTAATGTGAAATATAAATTCGCTCAGTCGCGGCCTTTTCATGGTAATTATGTATTTAATCCTTACTCAAATATTGACAGCACGAAATGGAAGAAAGCAAATTTTCATGTACACACGCATGTGTGGATGGGACTGTGTAACGGCAGAGCTAATCAAAGTGAAAAAGTTGACAGTTTGTACAAATATCTTGGCTATGATTTATTTAACATTTCAGACTATGAGAAGATAAACATTTTTGGAAGAAAAAACAAAGGATACATTCCTGAATACGAGCACGGTTATTTATTTCCTAAAAATCATCAACTTGTTCTAAATGCACATAAGATTTGTTGGTTTGATTATTTTTTTCCTGAAACAAAAGACAATGAGCAATATGTAATTAATACACTAAAAGAAGATAGTGATTGTTTGGTTACAATCGCGCATCCTGCATACAGAGGTGCGTATTCACCGGATTAATTCAAATACCTGAGTGGATACGATTGTATGGAAGTTTATAATCAAAATAAATTTTCAAAAGCCCATTTTGATTCTGCATTATCCAGCAGTCATTTAAGTTATATTCTTGCCGATGATGATGCGCATAACATTTCTGATATTTATAGTGTTGGTCGTTGTTGCACTTTGGTGAATACCGTAATCAACAAGGATTCAATTTTAAAAGCATTGAAAAACGGGGAAACCATCGGTGCAGATATTTATATGCACGATAATGAAAGTAACGAAACCAAACGTGAAATTATAAAACAGCTTCCTGTTGTAACCGAAGTAAAAGTTCATGATGATACATTGAGTGTGAAGCTTAATTCAATAGCAAACAGTTTTACATTTATTGGTCAGGGAGGAGTTGTAAAAAAAACTGTTTCAAATTTTAGTGAAGCAAACTACGTGATTCAAAAAAGTGATACTTACATCCGTACAGAAATTGTTTGTGCTGATGGCACCGTTTATTATTTGAATCCTGTTTTTCGATATGATGGAATTCATATACCTTATTATTTCAATGCAGAAGACAAGTTTAAAACATTTTTATGGCGCACTGTTGGAGTCGGTAGTTTATTGTTGATTTATTTCCTGTATAGAAAGCGTTTCAAAGACCCGCGTGGTGTAAAGAGTATTTACACAACTGATAATATAGTAAAGGAAATCAAGGAAAAATCCGTCAATGAATTATAAAAAATTCTATCCTTTAATTATTTTAATTTCAGCCGTTGTTTTTTTTATTCCTTTTCTTGGAGCTGTTCATTTATTTGATTGGGACGAAATAAATTTCGCAGAGTCAGCACGCGAAATGATTGTAACAGGCAATTACAGTCGCGTGCAAATTGATTTTCATCCATTCTGGGAAAAACCACCATTGTTTTTCTGGTTGCAGGCATTGAGTATGCACGTTTTTGGTATCAATGAATTTGCTGCACGTTTTCCTAATGCAATCACCGGCATCATTACTTTGTTAACCCTTTATTTCATTGGAAAAAAATTGCATGATGAAAAATTTGGGTTCATTTGGTCGTTATCCTATCTCGGTTCTTTTCTTCCGCATTTATATTTCAAGTCAGGCATTATTGATCCGCTTTTTAATTATTTTATTTTCATAACGATTTATTTTATAGCTAAAAGCAGTGTAGAGTTAAACAAACGAAAAGCAACATGGTTTACTTTTTACGCAGGGATATCTATAGGATTTGCAACACTAACCAAAGGACCTGTTGGATTTTTGATTGTTGCGATCACCTGTTTTGTTTATTGGATAAGGATTCGTTTTAAAAAAATTTCAAGTCTTAAAAATATTATTATTTATCTCTTAACTTTTATAGTTGTTTCTTCTTTGTGGTTTGGAATGGAGATGATAAAAAATGGACCATGGTTTATCACTCAATTTTTTATGTATCAGACAGACTTATTACTAACTCCCGTTGCAAGTCATGGTGAACCTTTTTATTATCACTTCGTGGTTGTGTTTCTTGGATGCTTTCCTATTTCAATATTAGCGTTACCTGCTTTGATCAATAGAAAAACAATAACATTAAGCGATACGTTAAATTTTAAAAAGTGGATGTTTATTTTGTTTTGGGTAGTGATGATTTTATTCAGCATTGTAAAAACCAAGATCGTTCATTATTCTTCTCTGTCCTATTTCCCACTCTCTTTTCTTGCCACAGTTTTTCTTTATAAACTTTTAAACAGGTCTGCTGAATTAAATAAACCAATAAGAATACTGCTCATTGCCATCGGAACTTTGTTTTCACTATTATTAATTGCTGCACCTTTAATTGCACAACACAAAGAACTAATTATTCCATTTATCAAAGATAAATTTGCTGTTGCCTGTTTAAATACTAATGTTAAATGGAATGGTTGGGAGTTTCTTATCGGTGTTCTTTATCTTGCTTCAATTTTGTACAGTATTCATCTGCTTAACAGAAAAAATATAGAGAGGGGCTTGGTATTTCTCTTCTATTCAACGGCTTTTTGCATGTTCTTTTATTTGATAACTGTTGTACCTAAGATTGAACAATATTCACAAGCTCCTGCAATTAATTTTTATAAAAGCATTGCAGGTAAAAAAGTTTATGTGAGCACCGTAGGATTTAAAAGCTACGCTCATCTTTATTATTTTCAAAAAATGCCGGATAATAAATTACAAACAAGTAATGATGATTGGCTCATCAATGGACCTATTGATAAGCCATCTTATCTTGTTGCAAAAATTAATACGCGTAATTTTTTTGATAATCATCCTGACTGTAAACTTATTAAAGAAGAAGGCGGATTTTTATTCTATGAAAGATTACCAGTTGCATATTCAAAATGATGTAATATTTCAGAGGCATAAATATAATTTAATGTTGCTACAGTTTTAAAACACAATTGAGAATTTTCTTTGAATAGGATTAGCAGTTATTTGCTGATCATTCATCAAAACATTATTTATTCGATAAATATTTACTTTCTTTTTTCATTCTGTTACTAATCAATGGTGTACTTAAACTCAAGCGCATCATTGGTTATGTTTCGCAAAACAAATATTGAGAAAGTAATGTTGGCTATCGTAAAATCAAAAGTCAGAATTAAATTTATTGTGATTTTGTGCGTATTATTTTCATCAGAAAGTTTTTCTCAAACATTTTTGATTAAGGGGACGGTTATAGATCAGGACTCAAAAGTTCCCATGGAGTTTGCGAGCGTTTTTTTAGTGGGTACAACTACCGGTGTCAATACAAATAGAGACGGCAGTTTTAAAATTGAAACTTCCCTTTTGAGTGACAGCATCGGTGTTTCTATTGTGGGCTACAATACTTTAAAAATTAAGCTGAACGTTGCAAGTTTGAACAATATTTTGCTGGAAATAAAACAAACTTCAAAAGAATTGAGTCTTGCAACGATTGTAGGAGATGCTGATCCGGGAGCCACGTTTATGAAAAAAGTAATTGCTCATAAACCATACAACAACCCCGATAAGTTTAAAAGCTACAGTTACAAAAGTTACAACCGGTCTGAATTGGATCTGAATAATTTGCAACGTGACAAATTGAGCGATAGTAATTTGAAAGCATTAATGCTCGACACTTATCACAGGCTTGATAAAGGCGATACAATTAAGAATAAGTTGCCTGTTTATTTTTCCGAAGTGCTCACGGATAATTTTCATTCAGTATCACCGGCAATAGAAAATGAAAACGTGATTGCAAAAAAATCGTTGGGTTTAGAAACGGATAAGTTGTTGCGTCACCTCGAAAAATTTGATATTAAATTAAATGTGTATGATAACTGGTTACCCATTTTCGACAAAACATTTGCAAGTCCGCTTGCTGATGCAGGATTAAATTATTACAAATATTATATTGATGACAGCACTTTGGTTAACGGACATTGGCAATATAAAATTCAGTTTGTTCCCAAACATTCGCATGAAGACACTTTTACCGGGATGATGTGGATTAACGACAGTACATTTTCGGTTAACCGTATCGAAATGCACATGTCGAAAAATGCAAACCTGAATTTTGTTGACAACATAAAAATTTATGAAGACTTTACACTTTATCCCAATGGAAATGGTGATGAACTCGTTTACATGCCTAAGAAATATGTTTCAGAAGTTGCTTTTGAAAGCGGCCTGGAATTACTCGGGCTTCCTGTTAATTCAAATCCTGAAGCCTTGCATTTAAGCTGCATCAACACGATTGTTTACGACAGTGTCAAAATAAATTCAAATAATCCGAGTGAAGTTTTATCCCACCTTAAAAAAAATATCAGCGAAAGCTCCACAAAACATACAGATGATTTCTGGAAACAACATCGTCTAGACTCACTCTCTATTCACGAAAAAGCTATTTACTCGATGGTGGATACGCTGAAAGAAAATAAAAGATTTGCTGCCACCACTAAAATAATTGCTTTCGGAGGAAGTGGTTATTGGGACTTTGCAAACAAATGGAGGATTGGTCCTTATTCTTCTTTTTTAAGTTTCAATCATATTGAAGGTTTGCGCATACGTTGTGGAGTATGGTCGTTGCCCGCTATCAATGAGAAATGGAATTTTAACGGATACCTGGCTTATGGAACAAGAGATCAAAAATTTAAAGGTGGTGCAGGAATTAAATATTTACGTTCAACGTATCCGTGGTCAAAAACTTCGATTTATGCGCAAAGCGATTATGATGTGATCATCAATTATGATGATGAGTTAGACCGGGATAATTTAATCAGCTCATTCCTCCGAAAAAATATTCCGTCCACGCGTACATATATTGGCGAAGTTATTTTACAACAGGAAGAACAACTTAACAGGAACTGGATAAACACTACTAATTTTACTTACAAAGAGTTTAATCCTGTTTTTAATTTTCAATATCATCCGCTTGATCCAAACACTGATCAACCCGTAGAAAATGCTTTTGCACACAAATTACCCATTGCGGAATTTAACACGAGCTTCAGGTATGCGCATAAAGAGCGAACAACTATTCTCAACTATGATTTACTAAAACTTGCTACTGATTATCCTGTATTCACTGTGAATTATACGTATGGTTTTGAATTTATCAGCTCGCAGTTCTCTTATCATAAAATCGGATTAAGCTTATCGCAAAGTATAAAGCTTCCACCCAAAAGCAGGTTATATTATCACATTTCCACAGGAAAAGTTTTTGGAACCGCTCCTTATCTTTTGTTGTATGTGCCGCGAGGTAATGAGTTTTACGTATCGAGCAAATATTCTTTTAATACAATGACACCTTATGAATTTGTTGCGGACAGATATGTTTCACTTCAAACACGGTTAACATTAGGCGGATTGCTATTAGATGAAATTCCATTGCTGCAAAGATTAAAATGGCGTGAGCGATTTACATTTAATTCTTTTTGGGGCGATATGACGACTACAAATTTGAAATACAATGAACAAAGCAACGTTCTAACTACAGGAAATAATCCTTTTGCAGAAGCTGGCATCGGTATCGAAAATATTTTCCATGTATTGTCAATTGAATATATCAGGAGGTTAAATCATTTGCAAAATAATTATGCGCAGAAAGGAGGATGGTATGCCGGTGTTACACTTAATTTTTAATTGTTGAAATGAGACTGAATAGTTTATTAATATTTGTTTTAGCTTTTATGTGTTGCTCTTTATCGGCTCTTGCACAAAGCAATAAAGGCGATGCAATTCTTGGAGATTGGATGGATTCAAAAAAAGAAACGTTAGTACATTGTTATAAACAAAATGGAAAATATTTTGCGAAGCTGCTTTGGGTTGAAAACTTAGAAGCAATTGGAAAACCATTGCCTCCTGACGAACAATACTGGATTAACATGGTAGTGATGAAGGATTTTGAATACAAGAATGATGAATGGGCTAACGGCACCATCTATCAACCTAAAACGGATAAGACTTACAGCGCCTATTTAAAACTAAAAGATAATAATAGCCTCGTAGTTGTTGGTTATATTTTTTTTAGAATATTCTCACAAAGTGAACTATTTACAAGAGTTAGTGAGTTAAACAGTAACAGATAAAATATGAATAATTTAAAAGTTTATTTCTCCTCTGAGCATGATCTGCATCGAATAATATTATTGACACTTTCATTGGTGATATTCTGGAACATTGAAAATATTGCTTCCATCAATTTCAATTACAAAAAATGGAAACATGCCTTCACGAACGGACTGTTTATTATTACAGATGCTCCGATACAATTTCTGTTTGGCATCGCTTTGATAAAAACAATAAACTGGGATGGACTGCATCATTGGGGCGCATTGAATTGGATCCCTGGATTTTCTAATGCATGGATTGAATTGATGGTTACATTTATTTTTCTTGATTTTTTTGAATATGTCTATCATATCATCATGCACAAAGTAAAACGGTTCTGGAAATTTCATCTCGTACATCACAGCGACAGAGTGGTGGATGTTACAACAACATTGCGTGAACATCCAGGTGAAACTTTCATTCGTCTTTCGTTCTCTGTGTTTTGGGTATTTCTGCTTGGCGCTTCGTTTTGGGTGATCCTGCTTCGCCAGTTCATTCAAATTGCTTCCAACGTATTTGTACATTCTAATTTCAGATTGCCTGATAAAATTGATCGGATTGCAGGATTGGTCTTTATTACTCCGAACATTCATCACGTTCATCATCATTACAAACAACCTTACACGGATAGTAACTATGGAGATATATTAAGTGTGTGGGATAGACTTTTTAAAACCTTCAGAAGATTAGATGTTGATAAAACACAATTCGGTATTGATACGCGTTTGGATGTGGAGGTTGATACAGGTATTAAAAAACTGGCAACGATTCCTTTTGAAAAGGTAATTGCAAACAAGTAGAAATTGCAAAAATCGGAGAACATCACCAATTAATAACGGATCAGGAGATGTGAATGATGCATCGAGTGATTGGTACATTACAGATTCAGCCAATAACCATCGCATCGTACATTTCATTTCAATCTATATTATCAGTCTTACTGCGCTGCTTCTTTAATTCATAACTGATGATCACTAAAATATAAAATGTTATATCCCCTGCAATTTTTCCAGTAAGAATTCCAAGAGCAAAAGTTTTTAAAACACGGGTAAACAAATACATGAAAAACGGACGTAACACTAAACCATCAATTAATGCCGCTGGACCAAATTCTAAAATAATATCTCTGATTATTTTAGGAATATCAGAAACAGAAAATGTTTTGTTTGCGATCTTATGTTTCTTGTCTGCAACTATAATATTTTGAATAAAGATTGTTGAATAGAAGCCAATAGACTCTCCAATAGAACCTGCATAAGCTGCAAAAACAGCATTTTTATTTGAAGCATGGGCTATACTTGCGACTCCAATCGCTGTTAACGTACCGACAATTTCCGCAGGTAAATATCTCTCTACCCATTCCTTAATTTTTTGTTTAATCATAAAAAACGAACCTCAATATTTGCTGTTTCCAAAGTATTTTTAAGATGAAATGCAAATTGACGAATCAATACTATGAGGTAAGGATATACTCATGAATACAGTTATATGTCAGGAATCAATTATAATCCTGCTTTCATAAAGTGGATTTACATATTGTTAAATTTCTTTATACTACATCACAAATTCTTTCAGTATGATTCCTGGATTGTTGTTGAACTTATTTTATTTCAGTAACAACAATAGTAAAAGGCGTCTTGCCTATGTTAGTTATTTTATGGGTTACAGCAGGTGACCACATTGCCTCCCCTGCTTTCATTAGAACAGTTGTAGCTTCTTTGTCTTTTTTCTCCACTTGCATTTTTGCATCGGTAACCGCATATACGGTGTGCTGAGGATGCGAGTGCCAATCAGCAACAGCATCGGGAGCAAAGGTAGCTTCTGCTATTTTAACATGTTCGTTATCTATTAAAACTTTAACAGTAACACCGCGCCATGGTTCTTTTATTTCCTGTGCATTGGCGGTTTGTGCAAGCACGGATGCTGTCAGCCCGATTACTGAAAGCATCATCAAAATTATTTTTTTCATTTTTAGATATTTAATTTTTGATTGTCTGATAATTTATTTCTGACCGGAAATTACCATTGCACGGGATTCAATGATCACATTGCCATCCGGATATTTTTGATTCACCACCTGGTAAACTTCTCCTTTAATTTTTTCTTTCATTTCCTCATTCGTTTTGCTTAGCGCTGATGCAACGGGCGCAGGTGTTTCGGTCATAAATTGCCAATAGACATCGGTTGTTTTGCAATCGAGCTTACCGGTAACTTCTTTTTGAGAAATGTTTTTTAACCCTGCCTGCAGGAATAAATCCGCTATTAAATTTTCTTTAGCACAACGAAACAGTCCTGGTGAGCCGGGAGGCGGCTGCGGCATTTCCATATTCCTGTTAAGCGTATCCATCACTGCTGTAACCCAAAAATTTTTTTCAGGACCATTCCACACGGAGGTTGCAATTCTTCCTCCGGGTTTCAGCACCCTCACCATTTCTTTTGCTGCCATCAGCATGTCGGGGAAAAACATAAATCCGAAACGGCAACTAATTGCATCAAATGTATGGTCATCAAATGGCAGTTCACAAACATCGCACGCAATGAATTCAACATTTGTAACTCCTTTCTTTGCCGCCTTATCATGAGCTATCACAAGCATATCATCTGCAAGGTCATTAATAATAACTTTTCCGTGCTTCAACTTTGATGCGATGGTTAAGCCGGGTTCTCCTGTTCCTGCTGCAACATCAAGCACTACATCCGATTCTTTTAAATTCAGCAGTTGAATAATTTCATCACCGAAGGGTTTTAAAAAATCCATCGTGAGGTCATCCCATTTTTTCCAGCCGGAAGAAAATTTATTCCAGGTTGCTTTTTGCTGTTCGCGGATTGTTTCTAATTGCAGTTCCATTTAATATACTTTTAGTTAACGTGATTAAATTTTATTTGATTATAAATTATTCCGCAGTTACCGGATCAATAATTGCCGAAACCGTACTTACCACATTTGCAGGAAATCCACTTTGCTTCGCATGTTCACGAATCAGTTCTTCACTCGCTGCATTGTAGATACAATAAATTTTGTCACCAGCCACATAACTATGCACCCATTGTATCTGAGGTCCCTGTTTGCTTAATACCCCGCAGGAAACACCTGAAATCTCTTTTAATTTTTCAGCGTTGAAATTTCCTGCACCGGGAATTTCTCTTTCAATTATGTACTTTTTCATAACTAATGTTTTTTGTTTTTTCATCGCCTACTCTATCCGGTTTTCGGCATCTCCGTGTCGCAGTACTGTTACTTTGACAGAACAAATATGCAACGTGATAAAAGAGAAAAACGGTAACAATGTTACAATTCTCTGTAACAAATGTTACAAATCATTCAGCAGCTTGATTTGGTTTCGGAACAGCAGAAGCCGCTTTTCATTTTCAAGCTTTTTCAGCAAGCGTGAAATCACTACTCGATTGGTTCCCATTTCATCTGCTACCTGTTGATGGGAAAGATTGATAAGAGAGGAACCGGATATTTTAGATTTTTCTTTCAGGTAACTTACGAGCCGGTCGTCCATTTTTTTAAAAGTGACATCATCAACGCTTTTTATTACATCAATAAATTCGTTGACGATGGTTCCCATTACAAACTTTTTCCATGACGGATATTTCAACATCCATTCTTCCATAATGTTCACAGCAACACAGAGCATCGAAAGATCGTCTTCCGCAGCACCTTTTACAAGACTTGCCTGCGACATCATTCCACAAGAGAATGTCATCGCGCAACCTTCTCCCTCACGTACATAATACAATAATAATTCCTGTCCCTCTTCATTGATGCGGCTTACTTTGAGTGTACCGCTTAACATCATCGGAACCATTTTGATTGTTTGTCCGGGGTTTATTAATGTCTGTCCGGCATTGGCTGTTATCAGCATAGAATTTTCCCCGATCTCTTTGATGAGTTGAGTTTCAAACAGCGTTGAATAAACCCTTTTTAATGTTGAAGAATCGTTAAGCATTTTTCAAAATTAGGAAAAAATTTTTCTTATGCTTTTGTTATTATAGATGGTAAACAGCCCGCATATTCTTTGATTTTTAAGTAACTTTTATCAAGGCAATCATCCGTTTGCTACAACTTTAAAACACAATTCATGATGAATTTTGACTGAAGGTATAACTAATAAATTTCTATTATGAAAAATAAAATAATTTACGCACTTGCATTAATGTCATTCATACCTTTTTTTGCAAAAGCACAACTCGAAACTGAAGAATCAAATCCATTGATACCACACCAGATGGAACTGGGAGCTGCGATGGAGTTTCAAACTTCTAAAGAAGGAACAGAAAACGCGCTTCCTTTATCTATTGAATATGGTTTGAGTAAAAAATTTACTTTGTTAGTTGAGCCAGTAGCATTCACTACTATTAATCCAAAGAAAGGAGCCAGCACTACAGGTTTTGGTGATTTGGAAGTAACCTTGTTTTATCAACTGATGTCAGAAAAAAAAACATGGGTATCAATGTCACTCTCTGGTGAAGTTAAGTTGCCTACTGCAAATAATATTTTGATAGGAACAGGTAAAACAGATTATACTCCCTTTCTTATATTCAGTAAAACAACAGGTCCGTTTTTTACAAGTCTTAACTTGAGCTACACTTTTCTTGGCAAGCCTAAAGGTGTTGTAGCAAATAATCTTTTCAATTATGCCATCGGAACTGTTTATACCATTTCTCCGAAAAGTATTTTGTTTGGCGAAGTCTTTGGCAATACGTCCGCATTAGGCGGTGCAGAAGTTCCCGAAGGTCAGGCTCCCGTTGATACAGTTAGTATTAATCAGGAAATTTCAGGTGGTGAAACTGTAGGTTGTATTGGTTATGGATATTATCCCAATAAAAATTTGCAATTGTCCTTTAGTATCAATTACGATAACAATAATGCACTTCTTTTCCGTCCCGGTATAATCTGGAAGTTCGGAGGCAAAAAGGATGTAGCGAACAATGCTACGCATACAAGACCTGGCAAATAATTTTAACTTATCATTAACACAATACTTATAAAAACAACAAAAACAAAACACAATCACATGCTTATTTTGCATTGTAATTAAAACAAAACATAAAAAATGAAAAAATTAATTTTAATGTCGTTAGTGGCTGTATTCTCAGGATGCGTTTACGGACAGAAAGTAAATGATAAAGATGTTCCTGCTTCAGTAAAAGAAACCTTGCATAAAAAATATCCAGAGGCTGCTGCTAAATGGGAAAAAGAAAAAGGTAACTATGAAGCGAATTTCGTTTCTCAGAAAAAAGAAATGTCAGCTTTGATTACACCTGAAGGAAAGCTGATTGAAACTGAAACAGAAATTGCTACAACTGAGTTGCCTGCAAGTGTAACAGCTTATGTGAAAAAAAATATGAAGGATGCAAAAATTAAGGAAGCGTCAATCATAACCGATGCGTCAGGTAAGAAAACTTATGAGGCAGAAGTAAATGGTAAAGATTTGGTATTTGATGAAAAGGGAAATTTCATTAAGTCAGCAAAAGATTAGTTACTTTTCTTAAGCTTGTTTAAAAGGAGTTGAGCAATCAGCTCCTTTATTCTTTTAAACTAATTGAGATATATTTGGAACTGAAAACATCTTACTAATAATAAGGCTTGATTTTGAATAAGAAATTATTTTTAGTTTCCCTCATAACGTTGTTAATTAACAGCAAGTTATTTTCTCAAACTCATAATCTTGATTATTACATTAAAGCAGGTTTAAATAATAGTCCTCTCCTGAAAGATTATAACAACCAGTTACTGTCTGCAAGCTATGATAGTTTGTTGGCGAGAGCAGGATTAAGCACGCTGGTTAGTTTGAATTCGCAGGCAATGTACGCACCCACTTATAAAGATTTTGGATATGACAGCGCAATAACCAATGGCGGAAATTATTCTGCATTGATAAATATAACTCAGCCCCTTCTCAATCGTAAGCTACGAAACGGTCAGTATCAAACAATAATTATTGCGAATCAGGCATTGCATACAACAGCAAGAATTTCTGAGATTGATTTGAAGAAAAACATAACCGCGCAATACCTTACCGCGTTTGCAGATTATAACCAGTTGCAGTTTAATCAAACTGTTCTGCAATTGTTAAAAAACGAACAGACAACATTAAAACAACTTGTTGAGCATGGCATCTATCTGCAAACGGATTATTTGAATTTATCAGTTACTATAAGCGCACAAGAAATTACTCACAAACAAACTTTCATTCAATACAAAAATGATTTGAGTCAGTTAAATTTTTTAAGCGGAATAATAGATACTTCAACAGTATCCCTGGAAGATCCGAATCTTAGCATTCAAAATACATTTGATTTGGATAATGCTCCGCAAATGTTGCAATTCAGGATTGACAGTCTGAAAAATGCCAATGCGAGATTATTAATTGATTTGAATTACCGTCCTAAATTAAATGCGTTTGGTGATGCAGGTTTTAATGCAGTAAACCCAAAAAATATTCCGCACAATTGGGGAACAAGCATTGGCTTGAATTTTACTATGCCAATTTATGATGGCAGGCAACGCAGGTATCATTACAACAAATTTGCAATTTCAGAAAACACACGCATTAACTATAAAGAATTTTATACTGCTCAATACAAACAACAAATCCTTCAGCTTAAAGAACAACTGAAACTAACTGATGAATTGATAGTTAATATTAAATCCCAAATCGCTGACCAGGAAAAATTAATTGAGTTGTATAAAGTAGAAATTGAAAAAGGACTGGTTCGTTTTATAGATTTTTTAACCATCGTCAATAATTATCTGGCAGTTAAAAACAGTTTAACGCAATCCGAAATAAATCGCCTGCAAATCATCAATCAAATGAATTACCTGAAATGAAAAATATAAATACGTGTTTACTTCTGTTTATTTTATTTTGCTTTGTTAGCTGTAAAAGCAGAACTACTTCTACCGATGAAACAACTCCTGAAGTAAAAACACCTGTCACTGTTACAACCATTCAGACTATTCCGATGAGTGAAACAGTTAACCTAAACGCTGTTTCAACGTTTCAGAAAAAGAACACTGTTAAATCAAACATCACCGGTTACATAGAAAAGGTTTATGCAAATAATGGTGATTTTGTGAACGCAGGCAAACCATTGTTTATCATTAAAACCAAAGAAGCAGAAGCGCTAAGTGGAATTAGAAATATAGATACGCTGTTTCATTTTAAAGGAACGCAAACAATTTCTGCTGCTTCATCAGGAATTATAACTGAGGTTACAAAACAGCTTGGAGATTATGTAGCTGAAGGTGATCAGCTTGCCATTATAGCTGAGCAAGCCAGTTTCGTTTTTTTGTTAAATGTACCTTTTGAATTAAATAAATATGCAGCAACAGGAACAAGCTGTACTATTATTTTGCCGGACTCAACGCATATAAAAGGTACAATAATTTCAAAGCTCTCTACAATAGATCCGGTCTCACAAACGCAGAGTTACGTGTTGAAACCACAGACAAATAATTTTCTTCCTGAAAATTTATTAGCGATAGTTCAGCTGAATAAAAGCATAAAACAAAATGCGCAAGTGCTTGATAAGTCGTGTGTCCTAACTGATGAAACGATGGAAAATTTTTGGGTGATGAAACTGATCAATGATTCTACTGCAGTGAGATCGGATATTAAAAAAGGAATGACAACAGAAACAAAGGTTGAAATTCTTGCACCACAATTCGGCAAGGAAGACAGGATAGTTAATTCAGGTAATTATGGTTTGCCGGATACAGCGTTTGTAAATATTATTGATAAAAAATAATTGATTAAAAATTGGAGTTAAACACAGAGTTGCACAGAGTTTTTTCTCTGTGAAACTCTGTGTTTAACTCTTTTAAACTCTGTGTTAAAAAATTTAACTTATATAATTCAAATAAATTAATCATCTAAAACTTAAACCAAATGGAAATTAATGATCTTACCGAAAATATTTTGAAATGCGCATTTACCGTTCACACAGCGTTAGGACCCGGATTGCTTGAAAGCGCTTATGAAGAGTGTTTGTATTATGAATTGCGACAAAATGGTTTATTTGTGGAGAAGCAAAGAGTGCTTCCTTTAATTTATAAAGAAGTAAAGTTAGATGCCGGTTACCGGATAGATTTATTGGTGGAGAAAAGAGTTGTTTTGGAGATCAAGTCAATCGAGGCGTTTGCTGATGTTCACATTGCACAAGTATTAACCTATCTGAAATTATCATGTTGCAAAATCGGACTGCTTTTAAACTTCAATGTTGCTTCGCTTAAAAATGGAATTAAACGGCTTGCTAATTGAAATAATTGATCACAGAGTTCTAAAATGAGTTACGCACAGAGTTTCACAGAGTTAAAATAATTGAAATAATCGAAATAAATGTCTTCAAAACGTATTAAAAAAAACTCTGTGAAACTCTGTGTCAAACTCCATTCAACTCTGTGGTTAAAACATTAATAAGATGAATAACTTTTTTGTCTCACATAAAAATCCTGTAGCAGTTGTTTTGCTGCTGATCCTGGCAACGGGAATTTTTACTTATTCAAAAATGCAATCATCTCTTTTCCCTGAGATTACTTTTCCAAAAATAAAAATCATTGCAGAGAACGGATTGCAACCAGTGAGCAAGATGATGATTACGGTTACCAAGCCTTTGGAGATTGCAATCAAAAGGGTTCCTGATTTACAGGTCTTGCGGAGCATAACAAGTCGCGGAAGTTGTGAAATTTCTGCTTACATGGATTGGAATGCAGATATTGATTTGAGCAAACAACAAATTGAGTCGTCCATTAATCAAATCAAAAATGATCTGCCACCAGGAACAAACTTCACGGTTGAAAAAATGAATCCTTCCATTCTTCCGGTGATGGGTTATGTGATTGAGGGAAGAGGCAGAAGTAATATTGAACTTAATCAAATTGCAAATTATACCGTCAAACCTTTTTTATCTCAAACTGCTGGTGTTGCTGATATTCGGGTGATTGGCGGAAAAACAAAAGAGTATCACATTGAATTGCTTCCGCAGAAAATGAGTTCGTTAGGTATCACACCTTCCATGATTTCCACTGCAATCAGTCAAACAAATTTTATCAGCAGCAATGGGTTTCTTACAGATTACAAGCGTTTGTATCTCACAGTTACGGATGCTAGTGTTGAAAATCTTGAAGAATTGCAAAAGCTTGTTATTAATAATAATGGAAAAAGAGTGTTGCGATTGCAGGACATAGCCAATATAAAAATTGCAGAGCTGACAGAATATATCCGCGTGAATGCAAATGGAAAAAGCGCAGTGCTGGTTGCAATCGTAAAACAGCCTAACGCCAACCTGATTGATTTAACAAAAGAAGTTGAAAATAAAGTTTCTGATCTGAATAAAACTATTTTACCAAAAGGTGTTTCCATGAAGCCTTATTATGTACAGGCAGATTTTGTGAATGACTCTATCAAAAGTGTAAATGATAGTTTGCTGATAGGGTTGCTGCTTGCCATTGTAGTTGCAGTTATTTTTCTGCGTTCATTCAAATCAAGTGCAGTTATTTTGATTACCATTCCCATCACGCTCGCACTCACGCTCATTGTACTTTATTTATTAGGATACAATTTCAATATCATGACGCTTGGCGCTATTGCTGCAAGCATCGGTTTGATCATTGATGATGCAATTGTAGTGGTGGAACAAATTCATCGCACACACGAAGAGCATCCCGAAACACCCACAAGAGAATTGTTATCCAAAGCAATCAATTATTTATTACCGGCAATGATTGGTTCTTCAATAAGCACCATCGTAATATTTTTTCCTTTTGTTTTATTGAGCGGAGTTGCAGGCGCTTATTTTAAAATTCTGACCAATGCCATGATGATTACTTTGGTTTGTTCCTTTTTTGTAACGTGGCTGGGATTGCCTGTTATTTATTTATTGCTTTCAGGAAAAACAAATCGGGTAAAATCAGAAACTCATGAACATCAGCATAAAAAAGGAAGATGGATCGCGTGGTTTATTCAACGTCCTGTTTTAAGTTTTGCGTTTACAATTTTTTTAATTGTGTCCATCATTTTTATCTCTAAGAGATTGGAAACCGGTTTTCTGCCGGAAATGGATGAAGGCAGTCTTGTGTTTGATTATAAATCTCCTCCGGGAACATCATTGCAGGAAACGGACAGGATATTGCGCGAAGTGGAAAAAATATTTCCTTCCATTCCTGAGATTAAAACATATTCAAGAAGAACAGGAACGCAAATGGGGTTTTTTATCACGGAACCCAATACCGGAGATTATTTAATTCAGTTGAAAAAAAACAGGAAGCGTTCAACCAATGAAGTGATTGATGAAATAAGAAAAAAAATAGAAACATCTCAACCAGCACTCTGGGTTGATTTCGGGCAAGTGATCGGTGACATGCTTGGCGATTTAATGAGTTCAACACAGCCTGTTGAAATAAAAATTTATGGTGACAATCAAAATTTGCTGCAGTCATTGGCAAAGCAGGTTGCAGCAATAACAGAGAACGTTAAAGGAACTGCCGATGTTTTCAATGGAATAACTATTGCAGGTCCTTCAATAAATATTGAGCCGCATTATCAAAAGTTAGCGCAGTTTGGTATTACTCCTGCTGATTTTCAAAACCAATTGCAAACACAACTCCAGGGAAACATCGTTGGAAATATCTATGAAAAAGAACAACTCACTGCGGTAAGAATGTTATATCCGGATGCAGCAAACACTTCATTGGAACAAATAAAACAAAGAAGTCTTTTTTTACCTGACGGCAAGCTTCAGCCGATCTCGCAGTTAGCAAAAATTCAGATTGCTACCGGTAGTGCAGAGATACAAAGGGAAAATCTGCAATCCATGATTCCGGTTACAGCGCGGTTAGACAATCGTGATTTGGGAAGTGTGATGCACGATCTTGAAAGCGAAATAAAATCCAAAGTGCATTTGCCGCAAGGTTATCATATTGAATATGGAGGAGCATATAAAGAGCAGCAACAATCATTCAGCGAGTTAATGATGATTTTGCTTTCGGCTGCATTGTTGGTTTTTGCTGTGATGTTGTTTCTTTTTAAAAAAATTAAAGTAGCATTATTGATTCTTTTTATTTCTGTGCTTGGAGTTTCAGGAAGTATGATTGCACTTTACATTACCAATACTGCCTTAAATGTCGGAAGTTATACCGGCATCATTATGATTATTGGCATCATCGGTGAAAATGCAATTTTTACTTTTCTCCAATTTTCAGAAACATTAAAAACAAACAATGCGCATGATTCGGTTGTGTATGCAATCTCTACTCGTTTACGCCCGAAATTGATGACGGCATTGGGAGCAATCATTGCATTGTTACCTATCGCTCTTGGGATAGGAACAGGAGCACAATTACATCAGCCTTTAGCTATTGCAGTAATAGGAGGATTTATTATCGCCTTACCTTTGCTATTGATTGTATATCCGACAATCTTAAAATTACTTTATAAAAAACATGTCAATGCGATTCAATAAAAATTTAAGTGTTATGATTTTGGTTTTTAGCTTTGTTACAGCGAAAGCACAAATAAAAATCCTTTTTGATGCAAGCAAAGCAGAAACTGCGGGCAATGCTGATTGGGTAATTGATGCAAATCTTCATAACCTTGGTTTTAATAACGGTCCTGCAATTGCAGGAACAGGTACAGAATCAAATCCTGTAACTATACCATCCCCTGTCCAGTCTGGAATTACAGTTTCGACCAATGAAAATTATTGGAATGGCGGCATTTCTTACTGGGGAATTGATTGTGTGAATCATGGTTATATTGTTGAAACATTGCCTTACAATGGTCAGATTACCTATGGCAATACAAGTAATGCGCAGGATTTGAGTAACTATAAAGTCTTTATTGTTCCTGAACCAAATATTGTTTTTACTTCTGCTCAAAAAACTGCAATCATCAATTTTGTACAAAACGGTGGGGGATTGTTTATGATTTCTGATCATGATGTATCAGACAGGAATGGTGATGGCTGGGACTCACCGCATATCTGGAATGATTTAATGACTAACAATACGATTCAGAATAATCCTTTCGGAATGAGTTTTGATTATGCAGATTTTTCACAGACTTCATTTAACATCGCTCCATTACCACTTGATTCAGTTTTACATGGACCAATGGGAAATGTTGCAGAAGTGCAATGGAGCAATGGCACAACGCTGACGTTAACTCCTGCTCAAAACAATTCTGTAAAAGGTGTAGTATTTAAAACGGGATCTTCCACAACGGGTAATGCGAATGTTATGTGTTCGTCTGCGCATTATGGATCTGGCAAAATTGCAGCTATTGGTGACAGCTCACCAATTGATGACGGTAGTGGTGACCCGAATGATTTTTTATATGATGGATACATCACAGATGCAGCAGGCAATCATCGCAAACTTTTAATGAACATTACAATCTGGCTGGCAACAACTACGGTAACAAATGTGGATGAGAATAATTCGGTTAATAAATATTTTAGTGTGAATCCGAATCCTGCGAATGACAAATTAATTTTTGATTTGAGAGATGCTGTCTCTGCTACAATCAATTTATTTGATGTTAAAGGTGAATTGATCAGCATAAATAATTTTAAGACGTCTGCAATAAGCCACAATGAAATAATTGATGTTTCGGCTTTACAAAATGGAATTTATATTTTAAGTATTTCGTCAGAGCATTTTAACGTAACAAAAAAAATTGTTGTGCTTCACCAATGAAATTATTTCATTGGTTCAATTTCTAAAATTACAAATGTGCCAGGCTTGATGGATGGCCTTGGATGCGGATTTTCTTTTGTTGGCTCAGGTGCATCTCCATATTCAGCAGTCGGTAAAAAAATGTGATGTGTTTTTTTGTCAAGTGTAATTGTTCGCGCTCCTTTTAGCGTGGGAACATTTTCCGAAACAGTAAATGTGTTTTTATCCTTCTCCTGAACCACAGTTAAAGTGCCATCACCGTTTGAACTGTATGCACGTTTTAACTCAGAATCATAAGCTGCACCATCCACGCGTTCACCGATTGGTAAGGTCGTTACAACTTTTCCAGTTGATGCATCCATCACCACAATCATTTTATTATCACAAACACTGAACAAAATTTTATTTTCACTGTCAAAAGCTAATCCACTTGGTTCTTCACCTGGTGCAATCTTCCATTCATTTTCCACTTTTAAGGTTTGAGAATTAATTTCCTTGATGACACTTTTATCTTCAATGTTCACATAAATTTTTCCTTTGTTATCAGTCACTGCAAATTCTGGCTTGCCATCAAGCGGAATTGTACCGATTACTTTATTTGTTTTTGCATCAATCACAGTTGAATTTTTTCCTCCACCGTTAAAAGTAAAAACACGATGAGAAAATGGATCATACAAAATTGCATCAGGATTGCGACCTGTGACATAAACTTTTTCAATAACAGCATAAGTTTCAAGATTGAAAATTGTAACTGAAGAATCTCTTCCATTGCTGATAAATCCTTTATTCAAATCTTTGGCAAGCGTAATTCCATGCACCCCTTTTAAATCAGAAATGGTCGCGATTACTTTCTTTTCTTTCACATCAATAACTTGCACCATAGAGCTGTGAGAAACAAATAGCCTTCCTGTTTCATCATCAACAGTTAGGTAATCCCAGCCGCCATCACCTTCGACAGAAATTTTATTTATGACATGATAGTTTGATTGGGCGTTTATAAAATTGTTCGTAAGAAGAACAATGCAAATTATAAGCGATAGTTTTTTCATGAGAATATTTTTTGTTTATGGTTATTTCAAATTTTAATACAAACTCCTTGTCCTAATTGTTTCGTTAATCTTCTTCAACTCCTCCATCACTTTCGAAGAACTCCTTTTATCAATGTCTAAAACTACATATCCAATCTTATCATTTGTTTTTAAAAACTGTCCCAAAATATTCACTTTCATTTCTGACATCAAGGTATTAATGTGCGAATGAGCAGAATCATAAAAAGGTATCTGACTATAAATTAAGTACAACGCGGAGGTTATGCTTGAGAGATTGAATTTGCGAATCATTTAATTTTGATACACGCTTAATCAATCTGGTATTATCAATTGCTCGAATCTGATCAACAAGAATATCGCTTTTCCTCGCTAACTGTCCCTTTCTAAGATGTACTCTTAGTAACTCTAACTCCTCAATAACATTCGTGGTAACAGGACAGATTAAAGTTGATGGATGCTCATTGTTTAAAAGGTCAGTTTGAATAACTATAACCGGTCTTATCTTTCCAGGTTCTGTTCCTCTTTTGGGGTTAAGGTCGGCAGTCCATAAATCAAATTGTTTAATTTTCATCCATCAGCTTTTCAAATTCCGCCAATACATCCATAGAATCTTTTCTCGTTAGTTTTGATTCTTTAAGCAGTTGTTTTTTAAGCAGTCTTTTTTTGTTAACTGTATTGTAAATTTTCACTGCTTCATTAATGTAACGGTTTCGTGCTATCTTAAGCTTGGAAGTAATTTTATCTGCTTCTTCATAAATGGAGTCATCTAATTTAAGTGACAAGGTCTTCATTATTTTTCTTTTTGTAAAGGTATATACTTTTAGTATTCACTAATACAAACTCCTTGTCCTAATCGTTTCCTTAATCTTCTTCAGTTCCTCCATCACTTTCGGAGAACTCTTTTTATCAATGTCTAAAACTACATATCCTATCTTGTCATTGGTTTTTAAAAATTGTCCGAGAATATTCACTTTCATTTTCGACATTAAAGTATTTATCTGCGAAAGCACGCCTGGTACGTTATGATGGATGTGCAAGATACGATGTGCATTGTGCAATATTGGTAAGCTCATATCAGGTACAGTTAACGAACCTGCGCTGTTGCCGGTATCAGTAAAGCTGATTAATTTTTCTGCTACATCCAGACCGATTGCTTCCTGTGCTTCCAATGTTGAGCCACCAATGTGCGGAGTAAGAATAACGTTTGGTAAATTTTGCAGCAGTGAAGAAAATTTATCTTTATTGCTTTTTGGTTCCTCAGGAAATACATCTACTGCCAATCCGCCCAATTGTTTTTTCTCCAATGCTTCTTTCACTGCTTTTACATCCATCACATCTCCACGGCTGAGGTTAATTAAAATTGCACCGGGTTTCAACTTCTTTAACCGTGCAGCATTCACCAGATTTTTTGTATCAGCAGTACCGGGCACATGCAACGAAACAACATCAGACTTTTTTAATAGTTCATCCAATGATCTTGCGGCTTGGGCATTGCCGAGGCTCAGCTTGGGCATCACATCATAAAACAATACCTTCATTCCAATTGCTTCTGCAAGCACGGAGACCTGCGAACCGATATGTCCATAACCAATAATGCCCAAAGTTTTTCCACGCACTTCATAGCAGTTGGCGCTGTCCTTTAACCACGCTCCGCGATGTGCAGCTTCGTTTTTCTCAAACACTCTTCTCAATAACATAATGCTGTTACCAATCACCAGCTCAGCCACTGAACGCGTATTGCTAAATGGCGAATTAAAAACTGCAATACCAAGTTTGGTAGCCGTAGATAAGTCAACCTGGTTAGTACCAATACAAAAACAACCTGCAGCGAGTAATTTATTCGACTGCTGCAAAATTTTTTCAGTGAGTTGTGTTTTTGAACGGATGCCAAGCAGATGCACATCTTTTATTTTATCCAGTAATTCCTTTTCAGGTAATGAGCGATCACTGGTTTCAATATTGTCAAATCCTTTATCGTGAAATAATTTTAATGCAGCTGGATGAACACCTTCAAGCAACAATACTTTTATTTTTTCTTTAGGAAAAGATGTGAGGGTTTTTACCATGGGGCAAAAATAAAGTATACAGTTTACAGTTTACGCGCAAGACAACCGTAAACTGTAAACCATAAACCGTAAACTGATTTATTATATTTGTGATCATGATTAACATAAAGCCATTCAAAAGAGTACTGACACTTGGACAATTTATTATTGAGCGCCAGGATGATTTTCCTTATGCCAAAGGTGAGTTAAGCCGGTTGCTTCGCGATATTGGAATAGCAGCAAAAATTGTAAACCGTGAAGTAAATAAAGCCGGACTGGTTGATAATATCCTTGGTGATATCGGAACTGAAAATGTGCATGGTGAATCACAAAAAAAATTAGATGTGTATGCCAATGAACAATTTATTAATGCATTGAGTTCAGGTGGCGAATGTTGTGCATTGGCATCAGAAGAAAACGAAGGCCTGGTTCAGATTGACAGTGAAGTTTCGAAAAATGCAAAGTATGTGGTGGCTATTGATCCGCTTGATGGCTCATCCAACATTGATGTGAATGTGAGCATCGGAACCATCTTCGCTATCTATCGCAGAAAAAGTTTATCAGGCACTGTTCAGATAGAAGATTTTTTACAGAGAGGAACGGAGCAAGTTGCAGCCGGCTATGTTACTTACGGATCGAGCACAATGCTTGTTTATACAACAGGTAAAGGAGTAAATGGTTTTACACTTGATCCTTCTATAGGAGAATTTTGTTTGTCGCATCCTGATATGATGATTCCGAAAACCGGTTCCATTTACAGTGTGAATGAAGGCAACTATTGTCATTTTCCACAAGGCGTAAAAGAGTATATCCGTTATTGCCAGGAAGACGATCCTGAAACCCAACGCCCATATAGTACACGTTATATCGGTTCATTGGTTTCTGATTTTCACCGCAACATGATTAAAGGCGGCATTTATATTTATCCTTCCACAGGCAAATCCCCGAAAGGGAAATTACGTCTGATTTATGAATGTAATCCTCTTTCAATGATAGTCGAACAGGCAGGTGGAAAAGCAAGCAATGGTTATCAGCGCATTTTAGATCTTCAGCCACAATCATTACATCAGCGTACTCCTTTCTTTATCGGCTCTGCAGAAATGGTGACTAAAGCAGAAGAGATGATGAGGCAGTTTGCTGAAGTTAGTTGAGAGTTGAACGTTGAAAGTGGAGAGTTGTTGAAACCTTAAAAAAAATTTCACGTTTTTTTTTACATCTCTTTCAACTCAAACTCATAAGTTTCCATAATAGGATTTGCCAGTAATTTTTTACACGCATCATCCACTTTTTCTTTTGCTGATTCGGGTGAAGCAGCATTAATTTCTAAAGTAATATGCTTCCCGATGCGTACATTTTCTATTTCAGAAAGATTTAAATTTTTCATGCTGGCTGTTACTGCCCGTCCCTGCGGATCTAAGAGCGCTTTCTGGGGCATCACTGTGATATGAGCGGTGTATTTCATGGTTACTAATTAATGTGGTTACTAGTTAACGAATAGGATACGAATGTTACTAATTATGTGCGAATTGATTTCTAAACACGATTGACAAAATTATATACAATATAACCATCAGTGGTATTGCAGCAAATTCCAGAACCGGTATCAATATCACTGATAAAGCAATGAGTATAAACTGTGGTTTATTATCACCCCATTTAAAATTTTTAAACTTTAATGAAAAGAGTGGAATTTCTGAAATCATCAGCATTGAAAATAAAATGCAGATACCAATTAAAATCATTGGGTTCAGTATATAAGGGGTTAGTCCAAAGTGATCATGCAAAAGAATCAAGGGAAGTGATGCAATAAAAATGGTGTTTGCCGGTGTGGGCAATCCGAGAAAGGAATCTGTCTGTCTTGTATCCGTATTAAACTTTGCGAGGCGCAATGCAGCGCAAAGGGTGTTTGCAAAAAAAGTGTATTTAAGAAGATTAAAAAGTAAACGATTATCCACCATAATAAAAAAATTACTTTTTAAAAAAAGATGAAATAAGATAAAGCCGGGCACCACACCAAATGTCACCATATCAGCCAATGAATCCAGTTGTTTACCAATAGGAGAATTGGCTTTTAATAAACGGGCAACATAACCATCTAAAAAATCGAATATCAAACCCGCAAGTATATAAAGACAGGCATGATGAGCCATTCCTACAAAAACAGAAAGCAATGCAAGACAACCGCAAAGCAGGTTCAGACAAGTGATGGCATTAGGGATTTGCTTTATCAAATTCATGAAGCGCAAAAATAATCCCTGAAGCCAATTAAAACTGCGCCTTATAAAAACATAAGGCATACATTAAGTTAAGATACCCATCTTTTTGAAAGCCTTAACTCCGTAATTTTGAAAAAATTAAAACCTTTCTTTTACAATAGCGTATATATCATTCTATCAAAAATATCCGGTAAGATTTAGCGTTGTGGTAGATTAAAAATCAGGAAGACATGTACAAACACACACTTATTGTCACTATCATTTTATCAATATTAACCGCGTCAGTGAAGGCTCAGGCACCTAAATACAGTAATGAGTTCCTCGCTATTGGTGTGGGAGCACGCGCACTGGCAATGGGTGGAGCACAGGTAGCCTCAGTAAGTGATGCAACGGCTGGTTTCTGGAATCCGGCAGGATTGGTAAATACGCGAGGTAACATTCAGGTAGATTTAATGCACAGTGAATATTTTGCTGGCATAGCCAAATATGATTATGGTTCATTGGCTGCGCAGGTGGATGCTACACGCACTGTTGGATTTTCAGTAATCCGTTTTGCAGTAGATGATATTATTGACAGCACTGAGCTTATTGATAAGGATGGAAACATTAATTACGATCGCCTAAAATCTTTTTCGGCTGCTGATTATGCGTTTATAGTTTCGCTTAGCAAGAAGATGAAAAAAGAGGGATTGAGGATTGGTGGCAACGCAAAAATTGTACATCGTAAAGTAGGTGATTTTGCCAAAGCTTGGGGATTTGGATTAGACCTTGGCTTACAATATGAAAAGGATAAATGGAGATTTGGGGCTTTTGGAAAAGACATTACTTCCACCTTTAATGCATGGAGCTTTAACACTGAAAACCTTGAAGAAGTATTTACACAAACAGGAAATGAAATTCCGCAAAATGGTTTGGAAGTTACATTGCCAAAATTAATTCTGGGCACAGCTTACAAAACACATATTGGTAAAAAAGTTTCGGTGATGCCTGAACTGGATATGGATGTAACATTTGATGGCAAGCGTAATGTTTTGATTAAATCAGATGTGGCAAGTTTTGATCCGCATTTTGGAATTGAATGGGGCTATGATGATTTTATATTTCTGCGTGGCGGAGTTTTTAATGTTCAAAAAGTAAAAAATATTGATAACAGCACTTCCACTGTAGTGTCACCCAGCTTTGGTGTTGGATTGCGATTAAAAAACATTACCATTGATTATGCACTTTCCAATGTTGGAAAAGATTTAACTTCTAATGTGTTTTCGCTGAAGCTTGATATTTTTAAAAAACCCGGAAGCAATACCCCGAAGGGATAACTAATTAATAAATGAAAAAACTTTACACTTTATTTTTTATTTTTTTAGTTTCATTTGCAAACGCACAGAACTACAATAACGAATGGATTACTTTTCCTTCCACACAGCAATATTCGCTGCAGCAATATTTTAAAATAAGTGTATGGAAAGAAGGGATTTACAGGTTAACCTATACTGATCTTGATTTTGCACAGGTTCCGGTAAATGGTATATGGACTGATCCATCAAGATTTCAGATTTTTCATAATGGTGTTGAACAATTTATTGATGTTAATGATGCCAACACAAATAATGTTTTTGATACAGGTGATTACTTAGAGTTTTATGGAAAAAGAAATGATGGAACCCTTGATACGCGTTTGTATGATTCGGTTTCCAGTCAGCCTAATCCTTACTATAGTTTATTTAATGACACCGCTGCTTATTTTCTTACCTATAATTTATTAAACACTAATAACAAAAGAATCGTTCTTGAAACAGATGTTAACCTTAATGGTTACACTGCTGAGCCAACATTTATAAGTGAAGAGATTCAAAATTATACTATGGATTTTAACCCCGGTTACCAGGATGATTTTGAAGTTGCAGATAATTCGTTTACTGAATCTGAAGGATGGGTTTCAATTTACGGCATTACTTCAATAGATAAACCTTTTACAATTCATAAATATCTACCAGGTGGGTCTCTTCCTACTGTTGAAACCACAATTAACGGTTATAATAGAAACCTCCATCCTTTTAAAATACTTTCTAACGGAACCGATATTTTAACAGATACTATTAATGCCTATCATCAAAAGAAATACACAATTGGCATCAGCAATTTGCCTTCTAATGGAACAACAACTCTTACATTCAGTCCTCAGAATGATTTAACCAATCTTTCAAATCCAAATTATACAGGCATTGCCTATTTCAAACTTCGCTATCCGAGATCGTTTGATTTTACAGGTGAAAGCGCTCCTCAGCATTTATTCTTAAGTGGTAACAGCAACAAAATAATGCTGGATATAACTAACTTCAGTACTACGCAGCCAGTTCTTTATGTTTTTGATGATACATTAAGAAAAATTCAACTGGATATTACAGCTACTGATATCCGTGCATTAATTCCTGCATATGCATCAGAGCGATTTTGCTATTTAACGGATGCATCACTTACTTATTCACCTGCCGGCAATTTGATAATTAGTCCGGTCAGTACTGATCCATCACACTTTGCCCGTTTTAATAATTTCCTTGTTCAGGGAAACAATAAAGATTACTTAATTGTGTCAAACAAACGTGTATGGGATGGTGCACAGCTGTATGCAGATTATCGTTTACAAAGCGGACATACACCGTTATTGGCAGATGTTGATGAAATCTATGATCAGTTTGCATGGGGAATCAACAAGCATCATATTGCAATACGTAATTTCTGCGATCAGCAAATTGATAACAACCAGCCCAAATATCTTTTTCTTCTTGGTAAATCTATCATGTACAACAATGCACATTCAGGAGTGGGTTATGATTTAAACTTAGTTCCCACTTTTGGCGAACCTGCCTCTGATAATATGTATACTGCCAATTTGAATACCAATACTTTCAAGCCTGAATTAGCTACAGGGCGCTTAGCAGCACAGAATGATTCAGATGTAATTGCTTATCTGAACAAGATGAAAGAATTTGAATTGGCGCATCAGGATACTTTTCCAAATCAGCCACCACCATTATGGATGAAAAATGTTTTACATTTTGGTGGAGGAAGTGATATAAGTGAACAAAATTATCTTTCATTATTCCTCTCTCAATACCGTGATATTATTGAAGATACTTTATTCGGTGGCCATGTTACAACATTTTTAAAAAGTTCAACTGAACCGATAGAAGTAAATCAAAGTAAATACCTGCAAGATCTTATTGACGGAGGTTGTTCCATGATGACATTTTTCGGTCATGCTGCAGGTTCCTCTTTTGATATTGCTACGGATGCACCGGAAAATTATCACAATAAAGGACGTTATCCGCTGATACTTGCCAACTCTTGTTTTGTTGGAGATATACATGGAGTTACCCGCAAACTAAACGAACGGTTTGTTTTAACTCCTGATAAAGCAGCCATTGCATTTATGGCGGTGCCTGATAAAGGACTTGCTGAGGACTTGCATCCTTACTCATTAGAGTTTCACAAGGTTTTATTCCAACAGTTGTATGGTTCTTCATTAGGAGTATGCATGCAGAAAACGATAGAAAATATATTATTTACTTCTCCCGGTCTCAAAGCAGTTGCAATGAATATGACATTGCATGGCGATCCGGCACTTGTTTTAAATTCGTTTCCCAAAGCAGAGTATTCTGTTTCAGAACCTGAGATTTTCTTTAATCCACCTAATGTTACAACAGAGCTGGATTCATTTGAAATGAAAATTGTACTTACTAATACCGGTGCCGCACATTATCAGAATTTTCGCACGCTGATCAGTCAAACATTACCAAGTGGAAATATTCTGCCAAACATTTTTATTACGTTAGATCACATCACTTATAAAGATACACTCACAATTAAACTACCTGTTGATTTTAAAACCGCTGCGGGTTTAAATACTTTCCAGGTGATTGTAGATGTAGATAACAACGTACCCGAATATGATGAGTCAATAAATAATGTTGCAAACGCGCAGCTGCTCATCAACTCTACCGATATAAATCCCGTTTATCCGTCAGAGTTTGCAATTATACCTACTAATAATATTCAGCTAAAAGCTACTACTGCCAATTTATTTGCTCCACCAAGAACGTATCGTTTTCAGGTAGATACTACAGATAAATTTATCAATCCATTGCAAAACGCAACAGTGCCCAATGCCTCAGGCGTTGTTAAATTTCAAATTCCATTTTTACTTGATAACGACCGCGTATATTACTGGCGCGTAGCAAATGATTCTATTACGAGCAATGATACAACAGTATCTAAAAAGTTTCAATGGAAAAACAGTTCTTTCATTTACAAACCAAATATTACCGGTTGGTCGCAGGCACATTTTAATCAATTTAAAAATGATGATTATACCAATATTGTTTATGATGATAGTATAAAGCATTTTAGATTTGTAACTGATTCCAACTCACTTCAGGTAAATAATTTTTATCATCCTGATGTTGGTTTTGAACCGGGATATTTAATTAACGGATCATTAATTGAATATGGTGGATGTACAAGAGAACCCTCTATTCATCTGGCAGTAATTGATTCTATTGACAATAATTATTTTTGGAATAACCGTGATCAACATTTAGGACAGTTTAACACCTATGATCCTGTAACAGGAATTCATACATGTAATAGACCTCGTTACGAAGGATATTTTATTTTCAGAGCTTATGACGCTGCGGCTATTGATAGTCTTGTTGACGCTCTCACAAATGATATTCCCATTGGAGATTATATTGTTATTTGGAATGCAGAAGCAGTAGATTATTCTCAAATGAATTCTTCCCTTTTTAATGTGATGACTCAGATGGGTGCCAATATGAATACTGTTCAGGATAAAGACTTAATGATATTTTTTACTCAGAAAGGACATCCAAACAGAACTCAATTATTACTTGGTGACAGCATTAATTCCAGTATTTCACTATACACAACATTGGGAAGTGTGTGGGATAAGGGATTTATAAAAACAAAACAGATCGGTCCTGCTACTCAATGGCAAAGCATGCACTGGAATTATCATTCATTAGAAACAAACAGTGCTGACAGTATTGCATTGCAGATTTATGGTGTAACATCAAGCGGACAAGAAGTAAAATTAATCGACAGCATCACACCGCCAACTTTTGATGTATTAAATCTCAATACAATTGCCGATGCAAATATTTATCCTTACTTGAAATTAAAAGCATACAAACAAGATGAATCACTGAACCGCACTCCGCCACAGCTTGATAAATGGCAGATATATTATCAGCCGGTTCCTGAAGGTACGCTTAACACTTCTTATTACAGCTTATATAAAGACACTGTGCAGGAAGGTGAAACTGTGACTATGAGCATGGCTTTTGAAAACATTAGTAATATACCTATGGATACTTTACTGGTGGATTATTTTCTATACGATCAGAATAATAACAAACATACGATTGCATCAAAACGTCTTCATCGTGCATTACCTGCAGGCGATACCATTATGACCAGCGTTAGTTTCAGCTCGCTTGGTTATTTAGGAAATAATAAATTATGGATTGAAGCGAATCCGCATAATGATCAGCCGGAGCAATATCACTTTAACAATTTTGCGAGTGTTAATATTCACGTTAATAAAGATGTTACCAATCCTTTGATGGATGTAACTTTTGATGGAGTGCATATTTTAAATGGTGATATAGTATCAGCCAAACCGGAAATAATAATTCAACTGAATGATGAGAACCGTTATCTCGCATTAAACGATACCAGTAATTTCCGGGTAAGCTTAAAGTCACCGGTTGGTGTATTAAGTTATTTGTATTTTGAATCAGCACCCAATATCAGTACAGATAAAACAAAATTGAAATGGACGCCTGCATCATTACCAAAAAATAGTTTTCGCATTGCATACTCTCCTGAGCGGTTAGAGGATGGGATTTATGAATTAGATGTGGAAGCTACGGATGCATCAGGAAATCAAAGCGGACGAAATCATTACAGGATAACTTTTGAAATTATTAACAGAAGCACCATAACAGAAGTTGTCAATTATCCAAATCCTTTTTCTACATCTACAAGGTTTGTGTTTGTATTAACAGGTTCGGAAATCCCTGAGCAGATGAAAATCCGCATCATGACCATCACAGGCAAAGTGGTTCGCGAAATCACACGCGAGGAATTAGGACACTTACACATTGGAAGAAATATTACTGACTATGCATGGGATGGTAAAGATGAGTTTGGAGATCAGCTTGCAAACGGTGTTTATCTCTATCAGGTACAAACACGTTTACACGAAGAAAAAATTGAACACCGCGAAACATTAGCCGATTCTTATTTTAAGAAGGGATGGGGTAAGATGTATTTGATGCGATAAGTTTTTTTAGAAATCAATACACATTCACCTCAGGTAAAATATCTACATCAAATTTTTCTTTTACTGATTGCTGAATTTTACAATTGGCATTCAGGTATAATGTCCTTCACAGCTAACAATAAAAATCTCTTCATCTGTAACGCTGTAAACTAATCTATCCTCACTATTAATTCTTCTTGACCACATTCCTTTGAACTGATTTTTCAAAGGCTCTGGTTTTCCCTTGCCGGTAAAAGGAGTTCTACAACATTCTAATATCAACTCGCTGATTTTTTCAAGTGTCTTTTTATCTTTCAAAGACCATAAATAAAAATCTTTGAAAGCTTTTTGAGAAAAATTGATACTTCTCAATTACCTGTAAGTTTGGCTGAGAATTTTTTAAAATCATCAGGAGAAAAAGAAATAATATTTTTACGAAGTCTCACATCTTCAATAGCCTGAATAAACTCTTCTTTTCCTTTTTGCTGATCAGCAGAAGAAATAGTAATATCAATTTCTTTATTTTTAAAAAGCTTTCTAATTACTTTGATAAACTCATTATTGAGTTCGGAAGTTTTTAAACGATAAGTAGCCTGCATAATTTCTGTTATTATCTACAAAAATAAAGGAAAATATCTGACACGTTTTTTCAATACACATTCACCTCAGGTAAAATATCCACATCAAATTTTTCTTTTACTGATTGTTGAATTTGTTTTGCCACAGCAATAATTTCTTCTCCCGTTGCATTGCCATAATTAACAAGCACTAAAGCCTGGTCTTTATGCGCTCCGGTATTTCCTACTCTCTTTCCTTTCCATCCGCATTGTTCTATCATCCATCCAGCTGCCAGTTTATAGTTGATTGGGTGATTGGGTAATTGGGTCCCGATGAATCGGGATGGGTAATTAGGGATTGATGGAAACTTGCTGATAAGTTGATCAAATTTTTCCTGATTGACTGTTGGATTTTTAAAAAAACTTCCAGCATTACCGATCTTAGCAGGGTCTGGCAATTTACTTCGCCTGATATTGCAAACTGCATCACTGATATTTTTAATGTTTGGCTGTGCATTCATCTTTTGTAATTCCTGTTCGATAGCTCCATAGCTTGTATTGAAAACAGGATTTTTATTTAGTTGCAGTGTTACAGAAGTGATAATGTATTTCCCTTTTGCTTCCTGTTTGAAAATACTTTCTCTGTAACCAAACATACATTCTTCTTTAACAAAAGTTTTTTGTTCAGCAGTTTCAATATCTATTGCTTCCAGTTCAACAAATGTTTCTTTTAACTCCACTCCATACGCACCGATGTTTTGCATAGGAGCAGCACCCACACTTCCCGGAATAAGACTTAAGTTTTCAATACCGCCATAATTATGTTGAACCGCATACATCACTAAATCATTCCATGCTTCACCTGCGCCTGATCTTATCCAAACATGATTATCATCTTCTTTGATAATTTCAATTCCTTTTATTTGATTATGAATTACAAGAGCATCAACATTTTTTGTGAATAATACATTGCTTCCTCCTCCGAGAATTAATTTTTGTTTATCCTTAAAAGTATCATCTGATAAAATTGTTTTTAATTCTTCTTTGGAATAAACATCAGCGAAATAAGCTGCGCTCACATCTATACCAAAAGTGTTGTAAGGTTTGAGAGAAATATTTTTTTGTAGTTGCATCCGGTGCGAAAATATTCAGATAATCCAAATCTTAAAGATTTGGATTATCTCGTTGCTAATAACCATATTTTTCTTTCCAACGCAGCTTTAAAAATTTCCGCATTTCTTCTTCGCGTGCATTTTTTCCGCGATCATAAAACCGTTCACCGGAAATTGTTTCAGGAAGATACTCGAGCTGCACAAAATTATTTTCATATTGATGCGCATATTCATATTCTTTTCCGTAGTTAAGTTCTTTCATAAGTTTGCTGGGTGCATTACGTAAATCTAACGGGACAGGCAGGTCTCCGGTTTGTCTCACTTTTGCTAATGCATCTTCAATAGCCATATAAGAGGCATTGCTCTTTGGTGATGAAGCAAGATAAACTACAGTTTGCGACAAAATAATTCTGCATTCCGGGAAACCGATCATTTCTACAGCTTTAAAACAACTGGTTGCAAGCATCAACGCATTTGGATTTGAATTACCAATATCTTCTGAGGCAAGTATCACCATTCTGCGAGCAATAAATTTCGGATCTTCTCCTCCTTCTATCATTCTTGCCAGCCAATACACAGCAGCATTGGGATCACTGCCACGCATTGATTTAATAAAAGCAGAGATGATATCATAATGCTGTTCGCCCGACTTATCATAGATAGCAATTTTTTGTTGAGCTATTTTGGTGACTAATGAATCAGTGATAACTACATTATTTGTTCCTGCAGTATTGACAACAAGCTCAAGGAGATTGAGCAGCTTTCGTGCATCTCCTCCAGAAATACGAAGCAATGCATCTGTCTCTTTTAATTCAATCCGTAAGGGCTTTAATATTTCATCTTCTTTAATTACACGATGAAGCAATCCTACAAGATCATCTTTGGTTAAATGTTGCAATACATAAACCTGGCAACGTGACAGCAATGGTTGAATAACTTCAAAAGAAGGATTCTCAGTGGTTGCACCAATCAAAGTGATAATTCCTTTCTCCACAGCACCAAGCAATGAATCCTGCTGCGATTTATTGAAACGGTGAATTTCATCAATAAACAAAACCGCTTTACCTGCTTCAGTTGCTTTTGCAATCACTTCGCGAACATCCTTAACACCAGAACTTATTGCGCTCAATGTATAAATAGGAAGATGTGCATACTCTGCAAGAATAAAAGCAAGTGTGGTTTTTCCTACTCCCGGTGGTCCCCACAAAATCATGGAAGACAAGGTTCGGGTTTGCAACATTTTTCTAAAAACCCCATCATAACCTGTGAGGTGTTGCTGACCTACAATTTCATCCAATGTTTTCGGACGAACGCGCTCAGCTAACGGAATGCGCGAACTATTCATGGTGATTCAAATCCTTTGGAAATACTTTTCACAGTAATTTCAATCCTGTTATTTACCTGGTGATCTTCTTCGAGGCAAAGCAGATTGTTTGTACACTTGTTTAACAATTTTGCTTCACCATAACCTTTGGCAGTAATCCTTTCAGCTTTAATTCCGCGTGATGTTAAATATTGCTGCACAAGTTCGGCTCTTCGTTGTGTGAGCTTAATATTTTCAGGATCACTACCACGTGAGTCAGTATAAGAACCAACTTCAATTTTCGTTTGTGGATTTTCTTCCAGCATTTTTACCAATGATTCAAGTGCAGGCCCAGACGTAAGCTGCAGTTGCCAGTCTTTCTTTTTAAAATCAACTCCTTTCCAAATGGAAGGGGTATTTAATTTAATTCGTTCAAGCTTTACAGGTAAAATAATATTCTGAGATATGTTTTTACCTTTAGTGGTTAACTGGTTAGTGGTATAATAATACTGGTTGTCTTTAAAGCAGAAAGTATAGTCACATGCTACAGCTAATTTTAAAGATAAATTTCCTGAGGCATCTGTATAAATTGTTGTATCATGATTACAGGAGGACAAAACTTTTATTTCTACACCTTCTAAAGGCACCTGGCTTTCCTTATCAGTTATGCTTAACCGGAGCATTAACTTAGGTGGATTTTTTTCAAAGCTGAAAATTTTGTCAACTCCAAAACGATCAGAACTAAAATATCCATTCCTTCCAAGTGAGTCAATTATAAAACCAAAATCATCAGCTGATGAATTCACCGGTGCCCCAAGATTTTCAGGGGCACTCCATTCTCCGTTAGTGAAATGTGTTACATAAATATCCAGCCCTCCCAATCCGCCAAAACTATTGGAGGAGAAATAAAGTGTAGAATCATTTTGTAAAAACGGAAAAAGTTCATTGCCTTCCATATTCACTTTCGGACCAATGTTAATTGGTTTTGTCCATACATCAGGACCTTGCAATTTTACACGATAAATATCCGTACCGCCATATCCCCAGGGCATGTCAGAAGCAAAATAAATAATTGTTCCTGTTGAATTGATAGCAGGATGAGCAACGGAATAATCTCCACTGTTAAAAAACATTTCACCTTTTACTTTCCACAACCCATCTTTTAATTCTGCTTTAAAGATTTTTAAAACATTTACATTGTGTTTGTTTTTATCAATTTTATTACTCACATAATTATTGCGCGTAAAGTACATGGTATTAAAATCACGTCTAAACACAGCAGGTCCTTCATTAAAAAGGCCATTTACTTCTCCTCTCAAAGGTTCAGGGTCAACCCAGTTACCCTTCTCTGTTTTTTTTGCATAAAACAAATCGAGGTAACGCTTTCCATTAAAATCTGATTTTGTTTTACTCAATCCTTTATAATTTTTATCAGAGAGAAACACAATGCCTGAACGGTAAAAAGCAGGACTGAAATTATTTTCACCCTGAGTATTAAATCTCATCAGAGAAATTGAAAACAAAGAAGTATCACCTGCAAACTGTGCGATGCTATCGCACGATTCCAACAATCTTATTGCACGAAAATCATTCCGGTTTAATACGAGATACTCATTAAACATTTTTTTTGCTTCAGCATAATTTCCGTTTTTCTTTAATGCTTCGCCTAAATAAAGTTTCCATACAGGATTTGCATCAGGCAGTTTTAATGCCTTTCGATACCAGTATTCCGTTTTTACAGAGTTTCCCATTTGGCGATAGCTTTCCGCAACATTTATAATTGCTTCGGGGATTTTTTTTCGTGCTAATACCCATTCATAGTCTTTGGCGGCTTCGGCATAAGCAAACTGTTCATAGCTTTCGTTGGCAGTGCGTAAACGTATTTGCAGACAACCACTGAGCAAGAGAGTACAGCTGATAAAAAGAAAAAAAGAAAATATCTTTTTCTTCATGCTTAAAAATATCTTGGACTTTTCATTTTTAAAACAGAGAAACCAAAATCATATCCAAGCATTATTTCATGAGAGCCAGTGTTATAGTTTTTTAATTTACCAACCGTATAATCATAGGAATATCCCAGGCGAAGCTTCTTGTTGATTTGATATTCAAGCAAGAGAACAATTGCATCCTTTGAACGATAGGACGCACCAATCCAGAAAATATTTTTAATAAGCACATTGAGATTAATGTCATATTGGAAATCACCTTTCTGCTCAAACTTTAACAGCATACTGGGCTTGAATTTTATTTCCTGTTCTGTTTCAATCACTCCACCCATTGTAAAATAATATTTTCTTACCAGGTGGTGAATGGGTTTAGATGGATTAATATCCGGCCCACGTGCTGAATCATAACTTAACAAATACGGTGCAGAAAGTCCTGCATAAAAAAGATTGCGGTAATAATAAACACCAGCTCCCACATTGGGCAGCATAGTAGTGAATTCATTATAATTAAAAACATTATCAAAGGGATCCCAATAAGTGAGCTTCACCAATTCTGATTTCAGATAAGTAACTCCAACCTGAAGCCCTACAGATAATTTTGCATCTCCAAGATCAAGGTGATAAGCACCGCTGCCATAAAAATCTGTTTGTTTAGTAACTCCTATTTTATCCTGTTGTAAATAAAATCCTAATCCTAATCTTTTCTTTGGAATTAATCCGTGAATACTTGCTGATTCTGTTACTGGAGCTCCTTCCATGCCGGCCCACTGCTTGCGATACAATAATGTTGTACTTACATACTCATGGCTACCTGCATAAGCAGGATTGAGCAATAAATGATTAAACATATAGTGACTTACCAGAGGACTTTGCTGTGCATATAATACCTGTGTCATAAACATAGTTATGCTCACATAAAAAATTGATGAATATTTTTTCAGATATTTTTTCATCGCCTCAGGTCAACAAAACTTTTAAACACATCCGGTATTCCTCTTACGCGAAGAATAATAAAGTACGTTCCATCTGCCAGTTCTTTTCCATCATCGTCAAAGCCATCCCATTGATTGTGGTAACTGTGGAATTGATTCACAATTTTTCCCCACCGGTTATAAATCAGCAAGTCGTTGTCAGTATAATCCTGTATTCCTTTTATTTCAAATATATCATTGTGTCCATCACTGTTAGGAGAAAATGCTGTTGGAATTAATATCGGAGAGAGGCAATCAATTGAATCTCTTCTTATGATAGAGATAATGCCAGTATCACGACATGCACCGTTACTTACTATCCATTGAAACAAATTTGCACCGACAGATAAATTCTGCACTGCGGTTAACGCATTCGTTGAATCCTGAATAACTCCAGAGCCGTTTAACAAATGCCAGAACCCGGTACCAAACTGCGGACGTGTGGCATCCAGTGTGGTAGTGCTTTCGCAAATAATCCGGTCAATACCGGGAATTGCGGTAATGCTTGATGCGGCAGTCACCACTATTAATGAAGTATCAGAACAACTTCCGTTAATCACCGTCCATTGAAAAATATTATCTCCGGCAGGAAGATTACTTACTCCCGTTACCGGTGATGTGGAATCAGCAAATGCAATTGTACCATTTCCATTAATCACTTGCCAGAAACCGATGCCGATAGTAATAGGTGCAGCATTAAGTGTGGTTTGCGTTTCTCCACATATAGTAAAATTATTTCCTGCATTGGCAATCAACTGCGGAGGTTCGGTCAGTGCAAATGTATCAGTGGTTGTACATTGATTTGCATCGGTAACTAATACGGTGTATGTATTAGCAGAAAGATTTTGAAGGGAATCCTGATTGGAACCATTTGACCAGATATAAATATAAGGAGCTGTTCCGCCACTGAGTGTTAAGTTGATGATTCCATCGCCCGATTGAAAACAGGAAAGATTATAAGGAGGATTTTGCAATGGAACTTCTGACTGAAATATAAAAGGTGCCGGTTCAGTAATGATAACAGAGCGAACAGCAAGACATCCTGCGGCATCCTCCACTATCACTGTAAAAGTATCTGCTTCAAGATTATTAATTGATGGAGAAGTAGAGGGATTATTTGTCCACAAATAAGTAAGCGTTCCTGTGCCACCGGTTGCAGTGATGGTTATAGATCCATTATTACCTCCGGGGCAAGTTACATTCACAGAGTCAACATTGATAATAGACGGGCCATTTACATCACTCGCATTAGCTACACTGCTGTTAACACATCCTAAAGTATCAGTCACTGTAATCACATAACTTCCTGCACCAATGTTTTGAAGTGTATCACCTGTATATCCAGTTGACCAGAGCAAACTATATCCGGGAGTTCCACCGTTAACATTCACAACTATAATCCCGTTGGTCTGATTACAGTTTGTGTTTTGTATTAACGGAAAAGTAATATTTATTTGCTGGGGCTGGGTAATAGTAAAAAGCTGAGTGGTTGTACAACCCATTGTATCAGTAACTGTAAGTGTATAAACTCCGGCAATTAGATTTTGCAAATCTTCTGACCCTGTATTATTCGACCAATTGTATTGATAGGGTGTAACTCCTCCGTTCACACTGATATTAATAGCACCATTATTTTCACCAAAACACCTCACATTTGTTATTGAAACAATATTAATGGAAGGGCTACCGGAATTAATAAGGATAAATGATGAATCAACCGAACAACCATTAATATCAGTTATGGTAACAGTATAGTTAACACCTGCGCTGAGTCCTGATATAGTAGATGAATGATCGCCTGTTGACCACGTATAAGAAAACGTTGGAGTTCCACCAATAGGAGTAACCGTTATAATACCATTATTTAAATTGCATGTAGGATTTGATATAACAGCACTCACAATAATTGGTGCAGGTTCTGGGACTGTATCATTGAAAAAAGTTGAACAACCATTAAAATCTGTTACTGTAAGAAAATAAATTCCTGCAGGCACATTACTGATGTTTTGAGTTGTATTACCATTTGACCATAAAAAAGTAAACGAAGGAGTGCCCTGCGTAACATTTACACTTAATGCTCCATCACTTCCACCATTACACGTAACAGGTTGCGCAATATTAGTAGTAACAGTTGGCCCTGCAATATTGGTAACCTGTATTGTATCAAAGTGCTGACAATTATTTGCGTCTTTAATTCTGAGTATGTAAACACCTGCAGAAATATTTGAAATAGATGAAGTGGTTGCACTGTTCGACCATAAATAAGTTAAACCGCCCGTACCACCGCTTGCTGAAGTTGTAATGCTTCCATTCGCATTACCACACGTTGATGGAGTCATTGTATAATTAACAACAATTGCAGCTGGCTCCGTGATGGGAATTGAATCATAAATATCCTGGCAGTTATTTGCATCGGTAACAGTAACCGTATAATATCCTCCCTGCAAATTGCTGATGTCCTCAGTAGTTTGTGTATTAGACCATAAATAAGTGTAAGGCGGAACGCCATTAACCACCGTAATATTTATTGCACCTGTTGCAGCTCCATGACAGGTAAGATTTGTTATTGAAGTAATGGTAATATCAGGAGGAGGAATAGAAGTGACAGTTACAGATCCTGTTTTTGTACAGCTATTAAAATCGGTAACAGTAACCGTATAAGTTCCTGCTGTAAGGTTTGTTATTGTAGCAGTAGTATTGGTATTTGACCATAGATAAGTATAACCTGGCGTTCCACCATTTGCAGTTACAGTTGCAGATCCGTTTCCATTGTTACATGGTTCGGGTGTAAACGAAAACTGGAGAGTGATTGCCGAGGGTTGATTTATGATATATGAAGCCGTTTGCGTACAGCCTGTATTATCAGTAACTGTAACTGTAAATGTATTTGCCGTAAGGCTATCAGCAACATTACCTACATCACCATTAGACCATAAATAAGTGTAAGGCCCCACTCCACTGCTTGCTGTAATGGTTATTGTTCCGTTATTGCCTCCATTACAAGTGACATCAGTTTTATTAATTAAACTGATTTGCGGAACTCCTGAATTCGGGACATTTACTGTATCTGTAATAACACAACCATTATCATCAGTAATTGTAGCGGTGTAAGTACCGGCAAATAAATTTTGAATGGATGTTGTGGTGTTACCATTGCTCCATAAATAATGATAAGGTGAAACTCCACCGGAAGGTGTAACCTGTGCGCTTCCGTTATTCAAATTACAATTTGCAGTAGTTGATGAAAATGATAGCGATAATGCAGTAGGTTCAATAACATTTGCAACAGCTGTTGCTGTACAACCACGCACATCAGTAACAGTAACGGTATAACTGTTTGCAGTTGTACCTGTAATGTCATCTGCTGTGAAATTGTTCGACCATAAATATTGCAAAGGAGCTGTACCACCGGTTGCAGTTGTGTAGATTGCTCCGTTATTTCCTCCGTTACAAGAAACATCTATAACAGAATCAACAACAATGGAAGGACCGGGATCATTGCCAATGTTGGCAATAAAGGAGGAAGTACAGTTATGAAAATCAGTAACAATAACTGTATATGGACCCGAAACTACATTTGAAATGCCAGCAGTAGTAAAACCATTTGACCATAAATAAGAATAGCCGGGCGAACCTCCTGAAGCTGTTACTGTAGCACTTCCATTTGGCTTGTTGCACGCTGCATTTATTATATTAAACGTAGCAGTAATGGGTGTAGGTTCAGGCACGAAGAATGTATCCACTTCCACACATAAGTTAAAATCAGTAATTGTGACTGTGTAAAAGTCAGATGTTAAACCGGAAATATCTTCTGTTACTGCTAAGTTCGACCATAAGAATAAATAGGGTTGTGTTCCTCCGACAACAGTGAGATTAATTGCACCATCTGAACCACCGTTGCAATTTACGGGAGTTATAGAGGAAACCACATTTAGTCCGCTGATGGCATTGATGGTTGTAGAAAATATATTGCTGCACGATAATACATCTGTTACGGTAACAGTATAAGTGCCCGGTGCAAGATTTGAAATCGTTGAAAACGTTGAACCCGTTGACCATAAATAAGTATAGCCACCATTTCCACCTGAAGGATTTACTGTTGAACTGCCATTGTTTTGACCACAGCTTGCATCTACATTAGTAAATGTTGCAGTGATCGGTTGTGGTTGATTTACGATAAATGATTGCTGAGCTGTACAACTATTTGCATCAGTAACAGTAACGGTATATGTGTTTGCTGTCAGATTGGTTTGATCTTCTGCGGTGCTTGTGTTGCTCCATAGATAAGTATATCCACCGGTTCCGCCCGAAGCGGTAATATTAATTGCACCATTGGATCCTCCGTTACACGATACATTTGTTACCACACCATTAATTGTAATTGATGTGGGTTGATTTACAGTAAATGATTGTTGTCCCGTACATCCTGAATTATCTGTTGCGGTGACTGTGTATGTATTTGCAGCAAGGTTTGTTTGATCTTCAGCAGTACTTGTATTGCTCCACAAATAAGTATAGCCACCTGTTCCTCCTGATGCAGTGATATTAATTGCACCGGTTGATCCTCCATTACACAACACATCTGTCACCACACCTGTTATTGTAACAGGCAATGATTGATTTACAACAAACACCTGCTGCGATGTACAACTATTAAAATCCGTTACTGTTACTGTGTAAGTATTTGCTGCAAGATTTGTTTGGTCTTCAGCCGTACTTGTATTACTCCAAAGATAAGTGTAAGGAGAAGTGCCGCCACTAACAGTGATATTGATTGCTCCTGTTGTTCCACCATTACAATTTACATCTGTTATTATTCCATTGATGGCAATGGGAGAAGGTTGAGTTACAATAAATGATTGTTG